>CP070233.1:102500-782500 GCA_017355425.1 Dolichospermum sp. DET69
TCTAGGCAATCTCACCTCCTTTATCACTTAGTGATGATTTGGGGACCTTAGCTGGTGGTCTGGGCTGTTTCCCTCTTGACAATGAAGCTTATCCCCCACTGTCTCACTGGCAATGTCTTCTTCTGGGTATTCTGAGTTTGTCTCGATTTGGTACCGGTCTCCCAGCCCGCACCGAAACAGTGCTTTACCCCCCAAATTTAATCATTACCGCTGCGCCTCAACACATTTCGGGGAGAACCAGCTAGCTCCTGGTTCGATTGGTATTTCACCCCTAACCACACCTCATCCGCTGATTTTTCAACATCAGTCGGTTCGGACCTCCACTTGGTGTTACCCAAGCTTCATCCTGGACATGGTTAGATCACCAGGGTTCGGGTCTATAAACACTGATTTAACGCCCTATTCAGACTCGGTTTCCCTTTGGCTCCAGCATTCTCGCTTTAACCTACCAGTGCCTATAAGTCGCCGGCTCATTCTTCAACAGGCACGCGGTCATCCGTTAAATCGGACTCCCACTGCTTGTAAGCTTATGGTTTCATGTTCTATTTCACTCCCCTTCCGGGGTTCTTTTCACCTTTCCCTCGCGGTACTTGTTCACTATCGGTCACACAGTAGTATTTAGCCTTACGAGGTGGTCCTCGCTGATTCACATGGAATTCCTCGTGCTCCATGCTACTCGGGATTCAGCTACTATCCTTTGGTTTTCGACTACGGGACTTTCACCCCCTCTGGTACAGTATTTAGCTGTTTCGTCTAACCTAACGGATTCGATATTGCTGTCCCACGACCCCAAAGGATAAATCCCTTGGTTTAGGCTCTTCCCCTTTCGCTCACCACTACTGAGGGAATCTCTAGTTTGATTTCTCTTCCTCCAGCTACTAAGATGTTTCAGTTCGCTGGGTTGGCTCTTTCCTGTCTATATATTCAACAGGTAGTACATAGGGTTGCCCCATTCGGACATTTCCGGATCTTAGTTTGCTTCCAACTCCCCGGAACATTTCGTCGGTAACCACGTCCTTCATCGCCTCTGTGTGCCTAGGTATCCACCATTAGCCCTTATTAGCTTGACCACATTTCTTTTTGTCTGCTGTGATGAAACATTCTCATGTTTCACGTCTGCGCTGCTAATTCTCTTTCTCTTATGCAGTTTTCAAGGTTCTGGCTGGAATTTAACCCAGCATTCAAAAACTATTTTCATAGTTTCAGGTGCTATCTTTTTTCCAAATGTGGAGGTTAGCGGACTCGAACCGCTGACATCCTGCTTGCAAAGCAGGCGCTCTACCAACTGAGCCAAACCCCCAAAAAGAACTCAAAATTTCTAGTCATGCTTCAAAAATATTTACTTTTGACTTTTGACTTTTGACTTTTGATTTCCTTCAGGTGGGCCATCCTGGACTCGAACCAGGGACCTCACCCTTATCAGGGGTGCGCTCTAACCACCTGAGCTAATAGCCCTAATCGAACCAAATCATAGTTTGAAAGCTTTACTTCAAGTCTGCGACCGACCTAGGTTAGACCAATTTAGTTTCTGTTGATAATTTTCATTACCTTCGATTTCTAAATGGATTAGGTCTCCCTAAAAGGAGGTGATCCAGCCACACCTTCCGGTACGGCTACCTTGTTACGACTTCACCCCAGTCATCAGTCCTACCTTAGGCATCCCCCTCCTTGCGGTTGGGGTAACGACTTCGGGCGTGACCAACTTCCATGGTGTGACGGGCGGTGTGTACAAGGCCCGGGAACGAATTCACTGCAGTATGCTGACCTGCAATTACTAGCGATTCCTCCTTCACGAAGGCGAGTTGCAGCCTTCGATCTGAACTGAGCTCCGGTTTATGAGATTCGCATCACATCGCTGTGTAGCTGCCCTTTGTCCGGAGCATTGTAGTACGTGTGTAGCCCAAGACGTAAGGGGCATGCTGACTTGACGTCATCCCCACCTTCCTCCGGTTTGTCACCGGCAGTCTCTCTAGAGTGCCCAACTTAATGCTGGCAACTAAAAACGAGGGTTGCGCTCGTTGCGGGACTTAACCCAACATCTCACGACACGAGCTGACGACAGCCATGCACCACCTGTGTTCACGCTCCCGAAGGCACTCCCAACTTTCGCCGGGATTCGTGACATGTCAAGCCTTGGTAAGGTTCTTCGCGTTGCATCGAATTAAACCACATACTCCACCGCTTGTGCGGGCCCCCGTCAATTCCTTTGAGTTTCACAGTTGCCTGCGTACTCCCCAGGCGGGATACTTAACGCGTTAGCTACGGCACAGCTCGGGTCGATACGAGCTACGCCTAGTATCCATCGTTTACGGCTAGGACTACTGGGGTATCTAATCCCATTCGCTCCCCTAGCTTTCGTCCCTCAGTGTCAGTCTTGGCCTAGCAGAACGCCTTCGCCACCGGTGTTCTTCCTGATATCTACGCATTTCACCGCTACACCAGGAATTCCTTCTGCCCCGACCACACTCTAGCTTTGTAGTTTCCACCGCCTTGATCACGTTGAGCGTGACTCTTTAACAGCAGACTTACAATGCCACCTGCGGACCCTTTACGCCCAATCATTCCGGATAACGCTTGCATCCTCCGTATTACCGCGGCTGCTGGCACGGAGTTAGCCGATGCTTATTCCTCAGGTACCGTCATTTTTTTCTTCCCTGAGAAAAGAGGTTTACAACCCAAGAGCCTTCCTCCCTCACGCGGTATTGCTCCGTCAGGCTTTCGCCCATTGCGGAAAATTCCCCACTGCTGCCTCCCGTAGGAGTCTGGGCCGTGTCTCAGTCCCAGTGTGGCTGATCATCCTCTCAGACCAGCTACTGATCGTCGCCTAGGTGCGCCTTTACCACACCTACTAGCTAATCAGACGCAAGCTCTTCTTCAGGCAGCAAGCCTTTCACCTCTCGGCACATCCGGTATTAGCCACCATTTCCAGTGGTTGTCCCGAACCTGAAGGTAGATTCTTACGCGTTACTCACCCGTCCGCCACTATCTCCGAAAAGACCGTTCGACTTGCATGTGTTAAGCATACCGCCAGCGTTCATCCTGAGCCAGGATCAAACTCTCCATTTTGGTTCGTCTGTTATAAGCTCTTTCAACCGTTTTTACAACCACGGTCAGGTTATTTTCTTTTTCTGACGCAGGGTACTTGTTGTATTCTGGCTTTCAAACTATAATATTTTCAAGGTTCGGTGCGACTTTCGGCGTTGCTTTTGTTTCGCTTCGCTTCAGGCACTTACTTAATATATCGAACCTCCTTTGGTTTGTCAACTACTTTTTCAATCTTTTTTGAAATTTGTTTTTCATTTTGATAAAAATCCTTATAGAGCAAGGTCTGTGGGCGTTAAAATTTCTGATTTTTCTATATTATATAATCAGGAGTTAATGAACCACGTATCCCTGACGGGACCGGAGGGATATAGGTACGAAGGACACGAAGGAAGAAAGAGAAGGGTTTATATGAAGAGTTCAAGGGCTGTACTACCACCGTTTTTGGTGCTGGATCAATTATTGCAAGGTTGGTTACTGGAGGATATTGGTAGGGGAGATCGCACTACTCAATCCCTATTATCCCCAAATTCTACGAAAGGACAGGCTCGATGGATAGCGAAAGCACCAGGGATAATTGCTGGTTTACCAGTCGCTGCTAGGGTATTTCAGCTTTTGAATCATCAAGTTGATTTTGTGAATATCACGGCTGAGGGGGGAAAATGTGAACCAGGACAGGTGGTAGCAGAAATTAATGGTTCACTGGATACGCTGTTAATGGGGGAACGGGTGGCTTTGAATTTGGTGATGCGGTTAAGTGGAATTGCTACTCTGACTAATATATATGTGGAGAAGATAGCTGATTTACCGGCTCAGTTGGTGGATACGCGCAAAACTACACCAGGGTTGAGAATTTTGGAAAAGTACGCAACTGCGTTGGGTGGTGCGATTAATCACCGAATGGGATTGGATGATGCGGTGATGATTAAGGATAATCATATTGTTGCTGCTGGGGGAATTAAGGAAGCTATTACCCGCATTCGTTCTCAAATTCCTTATCCTCTGACGATTGAGGTGGAGACGGAAAATTTAGAACAGGTGCGGGAAGCTTTACAGCACAAGGCTGATATTATTATGTTGGATAATATGCCTTTGTCAATGATGAGTGAGGCTGTTTTATTAATTCGTCAAGAAGATAGTCGGGTGAAGATTGAGGCTTCTGGTAATGTGACGCTGGAAACTATTTGCGCTGTGGCGGAAACTGGTGTTGATTATATTTCTAGCAGTGCGCCTATTACTCAGTCTAAGTGGTTGGATTTAAGTATGAGAATGGGTTAATGGAGAAATTTAGAAATTCTCTCGACTGCGGTTTCTAGGATTTCCGGTTTCTGCACTAATGCAAAACGAACGTATCCTTCACCAAATTGACCAAAACCTACGCCGGGGGAAGCAGCTACGCCTGTTTGTTTAACTAGTTCGGTGCAGAATTCTATGGAATTATGACTCCACTGTGGGGGTAATTTTGCCCAAATGTACATTGTGGCTTGGGGTGTGGGAACGCTCCAACCTATACTATTTAAGGCTTTAATGAAAGCATCACGGCGTTGACGAAAAATATCTACGGCAAATTTTACACCGTCTTGTGGTCCTGTGAGTGCGGCGATCGCTCCGTTCAAAATGCCCAAATATTGGTTAAAATCAACGGTGGCTTTGATCTGTTTTAAGGCTTGAATTAATTGGGGATTCCCAATTGCATAACCGATGCGGAAGCCACCCATATTATACGATTTAGACAGGGTAAAAAATTCTATGGAGACGCTTTTTTCAGGATCTGCTTGCAAAATTGAGGGAACAAGGGATTTTAGATGTTGGATTTTGGATTTTGGATTTTGGGTTTCTTCTGTGAAAACCAAGTCTACGTAGGGGAAGTCGTGAACGAGAACAATATTATGTTGTTGACAAAAAGTCACGGCTTCTTGAAAGAAGGATAATGGGGCGATCGCACTGGTAGGATTATGAGGATAGCTTAATACCATCAACCGCGACTTGGCTAAGACAGTGACGGGAATATCACTAAAAACTGGTAAAAAATCATTTTCTGGTTTTAATGGCATTGGGTAAATTTGACCATTGGCCAAATATACTCCACCTGCATGGGAAGGATAACCAGGATCTAATAATAAAGCAAAATCGCCGGGATTGAGTACCGCTAAAGGTATATGGGCTGTTCCTTCTTGAGAACCAATTAAGGGTAAAACTTCTGTTTCTGGGTTAACTGGGATACCGAATTTTTGCTCATACCATTGGGCTGCGGCTTGACGGAAATTTTGAGTACCACGAAATAATAAGTAACCATGAGTGCTAGGATCATGGAGAGATTGAGCGATCGCTTCTAGGACATGATTCGCAGTCGGTAAATCGGAAGAACCCAAAGATAAATCAATTAATTCTCTTCCAGCAGCCAATGCGATGGTCTTGGCTGTGTCCATATCGGCAAATACGTTGGATTTTAAGGGTTGTAATCGGGTGGCAAATTGCATTTTAATTATTATTCATTGGTCATTAGTCATGAGTGAGTGATCATAAACTATGGAGTTTTGATCACTGACGGGTAACTAATTATTATTTAAATGCTTATCCAAAAAACTGAGTAATTTATCTTTACCAATTACTCCCTCAATAGATTCTAATACTTCTTCTCCTCTTAGCAGTCTCAGAGCAGGAAGACCTTCTACTTGATATTCTTTGACGGTGAGTGGATTGGGGTCAGTTTCTATTTTAACAATTTTTAGGCGATCGCTATATTTGTTAGCAGCTAAATTAATAACTGGTGACATCAGTTGACAAGGACCACACCAAGAAGCCCAAAAATAAACCAATACAGGCTGCTCGGCTTTTAATACTTCCGTTTCAAACTCAGCATCAGTGATATTGATTACACCCTTATTCATTATAATCTCCATTAGGCGGTATTGATCAAAGTTGACACACAGAATAGAGAATACTTTATCCCAATCTGTTCCCACTTCACTATTTATAGCAGGCAGAGGGAAATGTTTATTTCGTTTTACTCAAAAATCAGAAAGTACAAACTATATAGATTTGAAAAATGATTGTGAGACAACAGAGGATTTCTCACCTATGCCTACTTGCTTATAATTGTCAAGTATCCAATACTTAAAAAAATCTGTTATTTTATCAGGCAAACATTATTACAGCATATTGCAGGTAAATAAAAGACAAAATTTAGTGATAAAGCTATGTGGCTGTAGAGGTTGAGTCATGCTGTAATGTCAGTATTTATAAAAATATTTTCCCTGCTTATTGCAAATAGTTGACAATAATAGCTATAAAGACTTATGCTATATTTTGTCATTAACTACACTAATTAAATATCTTAATCAAAATCACTAGTCATGAAAATTCTTGACTAGCAAGCTTTTCATGAAAAATACATAAGTATTTTAGTGGCAGAGAAACAAATAAATTTTGGAGAAGATTATTTAGTTAATGCTAAAAGATATCAAAGTAAGCATCGGAAAAGATGAAAATTGTTTTGAGAAAGTTTTCTAATACTTGGACTGAAAGCTTATTGAGAATTGTTGTAAATAGATGTGTAACTGTAATTTACCTGAATGGAGGATTACCTAATGATGGAAGAAAAATATACCGATTTAGTCAGCACAGAGTTTCCTAGACAGCTAGATATCGCCAAAATCAGCGTTTATGGCTTAAGTATTCTTTCAGCAGCATTGTTTCTTTCTCTGCCTTTTTTTAACATCTTCAATCCTAGTCCGTGGCAAAGATGGATAGGTACAGTACATGGCTTCGGTTCTTTACTGTCCACAGTAGTTGCAGTGTATACAGGACATTTAGCCTTTCCCTTGCTGCGGGGAGGGAGTAAAATTTTACCGCAGATGCGGACTTTAACATTTTGGTCAACAGCGATCGCATTTTTAGGTATTGCCACAGGCAACTTAGCATATATGCGCTACCGAGCTAATATAGAATTTGGTGGCGCTCGTGCGTGGTTAATAGAAAATACACCATTAGGACAATACATATTAATGGAATATCACGAATTTACCGTGTTATTTACATTGCCAATAGGTGTAGCTTGTACGTTGATTTTGTGGCAATATGGCGACTCAATTTTAGAAAAAGAAAATCGCCCAGTTTTAACAGCAACTTGTGTGGCTTTAATGGCAATGATGTTTTTTGCAATGGGTGGACTAGTCACCGGACTTAGTATTGCAAAACTTCATACTTTGTAAGTTTTTCAATGTTAACTATTAACCAATAAAAATCAGAAAATGACTAAAGATCTATCACGGGCATCTGAATTTAAAACACAGCCTATCTATGGCAAAATTTGGAGTTCATTGAAAAGATTTCCTGGTGTTTTAGCTAAAGGAGCAAACAAGCCGCCTGCAACTTCTGGTCCTGCTGCCGCAGCATTAATTAGTGGAGGAATAGGATGTTTTACGATGATGGTGGCACATCATTTATCAGACACATCTAAACAGCGAGAAAAAATACTTAAAGACCTTGGCGGTTGGATACCCGGAAGCCATAATCCTAGTAAACTTTGGGGAAACATTGGCAGCTATGCCGGCAAAGAAACTATGTTGCTGATTGGTTGGCTGGTCAGTTGGGTGATTCTTTACTTTTTGTGGAAAGACAAACAAATTAAATCTAAAACCATCTTTTTCTGGATATTTTTCCTATTTGTTGCGGCTACAGCTATGAGTTGGCATCCCCTGTTTCCATATTTACCTTTGCATTAAAGATTGAGGAATTTAAAAATGCTACAAACGCCAAGAGACGTTCTTGAAAAAAGAATGCACAAGTATGTTTTTGGTTTAGTAGGAGTGTTTCTTTTGTTTGCAATTACCTTACCGATTGCTTGTTTAAGAGTAAAGCAAGATAAAAGACTTATTAACTACAACTTCCATTTAAAGTCTTTAACTTTGGAAGGTAAATTAGTTGAACCCTCTAGTCCATCACAAGAGACTCAGCCACAGAAGCATTAAAAAATGAAAAAACTACAGAAATCAAGAGACCCACCAAGCGGTTTAAACTCTTGATTTGGTAACCACAAGATTTTGTTGTTGGTTTCTAATCCGTTAAATATTGTCAAATATCTGGAACATCTTTGCATTCATATTTTGACCCCAGAATTTTGCTTCAGTTGAGCGATGGCACTTCGTGCTGGCTAAGGGCGATATCACTTCCCAGATTGCTTGCAGACTGGGGAGGATTTTATGGGCATTTACCACACCAATTTTTAGGAAATTTTCTCAATGACATTCAACGCAAATGACACATCTTCTCTGCTTCCAGGCAGCACCGCCTTTGCAATAGGTAATTTATCCGACCCATTATTACCCCTAAATCCCCCACCCCTCGGCTCTGCTGCCCCTATCTATGGCACAGGGGCGGATGATGTGATCAATGCCGTAAGCAAAGTTGTCGTCTACGCTGGTGATGGCAACAACGTCGTTCTCACGGGCAACTACAGTGATGTGATTTATGCTGGCTTTGGTCGGGACATTATTGATGCAGGCAAAGGCAACAACTTCATTTCTGCGGGAGAAGGAGTAAACCTGATCACCACTGGGTTGGGTAATGATGTCATCTACTCCGGTGCGAGTGGTGATTTTATTGATGGGGGTGCTGGGAATAATGTCATCTTTGCAGGGGAAGGCAACAACCGCATCCTGACGGGTAAAGGCAACGACACAATTTATGCCGGGGCAGGGAACGACACGATCTACTCTGGTAAAGGCAACGACACAATTGATGCCGGGGCAGGCAACAATGTGATCAACGCAGGTACTGGCAATGACTCGGTGTACCTCGGCAGCACCGGCAAAGACAAGCTAATCCTGGAAGGCGGCACAGGTTCCGTCGCTGTGTGGGGGTTCAATACCACGTCCGACAAAGTGCGGTTGGGGGAAAGCTTACTGGGTAAATCCCTCAGCTTTACCAGCAGCAATGGCGACACCTTGGTGTATGCGGGTAATGATCTTCTCGCAACGCTCAAAGGAGTGGCATCTGGATCTCAGGCTTTGGTGGACAACGGACCACTCTACCGTTACGCAGCAACTGATTTGGGTTCTCTCAGTACCAACCCTAATGGTTCAGTCAACGCAGCTTCGATTAACGACTTCGGACAAATTGCCGGACGCTTTGACACAGGCGCAACATTCACCAATACAAACGCCACTACGGGTGTAGTCAACACTAACAACGTCCGTCAAGGCTTCATCTGGGAAAATGGCGTGCAAACTGCCATAACCAGCACTGGATTGAAAAATGGTCAGTCCGATTTTGGTGCAGCAAATGGCGCAACCGTCACCCTGCTCACGCCCAACGTTAATACCATCAGCGATCGCGGTGTCATCTTGGGAACGGCTGATGAAGTGCGACAACCGAATCCTCTAGCCACGGACCGCGCCCTAGTTTGGGAAAAGAACGGCAGTAGCTACAACCTGACAATCAACGACTTTGGGGGCGTGGAGAGCTACTTCTTGGACATCAACAACAGGAACCTCATCTCTGGTCGTAATATTGAAGCATCAGGTTACGACAACCCGCTTTACTGGGAAAATGGCGTGGTAACTGCCTTGACAGATCTGGCTGTGAGCGGCGACGGCGGCACAGCCCGTGGAGTCAACGGTAATGGTCAAATCGTCGGATATGTGGACAGCGACGGAGTTTTGGATGGATCTGCCAAGAACACCGCCATTGTGTGGAATAAAGATGCCAACGGTGTATATCAACTCACTGATTTAGGCACTTTTGGTGGAGACCAAGCTACCTTGCGAGACATCAACAACGCGGGTCAGATTATTGGTTCTTCAACTAGTGGTAGTGGCAGCACCGCGACTAGTACGCCATTCTTGCTCCAAGCAGATGGTACATTCACTGCGATCGGTAGCTTAGGCGGTAACACCGGTTCTGTTAACGGAATCAATGAATTTGGTCAAGTCGTAGGGGCTTCTCAAATCGCCGCAGCTACAAATCATGCCTATGTTTGGAGCGGCGGTGTGCTGTCTGACTTGAACAACTTGCTGACCACACCGCTTACCTATAACGGTGCGACTGTAACTTTGACAAGTGCCACTAGCGTTAACAACTTCGGACAAATCGTGGCGACTGGAACCTATACTTACGTGGATAACTCAACTGCAACTCCAACCACTAAAACAGGGACTCGATCCTACGTGCTGAATGTTGCTTAGTAGTATTTAGGAAGTCACCAGAATTAAAAGGGGTCTCTGACTCCCGATGGGAACAGTAAATAGGAAAAACTGTTCCCTAATTTATCAATAATTTAGCAATTACCTTATCATTAACTGTGGTAGCTTAGAGGATGTTTTAAAAGTTTTCAAGGTATAAATTAACCCCTCTTGTAAACCTCTCCCCGAAGCGGGGTGAGGCTTTGAAACCCCCCTTCCCTACGAGGGAAGGGGGGTAGGGGGGTTAGGTTTTTGGAGATTATTGGTTTTATTTAATACTTTTCAAACACCCTCTTAGATGTTACCGTGAAAATTTGGCGATCGCATAGATTATAGATATTGAAATTAAGCCTTTTTCAGATATTTACAATTATCCTTTTGACAGCAGTTTTCATATATATGAAAAATCCCACACAAATCAGATGTGTGGGATTAACTGCATGGAATTATCTGCAAAAACTACAGATTATCCAATTGTTTACGGAGGGCTTCCAATTCAGCATCAACTGGTTGAGCAGGTCTAGCTGTACTGGTTGGTTGGACTGGAGTGGAGGGGCTAGGTTGTTCTGGGGTGAGTAGTTTTGGTTCTGGTGCAGGTGCTAGGGATGCTTTCATAGCAGCTAATTCATCATCAACATCACTACCAGACTCCAATTGTGCAAATTGGTGATCTAAATCTGCACTTGCTAACTCCGCTCCTGACTGAGCGCGAGCTTCTTGTATTAAGACTTTTTCTTCCATCCGCTCAAAAGCAGACATGGCACTGCTGGTATTCATGCCACTAACCATACCTTGGAGTTGCTCCTGGGCTTTGGCCGCAGTAATCCGGGCTTTGAGCATTTCTTTCTTGGTTTTTGCCTCAGAAATCTTGCTCTCTAACTGGATTAAACTCTTCTTGAGACCGTCTACTTGAACATTTTGCTGATCTAGACTAGTTTTTAATGCTGTAGCGGTATCAGTATAAGTTTTCTTGCGCTCTAATGCTTGACGGGCTAGGCTTTCATCACCTTTTTGTAGGGCAAGTTGGGCGTTGCGCTGCCACTTATTAATTTCATTCTGTCCTTCGTTATACTGCTTCTCTGTCCGTTTTTGGGCTGCTATTGCTTGAGCTACCCCTTGACGTAGCTTGACCATATCCTCTTGCATTTCCAGGAGTGCCTGCTCCAGCATTTTTTCTGGATCTTCGGCTTTACTGACCAAATCGTTTAGATTAGCACCAACTACGCGTTTAAGGCGATCAAATAATCCCATAAATTTATTTTTCCTTTCAAGGTTTACACTCTTGGTTAGATAGTTAGCTTTTTTAGTATTTAACGGGTCATGGAAGTCCCCAGCATTTTCTGGTAAGATAGGTATTGTCTTGACCATCAATGCCACAAGCGAAAACCAAGCTAATAGGTATATGTCGCAAGAAGAAGATTTGGGTCTTGGGGACCAGGACTCCTGCCCAGTGAGGGAATGTCAGACCAAAAAAACTACGGAGTTTTTGAGGCTATTCCCGATGAATTGGGAAGCCCCGTCCGTCTTACGGCGGGGTAGTTCACTAGCTACCTATTCCAATGTAGTCTTTCCAGTCTGGATGACTATCTTTTTTTTCTATTCTGAATCATGAACCTATTAATTAGCTATATTAATCAAGCAAAGTTATGGTTCTGGTGTTTTCGGTAAATTTATATGTGGCTGAGGATTTTCTCCTTGATCTAGCATATCAGTTTTCATGGTTGCCAGTTCTGTATCAATATCATTATAAGAGTCCAAGGATGCAAAGCGTTTTTCCAGATCATCACTACCCAGTTGGCTCATAGCTTCTGATTGTGCTTCTATCTGTAAAACTTTTTCCTCCATTCGTTCTAATGCGCCCAAGCTAGATGTTGTAGAAGTTCCAGTCAACATTTCTTGAAGCCGATAAGAAGCTTCAGCCGACCGGGCGCGAGCGATATACATATCTTTTTTGGTTTTGATCTCAGCAAGTTTTAACTCTAGAGTCCGCATATCCTGCTTTAGTTTGGCTACTACATCTTTTTGCTGCTGAATTTGGCTAATTAAGGTTGTCGCAGTTTCTTGGTAAAATTTGCGTTTGGTGAGAGCTTCCCGTGCTAAAGATTCATTACCCTGTTGGAGGGCTAATTGGGCGCGACGATACCATTCTTCACCTTGGGATTCTCCAGCGGCTGCTTGGCGTTCTGTGCGCTTTTGGGTGGCGATCGCTTGAGCTACTCCTTGACGCAATTGTACCAAATTCTCCTGCATTTCCATAAAAGCTGTTTCTAGAATCTTTTCTGGATCTTCTGCATTGCTGATTAGACTATTGAAATTAGCACGAATCACCCGCAGAATACGCTGGATAACTTCCATGTTGGCTCTACCTTGACCATTTATCGGACTTTGAGATTTGTGATATTGCTATCCTAAATCATCTAACTATTTTTGATTATGGCTGTTGTAATCGTCCTTTAATCCCTTTTGCTTCTAGTTCCTGCAACCTGCGCTTAATCTCATCCTTAGTTTTTAAAGCACCCAAATAAATAAATTTTTGATTTGGTGATAAATAAGCATCAGGAACTACTTGCCGTGCTGCTGTTAAATCCTTATTGCCTTGATTATCAGCAATAATATAATAGTACCCATTGGCTGAAGGTTTAACATCTGCTGCTAGAGGTGATGAGGTAGCGGTAGGCTCTGCTAAGGGTGTAGGTAGAATCCTAGATAGTGGGGAAAGGGTTGGTAATGGAGAAATAGGAGTTATGGGTGGTTGAATAGCTAGGGGAGTTGATGTGATTTGGGGAGTTAGTTTAACTTTCGGTGTTAAATCTACGATATCTTTAGGATCTCTAACTTGGCGAAATTCTTGGGTAGCTAAATTAGGATATTTGGCTATGGTAGTGATTTTTGGTTCAATAACCAGTTGAGAATTATTTTTTATTACTTCTGTATTTTCCGCAGTCGGTGATGAATTACTGTTGAGTAAGTTACTGAAATTCAATTTAGGCAAATTTTTGGGATTTAAGACTACATAGCCTAAAGTCAAACTTGCCAATAATAACAACAGCATTGAACCAATACCGATAGGTGACAGCACACTGTCACGGGAATTGGGGGAATTAGGAGAATTAGGAGTTTGTATTTTTTCTGCTGTCAAACTTCGCAATAGTGCTTCACTAGATTCTAAATAATCATCTGGTTGTTTAGGAGGATTATTTGTGGACAGGAGGGTTTGGTTTTCAGGAGGTTGAATTTTAGTAAGAACTATACTGCTACTGGATTTTTCTGAATTTGGAGGAGTTGGATTTTCCTCTATGTCTGAGATAGCAAACTCTTGGGGAAAATTAATTGCTTCCGTCTCCGTCGTCAGGAACGGATTTTCCACAGGAATGGTTATAGGAGGAACTGCTGGTAATTGAATATCGTTCAACAGGGCTGTTTTTCTTTGTCTATTGTAACTTTCTCCACTTCCTGATGTTTGTTGCTTGGATGTTTTGCGGGTGCGTCTGTATCTGGTTAATTCTTGATCTAACTGTACTTCTAAACTAGCTAGTGCTGTAGTCAGGGCAGGGTTTAAACCTGGTGTTTGAGAGGATTTTGTAGAATCCATCAGAGGATTTTGATTCATTGTTAAGATGGAGTCAGGGTAGATGATTAAATTAATTTTTAACAGTTTTGCGTAATTCCCCACCCTCAATATATGTCTTTTAAGTCAATTGATCATGTTTTAGGTAATATTCAACGTTCACCAGAATGGCAAAAACAAGTATTTCCGCGTTTGGTGAAGTGTTGGGTAGAAGTTGTGGGAACTCCGATTGCTGCTCAAACTCGTCCTTTGTCAATTCAGCGTGATGTTGTCTGGGTAGCAACGTCTAGCGCTGCTTGGGCGCAAAATTTGACCTTTGTCCGGAAAAATATATTGGTAAAATTAAATCACAAGCTGTCTACGTCTTTGGTAGATATTCGCTTTTCGACAGCGGAGTGGAAAAATTCATCCACAACTGGAACACAAATAACTGTTTCTGCATCAGAACATCCTAGTTATGTAGCTGATGATCTAACTGCTGATAGCTTAGTTACACCTAATCTTGACAATGCGCTAGGTGCTTTCGAGAATTGGGCTAAGATGATGCAAATGCGATCGCATCATCTTCCTTTATGTCCCCAATGTCAATGTCCTACTCCACCGGGTGAACTGGAACGCTGGGATGTTTGTTCTCTCTGCTGCACTAAGCTTTTAGGGTAAATAATAAGTCCTTAATTAAAATATTTAACTATTCTGAATTATTGAGTAAACTAGATGCTAAGGAATGATTTTAAATCTATCTAAAGTAAGGTTTTTGAAAGATCAGCAAATCTAAAATCAAACTTTTAACCTTGATCCCCAATAAGTTTTAGACAAAAACAAGTATGTGAACACTTCGATGATCATTTACAAATATAACAAGAATCTAAAGACATAATAAAGTTTGTTTATAGCTAATAATCGCTACAACCCGTATCCCATAATGACTTTTTGCCTTTTATCTCTATTTTGTTGAACGAGCAAGATATATAAGTGTGATAACTAGCTCCTCCGCTACTGAAGATTAAGGCACATGAAATTAATTAAACGTTTAACATCTACCTGTCGTTATTGTCGTTATTACCAGCCACAGGGTCGCCGTGGTGGTATGTGTGAAAAGTTGAGCGCACCTGTCCAAGGGGTTTGGAAGGCTTGTCCTTTAGCTTTAGCAGCTTTTACACCTGCTTGGGAAACTTTAGAAGATGCTTGGATTTTACCAGTAGCCAGACCTGTTTTTTTGTCTGCTCAAACTCTCCCAGCCGATTTAGATCATCTGCCAGTAGCTTCTGTTGAAATTCCTACTTCCGCTACACAAGAACTAAAAAATCAGCGTGTAAGTAGGTAAATGGAAAATTTTAAAAGTATGTAACGGTATGTAAAGTTGTCTCAACGCGATATTCTGATTGAGTTTCAGCCATTTTACAAAACGCAACAAATTTCGCTTTTATTATGTACACCTACTTAGGGTTTGCTGAATAAGTCTTTTCGTAAGGACTAGGAGTCACCGAGTCAGGAGGAATAAAGAGGAAGAAGAAGGAAGAATAAGAAAGAAGGAAGAGACGGTTGGACAATTAGTCCTCAAATTTACGCAATTATTTTTGGTGAAAATGCAAGGGTTTTAAACATCTATTGTCAATAATCTTGCACTTGTTTGGTTATAAAACCCTGCAAACCTTTATCTAT
Source organism: Dolichospermum sp. DET69 (assembly GCA_017355425.1). NCBI lineage: Bacteria > Bacillati > Cyanobacteriota > Cyanophyceae > Nostocales > Aphanizomenonaceae > Dolichospermum > Dolichospermum sp. DET69. Next base: position 117,957 of record CP070233.1, read on the forward strand.
CAACCCTTTTGCTTTCTTTCAGCAAGCCCTACTTACTAATTTAAATACTCATTATTACTGTCATCAATTTCTTGTCCACTTTAAAAAATTTGACTTACAAACGTTTAGATATCTAGAAATCGCACCTTCTTAACAAGTGCGATTTTGGTATAAATTTAAGGCAACCAGGGAAAATCTCGAAAGTTAGGGGGACGTTTTTCTAAAAACGCTTGTTTTCCCTCTGCACCTTCTTCTGTCATGTAATAAAGGAGAGTAGCGTTACCAGCAAGTTCTTGTAAACCAGCTTGTCCGTCACAGTCGGCGTTAAATGCTGATTTGAGACAACGAATGGCTATGGGACTTTTTTCTAAGACTTCTTGCGCCCATTTTATCCCTTCTGTTTCTAGTTGTTCTATGGGGACAATCGTATTAACTAAGCCCATTTCTAAAGCTTCTTGGGCATTATATTGACGGCAGAGAAACCAGATTTCTCGGGCTTTTTTTTGCCCTACTATCCGCGCTAGGTAACTAGCACCAAAACCACCGTCAAAACTGCCGACTTTGGGGCCTGTTTGCCCAAAAATGGCGTTATCGGCCGCAATTGTTAAATCACAAATTAAATGTAATACATGACCGCCGCCAATAGCATAACCTGCGACTAGGGCAATGACTACTTTCGGCATGGAACGAATGAGACGTTGCAAATCTAAGACGTTTAAACGGGGGATTCCGGCATCATCTACATAACCTGCTTGTCCGCGCACACTTTGATCACCTCCTGAACAAAAGGCGTACTTACCGTCTGTGTGGGGTCCTGCACCAGTAAAGAGGACTACACCAATACTAATATCTTCCTTGGCATCCCAAAAGGCTTCGTATAATTCAAATACGGTTTTGGGACGGAAGGCGTTACGTTTGTGGGGGCGGTTAATGGTGATTTTGGCGATACCGTCGGTTTTTTCGTAGATGATATCTTCGTAAATTTTGACGGTTTTCCAGTCAGGTTGCATACTTATAAGGTCGGCTGTTGTGTTTGCAAATTTTATCGCGGATATGAGGACATTTTTCCCAGTAATATTTTCGTTTTTTCTGATAATTTTAAGACTGAGGCAGAAAATGAAAATTCACAAAAAATTTGGTGTTGCTGAATAAAAGTATGAATTTATCAGACTATGCCCCGCTATATTAACACGCAGAGTCACAGAGAATAAGAGTTTAGGAAATCGCAATTTTGAGTTTCATAGCTCAATTTAGCAACGCCAAAGATTTAAAATTAAGTTATTTCATTTTTTCCAAAACTATAGGTTTTAATTTGGATGGGGTTAAACCTGATTAGTGCAAATACTTTACACTGGAGTTAAAAATGACTATTGCCAGTATTCCACAGATAAAACCTTTAACAGACGCAGAATTACAAAAAATCAACGCCTATTGGCGTGCAGCTAACTATCTCTCAGTTGGACAAATATACCTTCTTGACAATCCTTTACTCAAACAACCTCTCAAACAAGAACACGTCAAACCCCGACTATTAGGACATTGGGGAACTACTCCAGGGCTGAATTTGATTTACGCCCATTTCAACAGAGTTATTAAAAAATACGACCTCAATGCAATTTACATAGCTGGTCCAGGACATGGCGGACCCGGTATAGTTGCCAACACCTACTTAGAAGGCACATATAGCGAATATTACCCTAACATCTCCCAAGATGAGGAGGGAATTCAGAAACTATTCAAACAATTCTCCTTTCCTGGTGGTATTCCCAGCCACGTTGCCCCAGAAACCCCCGGTTCTATCCATGAAGGGGGAGAACTGGGTTATGCTTTGGTACACGCCTACGGTGCTGTTTTTGATAACCCTGATTTGATAGTTGCGGCGGTTGTGGGTGACGGAGAAGCGGAAACTGGACCCCTAGCTACTAGCTGGCATTCTAACAAATTTATCAACCCTGTTACTGATGGTGCAGTTTTACCAATTCTGCATTTGAATGGATACAAAATTGCGAATCCTACAGTATTAGCACGGATACCTCACAAAGAACTCGAAAGCCTATTTATTGGCTATGGCTATAAACCTTATTTTGTTGAAGGTTCAGATCCTGCTGAGGTTCACCAAAAAATGGCGGCAGTATTAGATACAATTATTCCTGAAATTCAAGGTATCCAAAGAGAAGCCCGGATACATGGTTTCAAAGAACGACCGCAATGGCCGATGATTGTTTTACGCACTCCTAAAGGTTGGACTGGACCGAAGGAAGTGGACGGGAAGAAAACAGAGGATTATTGGCGATCACACCAAGTCCCTTTTGCTAATGTTGTTGGTAATCCCGAACATCTGCAATTACTGGAAGATTGGCTAAAAAGTTACAAACCCGAAGAACTGTTTAATGAAAACGGTCAACTCCTTCCCGAACTCGCAGAACTAGCGCCTAAAGGTCAGCGTCGCATGGGAGACAACCCCCACGCAAACGGCGGAATTTTGCTGCGTGATTTGAAAATGCCTGATTTTAGCGACTATGCGGTAGAAGTACCCAAACCAGGGACTGTTAACGCCGAAGCTACTAAAGTTACTGGTAAGTTTCTCCGCGACATAATGAAACTGAATGACGAAAGCCGCAACTTCCGCGTTTTTGGTCCTGACGAAACCGCATCAAATCGTTTAGATCCTTTGTTTGAATTTACAAACCGCGCTTGGGATGCGGAAATTCTTCCTGAAGATGACCATTTATCACCTAATGGTCGAGTTATGGAAATCCTCAGCGAAACCAATTGTCAAGGATGGTTAGAAGGATATTTGTTAACAGGTCGTCATGGTTTCTTCTCCTGTTATGAAGCTTTTATTCACATCATTGATTCGATGTTCAACCAACACGCCAAATGGTTGAAAACAACTCGTCATATTACTTGGAGAAGACCAATTGCATCTTTAAATTATCTTCTCACTTCCCACGTTTGGCGACAAGATCATAATGGTTTCTCTCACCAAGATCCTGGTTTTATTGACCACGTAATTAACAAAAAAGCCGAAATTATTCGGGTTTATCTGCCACCTGATGCTAATACTTTGCTATCAGTAACCGACCATTGTTTAAGAAGTCGGAATTATGTCAATGTTATTGTTGCTGGTAAACAACCTGCTTTGCAATATTTAGACATGGATTCTGCCATTAAACATTGCACCAAAGGTTTAGGAATTTGGGAATGGGCTAGTAATGATCAAGACAGTGAAACTGATGTAGTTATGGCTTGTGCTGGAGATGTTCCTACTTTGGAAACTTTAGCGGCTGTGGATATTTTACGGCAAAATTTCCCAGATTTAAAAGTGCGGGTTGTGAATGTTGTGGATTTGATGACTCTACAACCACAAAGTGAACATCCTCACGGTTTAAGTAATAAATATTTCGATACAATTTTCACAACTGATAAACCTGTAATCTTTGCATTTCATGGTTATCCTTGGTTAATTCATCGTCTTACTTATCGGCATACAAATCACCCAAATATTCATGTACGTGGTTATAAAGAAGAAGGAACAACAACCACACCTTTTGATATGGTGGTGATGAATGATTTAGATAGATTCCACTTGGTTATGGATGTGATTGACCGTGTACCACAATTAGGTTATAAAGCAGCCTATGTAAAACAAAAATTGCAAGATAAGCTGATTGAACACAAGCAATATATCCAGAAACATGGTGAAGATATGCCAGAAATCCGTGATTGGACTTGGCCATATTAATAGTCAAGCTGATTTTATCGGTAGGGGTTTAGCATTGCTCATTGGTGTCAACTTAAGCTAAAGATGGCTTATTTGTTGGCTTCCACACCCACCCAGAAATGAATTTCCGGGCTAATAGCGAAAGTAAACTAAAGTTTACTCAAGAATTTCTGGGTTATTTAGTCATCTTTTAGATGACTTTTGCTATGAGACTGGGAATTCATTCCCAGTCGGTATATGGGTTATCAGCTAGTTGAATTAAAACGTTACGAAGAGGGCATCGCATCTTACAATAAAGCTATTGCTATTAAACCTGACAAACATGAAGCTTGGAATAACCGGGGTTGGTCTCTAGCGAAATTACAAAAATACGAAGAAGCGATCGCATCTTATGATACAGCACTTCCTTTGTGTTATGAGTTACAAGAACCCCACCCCCAACCCCCTCCCCGCAAGCGATGAGGGGGCTAAGATGTAGGCTGTTGACTTTGTGTGTTTTTGAGGGATTTTTCGGAAAATTATTCGTGTTATTTTTTGTTTGTGAAAAAAACCACTGCAACAGCCGTTTCCTCGCAAGAACACACGACATATTTTTTGCATGAAGCCTTATGGGGTAAAGGGTTCAAAGTCAACAGCCTAGCTAAGATGTACCTCATAAGAGCGAAAACTGCTGTAAAGCCATTGCTATTAAACCTGACTTTCATGAAGCTTGGTATAACCGGGGGGTTTCCCTAGCGAAATTACAAAAATACGAAGAAGCGATCGCATCTTATGATAAAGCTGTTGCTATTAAACCTGACAAACATGAAGCTTGGAATAACCGGGGTTGGTCTCTAGAGAAATTACAAAAATACGAAGAAGCGATCACATCTTACGATAAGACTATTGTTATTAAACCTGATTATCATGAAGCTTGGTGTGGACGGGGTGTTTCCCTATGGTATTTACACAGATATGAAGAAGCACTAAAATCATACAAGAAGGCAATTAGTATTAAACCAGATTTTCAACCAGCAATAAATAATCACAATGATTTATTAAGACAATTGGGGCGTTTAAATTAGTAAATTATGCTTGTAAAGGACTAGCAAAAATAACAATTAATGGCAAATAACACTTAATAGATAACATAGTTTATTAAAATCAAAACGCAAAGATGCAAAAATAATGATGGAATTTGAATTTGATGCAAACAAAAGTGCAACAAATAAAACTAAACATAACATTGATTTTATTGAAGCACAAAAACTTTGGAAAGATCCGCATCTAGTAGAAGTAACCGCAAACACAACGGATGAACCCAGATTTTTAGTGATTGGCAAGATAGCTGATAAACATTGGTCAGCAGTCATTACCTATCGTAGTGATAAAATAAGAATTATTTCTGTTCGTCGTTCTCGTACTGAAGAGGTCAATATTTATGAAAGCTGAAGAATTTGATACTAAGTTTGACAATGGTGAAGATATTACTGAGTTTTTAGACTTATCTCAAGTACATCATCCAGGGTATATACAAAAAAGAGTTAATATTGATTTTCCTGTTTGGATGATAGAAGCTTTAGAACAGGAAGCAAAACGTTTAGGTGTGACTTCTGATTCTATTATTAAATTGTGGCTTGCTGAACGTCTGGATAAGAAAGTAATTACTAGTTAATTATTTCCTGCCAATCAAGCTGATGTTTAATTTTTGAAAAAATTTGATATAATTAGATCAAGCCTTTGCTTATAGGTTGAGATGATCATGGAAACAATCACTAAAAGAAAATATATTTATTGGCAAGACGAGGATATGTTTATCGGTTACTTAGAAGAATATCCTGATTATTGGACTCAAGGAAATTCCTTAGAAGAACTCCAGGACAACTTATTAGACTTATATCAAGAATTTGACCATAATAATATTTAAAAATGCTGCAAAACTCTTAATTTTTCTTTGCTGAGATTAATAAATTTTCAAATTGAGGTAAATCAAATATGACACAAGAATTAATAGACCTCAGAAATAGTATTGTAGAACAACGTTATACCGATGCTTTAGCTATTGTTGATGAATTAGAGGGGATGAGTAAACAAGCGATTTTAAGGAATATTGAATCATTTTTAGTAAGATTGATGATTCATTTAATTAAAAATCAAGTGGAACAGCGATTAACTAATTCTTGGGCTGCATTAATTGAAAGTTCAATTTTAGAAATTAAGAAATTGAATTTGAAAGAAAATAAAAAATTTTACTATCTGAATATTGATGAATGGGTGGAAATATTAGAGGATTCTATAGAATCGGCAATTCGTCCTGCAAGTTTAGAAATAATGAATGGAAAATTGCAAAGACAACAAATTTCCCAAATGTTAAACAAACCACAATTAATATTAACTGCAACTGAGTTAATTAACTTAACTTATAATTATCAAATTAGAGAATTGCCAGATATTATTGATGATTATTTAGCTAATTTACCCAGTGGTGAAGATTGGAAGTTAGGGAAAAGGTAATCAATATGACACAGGAATTAGTAGACCTCAGAAATAGTATTGTAGAACAACGTTATAGCGACGCTTTAGCTATTGTTGATGAATTAGAGGGGATGAGTAAAAAAGCCATATTACGACAAATTAAATCTTTTTTAAAAGTGTTGTTAATTCACTTGATTAAAAATCAAATAGAGAAAAGATTAACAAATTCTTGGGTTGCTTCTATTCGGAATTCATTAATAGAAATTCAAGATATTAATCTCAAAGAAAATAAAAAATCCTATTATATCAATCAAAATGAATGGGATAGTTGGTTAGAAGATGAAATTGAATTAGCCATAGCTGATGCTAGTTTAGAAGTAATGAATGGAAAATTTAAGCGCCAGCAAATTTCCCAAATGTTAAATAAACCACAATTAATATTAACTGCAACTGAGTTAATTAACTTGACGTATAATTATCAAATTAGAGAATTACCAGATATGATTGATGATTATTTAGGTAATTTACCTGGTGGTGAAGATTGGAAGTTAGGGAAAAGGTAATCAATATGACACAGGAATTAATAGACCTCAGAAATAGTATTGTAGAACAACGTTACACCGATGCTTTAGCTATTGTTGATGAATTAGAGGGGATGAGTAAACAAGCGATTTTACGAAATATTCAAGCATTTTTGAGAATTTTGTTAATTCATTTAATTAAAAACCAAATAGAACAACGATTAACTAATTCTTGGGTTGCTTCTATTCGTAATTCATTAGTAGAAATTAAAAAAATAAATCTCAAAGAAAATAAAAAATCCTATTATATCAATCAAGATGAATGGGATAGTTGGCTAGAAGATGAAATTGAATTAGCCATAGCTGACGCTAGTTTAGAAATAATGAATGGAAAATTTAAGCGCCAGCAAATTTCCCAAATGTTAAATAAATCACAATTAATATTAACTGCAACTGAGTTAATTAACTTAACTTATAATTATCAAATTAGAGAATTACCAGATATGATTGATGATTATTTAGGTAATTTACCTGGTGGTGAAGATTGGAAGTTAGGGAAAAGGTAATCAATATGACACAGGAATTAATAGACCTCAGAAATAGTATTGTAGAACAACGTTACACCGATGCTTTAGCTATTGTTGATGAATTAGAGGGGATGAGTAAACAAGCGATTTTACGAAATATTCAAGCATTTTTGAGAATTTTGTTAATTCATTTAATTAAAAACCAAATAGAACAACGATTAACTAATTCTTGGGTTGCTTCTATTCGTAATTCATTGATAGAAATTAAAAAAGTAAATCTCAAAGAAAATAAAAAATCCTATTATATCAATCAAGATGAATGGGATAATTGGTTAGAAGATGAAATTGAATTAGCCATAGCTGACGCTAGTTTAGAAGTGTTGAATGGGATTTATAATGAATTTCAATTAGCAGAAATAGTCAATAGAAATGAAGTAACTTCTATCGCTAGAAAATTTTTACAATTGACTTATATATATTCTGTGAAAGAATTACCGAAAACTATTGCTGAACTGTTAATTCAGTTACCTGGTGGTGAAGATTGGAAATTAGGGAAAAGGTAACAAAATATGACACAGATACTTAAATAAAGTATCTAAATGATCATAAATAACTAATTACCAAAAACTAAACCTTAAAATATGCCAGTTAAATTCACTTTATGCCTTTTGTGACTGTAAGAATCAGCTAAGTCAGACTAGAATTAACCGGGCCAGTTAACCTTTGCTGAAATTCCCAAAACAGGAGGTTTAATTTTGACGAAGTTGAAAATTGGTATTAATGGATTCGGTCGAATTGGTAGACTTGTGTTACGTGCTGGTCTTACTAACCCTAATATTGAGTTTGTCGGTATTAACGATTTAGTTCCCCCCGATAACCTTGCTTATCTCCTCAAATACGACTCTACACACGGTAGATTGAAAAGCAACGTTGAAGCCAGAGAAGACGGTATTGTCATTGAAGGTCATTTTATCCCTTGTGTATCCATGCGAAATCCCGCAGAATTACCTTGGGGTAAATTGGGTGTAGATTACGTTGTCGAATCTACGGGACTGTTCACAGATTACGCTGGGGCAGAAAATCACCTGAAAGCAGGTGCAAAGCGGGTAGTAATTTCTGCACCGACAAAAGAACCAGAGAAAGTAAAAACAATGGTCATGGGTGTAAATCATCATCTATTTCACCCCGTAAAAGATTTAATTGTTTCTAATGCAAGTTGCACTACAAATTGTTTAGCCCCCATTGCTAAAGTCATTAATGATAACTTCGGTTTAGCTGAAGGGTTAATGACCACAGTTCACGCTACAACAGCCACTCAGCCCACGGTAGATGGTCCCAGTCGCAAAGATTGGCGTGGTGGACGAGGTGCTGGTCAAAATATAATTCCCTCCGCTACAGGGGCAGCTAAAGCCGTGGCTTTGGTGTTACCAGAATTGAAAGGTAAGTTAACTGGGATGGCTTTTAGAGTTCCTACTCCTGATGTCTCGGTAGTTGATTTAACTTTCAAAACTACTAAAGCTACTTCTTACAAAGAAATCTGTGCTGCGATGAAAAAAGCCGCGTTAGGTGACTTAGCAGGTATTTTGGGTTACACAGATGAAGAAGTAGTATCTACTGATTTTCAAGGTGATACCCATTCCAGCATTTTTGATGCAGGAGCAGGGATTGAACTCAATTCCAACTTCTTCAAAGTTGTTTCTTGGTATGACAATGAATGGGGTTACTCCAACCGCGTCGTTGACTTGATGTTGTCAATGGCACAGAGAGAAGGGTTAATTTAGGTAATGGGTAATAGGTAATTGGTAATAGGTAAGAATTTTACTAATGACTAATGACCAATAACTAATGACCAAACCAGGGCTTAACGGGGTGTGCTACTGTACCGTTACTCCTTACATACTTATGCGTCGCACTAAAATTGTTTGTACTATAGGCCCTGCTACATCTTCACCTGAGAAGTTAGAAGCTTTGGTAAGAGCGGGAATGAATATGGCGCGGTTGAATTTTTCTCATGGCGCACATGAGGTTCACGCCCAAGCTTTTCATCATCTGCGGCGGATTAGCAAAGATTTACACAAGCCAATTGCAATTATGCAAGATTTGTGTGGGCCAAAGATTCGGTTGGGAAAATTACCACCGGAAGGGCTAATGTTAGAAGCTGGGACTGAGGTGACTTTTGTTTTACAAGAGAAGGGCGAAAATATTAATGAGTTACCCTTACCTCTACCAACTTTATTCGCCATGATGCGATGTGGTGAACCCATTTTAATTAATGATGGTCGGGTGAAATTAACTGTTACCAGTCGTGACGCTGATAAAATCCGCGCCCATGTAAATATTGGCGGTTTGATTTCTTCTCACAAAGGTGTAAATTTACCCGCAACTCCTTTACCTCTGAGTTCAATCACAGAAAAGGATTTGATGGATTTACGATTTGGGATACAATTAGGAGTAGACTGGGTGGCGGTTTCCTTTGTCCGCTCTCCCCAAGACCTCGAACCCGCACGCCGCATGATTGAAGGGGCTGGCTCAAAAATTCGCCTCATTGCTAAAATCGAACGGGCGGAAGCTGTAGCCAACTTAGATGCTATCCTGGAAGCTGCTGACGGTATCATGATTGCCCGTGGTGATTTAGGGGTGGAAGTACCGATTTATGAAGTTCCCCTGATTCAAAAAGAAATTGCTCGTCGGTGTAATCAAGCTGGTAAACCGGTGATTACAGCTACCCAAATGTTAGAGTCAATGATTAGCGCCCCTGACCCAACTCGCGCTGAAGCCACAGACGTTGCTAACTCTATTTTGGATGGTACAGATGCCGTTATGTTATCTGGAGAAACAGCAATGGGTGAATATCCGATTGCTGCTGTCCAAATTATGCACAATATTGCCTTAAAAACAGAAACAGTCCTCCAAGAAGGAAATAGACATTCTTGGACTCCTACAGCGGGTAGTCTGACGGTGACAGAATCAGTATCTCAAGCGGTATGTCGCATTGCTTATGAAACTGGTGCTAAAGCGATTCTCTGCAATACTACCTCAGGAAGCACGGCTAAACTGGTTTCTAAATACCGTCCCAGCACGCCGATTATTGCCCTGACTTCGGATTGTACTGCTTACCGTCAATTAGCATTATCTTGGGGTGTAGAACCGCTGCTGATTCAACCTGTTCACAATGCTGAAGAAATGTTTGTGAATGTGGTTGATACTGTTGTAGAAAGTGGTTTAGTCCAGGAAGGAGACAAGGTTGTGATTACCTCTGGTGTCCCCATTGGTCAATCCGGAACAACAAGTTTAATTAAAGTGCATTCTATTGGACAGCCAATTACGGCATGACGCATCTAAAATGGGTAATTGGTAATTGGTAATGAGTAATGGGTAATGGGTAATTGTTACTCCCTATGCCCTGACCACTGACCACTGACAACTGACCACTGACCACTGACAACTGACCACTGACAACTGACTAAGGAATATGTTATGCCTAAGAACTTACTAGAAGCACTACGGGCAGTAACCGTTGTGGTAGCAGATACTGGAGACATCCAATCAATTGAACAGTTTAAACCTCAAGATGCTACTACCAATCCCTCACTGATTACTGCTGCGGCACAAATGCCGGAATATCAGGCTATTGTTGATCAAACTTTACTCAAAGCTAAAAAAGATGCAGGCGCTGGTGCTAGTCAAGCACAAGTTGTATCTCTAGCTTTTGACCGCTTGGCTGTATCCTTTGGATTAAAGATTTTACAAATTATTCCCGGTCGCGTTTCTACAGAAGTAGATGCTCGCTTATCCTATGATACAGATGCTACTGTAGCTAAAGCCCGGGATTTAATCGCTCAATATAAAGCTGCTGGTATTTCCAAAGAGCGGGTTTTGATTAAAATTGCCTCTACTTGGCAAGGTATCAAAGCTGGGGAAATTTTGGAAAAAGAAGGTATTCACTGTAACTTAACTTTACTATTTGGGTTGCACCAAGCGATCGCCTGTGCTGAATCTGGTATCACCCTAATTTCTCCTTTCGTTGGTCGGATTCTTGACTGGTATAAAAAAGATACTGGCCGGGATAGTTACCCCGCAGCGGAAGATCCAGGAGTTTTATCTGTAACCACCATTTATAACTACTATAAGAAGTTTGGTTATAAAACTGAAGTGATGGGCGCTAGTTTCCGTAATATTGGCGAAATTACTGAATTGGCTGGTTGTGATTTGCTGACTATTTCTCCCGGTTTGTTAACAGAATTGCAAAATACTGTTACCGAATTACCCCGCAAACTTGATCCTGCCAAGGTAGCCGATTTATCAATTGCCAAAATCTCTCTTGATCAAGCTACTTTTGATCAAATGCACAATGGCGATCGCATGGCTTCTGATAAACTCGCAGAAGGTATTGATGGTTTCACTAAGGCTTTGATTTCTTTGGAAAAACTATTAGCCGAAAGATTGGCTAGTTTAGAAAGTGAAAAGGTAACTGCTTAATAATTGGTAATGGGTAATTGGTAAAATTCTTACCTGTTACTTATTACCTACTCTATCTAATACAACCCTGTTAAAAATATCTTGTTTCAATTAATTAACTTTTCCTAAATCTTGACAAATAGCCATAAAACATAGTTTAATCACGAATTATCGCTAAATTCTAACTTTTTAACTTTTGCTAAATGAAAATAGTTTAAATCATTAAATATTAGGAAAAATAGGAAAAATTAGGAATAAAGCCGCTCAGTACAAGCATATCCTCAATATTCTTCAACTTGACTTTATCTAAACCTAGTGTAATAGTATTACTATATTTTTAGTGGGTAGCCTAATTCAAATTCATGAAAGCTGAATTTGTAGCGGAGGAACCAAATATATGGGGCTAATCTTAATGAGAGACACCTTCCAGTCTTAGCCCGTCAGCTAACTCCGTCGGCAATGGAAGGAACCTCCAAAATCTTGGCTGTAATACCAGTTATGATTGGGGCTTCCTTAATAAATTTGAGATTTTGGATTTAAAGATAAATCTAAAATTTAAAATTGTCATCCCCCGCTTCTCATTGATTAATCGTTTCAAGGGAGAGAAGTTAAAACTGTGAAAATTAAGCCAATTTTAGCACGTTTACAAAGTGCTATCGGTCGTGATGACCTAATTGAACAAATGGTATTAATACCAGAATCTCAAAAATCTTTTTCCAAAAGAGGTTCAAAGGCAAAATCAGCTAACTTAATTGTCGGCTATGATGGTTCACCTCAAAGTCATACAGCCCTAGATATTGCTTGTTGGATTGCCTACCAAACGAGTTTAGCCACTAACTCTCAAGTTACAGTTCAAGCCGTTTATGTAGTAGAAGAAAACCTCAATCATCAATCTTTTGATATATTCAATGTTGCTGGAAATAAACCTCCATTAGAATGTGAATTAAGCAATATATCAAAACCAGTGACATTGCGATTAAATCAACCAAAAGGAACAGCAATTTTAACGCAGTTAGAAAGAGAATCTAGAATTTCTATCAAGGAAGCAGACAGAATTTTGTGGCAAGCAAAAACTCTAGCCGAAGAATGGCAAGGTTCGTTTAAATCTCATTTGCGGTTTGGCAATCTTGCTAAAGAACTAAAAAAAGTTGTGCAATTGGAAACTGCTGATATTCTCTTTTTAGGCTGCCAATCTAGTAATCATCCAATAATTGCAACACTAGGTAAGAATTTTCCTTGTGCAGTTTTGGGTATTCCCCATTGTATTGATGAATAATCTTTGTTCTCAATTACAGTGATGGGAATTTAATTCAAAATGGCTTAATTGTTTGATTCAATAGGTAGGGGTTTAGCATTGCTAAACCCCTACACATCTAGGTTTTTTCGCAATCTTATAAAAGTTCAAGTCTCAGCCGTTTTGAGGATAAATGCAAACTACGCAAAGATTTTAATTCATTTATATCACTTACAACTTTACCTAATGACTCACTGAAATAAACAACTTCATAATTAGGTGCAAGTTCTTTTTGCAGTTGCTTCCATAAACTAATACCTTCTTGTTCAAAAGCTGCTTCTTCTTCTGGACTCAAATCTGGTGAATTACCAGGATCTTGCCAATTTAATGTTGCATTATAATCAGTGGCCCATTTTCTCAAATGATTAATGGTTTCTTGACTGAGAGGCAATCGTGCTGGATCGATGTTACCAACTTTATCAGCATCTGCCCACCATAAAGGGTCGCACCCATAATCAGCCATTAGTTTGATTTTTATTGCCATAGCTACTGAGGTGGAATTATGGTAAAGAGGCCGGATTAGCTCCAACTATATAACCATTATCGCCTACCGTCACTGCTATATACTGCTTTTTTCCATTAAAATTTACTTCATAAATTTCTCTAGGGAGTTCTGTTGTTCCTTGATAGCCAAGAAGCGTTCCACTGGTTACAGCAGCCATGACAGCATCAGGGATTTGATTTTCAGAAATTCCACGCCTAGCAAAGTCATCTCGATGTTCTTTTAAAATGTGTGCAAGTCCACTTCCTCTTTTACCAGCTTTTCCATCTTCTAAAAAGACGATTTTACCATCTGCTTGTTTGGCAATCTGCACAATTTTTTCTGGGTTATGCTTAATGCCAAGTTCGGAAAGTTCGGCTATTAATGCTGCTTTTTCAGCACTATTCATTTTGCTATCCTTAATTGCAGTAGATTATTTGATCTCATACCCACTCTAGCCACTATCCAAGTTAGGGCATAGTCGAAAAAGTATATGAATTTGTATACCTATTGCAACATATTTACGCAATTTTGCATATTTATTTAAATAAGTCGAAAAAGTATATGAATTTGTATACTTATTGCAACTACTACCAGTAGTTTTGTTGAAGTAATAGTCAACCTATTCACTATGTAAAGATAAACAAAATAAAAATAGGGCATCTATTTAAGATGCCCTGTACGAGTCAATTAACGTCAATCAAATATCCTCTAAGCCCCTACAGACTCCTTAGCAGCATATAATACCTCAGCCGAGATATCTTTAAACCCACGTTCACGGGCAAACTTTTCGGTATTTCGCTTCACCTTCCCACGCACAAAACCAGGAATTTTATTCAATTCTGCTTGGCCATCTTTTGTCCAATTCAAACCAGATTCAGCAGAAATTCCTTTGGTAATTACTTCCTTTGTATCGTGTCCACCAAAGATTTCTAATAAGTGATCTTCCATTCCCAAAGTGAAGGAATTGTAGATTAAATCGGTGATTTGATTTGTCCCTTCATAACCCATAAAAGGTTTGTAACCAATAGGGAAATTCTGCACGTGAATTGGTGCAGCAATCACACCACAGGGAATATCCAAACGTTTACCTACGTGACGTTCCATCTGTGTACCAAATATAGCAGAAGGTTCAACGCGAGCGATCGCATCCCCAATTTCACCATGATCATCTGTAATTAATACTTCATCGCAATATTCGCTTACCTGTTCCCTAAACCAGTCAGCATCATACTTGCAATAAGTACCCGCCCACACCACATGAATCCCCATTTCCCGCGTTAGAATCTTCGTTAAAGCCGCCGCATGGGTATTATCACCAAAGACTACAGCTTTCTTCCCAGTCAAATTCTGACAGTCAATAGAACGGGAAAACCAAGCCGCTTGGGATACGTGCAAAGTTTGTTCATTAATGAAGTTTTCATAATTAACCTCACCACCTTGAACATTAATTACCTGCTGAATTTTACGGATACATCTAGCGGTTTCCACCACACCCATTGGCGTAATATCTACGTAGGGAGTTCCAAATTGTTCTTCTAAATATTTAGCTGTAGTTAACCCCAATTCCCGATAAGGAACTAAGTTAAACCAAGCTTTCGGCAGATTTTTCAACTCATGAACGCTTGCACCTTCAGGAATAACAGAATTTACCTCAATTCCCAAATCAGCCATTAACCGCTTGAGTTCGGTGCAGTCGTGGTTATTGTGGAAACCCAGAGTAGAAATACCAAAGATGTTAACTGAAGGTTTGACAGTTTTTTCTGTGGGTAGTTCGCCTTTTTTGCGGGCTTTCTCAATGTAATATTGGACGATTTGTTGGAAAGTTCTATCTGCGGCTTGTAGTTCGTTGTAGCGATAATGGTTCACGTCCGCCAGCATTACATCCCCTTTTGCGTCCAACTGCGCTCTTTCTACAAAGTTGTGCAAATCTTCTTGCAAAATACTGGAAGTGCAGGTAGGAGTTAAAACAATTAAATCAGGGTGTTCTTCAGCATCTTTGCGGACGATGTTATCTACTACCTTTTCTTGAGAACCACGGGCTAAGACGTTTCTGTCAACGACGCTGGTTGTAACTGGGGTAAAATTCCTCTCCCGCGATAGCATGGAACGCATGACGTTAAAGTAATCATCACCCAGGGGCGCGTGCATAATTGCATGAACGTTTTTAAAAGAACTGGTAATTCGTAACGTACCAATGTGGGCGGGTCCTGAATACATCCAGTAAGCCAATTTCATCTGGTTTTCTCCCTTTACAACTTAAATAACTATAAGTGCTTGATTATTAAATCGCTTCTGATTTTCTCAAACTTGATGGCTAGGAAAAAATAAGGTTTGTTGCGAGGTTATTTGGTGTAGGAAGGGATAAAACCTAGTAACTGAATGGGTTATGGCTGCTAATTTAAATAATATTGATATTGTTTAAGTAAATAAATCTTAATGATTTGACATCAATCACTGTCCATAAATAATTACCATGATTGTCAATGGAAGTGACGCAAAAAATGTTACTGTAAATAGCTTTAAAACATCCTATCGTTTATCAGTATGCCAGTCTCTATCACTATTTCCCAACTGGTTGAAGTTCTTATCGCTGAACCTGTAAATCTATCTGCATCTACCTTAGCTCGTTCCAGTACCGGGATACAAACAGATACCCGAATTTTGCAACCGGGTGAAGTCTTTTTGGCTTTGCGAGGAGAAAAGTTTGACGGACATGATTTTGTGCCAACAGCGATCGCTCAAGGGGCTATAGTTGCCATAGTTGATCATGCTTATGAAAATCCTGGCTTTCCGGTTTTGCGGGTAAAAGATACACTAAAGGCATATCAGCAAATCGCTAAATGGTGGCGTGAAAGCTTTGATATTCCTGTGATTGGCATCACGGGTTCGGTAGGTAAAACTACAACCAAAGAACTAATTTCGGCAGTTTTAGCTACCAAGGGAAAAGTTCATAAAACCTATGGAAATTTCAATAATGAAATTGGTGTTCCTAAAACCCTTTTAGAAATGGGTAGAGAAAAGGACTTTGCTGTCATCGAAATGGCCATGCGAGGCAGGGGACAAATTGCTGAACTGACAGAAATTGCGAGGCCGACAATTGGGGTAATTACCAATGTAGGGACTGCACATATTGAATTACTGGGTTCAGAGGAAGCGATCGCCCAAGCTAAGTGTGAATTATTAGCGACCATGCCAAATGACAGTATCGCCATCCTTAATCATGATAATCGCCTATTAATGGACACAGCCGCGAAATTTTGGCAAGGGAAAGTGATTAGTTATGGTTTTGATGGTGGGGATATCCAAGGAAAATTAACTGATCATGAAACTGTAGAAGTTGAGGGAATGCATCTACCTTTACCTTTACCCGGTCGTCATAATGCTACTAATTTTTTAGCGGCTTTAGCAGTAGCTAAGGTATTAGAAATTGATTGGCAATTATTGCAATCAGGTATCATTGTGAATATGCCTACAGGTAGAAGTCAACGCTTCACTTTAGCTAATGATGTGGTGATTTTAGATGAAACCTATAATGCCGCCCCAGAAGCCATGTTGGCAGCTTTGCAGTTGTTAGCGGACACACCAGGAAAGCGGAAAATTGCTGTTTTAGGGGCAATGAAAGAATTAGGAGCAAGATCCCCGGAACTACATCAAAAAGTCGGGGAAATGGTCAAACATTTACATCTAGATGGGTTGTTGGTCTTAGTTGATGGTAAAGATGCGGAAATTATGGCTAATAGTGCCGATAATATATCTTGCGAATGTTTTACAAACCATGCTGATTTGGTAACAAGATTAAAAACATTTATGCAAACAGGCGATCGCTTATTATTCAAAGCAGCCCATTCCGTGGGATTAGATCGAGTTGTTAATCAACTACGGGTAGAATTTCCTAATTAGGGTTTGCTGAAAAAGTCTTTTCGTAAGGACTAGGAGTCAGGAGTCACCGAGTCACCGAGTCAGGAGGAATAAGGAAGAAGAAGGAATAATAAGCAAGAATAAGGAAGAAGGAAGAGAAGGTTGGACAATTAGTCCTCAAATTTACGCGGTTATAGAAGAGTGAAAATGCAAGGGTTTTAAACATCTATTGTCAATAATCTTGCACTTGTTTGGTTATAAAACCCTGCAAACCTTTATCTATCAACCCTTTTGCTTTCTTTTATGCAAACCCTAATTAAAGATTGAGTTTCAATGTGTTGTCTAATTTCGGTATCTTTAGACAAAACAAACTTAATTAAGGCGGTATTTTTTGGGAAATTAAACCCCAAGCAAATGATCTATTTTGTGGAGATGTTGCATGAAACATCTCTACTATATCTATTGATAGAAATCTAAACAATGAAAATTATCAGCTAATTGCCATAAATCCCACATTCCGCACCCTTGACTGTCACAAACGGTGATTACGGAGGTAAATTGATGAAGAAGGAGTAAAAGAATACATTGATATATAAAAAAACAAATTTTAGATAGGAAAATTGATTCAGATGTATTCTCAATAAGAAGCAATAAAGAATAAGGGTGGTTTCTGGCAAAAAATATAATATAATTTTATTGTTAGTCTATCAAGACTTAATCATAACTTATATCCTTCTAGAAATAAACTTAAAAATAGCATTAAAACTTAAACTCATTAATAAAATTAATGAGTCAAATTGTATAATTAAACTATTAATAATGTTGATAAATCAACTTATATATCTGTAGTAATTACGGCAAGCTTCTGGGAGAAATAGAAGAATGTACTTCATTTCAGATGTTAAGTTATAAAAGTCTGTTTTTTGTTGAAAAGTAACAAGATGAACTGATTGAAAACATTGAAATATCCACCGCATTGTTGGATTGTTGATGGCTTTGCCCAATTGATTTTTTACAGTATAGTTTAAGGATTTTAAAGCAGCCCTAATTTCTCTTTGTGCTAGAGTATAAACTAGCAGACATAACCCCATTATCATTGCTAATGCCTCTATTCTTTCTGGGCTTTTCAGGAAAATACTATCTGCTAAAAATAAAGGATTTTTGAGAAAACTAAATCCTCGTTCACAGGATTGCTGTGCTTTATATTCAGACAGCATTTTCTCTTTACTCAGTTCTTTTTCTGATAAAACATTTGTGGCAATTATAAACCTTCCTGCACTTAATACTTCTTGGTCAATAGCATCTTTATTTTCAGCAACTGTTGCTAAGATTTGATAGCATTTTGATTGATTTTCTTCTTTGATGTTAGGACTTTTTTCGATAACTTCGATATTTTCTACTTGATGATATTTAAATTCTTTACTTATTTTGATTAATTCTTTTCTAGCATCAGCAGCACAAGCAAATTTTTCTTGCAATAGGTTTTTTAACTTAGTTTGAGTATTAGTCAAAGCTTTTTCTATTTTCTTTGATAATTTCTTTAAGTCAGATTTTTTTCTATCTTGACTTTGCACAACTAACCATCTTTGTTCTATATCTCCATAAGTTATTTTCTTTTCGGCATAAGAATATCCTACTTTTTCACTTTTAACAAATTCCGATTCTGCTAAACTCATCACTAAGTTTTTTGCTGATTTTATCGTTAAGGGTACTCTGGTTAACCATTTGAGACTCGACATTAACTTGATATTTGATTCTGTATATAATGCGCTATCTGCTACTATCAAACTATCAACTTGTATTCTTTTCTGATATTCAACTGCGATTTCTCCAAATTTTTTAGAATCAACTTCATTCCCTGATACTGCTTTTATATATATTGGTATATCTCCATCTCCTGAACATACTAATTGTGTAATAAATTGTTTTAAATCTGGACGATGATCTCTTGAATAACCATAGGTCAGCTTTATCGCTTGAGGTGATTGACTCTCTTCATTTTCTTTTTCCAATGAACCTGATTCTTTTTGATTTTTAAATATTACTGATGGTAAACTATTTTCATATTCTCCATCTACATGAAATGATGTCGAATCCAAGTGTGATGATGAAAGTGATATCTGATATATTTTTACCGCATTTAAACTGACTGCTAAAAATGTTGTATCTAGTCCTTTTATAAATAATTTATCTAATACTCTTCCCAGCTTATCATCGTTGAAATATTCTGGTTTTGCTCCTGCACCAATTAAGTGTTCACAAGCGATTAATTCAAAGAATTTTGGGAACATATATAAAGGCTGTGACATCATGCTTAATCCATTTAAAATCATCGCCTTTACTACCTGACCCGCACTGACTTTTTCTTCTGGTTCTGACCCTAGTAAATTATTAATTATTTCTACTATCCCAATTGAATCTACTATTCCTGCTACTATTCCTAAATGGTCAATCTTCTTCAATTCAAGGTCTTTTATATTCAACATGACAACAGAAACTCCACAAAAGTATCTGTTTTGTATTTTCTCATTTTTCTGTTGAGTCAACACATTTTTTTAGTTTTTTCATTGTCATTGAGGATAAACCTTTCAATGATTTTAAACTAAGTTTTCTATCAAAATAACCTAAGAACCAATAATTTCGTACTTAGTCGTGAATATTTAACTGTATCTCTAACTTAATAGTAATAATTCCTATTTAGCTTTAACAAATCCTCTCAACATTTAGTTCTTATGTACTAAATACATCCGTTTGCTTGGGGTGTGACAGTTGTGGGTGCGGAATGTGGGATAAATAGCTAGACAAAAATATTTTAATTAAGTCTTATCTCTTAGTTTCAAAGCCTTGAACTTATAAATTATTTTTGAAAGAATAAAAACAAGGATTAGTCAATATCAAGTCTAATCTGATTTGTCTTTTATTGAGACAATACAATACATAAAAGAGGAATTATCATGGCTAAGATTAAAATATCCGAACTACTTCCTGTAGGTTATGACTTATTGAATGATGCTCCTAGTTTTCTGAATGAATTAGCTACCGATGAAGTACAAAACGTTCTTGGTGGAGGTGGTGGCTGGGGACGTGGTGGCTGGGGAGGTGGAGGTTATGGCTGGGGAGGTCGTGGCTGTTGTTGCTGTTGTTGTTAATAGCTAAAAAAATAGCTATTAACTAGCAACTATAGTAATCCTAAATTATTCGTGAACAAAGAATTTAACTCTTGCAATATTCACAAATGAAATAGGATTACTAGATTAAGACAATATATAACAAGGAGGAATTATCATGGCTAATATCAAAATATCCGCACTACTTCCTGTAGGTTATGACTTATTTAATGATGCTGCTAGTTTTCTGAATGAATTAGCTACCGACGAAGTACAAAACGTTCTTGGTGGAGGTGGTGGCTGGGGATATGGTGGCTGGGGAGGTAACAGCGGATGTTACAATCCCTGTTGCTGCTGGAGTTGTTGCTAATTAAAAAAAATAGCTGTTAATCAAACTAACAGCTATTACCAATAGTCAGAATAGTAGTTTTTATTTTTTACTACTATTCTGACTATTAATTTATCTTTAATCAACACGATAGATAAAGGAGGAATTATCATGGCTAATATCCAAATATCTGGACTCCTTCCCATAGGTTATGATTTATTTAATGATGATGCCAGTTTCCTTAATGAACTAGCTACCGAGGAATTACAAAATTTTGGTGCTGGTCACTATGGAGGTTTTAGTAGCGGTTTTAGTAGCGGTTTTAGTGGCAGTGTTAGTGGCAGTGTTAGTGGCAGTGTTAGTGGCAGTGTTAGTGGCAGTGTTAGTGGCAGTGTTAGTGGCAGTGGTAGTGGTAGTGTTAGTGGTAGTGGCTTCTGGTGTTAAAATTTAAAAAATAGCTGTTAATTAAAGGCTATTACAAATAGTCAGAATAATAATTTTTATTTTTAATTCTATTCTGACTATTTATAAAAAAGCTAAACACCGAGTTTTTGGTACTTTTGAAATTCTGACTTTTGTTGTAATCACTTACCAAAAGAAAACAACTGTAGGGAATTTCTCCGTAACACAATTACCAAAAGATTAGTCACTAAACAGGTAACTGCTAGAGATAATAAAATATAAGTTGGTGGCATGACCACACCAATCATAAACCAAGTATAAACGTGCAGCATCATGATACTAGCAAATGTACAAGCAAACCCTATAGATATCCACACCTGACCCATGGGACGATTTAGAAACGTGAGGACAAGCGTTGATAAAGTTGCCAGAATATTGGCTGGAACAAGAAAGGCACAGATGCCTATACAATTGTTGTGGGAAAACTCAATTAAGGTGTTGAAATCTAACATTAATTTTTGGGGATAATTGTAGGTGATGATTATTAGGTTTTTATTATAAATACATTATATTCTTAAGATAACTAAACTAATCTTACCTTAAAAGTGAGTATTCACACCATTTATGTTACATTTTTTAAAGAACTAGCCCGATAAACTAAGTTTATTAATTATAGAGACGCTAATAAAACGTCTCTACAAGATTTGCCAAATCAAAAAAATCAGATGAGAGAACTACACAAAAAAGATGAACTGCTCGCAGCAGCGCTAGTTTCCTCCGGGACGCTCTTACGTTCGCTATCTAAGAGGATGTTTTAAAAGTTTTCAAGGTATAAATTAACCCCTCTTGTAAACCTCTCCCCGAAGCGGGGAGAGGCTTTGAAACCCCCCTTCCCAGCCTTCGGCACGCTGCGCTAACGTAGGGAAGGGGGCAGGGGGGTTAGGTTTTTGGAGATTATCGGTTTCATCTAATACTTTTCAAACAACCTCTAAGGAATGTGGGATGGGCATCTGGTCCCTCCTTATATTATTAGGGGACCAGATGCCCGCACCACAAAAAATTTTGGGATATTTTTTAATTGGAAGTCTCTTATTGGCTTAACCCATTAAAATTACCGTATCAATAACGTGAATCACGCCATTATCAGCATCAATATCCGCTGCTAAAACTGTAGCATTTTTCACTTCAAACCCATCATCACAATTAATTTTAACAGGAGAACCTTCCACAGAAGTTACTGTACCAAGTTTTGCCAAATCAGCCTTTGTTAACTTGCCAGGTACAACGTGATAGGTTAATATCCGTGCTAACTGGGGAATATTTTGTAATAAAGTAGTAATTGTACCAGGGGGTAACTTGGCAAAAGCGTCGTCAGTTGGCGCAAATACAGTAAATGGGCCGGGACTTTTTAACGTTTCCACCAACCCAGCAGCGGACACAGCGGCCACTAAAGTTTTAAACGCATCATTACTAACTGCAATATCAACAATATCAGGCATTGATTTTACCTCGTATCTACCAAAGGTTCTAAAAGATAGTAAATCATGTTTAAGTTTGATTAATTAAAATTCTGGTAGAATATTATCTAATGATTTTACTAAGACTTTTCTATACATAAAATGAATAAACGCACTTATGCAATATTGGGAACCGGCGCATTAGGCGGATTTTATGGTGCAAAACTCCAAAAATCTGGTTTAGAAGTTCACTATTTACTTAAAAGTGATTATCAACAGGTAAGCGAACAGGGTTTAATTATTGAGTCTAAAGATGGTGACTTTACCCTCCCTCAAGTTAATGCCTATAACGATGTAAACAAGATGCCACAGTGTGATGTGGTTATAGTATCACTAAAAACTACCCAAAATCAACTTTTATCCAATTTATTACCACCAATAGTTAAAGATGACGGGGTGGTATTAGTATTACAAAATGGTTTGGGTATCGAAGCAGAAATCGCGGAAATTGTGAGTAATGTCCACGTTATTGGGGGTTTATGTTTTCTCTGTTCTAATAAAGTTGCACCAGGACATATTCATCATTTAGATTATGGACAAATTACTTTAGGTGAATATACATCTAATTATCAATCAACTGGCATTACTAAAAAAATGCAGGAAGTTACCGCAGATTTTGAAAATGCGGGTATATCAATAGAACTATTAGAAGATTTACTATTAGGACGTTGGAAAAAACTAGTTTGGAATATTCCCTATAATGGCTTATCTGTGATTCTTGATGCGAGAACTGATGAATTAATGACGGATATGCACACTGGTGAATTAGTAGAAAGTTTGATGTGGGAAGTAGTTGCAGGGGCAAAAAGTACAGGCAGAATTATTCCTGAAAGTTTCATTCAAACCATGTTAGATTACACCGTGAAAATGAAACCTTACCGCACCAGCATGAAAATTGATTTTGATGAAAAACGTCCTTTAGAATTAGAAGCAATTTTTGGTAATCCATTAAGAAAAGCAGAATTAGCAGGTGTGAATTTGCCACAAATTTGTTGTTTATATCAACAATTGAAGTTTTTGGATCTGAGAAATAGAAGTTAAATCTAAATCCTGACTCATCCTATCCAAAAAATGGACAAATCAACTATCTTTATAGGTGTTATTTAAAGGGACAAAGGCAAGAAAAAACCTTTACCCCTATGAGAATTTTGGGCAAATCAGGCAAGGCAAATAGTATTTATTTGACAACATTCTCCTTCACTAATCTTTGGTCAGATGCTACTGCCAGAAGTTCTTCCATAATATCCCAAGCTGCTGCACATTCACGAGAAGAATCGCCCTTAGTTGCACAAATTGTTCTCGCTTCTTCCCGTGCAACTTCTATTTCGTCTTCAATAAAGATGCGTTTTGGATTTTCAAACAAATCACTTTTTCTGAGGATATCGGTAATTGAGATGATTCCTAACAGCTTACCTTTAATTACAGGGGCGCGACGGATGCCTGTATTGGCAAACAAGCGAGCTACATACTCCACACCAAGCTCAGGATTGACGACAATACAAGGCTTAGTCATAATTTCATAAACTCGCACTTGTTTGGAGTCTTTACCATAAGCAGCAACTTTATAGACAATATCAGTTTCACTGACCATGCCATAGGGGTCATTTTCTGTCCGAGGTTCCACAATTAAAGAACGCAAACCTTTATATTTCATCAAATCCACAGCTTCGGCTACGGTTGCTGAACCACGAATTGTAATCACTTCTGTGGTCATTATGTCTTCAGCTTTCATCATGGTTAAAATCCTGAAAGTAATGGGTATGAGTCTGTGGGACTTTGATTGGGTAAATGTCTAAATATGGAGCAGATGGAAATAGATTCACTCATTTCTAATATTTGCTGCTTAGACACTTCTGGAGAAAGATTAGATGTAGTTAATGGTTGAAAATTACTTGATATTCCGGGTGCGTAAGCTTCAATGACACTTCCATCCAGAGAGCGCATTACCATCAGGTAGTCACAAACTGGACACTCTGTGCGGATAATTTGATTCATCAAAGAATGCTTGTGAGCTAGTTTTCCATCAGTTAAAAACTGACGTTTTGCTTCACTACCGCAATTAGGACATGGAAATATATACGCTCTCTGCATGGAGAAACCCCCTCAAGAATGTTCAAGTATTTTGTTTAAAGCTGTGGTGAATTTTTCATAGGGAACTACCCCAACAACTATTTCTGATAATTCGCCATGATTGAAAAACATAACTGCGGGAATACTGCGAATACCGTACTTTTTAGCAATGCTTTGATTTTCGCCATCACCAACATCTAACTTGACTACTTTTACCTGATCTTTGTATTCTTGGGCTAGTTTATCCATTAAAGGAGCAACCATCCTACAAGGTCCGCACCAAGTTGCGGTGCAGTCCATGACAAATAATTCTTTCTCCTCTAAGAGCGATTCAAAGTCTGATTTTTGGATATATTGAACAAGAGTTTCATTCGGACTTTCAGAAGTAGCCATAGGTTTTTCCAGTAAAAATTAAAATTGGTGATTATTTGGTTGGGAAATGGGAAATTTTCAAGGATAGAATGGAATATCCATGAGTTAAGTTATTTGTTGAGTTAAAGCCAATCTCAGAAGTGCTATAACCCTGATGCCATAGAAATTTCAATCTTTTGATTTTTCTTTTATTTCGCATAAAATACTCAGGACTTTTACTTTATTTTTGTGTCATGCAGATAAAATCTGTTTTCCTGCTTTGATTAATCTTTTCCTAGCATTTAAAGTTTTTTTGTTTCCTATTAAACGAGACTTAGAAAAAGAATCTTGTAAAAACTGAGTTACTATTTCGACTGGGCGATCGCCATTAATCACAGTTAAACAACCTTGTTGGCGATAATGCTGAATTAAGGGATTAGAATGCTCCTGATAGACTTCTATTCGCCTATAAATAACCTCATGATTATCGTCTGAGTGACCTCGTTGCAGTAACCTTTGTACCAAAACATCAATTGGGACATAAAAGCTAAAAACTTGGTCGTAAAGCTGTTCTGATAATGCAGTGTTGCCTTTAGCCCGGATTTCTAATAGTAATTGATCAAGAAGTTTCACCTGGGATAAATTACTAGGAAATCCATCCAGAATCCAACCCCGTTGGGCAGAGGAATGACTGAAGTGTTGGCGGATGATATCAAGAATGAAATCATCTGGAACTAAATCACCTCTTTCTATATACGGCTTGACTTTTAAGCCGAAAGAAGTCTCTTTAGCGATCGCCTGACGGCATATATCATCCATGGAAATATGCGGAATTTGCCATTGGCTTGACAGTGCTGCCCCCTGGGTACTCTTGCCAGCACCCGGTACTCCTAAGAAAATCAATCGCATTCAAACACCCCCTATTTCCAACTGAAAATGAGATGAAATCAACAACCAATACAATCCCCAAATATAGGATTCCTCTAGGAATAGCCAATATTTGAGATATCATATCTACAGAGGTGATTGAATTCTGAAAACTATGGCAACTGAAAAATCAAAAGACTCTTACCTGTGGGAAAAGCTAGACCAAGCCAGGAAAGCGAAAGCTGCCAGTGGCGGCTATGCCGGCTATGGTTCACCTGCTTTTGGTCAACAGTCAGTTAATGGTGAACTAGTAGAGAATCCGTCTGAACAACAGATCATTGAATTAATTCGCCGTCACCACAAGTCAGGAAAATCACTTCCACAAATTGCCGCGTGGCTTAACCAGCAAGGATATACAACCAAGCGAGGCAGTCAGTGGCAACCTGTATCAGTTAAAAGGGTTTTAGACAGGCTGTATGGTAAAATACAAAGAATTTCCGGCATGGACGAAGACTGATGCCCACATTGGCTCTGATTTAGAACCACAAAGTAAAAATGTTTTCTTTGCCCTATTTGAATAGACAACTTTAAATTTTATCCCATATTTACCTTTTGAGCATTCAATCCTTTATATATAGGCTGTTTCCTCGATTTATCCTTTACATTCCCCGTATCATAACTGAAATTTGTAGAAAATAATATGTATATGACAAAAAACTTTATAAAACTTCATAAATTAACTTTATCAGCTATTGTCAACCATGCAAATTGATGACCCACTCATTGGCGTTCCCTGCTTAGAAGAGGCGATAGATAGGCATCCACTGGTTGTTGCGCCCCATACTTCCCTAATTAATGTTGTGAATTTAATGAATCAGACGCGAGGTAATAGTTGTTTATTACCTGATTTTGATTTAGAAATTGGCTTTAATTCCATGCAAGGCACGCGTTCAAGTTGTGTTTTAGTCATGGAAGAAACAGAACTATTGGGTATTTTTACAGAACGAGATATTGTCAAATTCACAGCAATGGGTACAGACTTTACTGATGTGAAAATAGCTGAAGTTATGGTAAATCCAGTCATAACCTTGACAGAAAAGGCATTTCAGGATGTATTTGCAGCATTATTTTTATTTCGACGATATCGCATTCGCCACTTGGTGATAGTCAATGCAGAGGAACAAGTAGTAGGAATCGTCTCCCCAGAAAGTATTAGACAAATTTTGCGCCCTACCAATTTACTGAAAATGCGGCGGGTGTCAGAAGTAATGACCACTCAGGTAATTCATGCACCACCTACAGCCTCCGTACTCAGTTTGGCGCAGATGATGGCGGAAAATCGAGTTAGTTGCGTGGTGATAGTAAAAACAGATTCCTGGAACGATGTCTTATCAGCTTTTAAACCAGTAGGAATTGTGACAGAAAGAGACATCGTCCAATTTCAAGCATTGGGATTAAATTTGGCTCAAATTGAGGCAAAAACAGTGATGAGTACACCCTTATTTTTGCTAAGTCCAGAAGATTCCCTCTGGTCTGCCCATCAAGAAATGCAGCAGCGACGAGTGCAGCGATTAGTTGTATCCTGGGATTGGGGAGCAAAGTTAGCTATCGTCACTCAAACCAGCTTGTTGCGAATATTTGATCCACTGGAGATGTATGGAGTCATAGAAACATTACAAATAACTGTAGCTCAATTAGAAACCGAGAAAGCTAAATATTTCCATAGCCAAACTAACTCCACCGAACTACCACTACAGCCAGACTTAAAGCAGATCCAGAAACAACATATAGTTGTTGACGAAAACTTAGATAACTTGATTGCTACTGTGCAAAGCCGGATAGAACATTTGATCAAAAACCCTGATTTATCCAGAGAATTACAGCAAATGTATTTAGGTTTAGCGACAACGGAGATGCAAAAAATCCGCCATTGTCTTCATAGCTAAAAAATCCTCACAAATTAACAAATTCCTAACAAATAACCCGAAGATTGCAACACACTTAAATAAAAATTACTTTCTCGTTCACGCAGTAACCCAAGTAGCACAGCAAAGTATTTTACCCTGATAGAATTGCGTTCAATTATTTTATTTTCAGATATTATTCAGAATAATCATTGCCAGAACCAAATTGCCATTTATCTATTAACCGATGCCAGTAATATTGTTGTTGAATAGATAAATTATTAATTAATAATTTAATCACTGGAGTTACCAAAAACAAACCATTATAAAGGCATAAATTAATATAATGTAATATCCAATCCAATAAACTCAATAAACCAACTTGGGGAATAATCTTCGCAACTAATAAAGGATGAGATAAACCTGTTTTTAACAAAGTTTGTGTCAACGCCCCAACCTGGACGATATCTTGTAAAAAAGGTTTTAACACAGGTGTTCCTAACTGCTGCATTTCGGCAAATACAGCGGAGAGTAATTGATTAATTTGATTTGGGTCAATTTTTTGATTTACACCTACACTCATGGCTTTTTGAAATAACCAAGTTACACTTAAACTCGGTTGATAGGGTTGGAGAATCGCCAAAGATTGGGCAGATAATTGATCAGTTTTTAATGCCTCCTCAATTCCTAAGGTTAACCTGTGTAAATGACGCACCATAGCCCCAAAACCGCCAAAGCTTAAAGGTGATTGATTACCGCTACTATCTCCCACTGGCAAAATTCGATGCCAAGGGGTTTGCAGAGGACTTTGACGATAGCTGGGAAAGAAACCAAACAGCGCCCTTTGAAAATTTAGGCGATTAATTTCTACACCTTGATATTTTGGTAACAGGCGTAAATATTCATCAAATAAATTTTCTAAGCTTAAGCGTTGTGGTTCTGCATCCATATATGTAAATAGATAAGTGGTTCTCCCATCTTTAGCTGGAAAAGCTTCCCAAAAATATTGACATTGATTTTCCAAAGGCGTGAAAGATAACAATAAGTCACCTGAGTTATTTTCCGGAAATCCTTTAGCACAACTTCCCACAACTAAACAAAGTGCATCTGGTTTTTTTTCTTGACGCGCTTGTTGGCTAATTGGGGAAAGATTTCCCATGGCATCCAATAACAATTTCGCTGTAAATTGATTGTTTACTATCACGCCATTTGGGTGAACTACGGCATCACTAAATGGTGTATTTTCAAATAACATTCCCCCAGCATTAAGAAAGCGAGTTTTTAAGGTTTCGAGTAAATAAATAGGATTAACGCCAATATTTAAAACGTCTTCTACCCAAACTTCTGTACCACCTTGAAAACTGACTCGTGCGGGGTTATATTTAGTTACGATAGCTGCTTCTAATTCCTGTTCTGTCAGCAATTCCAATTCCCGAAATACTTCTAACTCTTTCCGGGAAATATTCCATTCCTGTTCTCTTCCTCGCAAAATTCCCCTTTCTAGCAACGCTACGCGCACACCCCGCACAGCTAAAGCCGCAGCGATTAAAATTCCCAAAGTTCCACCACAGATAATGACATCAAATTTCACAGAGTCTAAATTCTCTGAATTTTCTTTAACTCCGTTGGGTATGGGTGCGTTATCAGTTCGCAGGGATGTTAATATAGTGTCAGTGCGACGCAAAGCGCCTAAAACATCGCCTGGTAGTTGGGAAAGAATTTCTTCAGTTTGTGACATAACGGTTAATTTTAGGAAAGTTCTATATATTGATACTATCTTTGCTTGATACATAAACCAAGAAAGTTTCATTTATAAAAATTGCAGGTTAGGTAAAACGAGGAGAAATTTACTATTTATGTGAGTTGATTGGGTTTTAACCCAAACTTGTATTTTAAAGGTAAAGTGGTTGTCACAGAGTTAAAAACTGGAAACTTAATGTATTTGATGATATACTAGGTTTATAACTATGTGATAGTTAGTTGGTTAATGAAATTATCTAGTAAATATGAAGTCTATATTTTTACCAATATCAAAACAAATAGAATTGCCTTTACAATTAGTGACGCACCAAAAACAATTCACTTTTATTGATCTTTTTGCTGGTATTGGTGGATTTAGAATTGCTTTAAGTAAATTAGGTGGTCAATGTTTAGGATATTCTGAAATAGACAAACAAGCAATTAAAGTTTATCAGCAAAATTTCATTAGTTACTTTAATAAACATGAAATTGAATTAGGAGATATTACAAACATTAGTGAACTTCCACCTAATATTGACATAATTGTTGGTGGTGTTCCTTGTCAACCTTGGTCTGTTGCTGGTTGTTTAAGGGGATTTGAAGACAAGAGAGGAAAATTATGGTTTGATGTAATTCGACTAGTGAATAAAAATCAACCGAAAGGATTCATTTTTGAAAATGTTGGTGGATTAGCAAGTCCTAAAAATCGGGATAATTTGGAACTGATTCTTAACGAATTAGCAAATACAGGATATTGCGTGAAATGGAAAGTTCTTAATGCTTACGATTTTGGTTTACCTCAAAATCGGGATAGAGTTTTTATTGTTGGGATTAGACGGGATATAGAAAGATGTCAAGAGTATAAATTTCCTAAACCTTTGAATATTCACCCAAAAGTTCTAGATATTTTGGATGAATTTAAAAATATTAATGTTGTTGAAAAAGTTAAACTAGATGCAAATACTTTATTTAAAGGTGTAATTCCACCATCAAGAACGAGATTTCAAAAAGATGATGAGTTAAATGATTTTTTCATTTTTTCTGATTTAAGGAATGGACATACAACAATTCACTCTTGGGATATTATCAATACGAGTGATAGAGAAAAAATGATTTGCTTAACACTTCTTAAATATAGAAGAAGTAAAAAATATGGAGATAAAGATGGTAATCCTTTATCTTTTGAAAATTTCCGAGAAATTATCACGGATATAGAGATCAATGAATTAAATAAATTGCTTGAAAAAGGTATATTCCGGTTAACTGCTGATCATAAGTATGAATTTGTGAATTCTAAAAATATGACAGGTATTAATAATATTTATAGAATAATTTTACCTACTGCTGAGATTTTCCCAACTTTAACTGCTACTGGTTCTAAAGACTATATCGCAACTGTATCTATTCATGCTAGTCATCCACAGGAATATAAAAATCTTTTCTTAGAAAAAATTTATCAACCGCAGAAATATATACCCATTACTGCAAAACACGCTTGTAAGTTACAAGGATTTCCTATAGATTTTGAATACCATACAAAAGATGAAGTAGCTAAAAAACAGTTTGGTAATGCTGTTCCTGTACCTGTGGTTGAATATGTAGCTAAAGAATTACTAAGGATTCTTGATATCTAACTAATTTGGATAAAAAATATCATGAAATTCCTCTGCAAAGTTTTCTTGTCCTAATTCAACAAAAAGTGATTGTAACTCCTCAAATGTATTTTCTTTTCCCGAACAAAAATCCCAAAATTCATTTTCAACCCATATATCTTGGGTAATATCTAGAGGAGAACTAGATAACATACTTTTTTTCTCTTCATACCAAGATTTTTTAAAAGGATTAAAAGGAATAGCAATACGCGTTTCTACGTTAGCATCAGGATGTTTAGCAAGTCTGTAAGCATACCATTCCAGCATTTGTTTGTTGAATTTTTTAAAATCACCTTGATTTGATTGTGTAGTTTTAATGTCAAATATATACTCAATTCCATCTTTAGACAAATGAAGATCAACTCCAGTTCCCGTTGAAGGAGATATGTATTTCTTGATGTCTTGAGGATTTATTTTTAAAGCAGCATTTTTTAGACTTTGTATACATTCTTTTGTTGAAATTCTCCTATTATTAGGCTTATTTTCTCGTTCGGACACTAATCTATCTAATTCACTCTGTAAAGTTTTGGGAAATGGAGTTGGAATTACTATTTTCTCTTGAATGATTTCAAATCCATTTAACTCTGCTAAAGTTTTAGCTATAGGTTCCCAACAAGTTGTTCCTAAACTTGTTTCTAGTCCACCAATCAGAGAACGTATGCGTCTTTCTTTGGGGAAAATATCATCTAATACTTGGTAATTTTTTATTTTCTTACCTTTGAAAAAATTCCTAATTGATTTCTTGAGATTTTCTTTAATTATCCGTTTAATATGCTTATCCATAATTCAATTAGTATGATGTGTTTGTGGAATTGTTCGCGCATAAGCTAGATTAGACAAACATATGGCTTTGGCTAATTTTGTCATGTAAGAAAACATTACATTAGTTATGCGATTTCTGTGGACTGCTGAACGCTACCGCTTTGATCCCTTTTAAATTAAACATATTAATTTATTAATTTAGTGATATATACGGTCATTCTCGTTATCTTATCAGCTTTGGATATATTTTGGCAAATGAAACTGATCTCAGAATTTATGCCAATCTAGATATAGAAGTCTCTCAATAACTTAATTTGTAGGAAACACCCATGAACAGTTCTCAGATAGTTGCAATTATTACAGGGGCAATTTCTATACTTCTGGCGATTGCATACCTAATTGTTGTGCAAATTATTGATTACCGGGATATGAAACCAGCGCCTATTAGCGAACTTACCCCAGTCGTAATCATTGCGACAAGTAATTTACCTAATTTACAGTTTGACATAATTGCTAAAGTGTGAAACAGATGGGGTAGATGATTCTGCCCCTACTCTATGATAGAAAGATAATCCATAGACTTAAACCAATAGTTGTTATTTAATAATTCAATTGATGGAAATATAAGAATTCTTTACAGAAAATATCGTAAATTTGTTTAATTAAATAATTCCTTTTTGGCATGGATAAAGGTAAGCTATTGATAACAATATTAAATAAAGATAAATTTTCATTATCTGTCATGACTAGGTTGATAGGGATCAACGCTAGTTAGTGTGTTTTCTTTAAGTTTTGCTGCAAACTATAGAGGTAATTGAATGAATCAGTATTTATTAGATACTGTTTGGCTGATTCCTGTTTATGCTTTAATAGGTGGGCTTTTAGCCATACCTTGGTCGCCGGGAATCATTCGCAAAACAGGCCCTCGACCAGCCGGATATGTCAACGTGGTTATGACCTTGTTCTCCTTTTTTCATGCTGTCTTGGCTTTTCCAGGGACTTGGAATCATCCAGCTAAAGAAGTATTTATTCCTTGGTTATCTACCGCAGGTTTAAATCTGACTATTAATTTAGAAATTTCTGCTATCAGTGTAGGTGCGTTAATTATTATTACCGGCTTGAATTTGCTGGCGCAGATATACGCTATTGGTTACATGGAAATGGACTGGGGTTGGGGACGCTTCTTTTCCTTATTGGGATTATTTGAAGCAGGTCTTTGTGCCTTAGTTCTGTGTAACAATCTCTTCTTTACCTATGTAATTCTAGAAATCCTCACCTTGGGAACTTACTTATTAGTAGGTTTGTGGTTTAGTCAGCCTTTGGTAGTAACTGGGGCGCGAGATGCTTTTTTAACCAAACGGGTGGGAGACTTGTTTTTATTAATGGGTGTCTTGGGACTTTGGACACTTTCAGGAACTTGGAATTATACGGAGTTAGCTGCATGGGCGGCTAGTGCCAATGTTGACCCCACAATTATTACTTTAGTATGTTTGGGTTTAATTGCCGGACCAATGGGTAAATGCGCCCAGTTTCCCTTGCATTTGTGGTTAGATGAAGCAATGGAGGGACCCGTTCCCAGTACAATTTTGCGGAGTTCGGTGGTAGTGGCCAGTGGGGCATGGGTATTAATTAAATTGCAACCTGTGTTTAGTTTATCACCTGTGGCATCTTCGGCGATAGTGGCGATTGGGGCGGTGACAGCTATTGGTGGGGCGTTAATTGCGATCGCTCAAATTGACATTAAACGCTGTTTATCTTATTCTGTCAGTGTTTACATGGGGTTGATATTTATTGCGGTAGGTACACAGCAAAATGAAGCAGCTCTATTATTAATCCTCACCCATGCCCTCGCTGCTGCATTATTAGTGATGAGTACGGGGGGAATAGTTTGGAATAGTGTTACCCAAGATGTTACCCAACTTGGTGGATTGTGGTCACGTCGTCCCATGTCCGGTTTAGCCTTCATTGTCGGGACATTGGGTTTAATTGGTTTTCCCCCTTTAGGTAGTTTTTGGGGGTTGTTTAAATTAGCTGATGGTTTATGGGCAACACACCCGATTTTAGTAGGAATAGTTATTGTTGTTAATACCTTAACTACATTTAGCTTAACTAGACAATTTGGTTTAATTTTTGGTGGTAAACCCAAACAAATGAGTGAACGTTCTCCCGAAGCTATTTGGTTGATGGTTTTACCAATGATGATTTTATCGGGCTTTGTTTTACACCTGCCTTTAGTGTTGCAAAGTCTATCATTACTACCTGACTGGGCAACATTAAATAAAGATGTGGCACTGCTATTAATTTGGTCAAGTATCTTTGGTTGTAGTATTAGTAGCATCATCTATTTAGGTAATATTCCTAAACCAATTCGTCTACCCTGGCAAGGATTACAAAATTTATTTGCTTACGATTTTTACACCCCTCAAATTTACAAAATTACCATTATTTTCGGCGTTGCTCAACTTTCTAAATTTGCCGATATGCTGGATAGATTTGTAGTAGATGGTATTGTCAACTCTGTGGGTTTATTCTCTCTATTAGGTGGTGAAGGCTTGAAATATAGTAACAATGGACAAACTCAATTTTATGCCTTAACAGTTCTGTTAGGAGTCGGTTTTTTAGGTGCTTGGGTGACATGGCCTTTCTGGGGAATTCAATTCATGAATTTAATTTTCTAAATATTTATGATTTAGATTGCTGATAATAATTTAAAATAATAATTACCATCTAAATCATATTAGGGATAATCCAGTGATTAAGAAAAACCTTTCTCGCCGAAATTTACTCCAATTAGGTACAGGTGTAATTAGTGCCGGAGTAGCTGTCGCGGTGTCTTCCAATTTAGCTACACTCGAACCAGCCACGGCTAAAAACATTGTTAAACCTGACGAAGCACTCAAAGCATTACTCGATGGTAATGATAGATTTGTTAACCAAAAGCGTCGCTATAAGAATCAAGGTTCTGCCCGCTTACAGGAAGTTGCTAAAGGACAAAACCCCTTTGCTTCTATCCTTGGCTGTGCCGATTCTAGAGTCCCCGGAGAAATAATTTTTGATCAGGGTTTAGGCGATTTATTTGTTTGTCGAGTTGCGGGTAATATTGCCACACCAGAAGAAATTGGTAGCCTAGAATTTGGGAGTTTAGTATTAGGATCAAAAGTGATTATAGTACTAGGACATGAAAGATGTGGTGCTGTAGATGCCACAATTAAAGGCGCACAAGTACCAGGGCAAATTGGCAGCTTATTAGAGGCAATTAAGCCCGGTGTCGAGAAATCTCAAGGACAACCAGGAGATAAATTAGAAAACGCTGTTAAAGCTAACATTTTGGTGCAAATTGAAACATTGAAATCATCACCAGTTCTAGCTGAATTAATCAATGCCAACAAACTTAAAATAGTTGGTGGTTATTACGACTTAGATACTGGCAAAGTCAGTTTAGTTAGTTAATTCATCATAAATCAGTTGGTAATAGCTAATCTATTACCAATTACTAATTACCAATTAATAAATATGTTGAGTGTTTTAATTTGGCTACCAATTATAGCCGCTATAATCATCGGTTTTTATCCAGCAAAAAATGTTCCTGCGAGTCAGATTCGGTTAGTATCTTTAATCGTCACAGGTTTAGTTTTGCTGTGGAATATTTTCATTTTGTTAAAATTTGATATCAGCAATCCAGGGATGCAGTTTACCGAATATCTACCTTGGAATGAAACATTAGGTTTGAGTTATCAATTAGGAGTTGATGGATTATCAATATTAATGTTGGTGTTAAATAGCTTACTCACTTGGATTGCTATTTATAGCAGCAGTAAAGATATAGAACGTCCTCGGTTATTTTATTCCCTGATTTTGTTTGTTAGTGGTGGCGTTGCTGGTGCTTTCTTATCAGAAAATTTGCTTTTGTTCTTCCTATTTTATGAATTGGAATTAATTCCATTTTATTTACTAATCTCCATTTGGGGAGGAAAAAAACGGGCTTATGCAGGGATGAAATTCCTGATTTATACAGCTATTTCTGGCGCGTTTATTTTAGCCACATTTTTAGGAATGGTGTGGTTAACAGGTTCTCATAGTTTTGCCTTTGATGCTGTGGCTACACAAAACATTTCTGCGGGAATGCAATTAGTATTATTATCAGGAATAGTTTTAGGTTTTGGCATTAAGATTCCTTTAATTCCTTTCCATACTTGGCTACCTGATGCTTACGTTGAAGCTTCTGCACCTATCGCTATTTTGTTAGGTGGAATATTAGCAAAACTGGGAACTTATGGATTATTGCGATTTGGACTGGGAATGTTTCCCCAAACTTGGCACATTATCGCCCCAACTTTAGCAATTTGGGGGGCAATTAGCGCGATTTATGGGGCAGTTGTAGCGATCGCTCAAACAGACATAAAACGCATGGTAGCATATAGTTCTATCGGACACATGGGCTATATCTTACTAGCAGCCGCAGCAGCCACACCATTATCATTAGTTGGTACAGTTTCCCAAATGTTTAGTCATGGAATTATCCTGGCTATTCTCTTCCATTTAGTTGGAGTTATTGAAACCAAAGTTGGGACAAGAGAATTAGACAAACTTAGTGGTTTAATGAGTCCTATTCGCGGTTTACCATTGATTAGTGCTTTACTAGTTTTAAGTGGTATGGCTAGTGCAGGTATTCCTGGTTTAACAGGTTTTATTGCTGAATTTATTTCCTTTCAAGGCAGTTTTTCCACTTTTCCCATTCCCACACTTTTATGTGTAGTAGCATCTGGTTTAACCGCAGTTTATTTTGTAATTCTTCTCAACCGCACCTGTTTTGGTAAACTGCAAAATAACTTAGCCTATTATCCTAAAGTATTTTGGGCGGAAAAAATCCCTGCATTAATTTTAGCATCTCTAATTGTTTTCTTAGGAGTACAACCAGTTTGGCTAGTGCGTTGGAGTGAAACCACAACTACCGCAATGGTAGCGGCAATTCCTACTACCGAAAAAACCGTAATTGCCTTGAAGTAATTATCAAAAACCATGAGTAGGGGTTTAGCAATGCTCATAGGTGTTAATTTAAGCCCTGGCAACTGGAAGTTGCGGAACTACACAAACAAAGTCCACCTTCGCGGACTAAGGAAAAATTAATTGTTTGAAACCCACGCAGGTGGGTTTTGCCTGTGTAGGTGCGGTTTCTAACCGCCGATTTAATATTAAGTTGACACCAATGAAGCTCTTGCTTTACCCCTACGATTTCTAAAAAAATCTTTTCCACAATCAAAACATTTATTAATCAACAGAAAAAATATTATGGTACAAACTCCAGAAAAACAAACTACCAAAATTCCCCCTTCTAAACACGAATTTGCAGAAATTATTCATCGCTTAGAAGCTGGTGGTTCAATGTTGCCAGATACACCAGAAAATTTAATGCAAATCATCGGTATTTATAAAGCTTATGCTGTACCGATGGATTTCTATTGGCGAGATTTACTTTACATTGCTGAACAAGTATTTTTAGATCCTTTACCAGCGTTTAAATATTTCTTACCCCAAGAATATTTAGACCTACATAATCATTATGCTGGTGATGATGCTGATTTAAGAATTTGGCGGGGTGTAGCTACTGCACATCCTGAACTTTTGGCATTTATGGAAAAAGGTGAAACTGGAAAAATGCCCAAGATTTTCCATCATTTATTCCATGACAGAATTAACATGGAATTTGCAGAAGCTTGTATGCAGGCTATGCTATGGCATCGCAAAATGTACGCCCCAGTTAATCAATTTGATGCTTATTTAGATTCGGAAGAATATAAAGCTAATGCGGATAAGGCAATTAAAGCTTATTTTCGGAAAAATCCTTTAATGTCAGGACTTTACAAACTGTTTCCTGAGATGTTCTTGGAACAGTGCCGGATGATGTCCTATTATTCTAATTTAGGACTTTTCTGGGAAGTCATGGCACCTGTGTTTTTTGAAATGTCAGATATTTATGATGAAGGTGGTTTTAAGGGTGTACCTGATGCCATGGACTTTCTCGTAAATGGTATATTTGCAATTGCTGGTCGTCCGATTTATCATCATGTTTATATTGATGGTGAATGTTATGAAATCATCCCCAAATCTAAAGGTTTTACCTGGTTATATGAAGCGGCATTACCCTATGTAGAAGCTGTTTTTTATCGCACAGCACCATTTAGAGGGACAAAGTCTTATAATGCCCAAGCAGGACAAGTTCCAGCAGATCAAAAAGACTTTCATTATGGGATTCTTTACGCTGATGTCTTTCCTGTTGGTACAGCAGGTATTCCTCCTACATTATTAATGCAAGATATGTTGCACTTTTTGCCTCAATATCTTGTTGATTATTATCAAGAATATTGTCGAGGAGAAGAGGATATTTTGATTCAATTGGGAATTACTTTCCAACGTTCCATGTATAATGTCACATCTGCGGTAATTCAAGCTTTGAGAACGGCTCTTTTATATCCTTTAGATGATGAAAATCCGAAGCATTTACAAGCAAATCGGGAATTCTTTGAAATGCAGCTAAGTCGTTTTACTCGCACTGATTATGGTATGCGTGATGCTGCAAGGTTACGGGATATTCAAAGACAGGATTATAGATGATCCCCCTAAATCCCCCTTAAAAAGGGGGACTTTAACTCTAGTTCCCCCCTTTTTAAGGGGGGTTAGGGGGGATCATCACTAGTATCTCAATCAAATGAAAAATGTCTGAACAAAAAAACTTACTTCAATCAGATTTTCACTTACCCTATAACCAAAAGCTTGTAGCAAGAGCAAAAGAACTAAGAAAAAATATGACACCCGCAGAGAAAAAGCTGTGGAATGAATATTTAAAAAATTTTAAATTTCGCGTTCTTAGACAAAGACCTATTGATAATTTTATTGTTGACTTTTATTGTCCAAGTTTGAAGTTAGTGATTGAGGTAGATGGTGATAGCCATTTTACCTCTGAAGGTAAAGATTATGACTTAGAAAGAACAGATATATTAAAAGGACATGGATTGGAAATAGTTAGATTTACTAATAGTGAAGTTTTGAATAATTTTGAAAGCGTATGTCAAATACTAGAAAATATATGAAAACTTTTTTCTGTAGTATTTTTCTCGTTCCCAATCAGAGACTGGGAACGAGGGAATAGAGAAATAAAGAGGCTTTTTGATGGTTAATGCTGGTGTTCTTTTTCGTGATTTTTACAACCACCTTTACCATGATCATGGTCGTGATTGTGTCCATTAGCGCAGCCTTGGAGGTTTTGCTGCATGAGTTTTTCACTCATTTCTTTAAAAGAATCATCTACAGCTTTTAAGCCTATCCATGCGTCAATTTTATCAACATCAAAACCTACTTCTCTTTTATCCCCTACTTGGATTAAGGGACGACGAATTAATAAGGGATCTCTTAACATCATGACTAAAGCATTTTCAGCGTTGATGTTTTCAGGATTCACCTCTCCTGATTTTACTCTAGGTGCGGCTTTATTAAACCATTCTATCACTGGGCGATCGCCAAAAAATGATCGCAATTTTTCCACTGTCCAAGGTTCTGTTAATAGGTTATATACTACTACCTCATGACCTGCGGCTGTGAGCAAAACTTTTTGCTTTATACCACCTTTACAGCCTGGTTTTTCATAGAAAATTACTCTGGCCATTGCGATTTCTCCTATAAGGTTCTGGTTTGATTTATGGATAGGAAATAATTAAACGCGGATAAACGCAGATAAACGCAGATATTATTATATTTATCACAATAATCTGTTATTGATGTTTTTGCCATTACTTTTAAAATTTTTTAGCAATGTGGTTAATTACATCAAATTCAAATCTCTGTTTTGGATTGGTTTCTCCATAAATATTAAATGTTACTGTTGGTTTGTCTCCAATGGATTCAACTTGATGTATTGTTTCGGGGGTAAAGCTGACAATATCACCGGGAGATAAATTTATTTCTCCTACTTTTTCCAGTTTATCAGGAAAATCTGGGTGGGAACTCCGTCGCCAAAATGTGTTTTTTTCCTGACCTTTTAAGATTGCGACTACTCCCCATGTTCCATGATTATGAATATTAGAAGTTGTCCCTGGTGCAAATTTCACTGTTTGTACAGTTAAGGGAAATCCCAATTCATTATATAATAGTAAAACCGAGAATCCTGTTTTTGAATCTGGTTCTAAAGATTGACTTTGTACCCAATAGGAATTGATAATTAACCGTCTTACTAACATTCTCATATCTGGAAGTCGGGTTGATTCATCTTCAACATTTTTGAGAACATCTTCAACTTCAGTTAGAAAGCGGTACAACCGATAATTATCACGCAATAGATCCCATTCTCTTGCTGATTTACAGATTTGATGCTGTCCATTTTCAGCAATAAACCAATCGTTACCTTGCATAATTAATCATCATCTTCTGTTGGACGGGTTAAAATATCTAGGAGAATACCAGCACCAAAATCATTTTTTTCATCAATACCTTTTATTCTGGTACTGATTTCCTTAGCTTGCTCTATTTTTCCTAGTTTAGCTAATACCAAACCAGAAGCAGCATAAGCATTTAAGTACAATCTGATTTGGGGTTCTTCGTGGCGTTTAACGAGAATAGGTTTCAGTTCTTCCCAAATCTCAGGTAGACTTTCCGCTTTCTTAATTTTAGCGGTTATTTTCTCTGCTGTTGTCAGTGCGAGAATATAATTATTTTTGTAATAAAAATATCTATAAGCTGCAACTAAAACATCTGTGTTATCTGCTGTTTTAGCTAAAGCCTGTTGCATATATTTTGTAGATTCTTCTGTATTTTCCCAAGTATGTGCAGCTAATATTAATAATTCTTTGACATCATCTGCTACATCAAACCATGAAAAGCTATTTGTATCAATTTGCATAATAGGTAATTAATCCCATTTGTTCTGGAATATTGGGGATTTCCCATATTTACTATTTAACAATTAAAATTGTAGTTAGTTAGATAAATTTAATTATTTTATCACTTTGGTAAAATGAGAGAAAATAACGTAACGATTCATTTTTGTACCTGTCGCTGTTGCTGAAAACGATCTAAAATTTGATTTACAAATGTTTCACCGTCAATAGGTGCTGTGTGTTCTGAAATCGCAATAGCAGCATCAATTTTTTCGCGCACTTCCTTAACCCATGCTGTCTCAGAAGGATCATACTCATCTAGTAACTTGAGAGCGATTTCTAGAACTTCTTCTACAGAATGGTATTTTCCAGTTTGCAGCTTTGTTTCAATAAAGCGTTCTTGCTTAGGTGTGAGACTAATGCTCATTCCCTCCTCAGTGCCATCATGTTGAATCCAAACCTTACCATCAATTAAATCAAGATGTAATAAAGTTCCATATATCCGATAACCATTTTTCCAACCAGTTTCTACTAATAAATAACGATCATTTTTTTCATCTAACACCAATTCAACTTTAACTTGTTCATCATTACCAAAAAAATCCGCATATTCTTCGATAATTTTTTGAATTATTTGACGATATTGATTAGTTAAGGAATCCATTTGACAATTACCCCACAGCAAACCCCGTATATTGCCTCACCAAAGGTTCATGAAATGCCAAAACAATATCTGAATTTGGTACTCCCAACTTCACTAATTCATTAGCAATTCCAATTTCTGTACCATCATGCTGTATCCAAATTTTCTCACCTTTAATATCGAGATGTAACACACACCCATAAACAGGTTTTCGATTTTTCCAACCCGTATTCACAACTTGATAATGGTCGCGTTCAGTATCAAAAATTAGCTCCGTTTCAGCTTCATCATCGGATTTACTCAGTTTGGCATATTCGCTCAATAGGGCTTTAATACAACTGCGATAGAGTTCTAACTTTTCCATTCTAAAACCACCTCATCTACTGGATCATAAATGATTAATGTAATTTGAAACCGTTCAATAATAGTACAGACAAATGGTAGAAAAAAGAACTTACGATGTACACCAATCGGAACAGCTAAATATAAAATACGTTCAGGTTGTTGTTCTTCCAAGGCTACCCGATAATTAATAAATTGTCCCACAGCAGTGTGAAATTCAGAAATATTTGATGCACCAATAAAACTTTTAACTTCAACAGCGATTTTTTCCTCTCCCCTTTCTGCGGCAATAACCTTTTCTGCACCCAAGTCAATTTGCATATCAGCCCCACCAGCCTTAATCCTCAATGGGTCATCTGTAATCACCCAACCATCCTTTTCTAAACCCTTTTTAACTGCATTATGAAAAACATCTTTAGCCATTGAATGAGCAACCTGATCATCTAAAATAAATTATTTCTACCACCTATGAATATAGTAACAAAATTTTTAATTATCAAGAAATATCTAAACTAATTATTCCTAACTTTCTCATTGTAACTTATTGTATATAAATTTACGATAAATTACTGAACACAGTAAATTACAAAACTGTAATTTAAACGGTGCAGCTACTAAATTAAACATCACTGAAGACAATTTAATTGAGGCTTTGGGACTCCCTCCCCGTCCTCCTGGTGACTGTTCACAAAAGAAAGAATAAGATGTCTCACGCAAAGGCGCAAAGACGCAAAGGCGCAAAGACGCAAAGGAAGAAATAAATTCAGTAATTACTCATGAACACAAATACTCATACTACCCATTCTTTAAGTATCTCTGCGGATGGATTTGCTTTTGATTCGGCTACGGTGGAAAGTTATACGCTTAATTCCTGCGGCTGTTTTATTATTCAACAGTTACAAAAACAACAAAGCAAACAAGAAATTATCAATTTAATTACCTCTGAATTACGAAATTGTCACTGATTCCACACCATTACAAACTCTAGTTACTTTAGGAGAACGGTAAAATGCAAAGCTATCAAAAACCCACAATTCAAAAATTACAAACTGGCTTAATGAATAGGTTTGCTGGTGTTAATAGCCTAAAACTGCCAAGAGAGAATTATCTACTGAGGAAATTAACCAGTATCAAAAAATTGTTATTGCTTTAACAGAAACTTTATGAAAAATGCAGGAAATTGATAGAATTATTCCAGGTTTTCCAATAATCTAAGTAGATGAGGTTGACGCAAGGAAACCCAACATTTTCCAAACTTTGTTGGGTTGCGCTATCGCTTAATCCAACCTACAATTTTGTTAACTAAACCGTATTGGAGTAAATAGCGTAAATATTAATTCCCTATCTACATTGCAAACCCAAAATATCCCTCATTTACTTTTATTTACTGACGGTGCAAAAATAATATTAGGAAACAATATTACACCAGAACAATTAGTAATTCCTCTTGCACCCACTCCGACAACAATGTTTGGACCTCGTGCAGCTTGTTTATTATCACCAACTGGACCATTATGGGTAGCAGATACAGGACATCATCGTTTATTAGGGTGGCAAAATTTACCCACAGAGGATAATCAACCTGCTGACTGGATAATAGGACAACCAGACTTTTATACCGAAGGACAAAATGCTAAAGGTACACCAGGAAAATCTACATTTAGTGTACCCACAGGTATTTGTAAATGCGGTAATGGTTTAGCCGTTGCAGATGCTTGGAATCATCGCGTTTTAATCTGGTATAATATCCCAAAAGATAGTCATATTCCCGCAGATTTAGTATTAGGACAAAGTAACTTTATTGATAATATACCTAACAGGGGAAGTCAACAACCTGCGGCTAATACACTACATTGGCCTTATGGTATTTTCTGTTATGAAAATAAATTATTTGTAGCTGATACTGGAAATCGTCGGTTATTAATTTGGAATCAATTACCAACAGAAAATGGCCAACCTGCGGATATTGTTTTGGGACAACCAGATATGATATCACGCAATGAAAATGGGGGAGGTTCTCCTACGGCTTCTAGTATGCGTTGGTGTCATGATATCACCCTTTGGGAAGATAATTTAGTTGTCACTGATGCTGGTAATAACCGGGTGATGATTTGGGAGGGAATACCAACAGAAAATAATGCTCCTTGTGCGGTGGTTTTAGGACAAAAAAACTTTAATTTTGTGGAATTGAATCAAGGGGTTTATTTCCCGACTGCAAGTAGTTTAAGTATGCCTTATGGGGTAGATATTACAGGAGATTGGTTAATAGTTGCTGATACTGCTAATTCCCGTTTGTTAGGATGGAAGAAACAAGAATCTATTTTATTATTGCAGGGTGCGAACGCTGATGGTGTGATTGGACAAGATAACTTTACAAATAAAAGCGAAAATCGTAATTTTGGACTACCAACAAGACAAAGTTTAAATTGGTGTT
Source organism: Dolichospermum sp. DET69 (assembly GCA_017355425.1). Taxonomy (NCBI): domain Bacteria; kingdom Bacillati; phylum Cyanobacteriota; class Cyanophyceae; order Nostocales; family Aphanizomenonaceae; genus Dolichospermum; species Dolichospermum sp. DET69. The sequence goes on from CP070233.1 coordinate 162,242, forward strand.
ATGGAATTAAGGTTTGTGGGGAAACTGCGGTGGTTTCTGATTCTGGAAATAATCGCGTTTTGATTTGGAAGTTTTAATTATCTCACGCAGAGGCACGAAGGAGGAAGAATGAGAATAGAAGAGGTGAGGGTTCGTGGGATTGTTCAAGGTGTAGGTTTTCGTCCTACTGTTTATCGTTTGGCGAGAGTTTTGGGGCTAAAGGGTGATGTTTGTAATGATGGTGAAGGGGTATTAATTCGGGTTTCTGGTAGTGAGGAGGAAATAACGGATTTTGTAGGGAAATTGTATCAGGAATGTCCTCCTTTGGCAAGAATTAATGAGGTGATTAGAAGTCTTTATTTAGGGGAGTTTGATTTTGATAACTTTGTGATTTCTCCCAGTATTAATAGTGTGGTAAAAACTGAAATTTCTCCTGACGCTGCAACTTGTCCCCAATGTCAAAAGGAGATTTTTGATCCTTTTAGTCGTTATTTCCGTTATCCTTTTACTAATTGTACTCATTGTGGTCCAAGGTTGAGTATTATTCGGGCTATTCCTTACGATAGAAATAACACCAGTATGGTGAATTTTTCGATGTGTAAAGAATGTGAAAAGGAATATCAAGATGTAGAAAATCGTCGTTTTCATGCCCAACCTATCGCTTGTCATGTATGTGGACCTCGTGCATGGTTGGAAAGGTCTGACGGTAAACCAGTTATCTCTGATATGTTTTCTATGTTGGATGATGTGGATGCTGTTTGTACGTTATTACAAAAGGGTGAAATTTTTGCTATTAAAGGTTTAGGTGGGTTTCATTTAGCTTGTATTGCAACTTTAGAAAATGCAGTTAAAAAACTCAGAAACCGCAAACAACGTGATCATAAACCTTTGGCTTTAATGGCAAAAGATATTAATATTATTTCTGAATATTGCCATATTAATGATTTAGAAAAAGAATTATTAACCAGTCCTGCTGCACCAATAGTTTTATTAAATATTAAAGATAATAGTAAGTTAGCATCTGCCATAGCACCAGGACAAAATACTCTAGGTTTTATGCTACCTTATACGCCTCTACATCATTTAATTCTGAGAAGAATGAAAGTACCAATAGTATTAACTAGCGGCAATATTTCTGATGAACCACAATGTATAGATAATGAAGATGCAAAAGATAAATTATCGAAAATAGCTGATTATTTTCTGTTTCATAATCGAGATATTGTGAATAGAGTAGATGATTCAGTTGTCAGAGTTAATGATAATCAAATTCAAATCCTCAGACGTGCCAGAGGATATGCACCAGTACCAATTAAATTACCACCTGGATTTACCAAAATACCACCAATTTTAGCAATGGGTAGCGAGTTAAAAAATACCTTTTGTTTATTAGGAGAAGGTGAAGCAATTTTATCACAACATTTAGGAGATTTAGAAAACGCAGCCGCATTTAACGCTTATCAAGAAACGCTGAATTTATATTTAAACTTATTTGCCCATAAACCAGAAATAATTGCTATTGATAAACATCCAGAATATCTATCATCTAAACTTGGTAAAGAACTAGCAATAGGTAACAAAATTAAATTAGAGAAAATTCAACATCATCACGCCCATATAGCGGCTTGTATGGCAGAAAATCAAATTCCTTTAAATACAAAACCCATTTTAGGAATAGCATTTGATGGTTTAGGTTATGGTGAAGACGGTAAATTATGGGGTGGAGAATTTCTATTAGCAGATTATCAAAGCTTTCAACGTTTAGCGACATTTAAACCAATGGCAATGATAGGAGGAGAACAGGCAATTTATCAACCGTGGAGAAACACATACTCTCAACTAATTAATGCTTTTACTTGGGAAGAAATAAAAGAAAAGTACGGTGATTTAGAAATAATCAAATTTCTAGAAAATAAAAACCCCAAACTACTCAACCAAATCATAAAAAAAGGGATTAATTCCCCCTTAACATCATCAGTAGGGAGATTATTTGATGCAGTAGCAGCCGCAATAGGTATTTGTCCAGAAAAATGCAGCTACGAAGGACAAGCAGCTATAGAAATGGAAGCTATAGCTGATATAAATATCTTAAATAATGATAAAGAAACTCTAAATTATTCTTTTAACTTAGAAAAATCAGATAATATATATTATATAGATACATCTCCAACATGGCGAGAAATTATCAATGATATCAAACAGCACATTTCATCATCAGAAATAGCTGCAAAATTTCATAAAAGTTTAGCAATTGCCATTGTCACAACAGTTAAACAACTGAGAAAAGAACATGAATTTCATCAAATAGCATTAACAGGAGGAGTGTTTCAGAATCAAATCTTATTACAACAAGTAAAAATGCGACTAGAAAAATTAGAAATTAATGTATTAACTCATAGTATAACACCTGCAAATGATGGAGGATTATCACTAGGACAAGCCATAATTGCAGCCGCTAAATACTTAAAGAAATAACATAAAACCTCTGTGTTCTCTATGGTTCGTAAATCTTAAAAAAGGAAAATCCAAATGTGTTTAGGAATACCCGGACAAATAACAGAAATAACCAATCATGAACACAAACTAGCAATAGTCAATATTGGAGGAGTCACAAGACAAATAAACATAGCTTGTATAGTAGACGAACAACACCCCCCAGAAAAATGTATAGGAGATTGGGTATTAGTTCACGTTGGTTTTGCAATGAATAGAATCAACGAACAAGAAGCAGCAGAAACATTACAATTACTGCAAGAAATAGCAGCAGCCCAAACAGTCATTAGTAGTTAAATTCTCTTCTTCCTTCTTCCTTCTTCCTTCTTCCTTCTTCCTTCGTGTCCTTCGTCCCTTCGTGGTTTATTAAAAATTAATATGAAATATGTAGACGAATTTCGCAACCCAGAAAAAGCCCAAGCTCTCCAAAAAGAAATTCAAAAACTCAGCCAACAAATAGACAAACATATAAAAATAATGGAAGTATGTGGAGGACACACTCATGCTATTTTCAAATACGGAATTGAAGAACTATTACCCGATAATATCGAATTAATTCATGGGCCTGGTTGTCCAGTTTGTGTCATGCCTAAAGGGAGAATAGACGATGCGATCGCCCTTTGTCAAAACCCCAACATCATCTTCACCACATTTGGCGACGCAATGCGCGTACCCGGTGCAAAAACCAGCTTATTGCAAGCCAAAGCCCAAGGTGCAGATATTCGCATGGTTTATTCACCCTTAGACAGCCTCAAAATAGCCAAAGAGAACCCCAATAAAGAAATAGTCTTCTTCGGTTTAGGCTTTGAAACTACTGCCCCCAGTACCGCATTTACCATCCTCCAAGCAGCCGCAGAAAATATAACTAACTTTAGTATGTTTTCTAATCATGTATTAGTAATTCCCGCCCTCCAAGCATTATTAGAAAACCCAGATTTACAACTTGATGGTTTCGTTGGGCCTGGTCATGTAAGTATGGTCATAGGTACAGAACCTTATGAATTTATTTCCCAAGAATATCATAAACCAATAGTTATTTCTGGATTTGAACCATTAGATATATTCCAATCAATTTGGATGTTATTAAAACAAATAGTAGAAAATCGTTGTCAAGTTGAAAATCAATATAATCGCTTAGTCGAACCAGCCGGAAATAAAAACGCATTAACAGCTATAAATCAAGTTTTTACAGTGCGAGAAAAATTTGCCTGGAGAGGTTTAGGAGAAATACCCAATTCCGGTTTTAAAATCCGCGAAGAATATGCCCAATTTGATGCTGAAGTTAAATTTACAATTCCGAATTTACAAGTAGCAGATCATAAAGCTTGTCAATGTGGAGAAATTCTCAAAGGAGTTTTAAAACCTTGGCAATGTAAAGTATTTGGAACAGCTTGTACCCCAGAAACACCCATTGGAACCTGTATGGTTTCCTCTGAAGGTGCTTGTGCAGCATATTACAAATATGGGCGACTTTCAACTATGGCTAAACGAGATAAATCAGGTGTATCAACCGCACCTTTGTCAGTCTAAATTGCACAATTTGAGGAAAATTATAGGGCTTATGTAACTGTCCAAATTGCCTGTCAAAAATACAAAATTTATAGTTATAAAACAATTTAAAAATGACAATTATTCCCAATCAAAATCCACTGTTTCAAAAAATTGAGCAAGTCCGTCGTCGGCAGGGAAAAGTCCGCGATACCCATATTAATCTCGCCCATGGCAGCGGTGGTAAAGCCATGCGTGACTTGATAGATGATGTATTTGTCAAAACCTTTGATAATCCCATTCTTTCCCAATTAGAAGACCAAGCCACATTTGATTTAGCCAATCTTTCCCAATATGGAAACAGATTAGCATTTACCACAGATTCTTATGTAGTAGACCCCTTATTTTTCCCAGGTTCAGACATAGGAGAACTAGCAATTAATGGCACAATTAATGATTTAGCAGTGAGTGGTGCAAAACCTTTATATCTCACCTGTAGCATGATTTTAGAAGAAGGTTTACCAGTAGAAACATTACGTCGTGTAGTTTCTAGTATGCAGAAAGCCGCACAAAAAGCTGGAGTGCAAATAGTTACAGGAGACACAAAAGTTGTTAATCGTGGTTGTGCTGATAAACTGTTTATTAACACTGCGGGAATTGGTATGATTGCTCCAGGAATTGATATTTCTCCCCGCAATATTCAACCAGGAGACGTAGTAATTATTAATGGTGAAATTGGAAATCATGGTACAGCGATATTAATTGCTAGAGGAGAATTAGCACTAGAAACAGATATAGAAAGTGACTGTCAACCATTACATGAATTAGTAGCTGAAATTATCAAAGTTTGTCCAGAAATTCATGCCATGCGAGACGCAACTAGAGGAGGTTTAGCCACAGTATTAAATGAATTTGCCCTGACAGCAAACGTAGGCATACGCATTAATGAAAATGCAATTCCTATTCGAGAAGAAGTAAATGGAGTCTGTGAAATATTAGGTTTAGAACCTTTGTATTTAGCTAACGAAGGAAAATTAGTCATAGTTGCACCACCTGAAAAAGCTGATTTAATTTTATCAACAATGCAAAGTCACCCCACAGGAAAACAAGCATCTATCATAGGTGAAATTATCCCCACACCACCAGGAATAGTTCTCTTAAAAACAGCCTTTGGTGCAGAAAGAATAATTGATATGCTAGTAGGAGATCAACTTCCACGAATTTGTTAATTTTATGAATCAGTGATATAATACTAGACAATAATTATTTGCAATCAGAAAATAACTAAGTAATTATGGAAACAATCAAAAAGAGAAAATATATTTATTGGCAAGATGAGGATATGTTTATCGGTTACTTAGAAGAATATCCTGATTATTGGACACAAGGAAATTCTTTAGAAGAACTCCAAAACAATTTATTAGATTTGTATCACGAATTTAGCAGTGATAATATTCCGGCTATTAGAGGATGAATGAACAAGTTTTTAATGTATAAACAAACCCCTCTCCAAACCTCTCCCCGAAGCGGGGAGAGGCTTTGAAACCCCCCTTCCCTTGTAGGGAAGGGGGGCAGGGGGGTTAGGTTTTTGGAGATTATCGGTTTCATCTAATACTTTATGGCTAACGCCACGCTATGCCTTCGGCACACTTCGTGAACGCTATCAAACCACCTCTTAGAAAAGTAGCGGAGTTAGAATTATTGTGAAAAGGAGAGACTTAAAGACTTCCAATTTAAAAAATATCCCAAAATTTCTTGTAGTGCGGGCATCTTGCCCGCTAATAATACAAGGACGGGCAAAATACCATTGGATAGCGAAGCGCTGCTGCAAGCAGTTCATTTTTTTTGTGGAGTTCTCTTAATTAAACAACTAGAAGAAATAGGTTGTATTTTTATCAGACATAGAGAAATTAATGAAAACTTAGCTAAACATATTCTGAAAATGCTAGAAAACTCTTAATTGCTCTTTTTTTATGCACGAACTAGGAATAACCCAAAATATCATCGCCATAGTTAGCGAAAATGCCCAAAATAAAAAAGTCCAACGAGTATTATTAGAAGTTGGCAAATTATCAGCTATTATGCCAGATGCCATTAAGTTTTGCTTTGATATTTGCGCCCAAGGTACAATAGTTGAGGGGGCAATATTAGAAATTTTAGAAATACCCGGAATGGCTATGTGTCGTGAGTGTGGCAATACATTTCCTATAGATAAACCTTTTGGTATTTGTAAATGTGGTAGTGTGCAATTAGATATCATAGCTGGTGAAGAATTAAAAATCAAAGAAATTGAAGTGGAGGATTTATGTGTGTAACTTGCGGTTGTTCTGACCATAATCAAACGACAATTACAAATATGGAAAATGAATATCATCATACTCATACTTTAGCAAATGGGACTGTAATTACCCATTCTCATCACCATGAAGAAGCACCCCAAATTCATGCTAAAATTCATAATACAACGATATCTTTAGAACAAGAAATTTTAGGTAAAAACAACTTATTAGCTGCCCAAAATCGCGGTTGGTTTAAAGGTCGAAATATTCTGGCTTTGAATTTAATGAGTTCTCCAGGTTCGGGAAAAACCACCTTATTAACTCGGACCATTAATGATTTAAAAGATAAGTTAACTATTAGCGTTATTGAAGGTGATCAAGAAACTACTAATGATGCAGAAAAGATTAAAAAGACAGGTTGTAAAGTTGTGCAAATCAACACGGGTACAGGCTGTCATTTGGACGCATCAATGATAGAAAGGGGTTTGCAGGAACTTAACCCACCATTAAATTCTGTGGTGATGATTGAAAATGTTGGAAATTTAGTTTGTCCGGCTTTATTTGACTTGGGAGAAGCCGCTAAGGTGGTAATTTTATCGGTGACAGAAGGGGAAGATAAACCGATTAAATACCCCTATATGTTTCGTAGTAGTGAAGTAATGATTTTAACGAAAATTGATTTATTACCTTATCTCAATTTTGATGTTCAACGTTGTCTTGAATATGCAAAACAGGTAAATCCAAATATCCGAATTTTCCAAGTTTCTGCTACTACTGGGGAAGGTTTGGAAGGTTTATATAGTTGGTTGAGTCAAGAGAAAGTTATATGAAACATCTCTACAATAGTTATAGATGTCTATAAAAGCGCTGAATGGTTAAAAATTATTTTTTGAACAATCAGCAATCAGCAGTATAATAATAAAAGATATTAAGGAGTTTACATAGTCAATGCCAACTATCAAACAAAGATTTACTGCCATTATTGAAAAAGAAGATAATGGGTATATTTCTCTTTGTCCAGAATTAGATATTGCTAGTCAAGGAGACAGTATTGAGGAAGCGAAAGATAATTTAAAAGAAGCAATTGAATTATTTTTAGAGTTTGCTTCACCTTCAGAAATAGAAAATCGCCTTAAAAGCGAAATTTTTATTACCAATTTGGAGGTTTCTGTTGGGTAAATTACGGATATTATCAGGTAAAGAAATCTGTAAAATTTTAGAAACAGATGGCTTTATAGAAGTTAGACAAAAAGGAAGTCATATTGTTATGCAAAAACAAATAGGAGATTCTACTCTGACTGCTATTGTACCTAATCATACATCTGTTAAAGTTGGTACATTAATGTCAATTATTCGCCAATCTCAATCAGCTCGTTCTTTATTTGAATAAAAAATCAAGGAAGTCTTAAAAATAATAAATATTTGATACACATTTAGCTCAACTCAAAAAACAATCAGAATAAAAGTGAGAATAAACAATGGGGAAAACTTTAAAGGAAAAACTAGAACACTTATCACCAGAAAGACAGCAAAAGATTGCAGAAGAATCTAAATTTTTAATTGGTGAAGAAATGAAACGACAAGAATTGAGATTAGCACTTAAACTCACTTAGAAGCAAATGTCACAACTTCTCCAAACTGAGCAAATAAATCTTTTTCAAATGGAAAATTGTACTGATTTAATGCTTTCACTTTTACGAAAGTATATTGCTGATATAGGTTTATCTTCTTGTTTTTGTAATAGTTGTTCAACAACAGCACTTAATTTTTTAGGCACATAATATTGTCCATCCCTTTGACCAAATTATACCATTTGCCTTGTAACTGATGGCGACAAAAGCCTTTGAACCTGCCTCACTACATATATTAAGATCCGCATTTGCTGGAGTTGTGAATCCGAAAGATGAGATACAACCAAGTATTCCCGCGCTTACAACCGAAACCAAATTTCTGAGTTTCACTTTTATCTCCTATTTCTGATGAAATTTTCCAATTTCAAGCTCACATTTATCTCTACGAAATTACACCACTCACCTAATCTTGAAAAGCGGAAAAAAGCGGATCGTAAAAAAAATTAAAAAACAGACGGAAAAAAGCTGAAAAATACGGATAAAGTCTGCTAAAATTACCTATGTCGCCTTACATTTATCAATATGCAGATTCAAGAACTGCTACAATATAAATATTATTAGGGAAACTGTCAGAATCAGGATATCCAGGATTTAAGGATTAACAAGATTAAAACTGGGATTTTATTACCAATTATCCATTACCAGTCTCAACTAGATAAGTAGCAACCTGGGTTAGTGTAATTCATATTTGTTAGGATATAAAAAACTATTCACAAAAGTAATCATGATAATTTCAGATGAAGTCCTCAAGGTAAGTGGTTTATCAGAAAAGCAACTTTTACTAGAAATTGTAATTTTGCTATTTCAACAAGAAAAAATCAGCTTAGGTAAAGCTAGTGAAATAATAAGCATGAATCAAATTAAGCTGCAAAAATTACTTGCTGAACGTGGGATATGTGTTCACTATGATGTAGCTGAATTACAGGAAGATATTCTGCATCTCCGCGCAAAAGGTTGGTTATGATAGTAGTTAGTGATACATCACCCCTGAGCAATCTAGCTATTGTTGGTTACTTGTCACTTTTACAACAGATTTACAACAGAGTTATTATTCCTCAAGGAGTTGCAGAAGAACTCATAAATGCTAGTGATGAAGAAAATCTCATTGCAGAAGTGCTTTCTTTAGATTGGATTGAAGTTATACCAGCAAAAAATCTGGAACTTATTTCTATATTACGGAATAATCACAATTTGGATCGGGGTGAAGCTGAGGCGATCGCTCTTGTTATAGAATTAGATGCAGATGAATTATTAATTGATGAACGTCTTGGCAGAAGAGAAGCTACTCGCTTAGGATTGCCTATTACGGGCATCCTTGGTATTCTATTAGTTGCCAAGCAAAGAAAGCTTATTCCTACAGTCCAACCAGTAATAGATGCTTTAATTATTCAAGCAGGTTTTCGTGTGAGTAGTCAACTCTATGCACAGGTTTTAAAAGCAGCAAATGAGTAATATTTAGACCAAGTTATGATACCAATTTATGCAAGCGAAAAGCGGAAAAAAGCGGATCGTAAAAAAAATTTAAAAACAGACGGAAAAAAGCTGAAAAATACGGATAAAGTCTGCTAAAATGACTGATGTCGCGTTACATTTATCAATATGCAGGTTCAGCAACTACTACAACTTGTGGATGACGCTCTTTATCTCAACACAGGACAGCATCTCAACGACTTACAACGTGGCGTTATTGAAGGAACACTAAAATATCAAAAATATGCTGATATTGCTGAAACTTGTGGTTGTAGTGCCGGTCACGCGAAGGATGTAGGTTACGAACTCTTGCAAATTTTATCTGATATTTTTGATGAACCAGTTGATAAAGGTAATCTGAAATCTGTTCTTGAACGACAGGGAAATATAAATATTTTTTTAGGTGATAAAAGTATTAATCAAAATATAATTGGTTGTATGAATATTGGTTCTAAACAACCAAAAACTAAATCAGATAAAAATAATCCTCGTAATTCTAAATTACAGCAACATAAAAATACTATAGAGAAAATCGAAAAATTAAGGCAGTTAGGTTTAAGTGATCAAGAAATTGTAGAAATATTAGAATTACCTTTAGAAGTCGTTCAAGAGGTAGAAGTCTAAACTTGGGATATTAAATCTACTAACTATCTAAGATAAGAAAATGGTGCGTTACGCTATCAATAACGCACCCTAGGAATAGATTATTTTTGAAAAATAGTTAATAACACAAATCCTAATAAGTGATAATGACCTAAACAAGTTAAACCTGCTTTATTACCCATTTCTTCTCTTTGTTTTTGGCTATAAAACCTAATTCCTGTAGGAGAATGGGGCGTAATTGGACATGATGATGAGTTATTAAAAGTAATATCTACTAAATAAAACCTACCACTAGGAGAAAGTACCCTTGCTATCTCATTTAAAACCTGTTGTGGTTGAGGATAATGTAAGAAACTGATAGTATTAAAAACCGCATCAAATTGTCCCTCAGCAAAGGGAAGATTTTCCGCATTACCTTCAATATAAATTAACCGGGGACGGTGGCGGTTCTTTTGTCTCGCTACCCGCAACATTTGGGGAGATAAATCCAATCCTGTGGCTGTAATTTCAGGAAACTCAGTTGCTAATCTGTTTAATAATCTGCCTGTTCCACAACCTAAATCCAGTACATTTGCATTTGGTGATAATTCAACTTTTGTAAGTAATCTTTTATGGATAGCTTGGTAAATAAAAGAAGGAAATGCCCAATCATAACTATTTGCCCATCTGTCAAAAAGTTCTTTTTTATTATTGACAAAGTTACTAATCATGGCTGATATATTTTTGTATTTATTTTATTATAACAAGATAGATCCCCGACTTCTTGAAGAAATCGGGGATCTGGTGATTTATGAATTATAACCAATCTCCATAAGCAGAAATTTCGGTCACTCCAATTTCAAAAGGTGAACCTTTGCCAAAAGGAGGATAAACTCGAATTTTGGCATTTTTAGTAAATCTTTCCAGTCTATTTCCCAATTGGGGAATATTGCTGACTATATGCCAATAAGCAACTATATCGGGACAGTCTACAATTAACATCAAAGTCGTGTTATTTGTAGTCATGTACCACTGACAATTAGATAGTAATACTTGAGTTATGCGATCGCACGCAAAGAAAAAACATCTACCAATAGACTGTTCTAACTCCAAATGCAGTATTCCATCCTCTTTTGTTACCTTAGTAGGAGGTAAATCATCGGGAGGAAGCAAGGGAAGTTTAGACATAATTCCGCACCTCTTGATTGTAGCGTTGCAAACTTTCTCGATTTTTTTGCAAAGAAAAAGATGAGGGTTTTAACGCTAGTGTGCTGAGATTTAATTTGTCCTGGAATTTCTTGATTTTGTCACGACAGGTGTTGACATCACCAATAATTGAATTCTCAAACAAATAGTCTTCATCAAAACAAATATTTGTCCGATCAAATACTGGTTGTTGAGGACTTTTCTGCATTACTTGAGTTGAGTTAGCTGTCATTTCTTTGCTGAAGTGACGAATAAAAGGTAATGCCTCATTCATCGCTTCATCATGAGTTTTCCCCACAAAAAAGAAACGCGCTAACAGAAACTTATCTGCACCACTGGAATTAAATTCCCGATATTTATTGACTGTCTTCTGCAATCTTTCCAGAGAAAAAGGCGGACCACCCATTAAACCAAAAGAATTTTTCGCAGCAAATTCAATTGCATCATTGTCACCACTAGCAACATATATGGGAATTGGTTTTTGCAATGGTTGGGGATGAATTGTGAGATTTTCGCATTGATAATATTGGCCATTAAATGATACGTCAGTTTCATATAAAAGCTTTTGAATCAATGCGACTGACTCTAACATTCGGGTGCGAGATTCCTGGGCTGTCACCCCAAAATGTTTATTTTGCTGGGGAAAAGGACCACCTTTAGCTACACCAAAAGCCAGCCTTCCACTACAAAGATTATCCAAAGTAGCAATATCTTCAGCAACGCGAATTGGTTGATGAAACGGCAATAATACAGCCGCAGTTCCTAGCCGAATTTTAGAAGTAACACCCGCTAAATGTGCCAATAACAGCAGAATTGAAGGACTAAGATTGAACTCATTAAAATGATGTTCCGTGACCCAAGCTTCTTCAAAACCTAAACTTTCCGCCTCTTTCACCAATAAAACTTGCTCAAATATAGTGCGTCTAGCATCTAGGTGATGATTTTCGTAATTACAGAAAAGTCCTGTTTTCATTATTAACCAAATATTAGATTAGAGGATGTTTGAAAAGTCTCTCATGGTGCATCAAAAACTCTCAGATCCCCCCTAACCCCCTTAAAAATGGGGGAATACATCCATCAAAGTCCCCCTTAAAAAGGGGGATTTAGGGGGATCTACAGGTACATCACACACAAAAAAGTTTATGGCTACACCACGCAAGCTATCAAACAAACTCTTAGGCTGCCAGTAATTGCAACTCCAACCATAATCGAGGTTCAGACTGCTTTAACTTCGACATAGGGTCATGTAGCAATCGTTTGGCATTGAAACAAACTACTTGAATTAGCCCCATATTTTCTGCTAATTCTCTGAGGATTACTTTTTTGGCTTGAATATAGGTCATCATGTCTTCTTGACAATAAATTCCTATATATTGAAACCGTTGTGCAGGTCGTCCCCAAAAGCGAGTGATAACTTTCACATGGCAGCCTTTTAAGAGTTCTCCCAGGGTTGGGTAATAGTCGTAAACGACTCGGATAAATTCTTGGGCTAGGATCTCTTCAGTAATCATCTGACTGATTTTTCTGTAGTGTCCATAACTCTATTTAGTATAACATATAATTAATTAAAGATCCCCGACTTCTTAAAGAAGTCGGGGATCTAAATAAATATCTAAAAGTTGTTATCGAGAATTACGTTCTGCTACTAAGACATCAGCAATAATATCTGGTAAACTTCTCAAATCGGTATATCCTTCTGCACCAGAAATTGGGGAAATAAAAGTATAGTTAGGGTCACAAACTCCTGTGTCATAAACCTGCATAAACCATCTATCAGGTAATCCCTCTACACCCAATTCTACAATGTACCAACTCTCACCCATTAACCGAGAATTGATAATCGTAAACCAATCTCTATAATCATCGGCAATATTCCAATCTGCCAAGAGAAATTCTAATGATATTTTTCCGGCATCAGTTGAAGTCAATAGCATTATTACTCCTGAGTGACAACTTGATGAGAAACTTCAGGATATAAACCTAATTCCTTTGCTAATTGTTTAGCAACAAAAAATAAAAATTGCGCTCCATCTTGATTACCTTGATGAGCAAACATTGTCGCTACTTGTAACATTGATTGCACTAAACCAGAATCAATTAATTCTGGCTTTGCTTCCAAAACATCTGGTTCTTGACCATTGGGACATTGAAGAAGTTCATCAATTAAATTAAAATACTGTGCTTGGCGTTCGTCTGTCATGATAATTTAGTTTATGGTGAAGATTAAGTTGCAAAATTACTGTTCGATGCTTTGTTGCCACATTTTTTCCAACATGGCAATGTGTTCTTTTAATACAGCAGCCCGGTAGACAAGATATCTGTCATAAGCGATAATTCCTACACCAACACAAATTGGTGTCACTAAAAATAACCATTGCAAAATTGTCACTAAGTTATATTTTTTTGCAGCAATTTTTAATTGATGTAGAAAATTATTGTCAGACAATTTAACCTTGACTAAAGATGGCTGAGTATTGATAATTTTTGTTTGGGGAACTAATTGAGGAGATGCTATATTTATTTTCGGCAATTCACAGGATAAATTCTGTGTTTTAACGAACTCTCTATGTTGTCCCCAAACTATAGTAAATACTCCTACTCCTGGAGAAATCAATGCTAAAGTGACCAAACTTACGGTAAGCACTTTTAAAAGTTTGATTTTCATGTTTATTCTCCCTTACCAGGTCTTAATTACCTAGCAAGAAAATTTCTTTTAGTAGGTTTATTTCTTACACCTTTTTTAATTCAAAATATGCTGATCAAAATCTCCTCGAAAAACAAAATTCTGTCCTTTTCGTATTGGATAATACAGACAGTATTGAGATAATTTTTGAGAGATATAGGAGGTAAGAAGTCCCCCCTAATTCGTCAGACTTTCGTCTTAGGAACTTCGGGGGGTAGAGGGGAATCTCTGCGTAAATCCTATATCGTTTATATCAGTTGCCCTTTTAGTCCCAACTTTAGGTGAGTAGAATTAATATTATTAAGATAATTGCGATCGCACTCATAGCCTGTTATCCTGATTTGGCAAGCATTTAAAAAAATATTTGGTGTAGGGGTGCTAGTATTTTTCGAGTGGGGTACTAGCATTTTTGAGGAAGGGGACGGGGTATTTTGTACTCAAAGCCAAATCCAGATAGGCTATTACTTTGAGTTATTTGGCAGAGAAGATTCACAAGTACAAACTGTACTCAAATCACAGCATCTCATCACAAAGATAGACCTAAGATATCTTGAATAAGTCAAAAACAAAATTAAAATATTCTAAGAGAATGAATGAACAAGTTTTTAATGTATAAACAAACCCCTCTTGTAAACCTCTCCCCGAAGCGGAGAGAGGCTTTGAAACCCCCCTTCCCAGCCTTCGGCACGCTGCGCTAACGTAGGGAAAGGGGGCAGGGGGGTTAGGTTTTTGGAGATTATCGGTTTCATCTAATACTTTTTAAACAACCTCTATAGGTATTAACAATTGGGAATATTTTCTTGTGATAATAGACAGAGATTATGGTAAAATGGTTATGGCTGATATCAAAACTCAATGAGATAAATACTTAACCAAAATAGATTAATATATAAATTTTAGAGGTTAATAAATGCGAATTGCTAAAGATGTAACAGAACTTATTGGGAAAACTCCATTAATTCAGTTGAATAAAATTCCCCAAGCGGAGGGAGTGGTAGCCAGAATAGTTATCAAACTAGAAAGCATGAATCCTGCCTCCTCTGTAAAAGACAGAATTGGCGTGAGTATGATCCTTTCCGCTGAAGCTGAAGGTTTAATTTTCCCAGGAAAAACTATTTTAGTTGAACCAACTTCTGGGAATACAGGCATTGCTTTAGCAATGGTAGCAGCCGCCCGTGGCTACAAGTTAATCTTAACCATGCCCGAAACCATGAGTCAAGAAAGACGCGCCATGTTAAGGGCTTATGGTGCAAGTTTAGAATTAACACCTGGAACTCAAGGAATGAGAGGTGCAATTAACAAAGCAGAGGAAATTGTGGCTAATACTGCCAATGCTTTTATGTTGCAACAATTTGCCAACCCAGCTAACCCCAAAATTCACCGAGAAACCACCGCTGAGGAAATTTGGGTAGATACAGACGGAGAAGTTGATATCTTAATTGCTGGGGTAGGAACAGGTGGCACCATTACCGGAATTGCGGAAGTTATTAAACAACGCAAACCAAGTTTTCAAGTTATTGCTGTAGAACCTAGTAACAGTCCAATTCTCTCAGGTGGTAAACCCGGTTCTCACAAAATTCAAGGTATTGGTGCGGGATTTATTCCTGATGTTTTACGTCAAGATCTAATTGATGAAATAATTCAAGTTGACGACGCAGAAGCAATAGAATATGGACGGAGATTAGCCAGAGAAGAAGGTTTATTATCAGGAATATCTTCTGGTGCGGCTTTGTCTGCTGCTATTATTGTGGGTAAACGTCCAGAAAATGCGGGTAAATTAATAGTCATGATTCAACCTTCTTTTGGTGAACGCTATTTAAGTACAGCATTATTTCAAGACTTAATGAGTTAAACATTTCGTAGGTTGGGTTGACGCAAGGAAACCCAACCAAATCCTTGATAATTTTTGTCTGATAGCGTTCACGAAGTGTGCCGAAGGCATAGCGTGGCGTTAGCCATATCAGGATTAAAGGATTTACAGAATGTTGATTTATTTGATAAAATAATTTATAATTCTCTATTTTTTTGATATTAAATTATATTAATCATTTTGGATTATTTAAATAGTTGCTAATAATTTCTAAAATTACTTGTTCAATATCTGGAATTTTAGATTGGACAATTTTATCTTTGATATGTTTATGATCTGTATAACCCAAGTCAGGCTTATGCTTTGCGTTGTCATAACGAAATATTAAGTTATTTTCATGATCTTGATAATGGAATGAATAGGAAAACTTTTCAATAGATTCTTGAAGGTCAACATATTCTTTAAAAAATAGACGTGAACCTTGCAAAAATTCTAAATTACCTTGGATAAAACCTACATAATTTGATCTGGAATCAACCGAAAAGCTAAATGATAAAATCCATCCGTCATTCACATATTTTTGAATAATAGTAACAATATTAGCTTGGTAATTGTTGAGTAACATATTCAATTGCTTCTAACTTTTGTAGAGAATTGGTTAATTTTTTCTTAATTTTTATCTCTCCAGCCCAAGTTACATATTCTTCGTCACCACCTGCAAGATTTTCTGTTGTCCAATTGGCGAAAAAAAACTCCGACGAAACTTGATATTTTGCTTCAAATTCCATAAGTAATTTATTAGTTTTTTCTAGTGAACGTTTTAAGTTTTTAATTTCGGATTCAATAGCTGACCGCACTAGGTTTTGGACAATTTCAATATCGGAAGAATCGGATTTAATTTGTAGTTGCAACATGAGTTTGACCTCAAATATAAAGACTATACCAAGTTTACTATTTGTAGTTCTTGTAGGTTGGGTTAAGCGACAGCGCAACCCAACAAAATTCCGTAAATGTTGTTTTACATAAGAGGGTGTTTGAAAAGTATTAAATAAAACCAATAATCTCCAAAAACCTAACCCCCCTACCCCCCTTCCCTACGTTAGCGCAGCGTGCCGAAGGCTGGGAAGGGGGTTTTCAAAGCCTCACCCCGCTTCGGGGAGAGGTTTGGAGAGGGGTTAATTTATACCTTGAAAACTTTTAAAACATCCTCTAAAGGTAGAGCCATATTTATTGATTATAGCACGTTTTACTCTAAATAATATCCCCGATTTATAATGTCAATTGATTATTTATTAAAAATAGAAAAAAGAAGACATGGATATTGATTCAAAACTTCATTAATCTATGGGAAAACCTGGAATAATTCTATCAATTTCCTGCATTAATCGTAAAGTTTCCGTCAAAGCAATGACAATTTTTTGATAATGGTTAATTTCCTCAATAGATAATTTTCGGTTGGCGTTTTTTCGGTCTTTTAACCATTTATCTAATACTTGATATCCACCAATTTTAAATTCCCAAATATGTGAGGGAATATCGGTAAAATAGCTTGCTTTATTGATATACACTCTTTGCAATTCTGAATTATAGGTAACTTCGCTAACTTGATTCTCTTCTATTCCTTGGTATGTTGTAGTTAAGCTATTAAGTATATCTGATTTCATTAAATGTAAATTAACTAATTCTTCTCCTTTGATAGCTAATTCGTGAAAGAGTTTTTGATTACTGGTTAAAGGAAGACGAGGAAAATCTATTTTCAGAAATTCAGCGTATCTAGTGCGATAGGTGGGACTGTGGAATATAGCATAAGCATAGTAAAATATTTCCTCTGGGGTGGGTATTTTACCAAGTTTTTCTTTGATAGCTTCTAGGAATTTTGGGGATAGGTTAGGAGTTTTTTCTAAAAATAAGTTAGTTTGATCATTTTCTGTATTAGGGTAAGTGTATAGAGGAACATAGTAACTCCGTTCTCTTGAATTAATTGATATACTATTACCGTCTCCTATATTTTGAGAAACGAAACAATGTTGAAACCCTATCTCTTTTTGCTGACGACATAAAATTAATGATAAATTATCAAATTGTAAATTTCTCATAACTTCATGTTTAGTCAGTTCGACAACATCTTTATGATGATAATAAAATCTTTTATCAAATGGACGATATAAATATGTAGTAAAATAACTCTTCCATTTTAAGTTTTTAGTTAATGATAATCTCTTTAAAGAAAGTTTCCAGTCACGAGTATCTTTTAAATCATAGATTTTAGATATTTGTTCATCTGTGATTTGTAGGTCTATAAAATCTTCTATTCGTTTATGAAGTTTATCTAAATCGAAATCTATCACAAAATGATCTCTATGAGTTGTAACCCCTGTTGAATTTACAGGAAAAATATCTGTAACATTCCACCCTTGATTATATTCCGTTGCTAAATCAAAATTTTTCGGTGCAAAAAAATAATTTGGTTCAGTCGGTTGTACCTCTATCCAATTAACACTATCTAAACTTGCAGAGTCTAAAAACTTATATTTCTCCTCACGACTTCCCCACAGATCATAATATAAGACCTTAGCCATTTCGGCTCTTGCGTCTCTGGATTTATAAGCCGTAGAAAAATAATCAGGTTCGCTTTTTTCGCGCACAGCAATTAAAATTGCTACACCTTGTTGAATATCAAACACATTTTGATCAATATTTCCCTCTGGAGTGGTTTCTTTTAATAAAGAATTACCATGTAAATCCATGATATATAAAGTATCAAAATACTTTAATAATTCTTCTCTCATACCTCGATGAATTAAACCATTAAGATAGGAATGATTAGTAATAAATCCAATAATACCATAGCCTTTAGGATTTTTTTGAATTTGATCTTGAGCAAAACGAATAAATTTAATATAATCATCATCTAAAGGTTGAATATTCTTTTCTTTTTCTAACCTGACTCTACCTTTATATGATTCCAAAAGTTCCCCAATATGGGTTAATTCCGTAATAGTTTTACCTGCTTTTCCAGTTTTATAAATCCGATTCCAAACTAAACCAGTATATTCAACATCTGCTAAATATCTTTCATCTTGATTTAAAACTCTTTTGCGTTTACTAGCATTTTGAGAACTGACAGAATAGGGAGGATTTCCTAATACCACCATTACCGGAATTTCTGTTTTTACTTTTCCTGCTTGACTTGATTCTTCCGCAATTATTTGAGTAATACCAGGAATTAAATCTCCTTCCTTTATTCCTTCTTCTAACGCATTTGTTAAATAAACTTTTAATCTTTCCTCTGGTGCAAATTTATAACCTAAATCTCCTAATAATAAACCTAATTTTAAATGCGCTATAGTATAAGGAGTCATTAATAACTCAAACCCAAATAAACGGTTTACAAGTTTTGTATCTCTTAAAAAACTATTCCAATTATCAATACCATATTTTTTGACATTATCACGAATTTGTTTAATAACTGCATATAAAAAAGTTCCTGTTCCGGTTGCGGGGTCAAGAATAGTTACTTTGCGATTTCCTAAACCATATTGTAAATCAAAGACTTTATCTAAAATATCATCAACAGCACGAACAATAAAATTAACTACAGGTTCAGGAGTATAATAAACTCCTCGACTTTTTCTTAATGAAGCTTGATAAGCGGCTAAAAATGTTTCATAAAAGTGAATGACTGGATCTTGTGTGCGGGTTTCTTGACCAAAGTTTTCTAAAATATTGGTCATATCTATTGTGTTAAATAAGTCTATTAAATTTTCAATTGATTTATGAATTTTACTAACACTATCAGTTCCTAAAACCAAATCAAATAAACCTTTTAAAAAAGGAATTCTATCACTAATATAAATACTTGCTGTTGTGCGACTAAATGCAAATTGTCCAGGGTTTTGTGCGTGACCAATTTTTGCGGTAAATAAACCATAAGCAATAGTTTGGGCATACATATCTGCAAATTTATCATTATCTATATCTAAAAGGAGTAACTTTTTAAATGTTTCTTTTAATAGATTTAATTCTTCTATTGTGGTTTCTATTTCTAAAGATGATTGAATAGCGTTTCTAATTGTTTTAGTATAAGCTGCCATTTCTTTAGCCAAATCATAATAGTTATTAATATCTTTGGCTTTTTGATTCAGAAATGATTGTAGTAATTCTCTAATAGGCTGTAAATCATTAACCAGAATAATTTCACCTTGTTCTAAATCAGCTAATTTAGCAGTTTTTTCACATTCTCCGTCTACATACCAATGAAATTCTAGATAATTAGTTAAAATCAAGTTATAACCAATATTTGATTCTAAATAACGTTTGAGTTGTGCAGTTTTTTCGATTTTACTTAAATCAATATTAATATCCTTAGCTTCTATATATCCCAAAATTCGATCATTTTTTCTGATAGTTAAATCAGGGATTCCTGCTTGGTTGCCTTTTTCTTCAATTCTGGCATTAACACCAATCATTAAACCCTCAATTAGACGTTGTAGGCTGGGGTAATGACTGCGTTCTCCACCGCGTTTAATATTTTCTTGCAAGTCTTGAATGTAGTTGTTAAATTCAGACATAATCCCTGGGAAATTAATAAATAATTTTCCTTTGAGGATAGCATATATTTTTAAATTTTAATAAGTAGTTTTGCACAATTAAATATAAAACCTCTCTCCAAACCTCTCCCCTACTAGGGGAGAGGCTTTGACTCCCCCTTCCCTCCCAGGGAAGGGGGTTGGGGGGTTAGGTTTATATTACATTTAGCAAAGATTTCCGACTTCTTTAAGAAGTCGGGGATCTAAAATTTAAAATTTATCTAAAATCTAGACTTTTATATAAACGTTATCATGTTTAACTTTGACTAATTAAATATAAAACCTCTCTCCAAACCTCTCCCCTACTAGGGGAGAGGCTTTGACTCCCCCTTCCCTCGCAGGGAAGGGGGTTGGGGGGTTAGGTTTATATTACATTTAGCAAAGATTTCCGACTTCTTTAAGAAGTCGGGGATCTAAAATTTAAAATTTATCTAAAATCTAGACTTTTATATAAACGTTATCATGTTTAACTTTGACTTCATAGCTTTGAAGTGAAATATCTGGAACTGTTAAACATTCACCCGTCTTTAAATCATATTGAAATTCATGTGCGGAACAAGTAATAATTCCTTTTTCCACCTTACCTTTATCTAAAGGAAAGCCTAAATGAGAACAAGAATTTTGATAACAGCTAATATTATCACCTTGTTTGCACAAAATGACATCATGATTATTAACTCTAACTGCTAAAATACGATTTTCAATTATTTGATCTAACGTTGCTGCTTTTACCCAATGGAACTCTGTAGAGTTAGGAGTAGAAGTAGTAGAAGAATTATGCTTAACAGCAACTACTTTAGTAATTTCCGGACAATGTTTTTTAATGGCTTGTTCGACTCCTTGAGTTAACGTTAAGGTAGAAGTAGCACAATTACTACAACTACCAATTAATTGAACTTCAACTGTATCAGGTAGTTTAATTGCGACTAATTCTATATCCCCTTGATGATTTTGTAAACTAGGACGAACTTCTGCTAATGCTGTTTGGATACGTTCTGATAATGGAGGTTTAACTAAGTCGTGATATAACAAAACTGCATAAACAATTTCATCATCTACAGCTTGACGTAAAGCTGATATATTTTCTTTTTTAAGACTTTTAATTAAATTAGTTAATGCTGCTTTATGGAGAGATTCAATTGCAGTTTTTAACCCTACAGCTACACAACGTTGACTTTCATCCCAGTTAGCAATAATCGCTTCAAAGCGATTGATATCTGTAATTAATTCTTCAAGATTATTCATTATTTATTTACTTGATCATAGGGTTAAGACATTGCACGTAATATACAGTATTTTCTACTATTATGACGCACATCATAGCCCCCTCTTCGCTTGCGGGGAGGGGGTTGGGGGTGGGGTTCATGTGATTATTAATAACTCATTTCATTCTAAAGTCTTGCAACAAAAAAGGCATAATTGCACCTGTAGTTAAACTAGCTACAGTAATGGGAATACAAAGGGGAAGTGATGTTTGTGCTAGTAATACTAATATAACCGTGCCAATACTACTAGCAATAATAGTTTGACGCAGAAAATATATAGGGTCACGGAATAGTTTACCTTTGAAAAATAACTGAATAGAAAACCAACTTAGTTCTAACATATATACTCCTAATGATTGGCTAATACATTGAGGATAAATAACCCTAAAATTACCGCAGGAATTACTCCTGCTGGTGCAAATAAGCTACCAATTATGGCGGAAAATTGATATCCTATATCTTTACCTGCAAGAATTATTCCCCCAATTGCACCACCAATCATTGATAAAATTGCAGCAATAATTAACCAAATAAATCCTGTGGTGAGATTTAATTCTGTATTCAAACTATGCAGAAATTTAATTAATACTGGATCATGAAAAAAAACAAACATAGCTATTCTCCTATTTTGGGGTTAATTTAATGCAAATGCTTGGATTTCCGCAGTTAAATCTTGTAGTGCTTTGGCTACCATTTCAGCTTGTTCTAATTGCTTATGTTCTGTAAATATTCGCCAAGCTTCTTGATAGTATTCTTCTGCTTGTAACAGATTTTTGGGATTCCCTAATTCTGGTTTTTCAGGGTCGTCAGGTAAGTTGAAGAGAAGGTTAGCTTTGTTAGAAATTGTATTAGCATATTCTAATGGTGTATCTTGAAGATTACGCACTTTTAAAGCTTCATTGTAGGCGAAAACAGCCCGTAAATTATTGTCCACAGGATGGGAACTTACTAAATATTGTAAAGCATTTCCTAAGTTATTTTGCAACATTGCATATTCTCGAGGATGCTCAATTAAATTAATATGTTTAAGAGCAGTTTCAAAAGACTGGACTGCTAAACCTTGACGGAATGATTCCCCTTGTGATGACATGGGCATAGAAAGATAGGCGATCGCTATGTTATTATATAAAATCGCATATTCCTGTGGATAATTCTCACAAGTAAACACCCGCAAAGCCTCATGGTAAGCGTGAATACTCTCAGTTATCCGCGCCAAATTGTCGGGAACTAAAGACTGTAAAACTAACCCCAAATTCATCTGGGTTTCTGCTATTTCCTCCGCTGTCGCAAATTGTTGTAAAAGGGGCAAAGCTTCCTCATAATCTGCCCGCGCTTGTTGCAACAATTGGGAACCACCATCAGGAATCATCTGTAATGTCCCTGCTATCCCTACCTTAGCCCGTGCTTTCAGTAAAATATACTCCTCACCACACATCTGATATGCACGGTTAAATAGGTCAATTGCATTGTGTAAATCTTGGGCTGTTTTCGGCTTTTTTTGAAATCCTTGTGCCATTTCTATCAGCATTTCAATTTTTTCTGCTGTTGTTGCTGACTCGGAATCCATGGCTGTTAAAGCCGCTTTTACTGCTGAATCTGTAATGCTAGATGTCATAATTGGTATACTCTAATCGGTTAGAAAATTGAGTCATCAGCCATCAATATCACACTATAAATTAAGCCTATTTACACAGATTTAATTATTCTCAATAGATTCCCCTGATTAAAATTTTTATATCTCTATTAACAACGAGATAATTTTAAATTTAATTAATACAACTTTTTGATTATAAAACAATTGCTTGCAAAAATATAGAGAGAAATTACTCATCTTGATGTGACGATATCCAGAGGAGATCTAAATATTATTGTTTGTCAGGACTGTTAAAATTAAATAACATTTCTGGATATTCTAAAGGTAATACTTCTATAGTATAAGCCTTTAACCATTGTTGAAAAGAACGTCCACCTGCTTTAATATACTGATTTAGTTCTGGTAAACAACGACTGCGATAAAAACCGCATAAAGGTTGCCAAATTTGATTATCTTGTACCAAAGCGGCTTGAGTATTTTCTGGAATTATATCTAATTTAGATATCCATTTCTGTAATATTTCTAGCCGTAAATTTGGTAAATCACAAGCTAATAACAAAACCCAATCAGTTTCTACTGCTGCTAACCCTTGCATAAAACCTACAAGTGGTCCATGGGTACGAGATTCATTTCCCGTTTCTCCAGGTAAAGGAACTTCTCGAATAAACTCACTTTTAGGTATTAGCAATTCTTGATATCGTTCTGGCCAAGGAGTTACTATATAAACTTTATCAGTACAAGCTTCAGCTATATTACAAATTAATTGCAACATGGGTACAGATTGAATGGGAATTAAGGCTTTATCTCTACCCATGCGAGTGCTTTTTCCACCTGCTAAAATAATCGTACTCAGATGATGTTGGGAATTAATATTCATAATATTTGTATTTTATAGTGATAATGGTGCGTTACGGCTTGCGCCTAACGCACCCTACTATATTTTTTCATAAATCATTTAGAATAGTTAAATACAGCGATTTACAATCATATAAGGTACATCTTAGCCCCCTCATCGCTTGCGGGGAGGGGGTTGGGGGTGGGGTTCTTGTTCCGGGTTTGATGACAATTTGCTGTAAATCAATAATCTATAAATATCAGCAATTTTATGACAGATTTTTTTGAATTTGAAGCAGATTTTGTTGATTCTTGGCGTTGTATTCCCATGCAAGTGCGCTATAAACTCGATACTTGCGGTATTAAGCTAAAATTAGCAGAATGGAATCAGATGAATCAAGAATCACGTCAAAATTTAATGACATTACCTTGCGATACAGATAGTCAAATTCATGACTACAGACACTATATTCAAGAATTGATCTTGCAACTGACTGGTAAACCTGTGGCCGAATTGCCAATTGAAACTCATCCAGCATGGATAGATACTACCACTATTCCCAGCAGTATTCACGATAAAGCCCAGGAAATAGGTGTGATCATCACGATGGAAGCATGGGCAAGCTTGACTACTTTACAGCGTTTTGCTTTGATTAAACTAAGTCGTCCTAGTCATGAAAATAAAAACTTTTTACCGGCGTTACAAGAATTTAATTTGTTGCCAAAATCCTAAATCCTGGTATATTGCTATAGATGATACTTTTTAAATAGTTGGTAAAAGCAGATGATTAAACTCGACCAGTTTTTAAAGTTTTTAGGTATGGCCTCTACCGGAGGTCAAGCTAAATGGATGATTGTTGATGGTGAGGTTGAAGTTAATGGTATCCTGGAAACGCGCAGAGGGCGGAAATTAGTAGATGATGATTTGGTGACAATCGGTGGACAAACTTTTCAGGTTGGGGAAATAATATCAAAATCAACTGATTCATGATCATGCTGATGTTTATGTAAAAATTATGCAATCTCGTTACCATAAATTCTAATTATGCTAATTCTTAAGTTTTAATTAAAAAAAGTTAATTGCTTTCAATAACACCTTAATTTAAAATAATGGATATTGATCAATAGGTTATTCTCTACAAGTAAATCCCCTACAGAACTCTTCAACTGTGCATTATTAACATATATAGAAAGACATAGCTAATGACTAATGTACTCTGGCTACAAGGTGGTGCTTGTTCGGGTAACACCATGTCATTTCTTAATGCTGAAGAACCGACAGCTTGTGATTTAATAGCTGATTTCGGGATTAAGATTCTTTGGCATCCTTCCTTGGGTGTAGAATTAGGTGACAACGTAAAAACGCTGTTATGGGACTGTATTTCTGGGAAAACTCCTCTGGATATTTTGGTATTTGAAGGTAGCGTAGTTAACGCCCCTAATGGTACAGGAGAATGGAACCGGTTTGCAGACCGTCCTATGAAAGATTGGTTAGACGATTTAGCCAAAGTTGCGAAATTTATTGTCGCGGTGGGAGACTGTGCAACTTGGGGAGGAATTCCCGCAATGTCACCCAACCCCAGCGACTCCAAAGGACTGCAATTTCTCAAACGGGAAGAAGGCGGTTTTTTAGGTAAAGATTTTGTCAGTCAAGCCGGCTTACCTGTGATTAATATTCCCGGTTGTCCCGCACACCCCGACTGGATAACGCAGATATTAGTAGCGATCGCCACAGGCAGAATTAATGATATAGTTCTTGATGAACTACACCGTCCCCAAACCTTCTTCAACACCTACACTCAAACCGGTTGTACCCGCAACATTCACTTTGCATACAAAGCCACAACCGCCGAATTTGGACAACGCAAAGGTTGTCTATTTTACGACTTAGGTTGTCGTGGTCCCATGACCCATTCTTCCTGTAACCGCATTCTCTGGAACCGCGTCTCCTCCAAAACCCGCGCTGGAATGCCCTGTTTAGGTTGTACAGAACCCGAATTTCCCTTTTTCGACCTTAAACCCGGAACAGTCTTTAAAACCCAAACGGTCATGGGAGTTCCCAAAGAAATACCCCCCGGAGTCAACCATAAAGATTACGCAATCCTCACCGTTGTTGCCAAAAACACAGCCCCAAAATGGGCAGACGAAGACTTTTTTACCGTTTAGTGATGAAAAAAAGACCTAACCCCCCAACCCCCTTCCCTGCGAGGGAAGGGGGAGTTAATTATTCCCCTCTCCTTGTAGGAGAGGGGTTAGGGGAGAGGTCGTGCAACTAACAACTAACAAAGGAAAAATATGTCAATTCAAACATTAGATATTTCACCCGTTGGTAGAGTCGAGGGTGATTTAGATGTGCGCGTCGAAATTGAAAATGGATATGTCACAAACGCCTGGACTCATGCTGAACTTTTTCGCGGCTTTGAAATAATTTTACGCGGAAAAGATCCCCAAGCTGGCTTAATTGTCACCCCCCGAATTTGCGGTATTTGTGGCGGTTCTCACCTCAGTTCCGCATCTTGGGCGTTGGATACAGCTTGGGGAACAGAAGTTCCTAGAAATGCAATTTTGGCGAGAAACTTAGGTCAAATTGTCGAAACAATTCAAAGTATTCCTCGCTACTTTTATGGATTGTTTGCCATTGACTTAACTAATAAAAATTATCGTCGTAGTCACTTTTATGATGAAGCTTGTCGGCGCTTTGCTGCTTTCACAGGTAAATCCTATGAAATCGGTATTACGATTTCTAGCAAACCTGTAGAAATCTATGCTTTATTAGGGGGACAATGGCCGCACAGCAGTTATATGGTGCCTGGTGGTGTGATGTGCGCCCCCACTTTAACTGATATTACCCGCGCCTGGGCAATTTTGGAATATTTCCGCACCAATTGGTTAGAACCAGTTTGGTTAGGTTGTTCTTTAGAAAGATATGAAGAAATTCAATCCTATGAAGACTTTCAAAAGTGGTTAAATGAAGATGTTAAACATCGAGAATCTGACTTAGGTTTATATTGGCGCATGGGTTTAGATATCGGTTTAGATCGATATGGTGCTGGTGTGGGTAAATATGTGACTTGGGGTTATATTCCCCATGAGGATAAATATAATCATCCCACCATTGAAGGACGTAACGCTGCTGTGATTATGAAAAGCGGTGTTTATGATAGCTTCACTGATACTCATGCCTTGATGAATCAAGGTTTTGCCCGTGAGAATTTAACCCATTCTTGGTATGATGAAGGTACAGAAGATTGGCATCCGAGCGATCGCACAACCACACCAATTAATAATAACCAAAAAGACTTTTCTGGCGCATATTCTTGGTCAAGTGCAGTCCTCCACCAAGACTTAGGACGTTTAGAAGCTGGACCTCTTGCGCGTCAATTAGTTGCAGGGGGAAATCATGGGGAGTCTTGGCAACATTATGACCCATTTATTCTCGACACATTCAAGCAAATGGGTGGTGCAAGTGTTCATCTTCGGCAATTAGGAAGAGTCCACGAAATAGTTAAACTATATCGTCAAGCTGAACGCTGTTTAAGAGAGTTCAAATTAAACGATCCTTGGTATATTAAACCAGAAGAAAAAGATGGTAAAGGTTGGGGGGCAACAGAAGCAGCGAGAGGGGCATTATGTCATTGGGTAGAAATCGAACAAGGCAAAATTAAGAACTATCAAGTTATTGCCCCCGGTACTTGGAATATTGGACCCCGTGACGGAGAAGGACAACTAGGACCCATTGAAAAAGCATTAATAGGAACACCAATTCAAGACCCCAAAGATCCGGTAGAAGTGGGTCATGTAGCCCGTTCTTTTGATTCTTGTTTAGTCTGTACTGTTCACGCCCATGATGCGAAAACTGGAGAAGAATTGGCTCGTTTTAGAACAGCCTAATTATACTCCAAACCCTGACTTATGGAATAAGTCGGGGATTTATTGTTGTTTGTATGACAAAAGTTCCCAAATCAGTCGGTTAGGCTGGATTTTAATGAAGAATTGGTAATTCATAATCATCAAATTACGAACTATCAATTACAAATTGTCACCTACTAATATTGGTAAATAATTGTGTCTAATTTAGAACTACATCAATATCTTTCTAAGCTTCCTGAAGCAGCACTGCAAGAATTTATAGAATGGTGTATGTTGGAGCAGTCAACAGCCGCAGGATTAGAATTTAAACCCGATCAAAGTAAGTTAAAGAATTTAGCACCAGCAGATTATTCTAAGCAATTAGTTGACCAATTCATGAAGGTTAGACCTGACCCCATTAGAGCCGGATTAGTAGCTGTAATTGCTGGAAAACAAGCTGATAAACACGAATTAACAGGATTAGCTGCTGTAGTTGATTTTGTTTCTCTTTATGTTAAGTATTTAATTCCTAAAGATGGTAGTAATGCCGAAGAAGCAGATACTATTTTAGCTAAAGCAACACAACATCAATATGAACAAGTTGTGGAAATTGCTAAAAAACATAATGTGAGTTTATAGATTTATTTGGTGGGCATTGCCCACCAAATAATTGACAATTGATAGTTGCATATTGAGTTAAAAAAACTCAATGCAAAACGGATAAATATTGGTTTCGCTTGGGTAAACTCACCCTCAAAATTTAATTTATAAGTTTTAATAAGGTATTGATGATTAAGAAGAATTTTGGAGATTTTGATGATAGTATTTATTTAAGGCTTTCTGGAATCTCCGCTTCATCAACTTTATGCGTTTGTAAAAATAATTACTGATTCTTCAAGTCATCCCCAGGAAACGTATTGCATCTTTTCTTATCGCTACTGTGATAGCGTCTATGTCCGTATTGGGTATTGCAGAAAATGCTGATTCTGCAACTCATAATCGTCATGAGACAACTACCCATGTTAGACGTAATCGGACTTGTAATGGCAGAAATCGTTATAGATATTATGGCGGTAGGCATTACAGATGTCGTTATAATAGACGACATTATTAATTCAATTACCATCATTTAAAGGACTGGGTGGGTATTCCTCACCCAGAAAAATAATAATTATAGGTTAGATAAGCAGAGCGTAACCTAAGAGGATGTTTGATAGCGTTCACGAAGTGTGCCGAAGGCATAGCGTGGCGTTAGCCATAAAGTATCAGAATTAATCGAGATCCCCCCAACCCCCCCTTTTTAAGCTACGGTGTACACACAAGTCTTCTAGAGTTGCCCCACAACGTTTAGATCCCCCCAACCCCCCTTAAAAAGGGGGGCTAAATTCTTCAAAGTCCCCCTTTTTAAGGGGGATTTAGGGGGATCGGATCACGTTTAGCATCCTGTCTAGAGATGTGTGTACACCGTAGCCTTTTTAAGGGGGGCTAAATTCCTCAAAGTCCCCCTTTTTAAGGGGGATTTAGGGGGATCTGCGGGTGTTAGATACCACACGAAAAAGTTTTCAAACAACCTCTAACGCAAAACAGGTCAATGTTGGTTTTTCTAAGAAGATGTTTGAAAAGTATGAGCCAGGTAAGCATCCTGATTCTGACAATAAAAGTATCAGATATGGTATAGAATATATCTATTATATATATATATATAACAAAGGTATGAGCATTTGGACAGCAGGGACATCCATTAACAACGGTAGATATACTATTCAACAATATCTCGGTCGTGGTGGTTTTGGTATTGCCCATAGTGCTAAAGATGAGAAAAAAGGAAACATAGTTGTTATCAAAACTTTAAACCCTACACAAATTAGTCCAGAAAAATTACGAACAGAAGAGAGAAAGTTTTATAATGAGGGAATGAGATTAGCCAAATGCAATCCTCATCCTCACATTGTCGAAGTTTATGAATTTATCGAGATAAATGGAATGTCGGGAATGGTGATGGAATTTATTGATGGCGATAATTTGGCATCGTATACTCGTGATCATGAGGGATTATTGGAAACTGAAGCTTTGCGCTATATTGACCAAATTGGACAAGCTTTGGAACGTATTCACGCACTGGGATTTTTACATCGGGATGTCAAACCCCATAATATAATTTTACGGAAAAGTTCCCAAAAAGCAGTTTTAATTGATTTTGGTTTAGCTAGAGAATATACTTTGGGAGCAGAGGTAAATATGACCAATGCCAGAAGTCAAGGTTATGCACCCATAGAACAATATGAGAGATATGGTAAATTTGGTGACTATACAGATGTTTATGCTTTAGCTGCAACTTTGTATAAGTTGCTGACTAATAATGAACCTTTACCGGCAGAGTTTAGAAAAACGGGAATACCTTTACCACCACCCCAACAATTTAACCCAAAAATTAGTGATCGCACTAATGCTGCTATTCTCAAAGGTATGGAATTAGAAGCAGTAAACCGTCCGCAAACAGTTAGAGAATTCCGAGAAATATTGGGTTTATTAGTTCAACCTGTTGTAAATATTCCCATAAAAACACCTGTTAATGATAATCCTGTTACTGGACAAAAAAGACCGCAGGAAAATATCACCACACCTCAGTCTGGCAACCAAAATACACAATTAACATCATCCTCTGGGATGGATTATAAAAAATTGCGTGATTTACTCGCACAGGGGAAATGGAAGGAAGCAGATGAAGAAACTGTGCGGATCATGTTAACGGTGGCAAAACGAGAAAAAGAAAGTTGGTTAGATACTAAAAGTCTGGATAATTTTCCCTGCGAAGACCTACATATTCTTGATAAGTTGTGGGTAAAACATAGCAATGGTAAATTTGGCTTTTCTGTACAGCAAAAGATTTATCAATCTTGTGGAGGAACGCTAGAATACGATCCAGAAATTTGGGATAAATATGGGGAAAAAGTGGGATGGAAAAAAAAGAAGCTATTAGGAATGGGAGGAGAATGGATAACCGACTACAATATTACATTTGATATTACTGCACCAGCCGGACATCTACCTTCAGGATTAAGAGGAATATTAGGAAGAGGTGGGGCCGCTTCTCTCGGTTCAAGACTGGTAGACTGTAATTTATAAAGGTTACAGAAAATTATGAAAATCTCCTTTGCCATTGCAGAAATAGAGTTTGAGTTATCAATAATTCTGTTGGTTGGGGTTCGGCTGGGATTGAACGGAATGGAAAGGTAGAACTCACAGAAAAAGAACTACAGCGCGTTCATGAATATGCTGATTTATTTGGTCAATATAATATCCACTCCAATAACTGTGAAATGTTTGCATGGTATGTCAAAACTAGTCAAAGATATTCAGGACAGACAGAAGAAATGATAATAACCAAATTTGGTGCAGCTTTAGTACAAATTGTTCAACCTGTTTACACTGTTCGTAGTATCAAATATCTGGAAATTGAAAAATCAATCGTAGATTACCTTGATAAGAATCAGCAGAAAATCAAACAAAATAAACTTACTGAGCAACAAACAGCACGAGATGATTTTTGGGCTAAACGAGATGCTGAAAGAAAACAAAAAAATAATAAATAATTGTGGATTGGCTTAAATGAAACCAAACCCAAGGTAAAAGGGGGAAGTGAATTATAAACCTTTGTCTGAATCAGGATTAACAGGATTTAAGGATTTATGGCTAACGCCACGCTACGCGAACAGGATGTTAATTGTTAATATTAAAAATAGGAATTTATTTACTCACAATGAATAAATTATTAAGCCATAATCCTGTTAATCCTTTAATCTTGAGCATCCTGATTCTGACAATAATAAATACTGACACACTTGGTTAATATAACTGTTGGGTTTCCTTGCGTCAACCCAACCTACTTTACTCAAATTTACTCCTCCACATCAAACCACACAGGAGAAACATCATCAACCTGCCCATTATAATTAATCGTAATTTCTTGACCTGTTCTAATATCTTTATAAGCAATAATATCAATGAAACTTTTAGCAAAATTCTTAATGTAAACCGCATTGGGATGATAAGAATGATTAAAAAGAGAAGCAAAACCCAAACCTATCGCTCCGCTTTCTCCATGCCAACCAAAATAATAATTCAATAAAACAGTTTTAGTAATTAATTTAACTTGTTGTTTAGGAATCACAATCACAGCAGATGTTTCAATTAAATCACCTTTAGCAAAATCTTGCTGGGCAAATATACCTCTACCTTTAGTCTCTGTATCACGAAGTACCAACATATTGTAATTCTATCTGATGGGTAAGAATGATTTTTGACCAACCACTACAGATAGACGCAGAGAGAATAAAGACAAATTTTTGTCACTGACTTACGGCTGCTATAGCCACTATAAAGTCAATGATTAAAGATGTAGTCAAAATTTCGGTAAATTTTAATTTTTTGTGCAAAGTTGAGAAGATTCATGTTATTATAGATATCCCATGCTAACTATCATTGGCTGTGGCAATCTCAATCGGAATGATGATGCTGTTGGCGTAATCATAGCCCAACGTTTACAGCAATATCTCGCTCAAAATCCTCACCCCAACATCCGCGTTTTTGATTGTGGAACTGCGGGAATGGAAGTGATGTTTCAAGCCAGAGGTAGCGAAAAATTAATTATTCTGGATGCCAGTTGCACAGGTTCAGAACCAGGTGCTATATTTAAAGTCCCAGGGAAAGAACTAGAAGCACTGCCCGAACCTAGTTACAACTTACATGATTTTCGTTGGGATCATGCCTTGGCTGCTGGAAGAAAAATCTTTTTAGATGATTTTCCCCAAGATGTGACAGTCTATTTAATCGAAGCTGCAAATCTGGATTTGGGACTGGAATTAAGTCCTATTGTGCAACATTCTGCTGATTTAGTTTTTGCCGAACTAATCATAATTATCCAACACAATGTTATGGCTTAATCAACAATCACAAATTCCCAATTGCATCAAATCCAATCACGATAAACTGGCAACTCATCTACTCTCATCTCAAAGGGTACAGTTTGCTTATCGGGAGGACAAACCCGGATTTTGGCACTGCTAACAATCCCATACAAAACATTAGCCATAGGGACGATTTGTTGCAAAATTTGCCAGTTAGTAACTTGGTCAGGGCATTCAATTACTAAAGTCAAAATACTAGCGTGAGTTGTCGCATACCAACGACAATGAGATAGCAAACTATGAATAATGCGATCGCATCCTTCATAAAAGTATTTGCTAATTGAATGTTCTAACTGTTGTCTAAGAATAATATCCGCTGATGTTGGCTGTATAGGGTGCTTATCATCAGCATTGAATTGAGATTCTATTCTTGCCATTTCTCGTGATTTTCCTAGTTATTTACCAATTATCATTGCCTACAATCCGTCTTTATTGGTCTATAGAAACTCTTGGGCTTCATCATCATAGAAAGCACCATACACTACAATCTATTTACCAATAATTGCTCAATAAATACACTCTTTATCCGACAAATCCGGCTAATTGCATAGGGATTTGATAACTCAGATCATCGGAGATAAAAACAAAGTTACCCGCTTTAATGAGATGTGTATTTTTATATAACCCTGGTGAAATTCCCTCGATATGATGCACCACTGAGTAAATTTCTATTTCCTCAAAATTCTCACTTGGTATTGGTTTTTGAGAAATAGATTGCTGTTGAAAACGCCTAATAGAACGCCTATTCCCAACGTTCTTTTAAAAACCGTTCTCGGTGAAAATTAAATTGAGGATGTTCTAGTTTTTGCTGGTAACTAGGCCGCAAAGACATTGTTTAATAGATATCTTCAACACATTGATTAACTTGAAAATAGTCAGTACCACAGAGAAAAGGAATAGGTAGCGCGTCTGACTGATTTTTTTTGTACTTCTTGTCGGTATCACATAACTAGTAATCAACTCCTTATTCTCAAATCTGCATTGAGAGTAAGTTTATCAAAATCAAAGCCTAGTTGTATGTTATTTTCATGAAGATATGTTGAAGCAGCGACAGTACCTAAATGGTGTCAGCTATCCAACAAACAATATCTCAAACTCCTGTCTTGATATTTCCAGCTAGACCTATGATATACATAAATGACTAAAAAGATGAATCCGTTGATACGTTTATTTAATTCATCAATTAATGTCAGACAATTATTCTCAACTTCTAGATAGTAAATGCTATGTATCTGAACATAATCTACAGTAATTACATAATAGTTAAAAATCTAGAAAGATTGAATATCAATACTAATTTATTAAGAGAAAGATCCCCAACCTCTATTTTATCCGATCAATCATAAATTTGAAGAAGGAGTCACCGAGTCAGTAGCCACCGAGTCAGAATCAATCAGTCGAGGATTCAGACCTGCGACTGATTAAAGACCACCAAATCTGCGATTTGGTGGGGGTGCAAAAACGCCGGTTATTCATCCGCCACTCGCACAGAATACCCAACTGAATTCTGACTCTGTGACTCCTGAATTCTGTTTGATAAAGCTAAGATAAAGTACAGATGAAAGTTTAGTTAACTTTTGCTATGTGTGAATATTTTTGGTAATTAAAAAGGTGATGAATTAGGATATTAAAGGGTTTAGTTTTCTACAGTAATAGCACTGTTTAGCCACAGAAAAGTATGAATAGGGCTATTGCGATTTAATTGCAGTCACTGATAAAAACGGAGATAAATTTTAATAGAAATTGGTTGTGTAGTGACATCTACATAATTGGGATTAACTTGTACATTATATATTTTGTAAAATAGAGTTATAATTTGTGGTCAAGTTATACTTGTTTTAGTTATTATATTTGTAGAGTATATATTCCTAAAAAGTCATGAAATCACCCTTGTATATCACAGCAACAGTTTTACCAGGGAATAAAATTGAAATTCAAACTCCAAACCTTTCAGTAGGACAGAATGTAGAAATTGTTGTTTTAGTTCCAGAGGTTTCTGTTGCTGACTCTCCTGATAAAAAGCAAAACATTTCATTAAAACAGCGTCAAGATTTTCTAAAATTATCCATTACTGAACGGAGAAGTATTCTAGAAAATCAAGCTGAGACAATGCTCACTCATTATCAACAAAATTCTGAATGGCAAGAATTAATGACAGGTGATATCATTGATTATTAACTCTAATATACCTAAGCGTGGAGAAATTTGATTAGTTAATTTTGATCCTACTGTTGGTGCTGAAATTCGGAAAATACGTCCTGCTGTTGTCATTAGTTTTGATGCCGCAGGTAAATTACCTATCAAACTTGTTGCTCCAATTACGGATTGGAAGCCATATTTTGCTCAAAACTTTTGGCACGTTAAAATTGAATCTGATACCATGACTGGTTTAAACAAGGCTTCCGCAATTGACGCTTTACAACTAAGAGGTGTGGATTTGCTAAGATTTATTCATAGATTGGGCAGTGTATCTGAGGTTACAATGTCAGAAATTACTATTGCTATTGTTACTGTAATCGAATACGATGTCTAATAAATCATTGCGATCGCCATTTTATAATAGTAGTTTAACATTATCCTGATTAGATCATGTCCGATTCTACTTGTTTAATTATCTCTCAAGGTAACTTTAACAATCGCACATCATAGGAGATTAAGAAATTGCTCAATATCAATTCTGGCTTGTTTCAAAATGTGGGCAAGAGTAGAGCGTTTAACAGGCTTATGAGCCGGAACTGTCAATTTAAGGACTTCATCAGTCAGTTGTTTTTCTAGTCTAATGTGGCTACCACGTTGACGAACCACAATCCATCCATCCCGTTCTAGAGCAGCTATGATTTTATTGTATGGAAGGCTGGGAACTTTACTCATACAACCAACTCTCGAACAATGATACCTTCCTGAGCGGAAAATTCATTTTCTACAGGTTCAAGATATAACTCTATAGCTTCTTGAATATTTGCTAATGCCTCATCAACATTTTCCCCTTCACTGATACAACCAGGTAAGGAGGGAACATAAACAGTGTAGCCACCCTCATCACTAGGTTCTAGAATTACTCTTAGCTTCATATTTTTACATCCATATATCTTTATTACAATTTTAATTTTAGCTTGTTAAATCTGCATCAATGCTTTCATTATCAATATTTGTACTATTATGAGTATTGAGAGTGCCAAAATGACGCTCGAATTTTGCCTGTGCTAATTCTTTTTGGACATCTGTAAATACTGGCAAAACTTGACTAAAATGCTGTTCTAGCAATGCCGTTGCTAAAGTTTCTGGAGAAATACCCACATTATTAGCTTGTTGCTGAATAGCGTTAGCGAAGCTGACCGAAGGTATCGCTATTTTATCACTTAGTTCCAGAGTTAGAATTTGGCTCATAATAGGATACTCAAGAATTAATGTTATTATAACATTGATTGCGTACAGCGGAAAAAGCCAAAGAAAAAATCACGGTGGAAATTATTAACGATTTAATATGCGAATTTCCATTAAATTAAGAGATAAAGAGGTATAACTGACAATCATCATGGTATAATCGTGAATGATAATTCACACCATAAGACTTATGCTAAAAACGGTCGAAGGTATTTATCGAAACGGGCAAATTGAATTTACCGAACTCCCTGAAGATGTTAACAATAGCACCCAAGTTCTCATTACTTTTCTCGATCCTAATCAAATCGATCCTCTCAAACTACGCCAATTAATTGAGCATTTGGAAACAATTGCTGGGATTCAGCAGGGTTTTGAAGAACTTAACGCTGGTAAAACTCGCCCTATTGGAGATTTTATCCAAAAAATGCAAGAGAAATATGACATTTCAAGTTGAGATTACTCCAATTGCTGAAAATCAGATTGAGCAAGCCTATCGCTGGTATCAAGAACGTAATCCTGAATTTGCCGATATTTGGTTTCGGGGATTGATGAATACTATTGCTACTTTGCAAGAAAAGCCCCAGCGTTGTGTTTTGGCAGTTGAACATGAGATTTTTCCAGAAGAGGTTCGTCAATTGCTTTATGGCAAATCTAAGAATATTTACAGAGTTCTATTTACAATTCGAGACACGATAGTATCTGTTTTATATGTTCGTCATGCTGCTCAATCACCTATGACTGTGGATGATTTAGAAGATTGAGTTTAGCATTGTTCTAATTAAATAATGTCCGATTCTACCTGTTTAATTACTTCTAAAGGTAACTCTAGCACCTCTGCAATTTGCTCATCATTTAAGCCAAAATACCGTAATTTATCAATTTTTTCTATCTGAGTTTTATTATTTTTACGTTGCTTCAATTTAGAATTACTAGAATTATTTTTATCTAATTTAGTTTTAGGTTGTTTACAACTAACTTTTATATTGCCTTTTCCAAATATATTATTACTATGATTATCACCCAAAGAAATATTCACATTTCCCTGTCGTTCTAGAACAGATTTCAGATTACTTTTATCAACTGGTTCATCAAAAATATCAGATAACATTTTTAAAAGTTCGTAACCTACATCCTTTGCATGACCCGCGCTACAGCCACAATTTTCGGCAATATCAGCATACTTTTGATACTTTAGTGTCCCCTCAATAACTCCACGTTGCAAGTCATTGAGATGATTGCCTGTGTTGAGATAAACAGCCTCATCCACAAGTTGTAGTAGTTCCTGAACCTGCATAGTTAGAAATGTAACGCGACACAAGTAATGATAGCAGACTTTATCCGTATTTTTCAGACTTTTTCCGTCTGTTTGTAATTTTTTTTTGCAATCCGCTTTTTTCCGCTTTTCAGAGTTGAGTAAGTGGTGTAGAGATATTAGAGTTCAGTATTCACAAAATATAACTCAGAAATAGCTATGAAAGTAGATGTAAAATGGTGGGTTGGTACTATTATAGCGTTGTTTGGTACAGTTGCAGCGATAGCTGCTTTCCCAGAGGGAAGATGTTTATTACGTTTAGAGCGTAAATGTCGATTAGATTATTCTCACTTAGAAAAATATTTGAAGAAAGGACAGCAAGAATGGAAACAAGCTGAACAAGAAACCACAAAGATTTTACTTCAAGCAGCTGAAGCTGAAAAAGAGCAAAAATTTGATAAACAAAGCTGGGTAAATATTGATTGTTCAGTTTTAAAAAAAATCAATAACTACTGGGAAACTAGTAATGACCAGTTTGGTTTCAAAAAACAGAGGGAGATTTGGGAAAAGAACAAAGATAATTTTCCAAATAACGTTGGTTGGAGACAGGGAGAAAATTGGTTAAATTATCCTCAAGATATTATAGAAAATAATACTACCCCTGGTCACTTTCCAGCATGGACTGGGTTGAATGGTAGTGAGGATGTAAATGCTGGACCTAAACGTTTCAAGGAATGCTCACTTTAGCATTTGAGATGATTCAATGTAGTAATAGAAAGGATTTTTAGGTACAACAGCTAATGAAAAAGTAGAATAATGTGAATTTATTGTAACCTACCATTAACTAATGATGCTGGGTTACAACATTACTAACCCATCCTACAGTTATAATTGCTATCTCTGGATGTAAAATAGCTGAAAATATGACATAATTGAAAATATAATTAAGCTAACAAGGATTATTAATAATGACCATAGTTAACTTACAAATTCCCTTTGAATCATTAATTGCGGCAATTTAATCTCTCAACTTACAAGAAAAGCATAAACTTTTGGAATTTCTAGAAGAACAACTTTTAGAAGATGAAGAAGATTTAATGGAACAAAATCCTCAAATTATCTCCGAAATTGCAGAAGCTCGTCAAGCTTATCAAAATGGCGACTATCAAACAATTCAAGAATATATTGCTAATCAGACTCCTCAAATCTCATGAGCTATGAAGTTATTATCCCCAAACCAGTGCAGAAACAACTGAAAAATTTACCACCAACCATAAATGAGCGAGTTTTCGCAAGAGTCAGATCCCCGACTTCTTAGAGAAGTCGGGGATCTTGTTATTCAGTTAACACCCTAAAGATG
Organism: Dolichospermum sp. DET69; assembly: GCA_017355425.1. Classification (NCBI taxonomy): domain Bacteria; kingdom Bacillati; phylum Cyanobacteriota; class Cyanophyceae; order Nostocales; family Aphanizomenonaceae; genus Dolichospermum; species Dolichospermum sp. DET69. The sequence continues at coordinate 200,957 of CP070233.1, forward strand.
TTTATAAAAAATGAACTTATGTTATCAGATTTTCTCGAAGATTTAAAAAGTGCTGACTTAGTTGGTATTTCTTTAAATCCTCAAAACCTGGGATTACGTCTTGACTTTACTTTCGGTCCTGAAGCCGATGATGTAGCTATTGAACTTTACCAAATTATTCACCTGGTTTTTTCTAAACCTCTAAATTCAAATGATGAAGATATCTGTTTTTGGGTAGGAGAAGTTAAACTCAAAAAAATTGAAAATGATATCCAGGAATTTTTATCATCCTATCCATTTATCAATCAAACTGGAATAATTAACACCAATTTACAATCGCTAATTTATTTTCATTTGGAAGGAGATATTTGTTTAGAGGTTGTTTGTAGAAATTATAAAACTTTCCAACAAGTCAAAAATTAAATAATTTTCTAAATCACATCCACGCGATTAATTTGCTCTTTTACTGCTCATACGCCCCCAACCCCGAAATGTCCCGCCCCTGCGCCATCAAATCACCCATAAAATGCTAACTCCCTAGCTCCAACGGATTGTGGATCACCAAACCCTCTATCCACTCAAAATCTTTTGTATTTGCCGTTGCTAACGGTAGATCAGAATCTAAACAGGTTGCAGCAATTAGGGCATCACCTACGGACATTTTTCGCTGTTGGCGCAAAGCAACCGCAATTTCAAGCGTAACTTTATTGATCATCAAAATATCCAAGTTATCTAAAATCGCCATGATGGCCTGTTTTTCAGCCTCACCTAAACGATGGTAGCCCAATGTTTCCAAACGACTAATCGCAGAATAATGCGTGGCATAATTCACCAACCAGCTACGCAACTGTGTATATGGCGGCTGAGTGGCATAAATAATCAAATTGCTATCAATCAGCATCGTCTCTCCCGAATAAATTGCGATCTTGGCGTTGTTCACGCTGCCAAACAACTGGATCAGCAATTTCCGCAAAAGGATTTAACGCCACCGCCTGCGCCAATGCTTGCGCCAAACCTTCGCGCCTTGCTTGGTTTGAAGTGATCGGCGTTTTTTCTCGTGCTTTTTGTTCTAAGTAAACAGCATAATTCAGTAACTCCGCTTGCGATGATATCGGTAGAGCGGCAGCATGGTGTTGAATTTGTTGCAAAATAGGGTTCATAGCTGTCGTTTATCTAGTACCGACGATATCTATATTACTGCTCATCTACTAAAAACCGCATCTACTCAAACACATAATTTTGGATTTAAATTAATTAGTAATACCTATTTAGACAATACAGTATTTTCGTATTTTAAATCACAATTTAAACAAAAGTTAATAATCAATCTTTTCACCCCTCAATCACCCGCACATAAATAGCCCGTGCTATTTCCCTATCTATAGTCATAGATAAGCCACCACATTTAATCATAAAGGTAGGAAATTGCTGTTCTACAGTAATCGTAGTTCCTGTTTTAATTCCCATTGATATCAGTTTTTTTCTAATTGTTTCATCTTGACTTTTACAAGCAGTAATGATGCCACAGTCTCCTAATTTAAGCAATTCCAAAGAGCAACCCATAATACTAAAAGGAGTAAACATCGCAGTATAAAAATAAAAGGTGAAAATTGAAATGATGAAAGATGATAAACATCCTCCATCATTGTTAAAATTAGAGGGTTTAGCAATGCTAAACCCCTACAGATATTGTATTAAGCAAGATAAGGTTCTTGGTGGGTTTTGATTGTGCAGTTAGAACGAGGGTAGGTAACACACAATAAAGCGAATCCTTTGGCTATTTGCTCATCATCTAGGAAGGATTGATCGTCTTGATTGATTTCACCTTCAACAACCTTACCAACACAGCTAGAGCAAGCACCAGAGTGACAGGAGAAAGGTAATTCAATTCCCGCTTCTTCTGCACCTTCGAGAATTGTGGTGTCTTCATCAATTTCAACAGTGGTGTCAAAATCTTCTTTTTTGCTAATCAATCTTACTTGGTAAGTTGCCATTTTTCGGTTTTCCTCAAAAGTGAATGAAGTGAGTTTTTGAGACTTTGTAAAGTTTCCTTGGCAAAATTCAAAATGAAGGATCTAAACTTTTGAATTTTGCCCAAGAAATATTCAACTTATTGGCTGCAAGGTACACCAGTTGGAGTACCATCATCTGTTTTAAAAGACTTGCCACAACCGCAGGTATCAGTTGCATTGGGATTGGAAAACTTGAAACCGCTATCCATTACTCCCTCAACAAAATCAACTACCACACCTGCTAATAACGGCGCACTTTTAGCATCAACGTAAATCAACACATTTCCTTGTTGAGATACTACATCATCAGGTTGGGGCTTACTGGTAATTTCGATGCCATACTCGTAGCCACTGCAACCACCATCTTTCACGGAGATGCGGACACCTTTTTTAGCGTCTTCGGTTGCAGAACCTTTTAAAAATGCCCGCAGACGAAATTCAGCCTTTTCTGTTAAAGTAACAGTCATTTTGTTTCCTATTCTGTAGCGAATATTCTGATTTGGGATGTGGATTTTGAAAGAAATGGTACTTTAGGGATCACCAAAAAATAAATTACCCAATTTTGTGGGATGGGCATCCTGCCCGTCCTTAATGATTAGGGGACCAGATGCCCGCACCACAAGATTTTGGGTATTGTTTTTATTGGAAATCCCTTAGACCGTTGCAGTTTGAGATTGGGAATATCTCCAAGGGGCTGTATTACCGCAGACTGGACAATTGCGATCGCGGTGAGAACGACGTTTAGCAAATTCCATTCTGTTCAAGTCAATCGTCAGTAACTCTGACAACAGCGGTTGACTAAAACCAGTAATGAGTTTTACCGCTTCCAACGCCGTCAAACAGGCTAAAGTCCCAGAAACTGCCCCCAGCACAGAAAACCCGCGCCGATCCCAATCAGGCTTTTCTGGAAACAGACAGGATAAACAAGGTGTAACACCAGGAATAATCGTGGTGAGATAAGCCTCCATTCCATCCATAGCTGCCTCTACCATGGGCTTACGCCAGCGCACACAGGCTGCGTTTAACAAATTGCGTTCAGTGAAATTGTGAGCGCAATCTAAAGCCATATCCGCAGACTGCACCAACTCATCCACATTTTCTGCGGTAATGTAATCGTGAACCACGTCCACTTGGACATCAGGATTGATAGCTTTGAGTGTTTCCTGGGCCTTAAATACTCTAGGTTTACCCACCCAGTCGTCAGTCATCAAAACCTGACGATTCATATCATCTAGCCGCAAATCTCCACCCCTGACGAGGATTAGCCGCCCAACGCCCGCTACTGCTAGGTAAAGCGCCGCCGTACCGCCTAATCCACCCACACCCGACACCAAAACAGTCGCTGATTTGAGGCGCTTTTGAGCTAATTCGCCAAAATTAGGCAGCATCATTTGGCGACTATAGCGTTCCAATTCGGTAGGCGTTAGGTTGATCACTTTTTAACTCCTAATCTGAGGTGATTTCTGTCAGGGTAACTACATTTTTTCGCTTATCATTAAATACCTTGAACAGCTTTTGTTCATGGGGTGTTGATTCTATAAACACCTGATAAGCTTGTTCCAAAGCCGTGCAATATTTCTCTAATCTTTCTTCGTCACTTATTTGAGGATAAGTATCATCAATTTGACTCATGAATTGAGAAAACTTCTTCAAAATATGTAAACGATTTACATTTACAAATTTTTGGTCGTAGGACAGATTAAAAAAGATAAAGAACTCTTCTGCATCTACGAGCTTCTTGAATTCATCAATATTGGTACTCATTTAGAATTCTCCATTTTTTTGAGTTGTTGCTTGAGTCCATCTAACTGACAGTAAATTTCGTAAGTTTCCGCAGCAACATCCATCAGTTTGTGGTAATCTGTTGGCAATCCTTCAGCTAAATCATGCAGATCCATTTTCATTTGACCTGCTTTACTATTTAGTTTTTTGATCTTGGTTGTGATTTCTTCTATGGTCATATTTTTGTCCTTTGTCAGTAGTCAGTTGTCATTTGCTGAAATAGCAGAGAACAGAGTTAAAAGTATTTCTTAACCACTGACTACTGACCACTGACTACTGACTAATTAAAGATTGCCAACTTCGGGGAAACGCTTGGCTAAATCAATACCTTTTTCTACAAACTTTGCTCCTTCTTCGTCCAATTTCTCAAAGGAATCAAAACCAAAACGATGAGCATCACGTAAGGTTTTGACAGCTAATAATAAGCGTCCAGAAAAGACTAAAGCCCAACCAAATCCCTCATGTCCTAATTCAACAACCACATTAGAAATAAGTCCAGTTTCTTTTTCAATACTGGCAGCTACAGCCCGAAAAAAGGCATTAATTCGGGAGATTGTGGCGGGATCAATTTCACCTTCTACGGAAATTTCCCGTTTCTTTTGTTTAGTAACAATATAGGGTTTAAGAATTAATTCATTAGCCCAATTTCGGTAAACACCATAGGTATCTTGCGCCCGGATTTGTTGAACCAGTGATTTGTGAAAAGCAGTTAAAACTACCTCGGAATTATTACCCGTTCCATTCATATCATTTGTACTCATAATTTTGCTTCATTTTCGAGTTCTTCAGCAAAACTAGGTTTTTTCTGTACTAAAGCTTTCCGTAACCAAGGTGGAGGATTACCCTTGAGAGTTTTGACTAATTTGTTGAGAATATCTTCAATCTTTTCTTCTTCAGATTTAGCCTTAACTGGAGTTACACTCTTCTTAATTAACCGAGCGGCTGCACTACCACCAATAGCAAGAACATAAACAATTGTGCAATCATTTAGGGCTTGAAGTTTGGGGTTAATTTTATCTTCATTACCATCTTCTTTAAGATCACCCTCAAATGTGAGAGTTTCCAAGAATTCATATCCGTTATCGGAAATTTCATAAACATCAATTTCCTTAGCCCAACCAAAGTGAGCATTAACATGAATTCGGTCAGTTGTCGTAAAAGCAATTTTCACTGTCATTTGTCCTTTGTTCTTTGTCAGTGGTCAGTGGTCAGTGGTCAGTTGTTATTTATTAATTACTGATGACCATTGATTCATCATTGATGATTCTTCTTGTTCTATAAATAGGTTTCCCATACCGAAAAGAAGCTCAATAGTACCGCGATAGCCTACTTTGGTAAATAAACCATTTCCTAAACGGTCATAGATAGGAATACCTAAACGATAGAGCGGAATAGAAAGACGTTTAGAGATAGTATTTACATTTGAATTACCAATTAGCAAATCAGAATCTATTGCTAACTTTTCAAAATCTTCTAAATCCCCAATGGTGACATTCTTGATAGGAAGTAGTTCAAGTAAAGGAGAACGAGTTGTGGTGACAGCGTTATGAATTTCCGCCCCCATTGATTGCAAAAACCCAACCATTGTCCACAACAAATCTGGTTCTAAAGCTAAAGATACCCGTTTAGCACTAAAATAAAAGTGAGTATCTAACATTGCGTCTTGTAATTGACGACGTTGACGGCGATATTTTTCAGGAACAGGATTTCCACTGAGTAAGGATAGCTTTTGCAGAAATTCATCTACAGGTTCTAAACCTGTTAAATCTCTGAATACTTGATAGCTAGTTCCAAATTTTTCCTCTAAAATTTTCGCCGCACCTAACATACTTTCACCTAATGCTAAGGTAAAAGCCGAACTACCTAGAGAACGTAATTCTTTGAGAGTTGTACCACTAGCAGTTATAGGAGTATAACCATCTTCTAAATGTCCATCTAAAGAAGCACCCAAATCTGGAACAAAGATTGGTTCTAATCCAAAAGCTGTGACAATTTCCCGAACTTCCTGAACATCTCCGGGAGTGAGAGCAGAACCAGCTAAAATGGTGATTTGTTCTGGTTTAATTCCCCCCGCTTTCGGAATTTCTTTAACAATACTTTCTACTGCAACTGCAAAACCGTCTTGCAATGCACCTTTAAAATCGGGAGTAGGAGCAAAAATAATGGCTAAATGATTAAGTTCAGGATGACGTTCTCTAATATCTTTCAAGAACATTTCAATATCATCACCTCTAGTTTCTGTTAACCCAGTGGTACACAAACCAATAATTTCCGGTTGAACCTTTTCTACTAAAGTGAGAATAGCTTGCTCGACATTTTCCTCACCACCTAAAATAGTAGTAACTTCCGTCATTGCAGTAGTAGCGAGGGGAATTGCTTCCCGAAAATGTCGAACCAAAACCACTTTTGCAAACGCTGTACAACCCTGAGAACCATGAAATAAAGGCATAGTTCCCTTCAACCCCAAAAAAGCCAAAGAAGCGCCTAAAGCCTGACTTTGTTTGAGGGGATTTACAGTTACAGACTTTTCTGGAATAATTGCGATCGCCATAAATTAATCTTTGATAAATTATAAACTTCTGAACATCTAAGAATCTTGTGGGATGGGCTTCTAGCCCGTCCGGCTTATGGGCAGGCAGGATGCCTACCCCACAATAATTAACAAGATATTTCTCCGTTTTCACTCTCTAGGTAAGAAAATTATTCCCAAGGAGCCGGCTTACGAATTTGCTCCCAAACGGGGCTATATAAAGCCTCAGTCAACTCCCGCGCCATTTCCACCATACCTACATAACCGGCATAGGGATGATGACGTTCTTGGTTAATATCTAAAAAAGGAATTCTCGCTTTCAAAGCAGTATATTGATTTCTGCCCCCAGCAATAAGCATATCTGCATTAGTTTCTTCAATCAATTTTAGGAGTTCTGTAGCGTTCCCCTTCTCCAACATAATGCCATCATTACCCAACAAATTTTTGATTTTCGCTTTATCTTCTTCTGTACTTTTGCGCGTACTAGTGGCTACAACTTCAATTCCCAAATCTTTTGCAGCGGAAATAATTGACCAACTTTTCACACCACCAGTATAGAGAACAACGCGCTTTCCTTTCAACTTGGCTCGATAGGGTGCAAGAGCAATATCTAAAGCCGCAGTTTCTTCTGCAATGAGTTTTTCTGTCCGTTCCTGCAAATCAGCATCACCTAATTTAGCAGCCACGGTTCGCAGACAATGGTTAATATCTTTAATTCCATAAAATGACTCTTCAATGTAAGGAATTTCGTAACGTTCCTGCATTTTTCGCGCCATATTTAATAACGCCCGTGAGCAGATCATCACATTTAATTTAGCCCGGTGAGCATAACGCACTTCTGCAAATCTAGCATCACCAGTAATTTTCGATAAAACCCGAATTCCCAACTTTTCAAATAAAGGTAAAACCCCCCACATTTCCCCAGCAATATTGTATTCACCTATTAAGTTAATATCATAAGGTGTGGTATATTCAGGTTCGGCAGTTCCCACTACATATTCTAGTAAAGCTTCACCACCAAAGCGATTACCTAAGTTTTTACTACCAATAAATCCAGGAGCAATCACAGGAATAACGGGAGTTCCAGTTTTTTCGGCTGCTACCTTACAAACGGCATCAATATCATCACCAATTAAGGCTGTAACGCAAGTAGCATAAACAAAAACAGCCGCAGGCTTATAATTTTTATTAACTTCTAAAATTGCCTGATAAAGCTTTTTTTCTCCCCCGAAAATTACATCATTTTCACCCACGTCAGTAGTAAAACCTGTCTTATAAAGCATGGGTCCAGAAGACAGACTTCCCCGACTTCCCCAGGAATTTCCAGCGCAAGCAATAGGGCCATGTACTAAATGAGCAGCATCAGTAATTGGAACTAAAGAAATCATCGCGCCATCAAAAGCACAACCCCCTTGAGCCGCACCTGGTTGGGCTTGTTGGGTACAAGATTTATTTTTCTTTTCTCCCTGTTTTTTTTGATTATGTTCGCATCCTGATTCACTCAGAAGTTCGTTAATTTTGCTTTGGGTGACTTTCATTTTTATGCTCGCGCTAGATGGAATTTGTTAACGTTACGAATCTTGCTGGAAGTCCATCATCAAGATGATGATTTTCACGACATCAATTCAATTTAAGAAATTACTTGCGAAAAGATTCACAACAACTTTCATATCTTTCTGATTTCGTGGCGACAGTGCGAAACATAATAGAAGTTGCTGTAATAGTGAATAAGTGAGAAATTCCTCACAAATAATTTAGGATAACCACAGGATATAACAAATATAATAATTCTAATTCCCCGAAAATAGCCAAGTTTTTATACTTAACTTGAATTGATTTCTAGATTTCCTGGAAAATCTGATTAACTTAATATTTACACAGATAAACTTTCAAAAAAGATATGTATTTATCTGTATTTTCTAGGGTGGGATTTTCATAACATTTACTTTTGCAAGAGAAAATAGAAAATTTATTGTATTGAAGGTAAGATAAAGCACGCGCTAAGGAATAAATTTTGCTGAAGCTTATTTCAAAATTCATCCGCCCGGTAGATAAATGGAACAAATAGCCTAGGCTAGAATTGGAATTAGAACTTACAGCGATTTCCAATCATATAAGTTACATCTTAGCCCCCTCATTGCTTGCGGGGAGGGGGTTGGGGGTGGGGTTCTTGTTCCGGGTTTGATGACAATTTGCTGTAAGATAGGGGATGGAATTTTAGCTAAATTGCCTAAGTCCCAATCCCCTTTGTTTATTTTCCTTACAAACTTTCCTAGGGAATGTTACACTTTAGCAACATGAGAAAGAAAAACTATTTCCCTCTTTCTGTCACCTGTTCCCTGTAACCTGTGTTTCGAGGATGGGGGAAACCCCACCCTGACAGATATACTTAACGAATTAAGTCGTAGGAAATATCGGTCTTACCAGCAACATTAGTGTTGCGGTCAATTTCTTCAAAGACTGTGTTAACAATCCAGCTTAACAGGTTGATTATACCTTTGTAACCAACAGTTGCATAACGGTGGTAGTGGTGACGATCCATGATAGGATAACCAATTCTTACCAAAGGTACACCACAATCACGCCACAGGTACTTACCATAGGAGTTACCAATCAATAGGTCTACGGGTTCGGTGAACAACAAGGAGCGTAAGTGCCACAAGTCTTTACCACCCCAGATTTTAGCAGACTTACCGAAGACGCTAGAATCTAACAATGCTTGCAATTCTTTCTCGAATACGTCGTTGGTGTTGTGAACCAAGATGTGTACTGGTTCAGCGCCCATTTCTAACATGAAACCAACTACGCTGTATACTAAGTCAGGATCACCGTAGATAGCGAAACGCTTACCATGTAACCAAGCGTGGGAGTCGGTCATTGCGTCAACTGCACGACCACGTTCGATTTCTAACTCTTCAGGAATTGCTTTACCAGTCAATTCACTGAGTTTCATCAAGAACTCGTCAGTTCCTTTGATCCCCCAAGGACGAGCAACAGAAACGTCTTGCTTCCATTCCTTAGCGATGTATTCACGGGTTTTGGTTGTAGAGTAAGCTTGAAGAGCAATAGTAGCCTTAGCGTTGATGGAATCTGCTGCGTCTTCTAACTTAGTACCACCTGGGTACATATTGTATTCACCATCACAAGGTGAATCAACATAATCGCTGTTGTCAGATAAAACAGTGTAGTCAATACCCATCAAAGAAGCCATCCGCTTAATTTCGCGGTTGTTTTCTACGTAGGTATCAAAACCAGGAATAAAGTTAATTTTACCGTTGCTCTGGGCTGTCTTCTTACCTGCGGTCAAGGTAGAAAGAATTCCCTTCATCATGTTGTCGTAACCAGTGATGTGAGAACCAACGAAGCTAGGTGTGTGAGCAAAAGGAACTGGGAAATCTTGAGGAACTGAACCAGCTTCTTTCGCATTACCAATGAATGACTGTAAGTCATCACCGATAACTTCTGCCATACAGGTGGTGCAAACAGCAATCATCTTAGGCTTGTAAAGGCTGTAAGAGTTCGCTAAACCATCAATCATGTTTTGCAAACCACCGAACACAGCAGCGTCTTCTGTCATGGAAGAAGAAACACCAGCAAATGGTTCTTTGTAGTGACGAGTTAAGTGGGTACGGAAGTAAGCAACGCAACCTTGAGAACCTTGAACGAAGGGAAGAGTACCTTCAAAACCTACAGCCGCAAACATAGCGCCTAAAGGTTGACAACCCTTAGCTGGGTTAACGGTTAAAGCTGTCCGTTCAAAGTTCTTTTCCCGGTATTCCCAGGTTTTTGTCCATTCGGAAACTCGTTGTACTTCTGCGTCAGTGTGAGCATTTTCAAACTGTTTCTTGTTTTCAAACAGTTGTTGGTATTCTGGTTGATGGAATAGCTCAACGTGGTCCTGAATATTCTTTGGATCTTGAGGCATTTCTAGTTCTCCAAGCTTGCTGTGTAATATGTTTGCGTTTGGTGGAGAGTGGGGAATGTGCCTCAAAATTCAGAATGCAAAATCCAAAAATCAGAATTTTTAATTTTGAATCTTGAATTCCCAACTCTCCTGGGGTAAAACCCCAGACTATACCTGTACGCGCAGGATTAGCTCCCTACTGTGTTTTTCTAGACTGCTGCTGTAGCTCTTATTGCTTTCTTTGCAGACTTGTTCCAAGGAGCGCCGATTAATCCCCAGGTTGGGCTGTTGAGCGCCAAATCCATGTCACGAGCGAAGATTGCGAATCCGTCGTAACCGTGGTAAGGACCGGAGTATTTATGGTGATGGTTTAATAGGTTTTAATTTTGTCTGAGTCAGGATGTCCAGGATTTTAAGATTAACAGGATATTTCTTATTTTTCGTCGCAACTTTAAAGATTTTTAAAGTTTAAAAATTTTGATACAAATAAATGTTATGAGAAGATGTGTAGTTTATACTTAAGAGCCTAGTAAAAAAGTAGATGTTACTACTAAATATTTTGAATAATGAAAGAATTTTAGCATACGTTAAGTGCAGTGATTTTTTATAACTCTGATCATGTTATTAATTCTTGACATTAGTGATAGTAAAATCGGAGTAAATCCTCAAATACTGGATATTCTTTTTCTGACAAGTGCTAAAATAAGCAAATAACTACTTGGTATCATATCATGATGATTACTCAAGCCCTAGAATCACAACATAAAATCTCAGAAGATATTATTTTCCCACCCAGTGACCTATATAGTGATGAACCTCCCGTGGAAACAGAACTGCATCTTGAACAAATAATGCTCTTAATAAAATCTCTCAAATGGTTATGGAAAGAGAGAACTGATTTTTATGCTGTAGGAAATCTGAGTATTTATTATAGTCCTCATCAAAAAAAATCAGAAGATGTGAGAGGTCCAGATTTTTTCGTAGTTTTAGGGACGGAACGCAAAATTAGAAAAAGTTGGGTAGTGTGGGACGAAAATGGCAAATATCCTAACCTAATTATAGAAATACTTTCACCGACTACAGCGAAAACTGACAGAGAAACTAAAAAAGAACTTTATCAAGATACTTTTCGCAGTCCTGAATATTTTTGGTTTGATCCTTATACTTTAGAATTTGTAGGTTTTTATTTAATACATGGTAAATATCAACCCGTAGAACCTAATGAAAAAGGACATTTATGGAGTGAAGAATTGGGTTTATATTTGGGGATTCATCAAGGTTTGTTAAGATATTTTACATCCGATGGAATTTTAGTTCCTACACCTGAAGAAAGTGCAGAAATGGAAGCAAAAAGAGCAGTTATGGAATCTGAAAAATCCAAACGTTTAGCAGCGAAATTGAGGGAGTTAAATATTGATCCAGATACCATTTAATCAAAAATAACTGGTAGGTTGGGTTGAACGACACTAAAACCCAACATTAACATCCTATAAATCCTTAAATCCTGTCCATCCTGATTCAGACAAATTCCATCAACTCAACATCAACATAATTAATAAAATCCTGTAAATCCTTAAATCCTGGATATCCTGATTCTGACAAGTGCTATAATAATATTTTAGCAAAGCTTAGTGAGGACATTATGACCATCACGACCTTGACAAAAATGGACTTTGGACAATTCCTTCAACAACGTCCTGACGATGGTATTTATGAATTAGTAAATGGAGAAATTATTCAAGTGGAAGCAATTAGAGCGCATAAAAATGTAGCCAGATATTTAGTGTTTGGCTTTAATGATGAAATTCGGCGTTTACAACTTGATTATATTGTAGATAAAGATATAGTGATTAGAACAGTTACCAATAGAGGAGACCAAAGAGGAAGAAATCCTGATGTTAGCGTAGTTATTGCATCTTTATGGAATTCTAATGTAACAACTTATGGTGCTTTAATTGAACCAATTCAATTAGCAGTGGAAGTAACATCAACGAATTGGGAAGATGACTATATTGATAAATTAGAAGAATATAAAAATTTGGGAATTAAAGAATATTGGATAGTAGATTATTTAGCTATAGCTTCTCGGAGTTATTTAGGAAATCCCAAATTACCAACGGTGTTTGTTTATGAATTGGTTGATGGGAAATATCAAATAAAAGCATTTACAGGTACAGATAAAATTATTTCTCCTACTTTTCCTGAATTAAATATTACAGTCGAAGATGTAATTAATGCTAGTCAAATTTATAATTTGTGATATTCTTTAGATCCCCGACTTCTTGCAGAAGTCGGGGATCTTGTTGTTCGCAATTAACATATTTATTTTGGGTTTAAGTATATTCTAATAAACAATTCAAGATTCAAAATCAAGAAAAGTGGTTTTGAATTTTACTTTTTCTTGTTTATTTTTAGCGAATAGCGATCGCCACAGAAACCCACGATGCAAACAAACTTAGTACAGGAAATACAGCAAGTAAATCTGCGTTTGAAATCTGCAAAGACGCGGGTAACAATTAGAGAATCAAATGGATGTCTGCAATTGCGAGCAACCTTACCGATTAAACCCGGAGATGCAGATATAGGACAGATAGGTAAAAAACAATACAATCTCAGTTTAAGTATTCCTGCAAATTTACAGGGATTAAAAACGGCTGAGGAGGAAGCTTATGAATTAGGAAAGTTAATTGCTAGAAAAAGTTTTGTTTGGAATGAGAAATATTTAGGAAATGAGGTAATTAAAAAAGATTTAATAACTATTGGTGAGTTATTAGAAAAATTTGAGGACGAATATTTTAAAACTCATAAACGCACCACTAAAAGTAAACATACTTTTTTTTACTATTTTACCCGAATCAAACGTTATACAAATGCTGATGATTTGGCAATTGGGGAAGTTTTGATTAATGCGATTGATAAAATAGATAAGGAATGGGCTAAATATAATGCTGTTAGGGCTATTTCCGTATTTTGCCAACTTTTTAAAATTGAGATTAATTTAACTAATTATTCTAAAGTACCTGAAAGTAATTCTCGAAATGTGCCTACAGATAAGGAAATAGTTACAGGCTTTTATAAGTTTGATAAATATCTAAATAATCGAGGTAAGCAAGTTAATCAAGATGTCAAAGATAGTTGGCAACTTTGGCGTTGGACTTATGGAATGTTGGCAGTTTTCGGTTTACGTCCCCGTGAACTTTTTGTTAATCCTCATATTGATTGGTGGTTAAGTGATGAAAATCTAGATTTAACTTGGAAGGTTGATAAAGACTGTAAAACTGGTGAAAGGGAAGCTTTACCTTTATATAAGGAATGGATTGATGAATTTGATTTAAGAAATCCTAAATATTTAGAAATGTTGGCGATCGCAATTAGTAAAAAAGACCAGAATAATCATGCGGAAATCACGGCTTTAATTCAAAGGGTAAGTTGGTGGTTTAGAAAAATTGGTTTGGATTTTAAACCCTATGATTTACGGCATGGTTGGGCAATTCGAGCGCATATTTTGGGAGTTCCTCTTAAAGCTGCGGCGGATAATTTGGGTCATAGTGTCCAAATTCATACGAAAACTTATCAACGTTGGTTTTCTTTGGATATGCGGAAGTTGGCAATTAATCAGGCTTTGAGTAAACGGAATGAGGTGGAGTTGATTAAGGATGAAAATACTGGGTTGAAAATGGAGAATGAAAGATTGAAGATTGAGGTGGAGAAGTTGAGGATGGAAATGGTTTATAAACGGAGTTAGGTTTAGTTAATCAAGAATATCATTTTTGTGAGGTACAGTAATGATTCCTGACTTACCAGGTTGTATGAGTCAGGGAGACAATTTAGAAGAAGCAATAGAAAATATTAATGAAGCGCGAGAGTTATGGATAGAAACTGTTTATTGTAGTGGTAAAAAACAAATTTCTTTACCTTCTAAACTAATTTCTATTTAATTTCTAAAGATTCACTGATTATGGATATAAAATTGATATTGAGACTTAGTGAATCAGCAATCTATAACAGTTTTAGGAACGAGGGAAGTATAACAATATGGCATTAGTCACCCTAAACCAAATACTTAAGCAGTTTTTACTAATTATGGTATCTATGCGATCGCACCCTCAAATCCCAAGTTAGCTTTGCGATCGCACTCTTGTAAATACCAAAAGATAAAATAAACTGACTGTTGCTGTCTCAATCGCTTTCAGTAATTCATTTTTTTGTATTTTTTAACACATTAATAAAACATTAATAAAACATTAATAACAAATCGTTGAAATCTATCACACTCCGTTTCTGTACTTGGGACTAATCCCTAATTTACCTGACTTGGAGGATTAACTAAACCTTATTGATCTTTAAGTAATTGGACAAGTGCGATTCTGTCATGGCACTTACCCTGATTTAAAACCGCTTAAAAATTTAAATTTAACAATTTATTGTACTTTACTTATTTTATTGTTAACCTTCCAGTGCCAAAATCTTCAATGTTCAGGTTATTTCTTTGTTACTTAATCTGGCACGTAAAAACGAAATCAACAGAAAAATCCTCAATATAATATGCCTACAACAACACTAACCGGTTTCGCTGGCTTTCCTGGTGCAACCTTCTCCAGTAGCGTCTTTTGGGACACATTTAAATCCGGTGGTCAGATTACTGGTAACACCAATGGTGTCACCGTACCTTTCACTACTCTTGGTCAGCCTCTTGGTGGTTTCAGTGCCATGCAAGTTGGTAACAATAACACTTACTGGTTTCAACCAGATAACGGTTATGGTAAAAAAAATAACAGCGCGGACTTTTTGTTACGTCTTTACCAAGTTGACCCAAGCTTAAAAGGAGCGGAACCTGGTGCAGATGGTAGTGTCGCGTTCTTAAACTATATTCAATTCCGCGACCCAGACCAGAAGATTACTAACTTCACTCTGGTTAACAATACAGGAGAGAGAAACCTAACAGGGGCTGACTTTGATATCGAGTCATTCGTCTTTGATAAAAACGGCGAAATCTGGGTGGGAGACGAGTTCGGTCCTTTCCTATTGCACTTTGATGCTACTGGTAAGTTGCTAGAAGCTCCCATTGCTGTACCTAACGTCTTCTCTCCCGATAACCCCGGCGGAAACCCACCTAACTTGGGTACTAAAGGGTTGGAAAGTACAGCAATCAATACCAGCAAGACCAAGCTCATCACCGCTTTGGAAGGTCCCGTTACTGGTGACAGCGCTACCAACGATATTCTCCGTGTCTACGAATTTAACTTAGCCAGCAAAACCTTCGGCACACAATACAACTATAAACTGGAGAAGACTTCTAACAACCAGTCAATCAATGACTTGACAGCTATCAATGATAATGAATACTTAGTCATTGAAAAAGACCGCTTAACTGGGGCTGCTGCTGAATTCAAAAAGATTTATAAAATTAACTTGACCCAGGTAGACTCCAATGGCTATCTTATCAAGCAAGAAGTCGCTGACTTGTTAAACATTCAAGACCCCAATGACTTGAATGGTGATGGTTCAACCAGCTTTAAATTGCCATTCCAAAACGTTGAAGCTTTCACCATCGTTGACAAAAATACCATTCTGGTAACAAACGACAACGATTTTCCTTTCATTGCCGGCAGCAGAACCCCTGGTGAAGTAGATGGAAATGAAGTCGCTCTGTTGAAACTAGACACTCCTCTTAACATACCCAGAAGATTGAGCATCAGTGATGTAACTGTGGTAGAGGGATCAAATGCTTTGGTGACAGTGACTCTGAATGAAGCTAGTTCTACTGCTGTAACAGTTAACTACGCTACCACTGCTGGTACTGCTACTGCTGGTACTGACTACAGCGCTGCTCCTGGTAACACACTCAGCGGCACACTCACCTTTGCTCCAGGGCAGACCAGCAAGACTATCACCTTTCAGACTACATCTGATACAACTGCTGAAGCGAATGAAAAATTCACCGTCACATTAACTAACCCCGTTGGTGCAACTATCCCCTTCGTGACCGGCACAGTCACTATCACTGATACCGTTAGCTCTGCTACTACTGCTACATTAGCGGCAACAAAAACAAACCTGACCCTAACTGGAACTGCCAATGTTAATGGTACAGGCAACACCACTAATAACATTATTAGTGGTAACGGTGGTAATAACCTGCTTGATGGTGCTGCTGGTAATGACACCCTCATTGGTGGTGCTGGTAACGACACCCTCATTGGTGGTTTAGGTAATGACAATCTTGATGGTGGTGCAGGTGATGATACTTATCTCTTCACTCTCACTGGACTAGGTAACGACATCATTAGGGATGCCTCTGGTAAAGATACCATTAGCTTTACTGGTGCTGCGGCTACATTAGGCGCTCGTGTGAATTTGGGTGTCATCACTGCTCAAACCGTTGTGGGTACTACAAAAATCACATTAACTGCGGTAGATGCCATTGAAAACGCCATTGGTGGTTTGGGTAATGACCGTCTCATCGGTAATACTTTTAACAACCTCTTAGACGGTGGTGCTGGTAATGACTCCTTAGCTGGTGGTGCTGGTAATGACACCCTGGTTGGTGGTCTGGGTACTGACAACTTAGTTGGTGGCGCTGGTAATGACCAGTTCGTATTCAATGGCGCCACAGCTTTTAGTGCAACAACTTTTGGTTTAGACAACATCGCTGACTTTAGCGCGGGTGACAAGATAGTTTTGAGCAAGACAGTATTTGCGGCTCTAACCAGTGTTGCTGGTGCCGGATTTAGTGCTGCTTCAGACTTTGCCGTTGTTACAGATGATGCTGACGCAGCAACTAGCAGCGCTAGTATTGTTTATAACGCAGTCTTCGGTAGCCTCTTCTATAACCAAAATGGTGCTGCTGCTGGCTTTGGTACCGGTGGTGAGTTTGCAGCTGTAAGTATCATTGATGCTCCTACTTTGCTTGCTAACGACTTCATTGTTACCGTTTAATCTGGAGTTATTACTTACACCCAGATTTTTCACAAGCAATAACTTAGTTTATTGATTCTACTAATGCGGGGAAGTAACACTTCCTCGCTTTTTTTTGATTGGATATTTTTGTAGGTTGCTATAATCAACAACAAAGTTGAAAACATCCTGATATGATAGCCATTCCCCAACAACCGACAAAAATGACCATTGAGGAATATCTCCCATGGGAACTTGACCAAGATATTCGCTATGAATACATCAACGGCGAAGTTTTTGCCATGACTGGTGGTACAATTCCCCACAATGATATTACTCTCAATCTTTACACTGCTTTACATCCTCATGTCCGTCCTAGAGGTTGTCGAGTCAATGTATTAGATGTAAAACTGCAAATTAGTCCTAACAGTGTATATTTCTATCCCGATCTTATCGTTAGTTGCCACCCTGATGACCTCAATGCCCGTAAAGTTATTCAAAATCCTAAATTAATTGTTGAAGTTCTTTCTCCCGGTACAAGCGGTAAAGATAGAGGAGAAAAATTCAGATATTATTTAACAATGCCTAGTTTACAAGAATACATCTTGATTGATTCTGAAAACATCTCTGTTGAACGTTATTGTCGAGGAGAAGGAAGAATGTGGCTTTATTATCCCTATAGTAGCGGAGATATTGTCACCCTATCAAGCATTGAATTTGAATTTCCCATAGAAATGCTTTATGATGGTGTGGGATTGGAAACAGAAACATAAAATCACATTTCCCAAATAAATTTGATTAATGTCAACTAAAATTTAATACCTTATTAGAATTATGGCCAAGCGCAAAAAAAGCAATCTTCAATGGATTAAAGAAACCCTAGAATTAAAACCGGATCATCACTGGGAAGGACCTGATGATTATAAGATTTTTGTAGCTGGGAGAGGTGCGGTTCGCTTTAATGTTCCCCAAAATTGGGTATTTGAACCACAAGAAAAATCTTTCAAGTTCATGGATAAAAAACCACCTGATGATGATTGTTGTTTGGAGGTATCGTACAATCATTTACCTCCCAACGACTGGACACTGTTTCCCCTCAAACACACTTTGAAGAAAATCATGGAAGATGATAGCCGTGATGTGATTGAAAGGGGAGAAGTGATTACTGTTAAGCGACAAACAGCCCGGATTATGTGGTGTCAAATTAAATTTATTGACACTCAAACTGAACCCAGAGAAGCTTTTTCGCGGACTTGTGTTGGTTTGGGTTCAAATATTCAGTGTTTGATTACCTTTGATTATTGGGCAGATCAAGCAGAGCAATTAATACCGATTTGGGATGAAGTTATGCGGAGTTTGACACTAGGATTATATATCAGAGATCCGAGAACTGGTTTAGCTTTTCCTGATTAAGTAAGTGGGCGTTAAAAAATATAATATAAACCTAACCCCCCAACCCCCTTCCCTACCAGGGAAGGGGGAGTCAAAGCCTCTCCCCTGGTAGGGGAGAGGTTTGGAGAGAGGTTTTATATTTAATTGTGCCAAGCTACTTAAAATGCCGATAAAATAACCTCAGCTTGAGTTTTTGCATTACGAGTGGAGGTTGTTGGTTTGACAGTAGGTGGTGCGAATTTGGGTTAATTGTGGATGTTGGTGAACATTATTTCCTAGATTTTGGCTAAACTAGAAGCGACAAAGCAACCCATTACAAAGATTAGTAATTCAATATTCATGGCAAATCCCACCGCAACTCTAGAAACTTCCCTTGGTACGATTACTCTTGAGCTATTCACCGATGTTATGCCTATAACGGCGGGAAATTTCATCAAATTGGCTAAAAGTGGATTTTATGATGGTCTGCATTTCCACCGTGTAATTAAAAACTTCATGGTGCAGTTTGGTTGTCCTCACAGTAAAGATCCTAGCTCTCCTCGTGCGGGTACAGGTAATAGTCCTGATGGTTGCATTCAAGATGAGCATCCTGAAGATGGGAAACTTTCTAACGAACCAGGCACTCTATCTATGGCTAATACGGGGTCCCCTAATAGTGGCAGTTGCCAGTTTTTCATCAACACTGTCCACAATCACTATCTGGATTGGTTTACACCTGGTCAATCTAAGCATCCTGTTTTCGGTCGAGTTACTGAAGGGATGGATGTATTAAAAGCCATTGAAACTACTCCCACAGGATCAGGCGATCGCCCCAAAACTCCAGTTAAAATGATCAAAGTGACTATCCACGAATAAAATCAAGGATTTAGTGCGGAGGTTTCTCCGCACACCGTTATCTTCAGGCACAATCCCATGTTTTTCATGAAAGAACTCCACAGAACAACTAATTCGGATGAAACAAACTAACCTTGAGTTTCTTCTTCAGTAAAGATAGGAGGCCATAATTCAGAAACAGCTAATTCCCAACCTGGAAAAAGTTCTGGTAAAGTTAAAATATCGCCATTATTTAAAATAGTTGGTTTACTTTGATGACGATAAACAGTTACAGTTTCTTCATCAGGATCAATTAAAATTCCAATAATCGCACCTAATTTGATAAAGTTGAGAATTTTAGTAACTAAAGGTTTAATTCTATCACTTTGAGATTTAATTTCTACTACTAAATCTGGTACAAGTTCGCCAAAATACCGGGGACTTTGACGCAGACGTGCAGCCCGCACAAAAGAAACATCTGGTGCGGTGAGGTTGCTATCAGGTAAAATAAAACCCCCAGCAGAATCAAATACTCTTCCTAAACGACGAGGATTTACCCAAGCAAAGAGGAAAGCAATTAAACGACTACTAATTTCACTAGATACAATATCTGATGGACCCACTATAGAAATTTTCCCGTTTGTTAATTCAACATCATAATCTAAACCAGCTTCACTGAAAGCGGTTTGAACTTGTTCTACATCTTTAAGGGTCATGATTGGCATAAAATAATCCTGCTAATATATAAGAGGGTGTTTGAAAAGTCTAATTTATACCCACCTGGCGACTAGAAGTCACAGCTACACAGACAAAACCCACCTTCGTGGGTTAAATAACCTTAATTTTTCGTTAGTCCACGCACCATCTGGACTTTGCTTGTGTAGTAGCGTACCCTTCGGGAAGCAAGCTACGCGAAGCGTGCCGGAGGCATCTTTATATTCGCCCAAAACTTTTCAAACATCCTCTAAAGTTGGGGTAATTAAAACAAACACAATTTGATTTTAGATTTCCTTAAATCGTATCTGGATCAATATTTAACTCTCTCAATTTTGCGGCTAACCTTTGGGATTTTTCATCTGATATTTTCGCCTTTTCTGCTTCCATTGCTGCTCTTGTTGCTTCCATCTCTGCTCTTGTTGCTTCCATCTCTGCTCTTGTCGTTTCCATCTCTGCGCTTTCTTCCGGTGTAGGAACTAAAACTCCTGATGACGTAAAATATCTTAATAAACCCTCATGAATCCCTAAATATAACCCCAATTCTTCACTCCATAAATGTCCTTTTTCATTAGGTTGTAAGGGTTGATATTTGCCACTGATTAAATTAAATCCTGCAAATTCTAATGTATAAGGATCAAACCAAAAATAATCAGGTGTACGGAAAGTATCTTGATAAAGTAGTTTTTTAGTTTCTCTATCAGTTTTAGCTGTAGTTGGTGAAAGAATTTCGATAATGACATGAGGATATTTGCCATTTTCTTCCCACACTACCCAACTTTTTCTAGTTTTCCGTTCTGTTCCTAAAACTACGAAAAAATCTGGACCTCTAACATCTTCTGATTTTTTTTGATGAGGACTATAGTAAATACTTAGGTTTCCGACAGCATAAAAATCAGTTCTTTCCTTCCATAGCCATTCTAAACATTTAAAGAGGAGAATAATTTGTCGTAAATGTAGTTCTGTTTCCACAGGAGGTTCATCACTATATAGGTCACTGGGGGGGAAAATGATATCTTCTGATATATCTTCTGATGTGTTAGTTTGTAATTCCAGTGCTTGAGTAATCATCATGTATGATACCAAGTAATTATTGATTTATTGTAGCATTAATTGTCAATTACTTTCACTGAATTATCGCAAATCTCTTAAACATTTGCCATAGCTTTTTGCCGTCATCCACACGATCTAAAAATTGCTCGACCAAAAGGAACTTACCTTAAGGGACTTCAAATTAAAAAAATACCCAAAAATTTTTTGTGGTGCGGGACGAAAAGCCCGCTAACCATCAAGGACGGGCAGGATGCCCATCCCACAAAATTGGGTAATTTATTTTTTGGTGTTCCCTAAGAACAAGCCCCATATCTCATCAACCGCCTTGTCACCCGTTAAGCAGAAAATTAACACACATTGAAATGGCTAATTCTAGGTCATTAAATGGTAGCATAGATGATTACTTATGGTAACTATTTATAGTAAATATTGGACTGATTTGGCACAAGGTTGTTAGATGTTGTTGAGACGTTTTTTAACTTCCCTTTGATATTTCTTGTTAGTATGCATACCAACCCCTTTAAACAATTACAAGTCAATCTTTCTGTAACCGCTGCTACTATAGCCTTGTTGGTTACTGCGCCATCAATGGCTCATGGTCAAGTTAATAGTACCACCACTAAGCCGACCTCATCAAATTCTAAGACATCAGTAGTTAATATATCCATTACTGAGGCTGAAGTGCTGGCTGCTCAAAAAGCCTGGGGTGAAGCACTGGTTTCTATCAGTACCACCTATGATGAAAAGGGGATAGCCGCTGCTAGAACATTGGCTGACAATATAATAAATAAAGCATATGCTTATCAATCGGGATTGGTGTTGTTCAAGCCAACCTTGACAACTGGAGACCAGACCTTCCGCACGACACACAAAGGAGCTTTGTCTTATTTTGTGGGTGGTGATTCTTCCTTCCCTAAAGATACTGGTTTTGCTCTCAAAGGATGGCGAAAGGTGGAAATTCGCAACGCTGGTATTTTTATTGTTGGTAATACTGCTACCACTATGGGTAATGTTTCCATAACTGATAAAACAGGTAAAGTCACAACAGTAGATAAAACCTGGCAGTTTATTAGAGGTAGTGATGGAAAATTGCGTATTATTGTACACCATTCTTCTCTGCCCTATAGTCCAAAATAAATATGAAATAGACCCCTGACTTCTCTAAGAAGTCGGGGATATGAAATAACTCTATTGATGAGCGATCTGCTGGGAGCAGTGCCTTTAGAAATGAGGAAATCTAATCAACATTTATGATTATTGTTATGCGATCGCAGTTACTTCAAAATGCTAATTGGATTGGAATTTCGATTATTAGCCAGATTGAATTCTTAGTGTTTTCTGGGCTAACGGAAAGCGATATTCAACTGTTTCAACAATTTATTGAGCAGGTGGAAATTGTTGGTTTGACAGCGAGTGATGCCGTATTAGTTGAGAAGATTATTACCAAGTAATTATTGGTTTATTGTAGCATTAATTGTCAGAAATGGCTAACGCCACGCCGCGCTATCAGGATGTCCAGGATTTAAGGATTTACAGGATGTGATTGATTATTTTTTCAAATTATGTTGGGTTGTGTTGTTGCGTAACCCAACCTACAAACTAAAACTATTTGAATGCTTCGATTTGATCGGAATAAACATTAATTAGTTTGTGATTAATAACTAACATTTCAATCTCCGGCCAAACTCTAGCTAGAAATGAATGAAATTCACGTTTTCGCATATTCCCAAAACGCAGATGTACTATTTTAGGTGGGGATAAATCAACCATTAACCGATCCGAAAAATCAGCATCTTTGGTAACAATTACCAATTCTTTTTCCTTTGCATATTCCCAAATTTGGGTATCACTCGGACTATTCCCTAAAATGGAAACATGAATGATGGGCAAAGATGGAATAAATTGGATTTTAATAGGGAGATTTTCATCAAATAAAAATCCATTCATGCAATTTTTCTCACTTCGTAATGATTCCCCATCAATTTTGCTGCGAATTGGATGCAAGCATAAATATCTTCCCTTTCTAAAGATGGGTATTCTTCTAATATTTCCTCGATAGAATCACCTGCACCTAAAAATTCCATAATTGTTTGTACTGTAATTCGAGTGTTAGCAATAATAGGTCTTCCATTACAAATATCTGGATTAATATTGATTCTAGTTGCCATTTTGTTTACTCCTTTTGATGGTTTATTAATTGTAGCATTTGTCAGAATCAGGATGTCCAGGATTTTAGGATTTACAGGATGTAATGGATTATTTTTTCAAATTATATTGGGTTTTGCTGTTGCTTAACCCAAGTTTATATCTTAAAGGTATGTTAGAGGAAGTGGTAGACCATACCTACAGGTTTATAAATTTGCTAGTATTAAATCTTGACGCTGAGTGAAATTATACTCTAAAATTATACTGAATCAAATCAAATTGGAGTTTATATATCCATGATCAACCAGCAAAATACAAGTAATAAAGTTATTCAAGAACTACAAAACCAAATTGGCGACAAAATCATCGCTTCTTTTGATATGGTTGCACAAGATAGAAGTAATTATTTTGCTAAAAATCCTTATCAACATCAAAGACCTTCCACAGAGTCAGCTAATTCAATTGTGAATGGCTATGCAAAATGTAATGGAGGGATATCAGCAGCAGCTAATTTAGTACCAGCAGGTCCATTGGGAATATTAGCAGTTGCTCCAGAAATTATCACAGTAATGCGAAACCAAATTGCGATGATTTATGATGTGGGTGTAGCTTATGACAAGCAGCAATATTTAAACAAAGAACTATTAGCAAGTGTCTTAATTTCTTCATTGGGTACAGCAGCAAATAGAGTTATTGTTATCAAAGCTAGTGAAATTATCGCTAGAAAATTAACCCCGTCCATGTTTAAACGTATAGTTCATCAATTAACAGCAACCGTAGTCAACAGCGCAGCGAAATCAAGCGTTAGCAAATGGTTGCCTGGAGTTGGTCCTACTGCTATGGGTTTATGGTCAGCCTATTCAACTAAACAAGTAGGTAATAAGGCTATTCAAATATTTGAAAAAGAAATTGAGATATTAGATGAGACTCAATCATTAAGTGAAAGTAGCATTGAATATACTGATAATCTTTTTCCTACAGCTGACAACTTTACATACCGTTACATACCTTTAAATTTTCCTGTTTACCTACTTAATACAAACCTTAAACATTAATGATAGCGATCGCACTTTCCCAAATATCCAATGATAAGATCAAGAAAACTAAAGATAATTTACCAATGACAACTACACTAGTTAAACCATCCCAATTACTACCTGAAGGAATCTGCATCAAGCATATCAACAACCTCATGCTATTCAAATTTACCGATAAGCTAGGTGAACGGATGCAAGAACTGCTTGATAAAAACAAATTAGATACCCTCACCCCAGAGGAAGCAATAGAACTAGAGGCAATAGGTGAACTTGACGACATCTTCAGTTATATTAACGCTGCTGTTGCCGCTCAAGACCATGCCCATTCCTAAAACTCTTTATCAGCAAGTCAGACAACGCGCTCAATGTCGCTGCGAATACTGTCACTACCCTGAACTTCTCAGCACAGCACCTCTTTCTATTGACCATTTGCAACCTCAATCTCTGGGAGGTACGGATAATTTCGATAATCTTGCTCTGGCCTGTCGTCGTTGCAACGAAAGACGCTACAACTTCACTACGGGTATTGATCCTGATACGGGAAAAGAAACTCCCTTGTTTAATCCCCGTCAGCAAATCTGGTCTGAACACTTTATCTGGAAATATGACGGCTTATGTATTATTGGTACTACTCCTACGGGGTGTGCAACCTGTGAACGTCTTGATCTAAATGATGAACGTCGTGGAGAAAAATTCATTCAGAAATCTCGACAAAGATGGGTTGAAAGTGGTCTACATCCTCCTGAAGATGATCCACAAGAATGATGGAAAAAATAGTTATTAGGGTACATTGGACAAATAATCTAATTAGAAAAAGATCAATTAAAAATCTAACAGACCCTAGTATTTAGTCTAATAAAATTCCCAATAAAAAAGTTTTCTATTGAACATTCTTGATTTAAGCCAAATTTAAGCCAAATCTCAAAATCAGATATAATCAGACTTTTACTACTTGCAGTTATCCACAAACAATGTTATTATCAAACATAATAAATTTCATTTAGTCTAAAAATTAAACTCTCTTAATTCCCCAACAAAAAAACCTCAACTTAACGCACCTTTCCACCAACATAATCAAGTTCGGAGTAATCCCAAGAGTGCATTTGACGGAAAGGAAGACCCATCTTTTGGAAGACATACTTCTCTTTCACACCAGAAGCAACTAAGTCTGGCTTCAATGCTTTGATGAACTCTTCAAATTCGTAAGCGGTAACGTCGTCATAAACGATTGTTCCGTTTTCGATGTAGTGAGTAGTACGTTTATAGTCGTCATTATGAGCGAACTCATAACCTGTACCAATCATCTTCATTCCTAAATCTTGGAAAGCGGGAACAACGTGACGAGGACGTAGACCACCAACCATCATTGCAACTGTCTTACCTTCCAAACGGGGGCGATATTGACCAACAATCGCATCCATTGTGGGTTGGTATTTAGCAATTACTTTTTCAGCATTTGCTTGAATCTTCGCGTCAAACTTAGAAGCGATTTCACGTAAAGATGCTGCAATCTTGGTAGGTCCAAAGAAATTATATTCTAACCAGGGTATACCATAAGCCTCTTCCATATGTCTGCTGATGTAGTTCATCGAGCGGTAACAGTGGATGAGGTTCATCTTCACGTTGGGGGTCATCAACATTTCGTTGATTGTACCGTCACCAGACCATTGAGCAACAACACGCAAACCGATTTCTTCTAATAAGATGCGGCTGGCCCAAGCGTCACCACCGATGTTGTAGTCACCAATGATGGCTACGTCATAAGGAGTGCCTTCAAACTTGAGAGTACCGTCTTTCTTAGCTTTGTCTGCTCTGGGGAATACCCAGTCACGAATCATGTCGTTAGCGATGTGGTGTCCTAAAGACTGAGACACACCACGGAAACCTTCGCAACGGACAGGAATAACTGGCTTACCGATGGTTTTGGATGTATTTCTAGCTACTGCTTCGATGTCATCCCCAATTAGACCGATAGGACATTCAGATTGAATAGAAACCCCACGGTTTAAAGGGAATAATACGTCTAATTCTTCAATTAATTTAGTGAGTTTCTTGTCACCACCAAACACGATGTCGCGTTCTTGGAAGTCGGAGGTGAAGTTCATAGTACCAAAGGTATCAATACCTGTTGTACCTAAGTAGTAGTTACGACGACCAGACCAAGACCAGTAACCGCAACCTACAGGACCATGACTGATGTGGATCATGTCCTTGATAGGACCCCAAACCACACCTTTAGAACCTGCGTAAGCACAACCACGAGCGGTCATTACACCAGGTAAAGATTTGATGTTAGATTTAACACCACAATCAGCCTTACCTTCTTCATATACATTTAAATGCTTCTCACGCTTCTTAGCAGCTTTTTCGGGGTAAGCTTTGAGAACTTCTTTAACTAGTTCTTTTCTTTGTTCAACAATCTTCTTGTCGTCGGTCGAAGCCATTGTTAATCTCTCTTGCTCCTAAGGGAACGCAATTAGGGATGAGGTTGAGGTGTTTGGGGATATTAAGTCCCCTATTGTGATAGAGGAAATGTTGGTCAAAGGTGAGAGCTTTTGATGTGATGCTCTCTGCCTTTTTCCTGGTGCTAAAAATTCTTTCTTCGTAGCGAATTATGCTTATTTAGCAAGCAATTTTGCAGCATTTTCTTCGCTTTCAAGAATACCGAATTCGATTAACAATTCTTCCAACTCTTCCATTTCGATAGGTGTGGGGATGGTGAGGTGTTTGTTGTTAATGATCTTCTTAGCTAATTCGCGGTATTCGTTAGCTTGTTTGCTATCAGGTGCATACTCGTTCACTGTCATACGACGTAGTTCAGCGTGTTGAACTATGTTGTCGCGGGGAACGTAGTGAATCATTTGAGTGTTCAAACGTTTTGCCAAGGTTTCGATTAATTCGATTTCTCGGTCAGTGTTACGGCTGTTACAGATCAAACCACCTAAACGTACTCCACCGGAGTGAGCATACTTAAGTACACCACGAGCGATGTTGTTTGCAGCGTACATCGCCATCATTTCACCTGATGTAACGATGTAGATTTCTTGTGCTTTACCTTCACGGGTAAGACTATTGATATAATCTAAATTCACGTAAAGTGTTTATTTTCTACAATGTTTACTGCGATCATTGTCAGAAATGGACAGTTTTTTTATTAGGGTGAATCTAGGGTATGAACAGATCACAGGAAGCATTTGCCGATTTTCAACCAACAGCTATCACGGATGGGGGATATTTAGGTAGAATGCAAGCAGTAAATGACCAAGAAGTTCACATCACAACTAAGTTACAGACGGAATTAAAAGCGGTAAATACTAGACTAAAAGCAGCTAAGGTTTGTGTTTATATCCGAAAATCTGGTAATTGTTTACAGTTGAGAAGTACCCTACCTATTAAACCAGGGGATATTGATAAAAACGGTAGCGGTACAAAACAATATGATATTTCTTTGAATATTCCCTTTAATTTTGATGGCTTGAATACCGCAGAAGAAGAGGCTTATGAACTAGGAAAACTGATTGCTAGAAAACAATTTCAATGGACAGATAAATATTTAGGAAAAACAAGAATTAAAGCTAATTTACAAAATATTAGTGACTTAATTATAAATTTTGAAGAAACTTATTTTCAAACTAGAAAACGGACTTTGAAAAGTGAAAATACTTTTAATAGTTATCAATATATTGCCCAAAAGCATTTACCGAAGGATAAACTAGCGATAAATGCTAATTTTATTGAAGCTGTGCAATCTTGTAGTTCTTCAGATAGTGTGAAAAATGAGTTAATTAAGGTGATTCGGGTGTTATGTAAATGTTCTGGTTTAGAAGTACCGGAGTTAAATAACTTTAAAATCCAATCTACTGCTAAAAGAAAGCGGGATATACCGACAGATTTAGAAATTGAGAAAGAATATTTAAGGTTTCAAAACTATGCTTTGAACCGTCCCACTAAGTTAATAAATAGGGAAGATCGGAATAATTGGAAATTATGGAGATGGGTATATGGAATGTTGTCAACTTATGGATTAAGACCATTAGAAATTTTTGTTAAACCTGATTTAGATTGGTGGTTATCATCAGATAATACCATGAATACATGGCGAGTAAATGAAGAATGTAAAACTGGAGACAGGGAAGCATTACCATTATATCCGCGTTGGATTGAGAGTTTTAATTTGAAAAATGATCAAGAAGCAATTGAGTTATTAAAAGCAAAGATTGCCGATAAAATTACCAGTAAACAACTTAATGCCGTGCGACATGGTACAGATAGATGGTTTAGATTTGTAGAGATTCCCTTTCAACCCTATGATTTACGTCACGCCTGGGCAATTAGAGCGCATTTGATGGGGATTCCTATTAAAGCTGCGGCTGATAATTTGGGTCATTCTGTGAATATGCACACTTCAATTTATCAGAAGTGGTTTAGTTTAGAAAATCGCAATGTGGCTATTGAAGAAGCTATTAAGAAGAAGTCAAAGGCGGAAGAGTTACAAGAGATGGTTATTCACCTGGAAAGGGAAAATGATCGGTTAAGAATTGAGAATGAACGATTGAGGTTGCAGATGGGACACAGTTTGATGAAAATTGAGTTAAGATAAGAGTTAGCCTCACGCTCTAGACGCAGAGGCGCAAAGAGTAATTTTATAAAACTAGGAATGTTATAAGATATGTCTTATAGTCAATTTACATCTATTGGTAAGGTTAAAGAAGCTTTTGGGTTAAAAACTCAGGAAGGTGGGCGTTTTATTCCTGTTATTGAAAAAATTGAACCATCTGTGACGCTAAAAGCATATCTTGAAGAAAGTTTACCGCTTGCTGGTTCTGCTAGTGAAAAAGCACGTTCAGAAGGGATTATTTACCCAGTTTTGTTAGAGGTCAGAAGAATTTTAGATCGGCAAATTAGTTTATTTTCGGGTGAAGATTTTACAGTTGATGAGTCAGTGGGACTTAATGGAATTTGCGATTTTCTATTAAGTAGTTCTCCTGAAGTGTTAGAAATTGAAGCGCCTGTAATTGTCATTGTCGAAGCAAAAAAGGCTGATTTAAGAACTGGATTTGGACAATGTATTGCAGAGATGGTGGCCGCGCAAAGATTTAA
Source organism: Dolichospermum sp. DET69 (assembly GCA_017355425.1). Taxonomy (NCBI): domain Bacteria; kingdom Bacillati; phylum Cyanobacteriota; class Cyanophyceae; order Nostocales; family Aphanizomenonaceae; genus Dolichospermum; species Dolichospermum sp. DET69. The sequence goes on from CP070233.1 coordinate 230,315, forward strand.
TGCTGCTAAAAATAATCCCCTTAGCGTTATTTATGGTGTAATTAGTAGTGGTACACAATGGCGTTTCCTGAAGTTGGAAAATGATCTTGTCACTATTGATTTGATGGATTATGCTCTCCCACCTGTGGAAGAAATTTTGAGTATGTTAGTTTGGATGATGCAAAATGGGGGTTAATTCAGCAATTAAAAATTACTTCCCAATAGTTAATCTATATCCTCTAGTTCAGGAATATGTTCATTTTCATAGTTTTCAATTAAAACTCCGATGACTTCCATGAGTGAAGCAAGGGGATGGCTTTCATCTTCACCAACTTGATCTATAAGAGAATCTAGTATATCAACTAAGTGTTCATATTCCTGTTCTGTGTGAGGAACAAAGACATTTTCGGCAATGGATGACCAAGCATTAATGGTTTTTTCAAAGTTTAAAGTTTGCATTATTCTTTCCACTTTCCTTCATCATATTCTGAATGTGTTAGCACAGCACGGATATAGATTTTTTGGCGGTTATAATGAATTGCTGCAATTAGTCTAACTTTGTTACCACCAATATTAAAAACTGTCAATTTACCAACTTGATCTGCTGATGGAAACATTTGACGGAGTTCTACAAATGAGATAAATTCATTTTCCTTTACTAATTGATACCACTGAGATAGAGCATTTTTTGTATCTGGATAAAGTTTAGCAAATTCATTTAGTCGTTTACGAGTAATAATGTGCATTTGAAAAACCCTGATTTCTTAGTAATTTAGTCATATTTTAACTTTTGTGGTAGTTGTTGAAAAACTAATTCACCTTCTATTACTTCACCTTGACGAATTTGCTCTGTTCCTTCAGCAATTTTTCGTCTTAATTCACTAAGTTGCTTTTCTTTTTCCTCATGTTGTTCTAAAAGTTGAAAAGCTATGGATAATAACTCATCAATGCTTTTATATTTACCTTGTTGTAGTTTTTCAAGAATGTATTTTTCCTGATCTGGCTTGACTGCAATTTGCATTTTTATCTCCTTATCTTTGAATTGATAATAATTCTCCAGATTATATCCTTAACATTCATTTTAGCATTAAATCACCTACTTTTATCCACTAAATGCGATTCCTACGGAGTGCTTCGCTATCGCACCTATAACCCAACAATACGGGAAAAGCGTTAGTGTAGCTCACGGAAGGTATCGCTCACTCAAAACCCACAACACCGGAAATGCGATCGCTAGGTCGCGCTGCGCTATCGCTCTCTCCTGACAAATATCGGAAATACGTTCTTTCCAGTTCATTGTAGGTATCGCTTGCAATTTAGTTTATATCCTGTTTTGGGATATCCCATATTAGGATACTAAACTGCTTATGTTTTTCTAGTTAAGTACCCATGACTTTATCTATTTTTACAGAGCAATATACAAAATTTCGAGAACTTCTTATACAATATCGTCAACGCATTTCAGTCACTCAAGCACAATTAGCGCAAACATTAAACCGTCCACAATCTTTTGTATCAAAGTATGAAAGTGGTGAACGCAGACTTGACATTATAGAGTTTCTGGAAATTGCAGCAGTTCTTCAATTTGATCCTTGTGAATTACTAAAAAGAGTTAATGATGATAAATTACCAACCCAGACTATTATGGATGAATGGGAAGTTACAGCAAATGAATTGACAATTTTATTGGAAGAAAATCCTAGTCTGAGAGGAATGCTTTTGGGCTATGTTGCCGAACTTAAACTCAGGAAAATAATTGCTAATTTTCCTGGTGTAAAATACATGAAAAAGTTTGATGATCATGATAGAAAAAAGAAAGGGGATTTGCACATTATTTATCATCATCGAGCCTTTAGTATTGAGTCTAAATCTTTGCAAAAGACTCAAAGTAAATGGAACAAAGAAAGTCAAACTTGGTTTGGAAAAGCTCAAGTAGATGCCAGTGATAATCGTGAAATTATTCTTCCTAATGGTAGAAAATTAAAAACAACCCTTCTTATAAGAGGAGAATTTGATATTCTGGCTGTTAATTGTTATGGATTTAATAAAATATGGAACTTTCAATTTGCTAAAAACTGTGATTTACCATGTTCATCCTACAAAAAATATACAGAAGAAGAAAGAAACTTTTTAATATCTAGTTTGATACCTGTAAGTTGGCCACCGCAACCCCCATTTTATAGCGATTTGACAGAATTACTGGAGCAAATGCTCGAAGCCGGGGAAGGTTGTGATCCTTCAGAGTTGGGATTAGAGCAGGAAATATAGAAATTATAAATTCTATAAGTTCCTTCTATAAATCCTACTTCTTTTTTATAAATACAAGGAAGTATGAATGATTTTTTCGAGCGTGTACTTGCTTTTTTAATCTGCTGACTGAAGGCTTATTAGTTCTCATAACAACAAATAAGTCTTTTGTGTAGTAGCCATTTTTTTCATATTCGTTAATTATTTCTACATGAGTTAACCATTGCTTTCCTGCACTAACTTCATCTTGACATTTGACTATTAATATTCCATCCTTTCTTAAAATTCTATAGGCTTCCTTGCCAGCTTTAAAGTATACATCAGTAACGGCTGCGTGCCATTTCTTGGTACCAATATTTTCAGTATCTTCATTAATTTCATTTCCATTTGAGTAAGCATCAGAAAATGAATAATGTGTACCAGAACCAGCTTTTTGTGAGGCTTCTTTTCTATAAAAGCCTTCCATATATGGAGGATCTAAAACTACACAATCTATTGATTGATTTTGATATGGTAATTTACGACAGTCTACTCCAGTGGATATGTCAGTAGCAAGAAGTTTATACTTATCTTTAGGCACATTTTGCCAAAAAACCCCTTTTCCCCAAGTAACATCCGCCACAATAGACCCTTCTGGAACGTGCAATTCGAGAATATTGGGAAAAACTTCGGCGTTTCCTGATAAATAAGCAGACATTATCAAGTCTGAAGTTGATTCACCACCTTGCTTACGCTTGTTGAGGGAGATATTTTCGCTATCGGATTGTAAGATTGATCGCTGTATGTATTGCATAGGGTTCAATATTATCCTGTTTTAAGATAAATATAATTAGAGTCATTATAAACCATCAATCAGTAACACATTTATCAAAAATCATGTATTCCTCTTGACGCTAGGGACAAAATAGGGTAAACAAAAGAATAAACCCTAACAAAAACCCCATTTCCCCCAAATTCCCCAGGGCAAAAATAGGGCATAAAAAAATCAAAATTCCCAACCAATTGCATTAACAAAAACCCTAGACAAAATAGCTTAATCTTCACGGATAGGCATAGCAAAACCACCACATACAACGTCACCTAGTACGTCATAAGATACGAAATCTAAATCTGTGTAAGCACCGTTTTCTTCTAGGAAGTTAATAGCGGTGATAATACCACGACCGGCGCAACCTACACCGGGTTCTGGACCACCAGATTCCACACATTTAACATCGCGGAAACCGGTCAACATGACTTCATGAAGTTCTAGATCTTCAACAGATCCTCTTTCAGCAGCCAAGGAAAGAACTGTGGTTTGAGCCTTAGAGTGCAACATCAAACGGGTAGAGTCAGCCTTAGGATCGCAACCTACGATCATGATGCGTTGACCCATTTCAGCCATAGCGGCTAAAGTATTTTGAGAAGTGGTAGATTTACCGATACCGCCCTTGCCGTAGAAAGCTATCTGTCTAATTTTTTCTTCAGTCATTGTTCGTGTTTCCTAGAATTAGTTGATTGGTGAGTTTATCTTTTGTCTGTTGGTTCTCACGGCCAAGTTCTACGGCGGTGAGCGTTTGTAGAACGTCGCTATGGAGGCGATCGCTCTACAGAAAATAGAGTAGTGTTCATGGTATTTATGAAGTTGTAAGGATTTTTTTCTTTGTTAGTTGTCAGCAGTCAGTTGTTTTTTGCTAATGACTAATGACCACTGACTAATGACTAATTTCTAAACTGCTTCGACGATGATTTCTTTACTAATGCGATCGCGTAATCTCGCTTCAATCGCAATCTTTAAAGTTGCAGTGCTGCTAGAACATGAACCGCAAGCACCTTTCAGAATGACTTTAATTTTATCGCCTTCTACATCATAAAGTTCTACATCTCCCCCGTCGGCGATTAAAACGGGTCGGACTTCTTCATCTAATACTTTTTGAATCAGGGCAATTTTTTGAACTGTAGTTAATGGTCTTTGTTGCTCTGAACTAGGAATTTCTGTTTTAGCGTTCGCCATGTAGCTGTAGAGATTTTTGTTGGCGGCTTCCTGCTTTACTTCTCTTATTATATCATCAATCTTCGTTAAACAGGAACCGCATCCGCCACCAGCTTTTACATAATTTGTTACTTGCTCTGCACTGAAGAGATTGTTTTGTGCAACTGCTTTCTTTATCTTAGCATCAGTTATTCCAAAACAACTACAGATGAGGACACCTTCTTCATCGTCATGTGCCTCTAAAGGAATACCACGATAATTATAAATCGCAGCTTCTAAAGCTTCTTGACCCATAACAGAACAGTGCATTTTGGCTTCAGGTAAACCACCTAAATAATCAGCGATTTCCTTATTTGTTACTCCCAAAGCTTCATCTAAAGTCAAACCTTTAACCATTTCAGTTAAAGCGCTAGAAGAAGCGATCGCACTGGTACAACCAAAAGTTTGAAATCGAGCATCAAGAATTTTATCTGTTGCTTCTTCAACTTTCAAATGTAATCTTAAAGCATCACCACAAGCAATACTTCCCACTTCACCAGTTGCCAGCTTAACACCAGCTTCACCAGTTTCTTCAATTGCACCCTGGTTTTTAGGATCGTAAAATAACTCTAATACTTTATCAGTGTAGTCCCACATAGTTAATTTTAGATTTTGGATTTTGGATTTTAGATTGCTAATTCGTAATTTTTGATTGGTCAGCAGTCTGTTTTCATCTACTACTGACCACTGACTAATGACTACTGACTACTGACTGCTGTTGTAACCAATCGGCATTATCATTTTTGAAGGGAGATAAAGCTCGAAGACGGTCAACAATTTCCGGCATGACTGCAATTACTTGCTCAATTTCAGCTTCTGTAGTGTAGCGAGAAAGACTGAAGCGAATTGAACCATGTAGAGTAGTGTAGGGTAAACCCATAGCTCGTAAAACGTGGGAAGCTTCTAAAGAACCAGAAGTACAAGCAGAACCAGAAGAAGCACAAATACCGTACTTATTTAAGGAGAGTAAAATTGCTTCACCTTCAATATATTTGAAACCGATATTTGTCGTATTTGGCAATCTATTTTTGATGTCGCCATTTACTTCACAATCGGCAATTTTAGCCAGAAGAGACTTTTCCAAATAATCACGCAACTTTCTTTCTTTAGTAGTTGCCTCTTCTAAATGTGAAAGTTCCAATTCCGCAGCTTTGCCTAAAGCGATAATTCCGGGAACATTCTCTGTACCTGCTCTTCTTCCTCTTTCTTGATGTCCACCAATTAATAAAGGACGGAATCTCACCCCACGTCTGACATACAAAGCACCAATACCTTTAGGAGCATGAATTTTGTGACCAGATATAGTTAACATATCTATTGTGCTGGTCTTCATATTCAAGGGTATTTTACCTACCGCTTGGACTGCATCAACGTGGAAGATTGCTCCATATTCTTTAACTCTAACACCAATTTCTTCAATGGGAAAAATTGTGCCGGTTTCATTATTGGCATACATTATTGTTACCAAAGCTGTATTACCAGTTAGAGCAGCTTCTAACTCATTCAAATCTATTTGTCCCTTAGCATTTACTGACAAATAGGTAACTTGATAACCTTTAGATTCTAATTGTTTGCAGACACTTAAAACTGCGGGATGTTCTACTTGGGAAGTGATGATGTGGCGTTTTTCGGGTTGAGCTAATAACGCCGCATGAATAGCAGCATTATCACCTTCAGTTCCGCAACTGGTAAAAACAATTTCTGATTCTTCTGCTCCGAGTAAAGCCGCAACTTGTTCTCTAGCTGCTTTTACAGCTTTCCCAAGTTGTCCACCAAAAGTGTGCATACTAGAAGGATTAGCATAGTAGTCCGTCAAATAAGGCATCATAGCCTCAACAACTTGAGGATCTATTTTAGTGGTGGCATTATTATCAAGATAGATACAATTATTTTGCATAATTTCCATATAAAGATTATGAGTAATTGTTAACTGTTAACTGTTAACTGTTGACGGTTGACTGTTAACTGTCAACCGTCAACCGTCAACTATATAACTACTTGTCCCTGCTGTTTTTGCAACTGTTCGGAAAACTTCTGAGAATAAGATTTGTACCAATTCTCCCAGTAGTCTTGTTTATTGGTTAACTTTGCTAAAACACGGCTGTAAGTAGCAAACCAACTTTCCCAATAATCACTAGGTTGTTTAACGCAACCATCAACAGTAGGACAACTGGCTTTACATTGAGCTACAGTGTGAATACTACCAGCGCAATTTGTGCAAAGTTTAGAGTCAATCCAATAATTACCGTCAACTTCTTGAATTGCACCGGTAGGACAAACAGATAAACACAACTTGCAGGAAATACACTGGCTAGTAATTTCGTAAGCCATGATTATTTACCTTTGTGTAAATTGGTGAAGAGGTAAAAGGTAATAGGTGATTAGTTGTTGAAAAAAAGGTGATTGGAACGTAATACCCATTACCAATTACCAATTACCTATTACCCATTAGCCTTAACGTATTGCTCGTAAAATTCTAAAGCAACCTTTTCAATTACGTCATAGGCTTCAACAGTTTTTATTCCTGCTGCTTCTAGTTTTTCTTTGGGACAATTGCCTATTTTCGATACCAAAACTGCTTTACAATCCGCGATTGCTTTCATTATATTATCTGCGGTAGCTTCTTCGCTGTAACCACCTTGACAATATTGATCAATCTTGCGGTGACTTACAAAACGGACTTCATTACCATCAACTTCATAAACTTGAAATTCTTTGGCGTGTCCGAAGTGTTGGTTAACTAATCCACCGCCTTTTGTTGCTACTGCAATCAAAATTTTGGGTTTATTTTCTAGAGACTCCACAGCATTTGATTTTGCTTTGTCTTTAGCTGCTTTAATTTCTTCTCTAAATTTCTCAATCCCTTCGTGAACTTCTTGACGGGTTTCAAAGTTATATTCTGGAGCCATTTCCATGAACTTATCTTTAGTAAATTCTTGGCTACGATCTTCTCCTAATAATCCTACCGCATCTGCTCGACACTGACGACAGTGGCGCATCATTTTCATATTACCAGAGCAATTGTCTTGGACTTCTTTCAGTTCTTTTCCTGTTGGTCCACGTTGACCAGTTAAACCGAAATGTGTACCATGTTCTGGTGCAGAAATTAGCGGCATGATGTTGTGTAAGAATGCACCTCTTTCACGAATAGCCTTATTAACTTCTACCAAATGTTGATCATTAACTCCGGGAATCATCACAGAATTAACTTTGCATAAGATATCAGCTTCTCTGAGAGCTTGCAATCCTTCCAACTGCTTTTCTAGGAGAATTTTTGCTCCTTCAACACCTCTGTAACGTTTGCGTTTATAGTGAACCCAAGAATAGATTTGTGCGCCTATTTCAGGGTCAATGGTATTAAGAGTGATAGTAACGTGATCTATATTTAATTGTTTGATGCGATCAATATGTTCTGTCAGCATCAAACCGTTAGTAGATAAGCACAATTTAATATCTGGTGCTTTATCGGCAATTAATTCAAAAGTCCGAAAAGTTTTTTCTGGATTAGCCAAAGGATCACCAGGTCCCGCAACTCCCAATACAGTCATTTGGGGAATTTTACCCGCAATTACTAACACTTTATGTGCGGCTTCTTCCGGTGTGAGCAGTTCGCTCACTACTCCAGGACGACTTTCGTTAGCGCAGTCATACTTGCGGTTACAATAGTTACATTGAATATTACAAGCTGGAGCAACGGCAACGTGCATCCGTGCATAGTGATGATGAGCCTCTTCACTATAGCAAGGGTGTTTAGAAATGCGTTCTATGAGTTTTTCGTCCATTTCTGGAGTTGTGCTGCTGTCGCAACCGCAAGCAGCAGATGTAGCGGGGGTGATAATGGCATTCTGAAAGTCGGAGGTGAGAATATCTGTAGCAGGTAGTGTCATTGAATTTCGCTGTTGGAGGTGGACTTGAGAGCCACTGTGGGAGATGCTTTTACTACTGCCAATATCTAAATTATTTTAGACATGGTGCTAATCTCATCCCTCCACTCACTTTTGACTGCTAACTTGGTTTTGTTAAGGAGCGTTAAGTGATTGGCGATAAATGATTTATAGCAGCCCTTTTTTTTGCCCCCCTTGGTTTGCAAAGGATAGAACTTATTAGATTTATTATGTTTGTACTCAAATCCTTAAATCCTTGCATTGCAACCATACAAAAATTAAAAAATATTTTTTCGGGTTGGGGTGCGAGTATTTATAGTTAGGGGTACGAGTATTTATAGTTAGGGGTTCAGGATTTCTTTGTACTCATCTCAAACTCAATATCTGTAAGGGTCTTGGCTATATTTTTAGCGAATTTTCCTGATATTCGACTGTACTCAACTTTCCTGCAAATTCTCCTAAAAACTCTTGTTATTCAGAGATTTGAGGTTAAAAAACTGGAGTAAAATCAACCCGATTACTCCAGGTAGGTGCGAAATTCAATTCTGTATACAACCTATCATTTTTTTTGGCGTAAAAATGCAATTTATATTTTTTTAAGTTTTCGATTATTAATGATATTTTTATAGCTGTATTGCTTGCTATACAATAAATACAGCCTAATTACACCATCTATATTAATGCAGATAATTTGCAAAAGATTTAATTTTTTGATCATTATTAGGACTTATACTCAAAACGGCTAGTACCGCAGAGCGGAAGTCAAAAGTCAAAAGTCAAAACGAAGACAGTATAGGCTTTGTAACGATTTAGAATGGTTGGTTCACTTACGCCGCAGTGTACTAGAAGCTAGACTTTTTTATCATACAAAGAACAAGGTTCAAAGCCTCTCCAGTATTAAATATTATTCCTTTTCCCTCTCCTCTTAGGAGAGGGATAGGGAGAGGTGCGGGGAGAGGTTTGGAGAGGGGTTTTAGGGAACACCAAAAAATAAATTACCCAATTTTGTGGGATGGGCATCCTGCCCGTCCTTGATGATTAGCGGGCTTTTCGCCCCGCACCACAAGAAATTTTTGGGTATTTTTTTAATTGGAAGTCCCTTAGAAGGTATTTGAAGAGTTTTGAGTTGGTTACGCAAAACCATCTTCAATATATTATACTCTATAGTAATGCCAGATCGGTTATACAGTAGACATCTCCAAAAAAGAATGTAGAGACGTTCCATGGAACGTCTTTACAAGAGTTCTAGGATACGTACATTTAATTTCTGGAGATGTCTAATATAAGCGTTGTGGAAATGTAGTCATTATGCAACGCCTTAACTTGTCCAGATTTCCGCTTAAATATATTCAAGCTAGTTAACTATCATTTCTAAGTTGAAAAGTATGGAAAGGACTATTTTACATGACTCCAATATCATCAATAAACTGATGAGAATGTTGTCAAACTTCCTCAAATTCCGAAACCAACCAGTGATTATTTGTGGTGCGGTTACAGTCTTAGTCATAGGACTTCAGAAACTGCAAGTATTAGAGACCATAGAATTGAAAATCTATGATCAGATGATACAACTACTTCCTGATCAAGGTCCAGATCAGCGACTATTAATCATCAGTATAACGGAAGAAGACCTGCAAAAATGGAATTGGCCTTTATCCGGTGAAACTTTAGATCGGTTGTTCGATAAACTAGAACAATATCAACCCAGAGCCATTGGTTTAGATATTTTCCGTGACTTACCAGTACAACCCGGTCACGAAAAACTACTACAACGCCTACAGCAAAGTGATGTGATTATCCCAGTCTGTAAACACGCTGACAGTAAAAGTGATGGTATTGCATCACCCCAAGGTGTAGAACCATCACAGGCAGGATTTAGTGACCTAGTGGAAGATACTGATGGTTTTATTCGCCGTAATTTAATCTCAGTGAATGTGGAGAAGTCCGATAATTGCCAAAGTCCCTATTCCTTAAGCTGGCAATTAGCCACAAAATATCTAGCAGTTGGCGGTATTCAACCCCAATTAACAACTAAAAAAGAACTAAAACTCCGCAATGTTGTTTTTAAACCTCTAGAAGCTCACTCTGGTGGTTATGAGAATGCAGATACCCAAGGATACCAAATTCTCCTGAATTATCGTTCTCACCGTCAAATTGCCCCACAAGTCACTCTTACAGACATACTTTCAGATAAAATTCAACCCAACTTAGTTAAAGACCGGATTGTTTTCATAGGTTCTACAGCACCAAGCTTAAAAGATGTTTTTAATACCCCATTTAATTCTGGAAAAGCGGACGATTCTGGGAGAATAACAGGTGTAGAAATTCATGCACAAATTACTAGTGAGATTCTCAGTACCGTTTTAAACAACCAGCCTTTATTTTGGTTTTTACCCCTTTGGGGTGAATTCCTCTGGATAGGAACATGGTCTGCCATTGGTGGATTTTTAGCTTGCCGCATTCGTCATCCATTAGGCTTAGGTATAGGACAAACTATATCCTTACTGGTTCTATTTGCTGGCAACTTTATTATTTTTACTCAAGCGGGATGGTTGCCAGTGATTGCTCCAGCACTGAGTTTAATTTTGACAACTAATGCCGTAATTGCCTACAGTAATTATGCAAGTAAGCAAGAAGAACAAAAAATTAGGGGAATATTAGAGAAACAAGCAGAGATAATCGCCCAGTTGCGATCGCATCAGGTCAATGCTGAGTATAATAATACCAATTATGTTTCAGGACAACCATTAAACAACAATACCCTCCTCAAAGGACGTTATCAAATTACTGAGAGATTGGGTGGTGGTGGATTTGGTAAAACTTACTTAGCCGCAGATACTCAACGGCCAAGAAATCCTCTCTGTGTTGTCAAACAAATGAGTCCGGCCAAACGAGATCCAGAATACTTGAAAATAGCTACTCGTCTATTCAATAATGAAGCATCTATTCTGGAAACCTTGGGAAAACACCAACAAATACCCCAATTATTAGCATTCTTTGAACAAAATCAGGAATTTTATTTAATTCAGGAATATATTGAGGGTCATACTTTAACTAAGGAGTTAACTCCTGGGATATGTTGCTCCTATGATCAGGTAATCAATATCCTCAAAGAGGTTTTACAGGTACTCGTTTTTGTCCATAGTTATGGTGTCATTCACCGAGATATTAAACCCGATAACTTAATCAGGCGAAAAGAAGATGATAAGATTGTTTTGATTGATTTTGGTGGTGTTAAACAAATCCAATCTCAACAGCAGACTCCAGAGAATCTGACTATTGGTTTTGGTACCATGAATTACGCACCCGGTGAACAATTGAATGGAATGCCAAGATTGAACAGTGATATTTATGCTTTGGGAATTATCGCTATCCAAGCCTTAACAGGGATAACTCCCAAAGATTTTCGGAGACATGGGAATACGGGTTTAATTGTCATTGCTAACACATCTTCCACGGGTGAGGGGACTTTGCAAAATTGGCAACGAATAGCAAGTATCAATGACAATAACGAATTGGTTAGAGTCTTAAATAAGATGGTAAGTATTGATTTTACCAAAAGATATGAGTCAGTTAAGGAGATACTGGAAGATCTTAATTAAGTCAGAGGAGAGCGCGGTATATTAAATCACCCCACCCTAACCCTCCCCTTGTAAAGGGGAGGGGACTGGATTTTTGTTTTCACTCTTCACAAGGGACTAAGGGGGGTAAATCTTTTCACAAAAGCGAACTAAACAAAGGTAGCCACATAAGGTTAATTCTCAAGGATATTTAATAAATTTTAACCATATTTTAAATTGATACTTGTGAAATTAATTACGGTTCATCGTATACTGAGGGTGTCGAAAAACTTGGGAGTTATTCCATGTCCCCGCCAGCATCCAGTGTGAGAGTTAGTTATCAGCAACAGCATTATTGCCAAGATGATATTACCAGCATCTCGTCCAGGTTTTCCTTACTATCAGAGATTTTCGCCCATGGAAACCCTCAAAACCTAAAAATTTACCCACCTAATCATGGTTTTCCGATTGTATTATCTGCCACTCAAACAGCTTGGGTAGGTGTAGCTTGTTTTGGGATTTTTTCCTTGGGATTGATGAATGCAGGGGTTGTTCAAGCACAATCAATCGTGAGTCAAATCCCCACCAGACCCACATTAACGACACCTGAACCCCCTCTACCCACTCCCCAACCCATAGAAGAACCGAAACTGGAAACCCCACCCTCTCCAGTCACTCCTTCTCCTTTGGAAAATATTCCGGGGACTGTGAATATCAAGGGATTTGAATTTGTCGGTAATACAGCCTTTACTCAGGAAAAATTAAGATCAGCAGTCAATGATTTAATTGATAAAGAAATTACATTTCCTGATTTAATATCAGTGGAATATCGTATAAATAACCTGTACCGGAATCAGGGTTATATCAACTCTGCGGCCGTGATTGAGCCTCAAAATATTTCCGCTCAAGGGGGAATAGTTAAGGTGACAATTATTGAAGGAGGCATCGAAAATATTGTTATTAAAGGAACTCGACGCTTAAAATCTGATTATATTCGTTCCCGGTTGGGTTTAAGCACCAAAGCTCCCCTCAATCAAGAGCGTATTCTTCAAGCTTTACAACTGCTGAAAACTGACCCCCAAATTCAGGATATTTCTGCACAAATATCACAGGGAGTTAGACCAGATTTAAGTGTCTTAGAAGTTACTATCAAAGAAGCAGATACCTTTCATATTGATATTTTCACCAATAACGGCCGCGCTCCCAGTGTCGGTAGTTGGCGACGGGGAACGACAATTACTGACAATAATCTGTCTGGTTGGGGTGATAGTTTTAGTCTTAGTTACTCTAACACCGATGGTAGCAACGCCTTAGATGTCAGCTATGGTTTACCACTAAATCCCCGCAATGGGACAATTAAAGTCTCTGGAGGAGTCACCAGAACCAGCGTCACAGAACCACCCTTTGATCAACTAGATATTACTGGTAACTCCAGTTACTACGAAGTAGGTTTTAATCAACCATTATGGCAAACTCCTAGTCAAGAATTGGGTTTAGGTTTAGCTTTTTCCCGACAAATCAGTAAAACTAAACTCGGTTCAGACGGTTTTCCTTTGTCTATTGGTGCAAATGACAACGGTGAAACTCGCATTTCTAAAATTGCTTTTTCTCAAAATTGGGTGACACGCAACTCAAAATCTGTACTAGGTCTTTATTCTCAATTTAATTTTGGACTAGGGATATTGGATGCTACTATCAATAATAACGGTATTCCCGATAGTCGTTTTTTCGCATGGCGTGGACAGGGACAATACGTACGTTCTTTGAATCGCCAAAATGATATGTTACTGATGGTGCGTTCTAACTTACAGTTGAGCAAAGAGAGTCTTGTACCTCTAGAACAGTTTGGTATAGGGGGATTATCCAGCGTCCGGGGTTATCGTCAGGATGCTTTGTTAAAGGATAATGGCTTCTTACTATCTACAGAACTTCAGTTTCCTATTATACGTAGAGTCAATCAGCAAGGTGGATTATCTCTTATTCCCTTTGTAGATTTTGGCACGGGATGGAGTAGTGGTAACACTAAGAATATAAATCCTGGTAATACCAGCAAAGATGGCTCTTTGGTCGGTGCTGGTCTGGGTTTACAGTGGAAATCAGATCAACTCAAGGCTCGTATTGATTGGGGACATACTCTAATTGATCTGAATTCTCAGGATAAAACATCATCAGAAAACCGTTTATACTTCTCTGTGGAGTCAAGATTATGAAGCTTAACCTATCTGGAACAACCCTAATTCAACAATTAATATTACAGATTATCACTGGCTTAATTGTCGCTGCTAATACTGGGATAGTTAAGGCGCAACTGACACCGGATAATACCGTTGGTTCTACTACTAGAAGTGATACTGTTAAGGGACTTACCAGTGATATCATTGAGGGAGGAGCAACCCGTGGTACTAATTTATTTCACAGTTTCACTAATTTTAATGTAGATGCTGGTAAGGGAGTTTATTTTAGTAACCCTGCTGATATTAACAACATTTTAACCAGGGTTACTGGCAGCAGTCAGTCAAATATTTTCGGAACTTTAGGGGTGTTAGGTAATGCTAACCTGTTTTTAATTAATCCCAATGGTATTAGTTTTGGTCCAAATGCTCAGTTAGATGTCAAAGGTTCTTTTGTCGCTTCCACTGCGGATAAAATTGTTTTTGATAACTACGAGTTTACTACCACTAATCCCACAGCGCCACCGTTGTTAACTGTGAATATTCCTCTAGGGTTAGGTTTCCGCAATAATCCTGGGGATATTAATGTTAATCTAGCTGGTTCTACCCTAGCATTTAATAACGGTCAGGGATTGAAAGTTCCTCAAGACAAAACCCTAGCCCTAATTGGTGGTAATGTCAATATTAATGGTAATGGTGTTGATGCAGAAGGATTGAGAGCGGGAATTTTATCACCGGGAAGTCAGATACAATTGGGTGGTTTAACCCAGACGGGAACTGTTAATTTCAACGAAAATTTCTACTCAACCTTTCCTCAAGGTGTGACTAGGGGAAATGTCAGTTTAAGTAATGGTGCTGAAATCAATGTCCGTGCTGCTGGTGGTGGTAGTATTACCATAAATTCCCGAAATTTGAATGTGAATGAGAATAGTAGGGTGCGTGGGGGGATACAAAAGAATTTAGGTTCAGTAAATGCTCAAGCAGGGAATATTGACATTAATAATATTGAGCAAGTCACCCTAGATAATGCGGTTATTGCTAATATTGTAGACGAGTTTGGTAAGGGGAATGCTGGGAATATTAATATCCACACTTCATCTTTAACCTTGAAAAATGATAGTACGATTAATACTAGTGTCTTTGCTGCCTCTAGTGAAGGGAATGGGGGTAACATCACTATTGATACTGCAAATTTAACTCTGGAAAATGGTAATTTCATTAGTGCCGATACCAATGGTAAAGGTAATGCTGGAAATGTTGCAATTAAGGCTACCCAAGGGGTGACTGTGGGGGAAAAAGCCGTGCTATCTAGTGACGTAAACGATACAGCACAAGGAAATAGCGGGGGTATTACTATTGATACTGCAACTTTAACTCTGGAAAATGGTAGTTTTATTGGTGCCGATACCAGAGGTAAAGGTAATGCTGGAAGTGTTGCAATTAAGGCTACCCAAGGGGTCAATGTCCGGGGGTGGCTATCTAGTGACGTAAAAGGTACAGCACAGGGGAATAGTGGAGGTATTACTATTGATACTTCAACTTTAACCCTGGAAAATGGTGGTTTTATTAGTGCCGATACCAGAGGTAAAGGTAATGCTGGAAGTGTTGCAATTAAGGCTACCCAAGGGGTGACTGTCGGGGAAAAAGCCCTGCTATCTAGTGACGTAACCGATACAGCACAAGGGAATGGAGGTAACGTTACTATTGATACTTCAACTTTAACTCTGAAAAATGGTGGTTTTATTAGTGCCGATACCAAAGGTAAAGGTAATGCTGGGAATGTTGCAATTCAGGCTAACCAAGGGGTGACTGTCGGGGGATTTCTATCTAGTGGGGTAACGGATACAGGAGAGGGAAATGGTGGAGGTATTACTATTGATACTTCTTCTTTAACCCTGGAAAATGGTGGTATTATTAGTACCAGTATTCTTGGTAAAGGTGATGCGGGAAATATCACAATTAACGCTACCCAAGGGGTAAATGTCCGAGGGGGCCTATCTAGTGGGGTATTCAATACAGGAGAGGGAAATAGCGGGGATATCACTATTACCACTCCTACTCTAAATTTGGAAAATGGTGGTATTATTAGTACCAGTATTCTTGGTAAAGGTGATGCGGGAAATATCACAATTAACGCTATTCAAGGGGTGACTGTCGGGGGACTCCTAACTAGTGGGGTATTCAGTACAATAGAGACAATAGATAGAAATAGCGGGGGTAAAGTCACCATTAATACTTCAACTTTAACTGTGGAAAATGGTGGTTCTATTAATGCCAGTACCTATGGTAAAGGTGATGCTGGGAATATCGCAATTAAGGCTACTCAAGGGGTAAATGTCCGGGGAGAGCTAACTAGTGACGTAAAAAATACAGCACAGGGGAATAGTGGGGGTATTAATATTGATACTTCAACTTTAACTCTGAAAAATGGTGGTCTTATTAATGCCAGTACCTATGGCAAAGGTAATGCTGGGAATATCGCAATTCAGGCTACCCAAGGGGTGACTGTCGGGGGACTGCTATCTAGTGGAGTAACGGCTACAGGAGAGGGAAATAGCGGGGGTATTACTATTGATACTTCTTCTTTAACCCTGGAAAATGGTGGTTTTATTAATGCCAGTACCTTTGGTAAAGGTAATGCTGGGAATATCGCAATTCAGGCTACCCAAGGAGTAAATGTCGGGGGACTCCTAACTAGTGGGGTAACGGATACAGGAGTGGGAAATAGTGGGGGTATTACTATTGATACTTCAACTTTAACCCTGGAAAATGGTGGTTTTATTAATGCCAGTACCAGTGGTAAAGGTAATGCTGGGGACATCGTAATTAGCGCTTACCAAGGGGTAACTATTGGGGGATATCTATCTAGTGGAGTATTCAGTACGGGAGAGGGAAATAGTGGGGGTATCACTATCAAAGCTGGTGATATAAACATCAAGGGCGTTGGTGACAATAATATTACTTCTCAAATTAATACTACTACTTCTGGTAAAGGTAATGCTGGTGATATTAATATATCAGCAAGTAACATTACCATTGATCAAGGTGTGGTTTATAGTTCTGCGCTTGGAGATGGTGAAGGAAAAGGTGGTAATATCAACATTAATACCTCTAATTTAACATTAAAAAATGGTTATATTAGTACTGAAACTACTAGTAAAGGTGATGCTGGGAATATTCAACTTGGAATCACAGACAACCTCAAATTAACCAATAGTACCATCTCCTCCGGGACAGACTCTACGGGAAAAGCAGGAAGCATTAACATTGACCCCAAATTTTATTATAATTCTTGCATCGTGGGGGGATGTGTTACAATATTCATCTCAGAATATAATGTCTCCACACTGATAGAATTGGATAGTTCTCAAATCACTGTGAATAGTCAAGGATCAGCAGATGGTGGTAATATTACTCTAATAGGAAATAACCTAAATCTGAATAATTCTACCATCTCAGCCAGTACCAAAAGTGGACAGGGCGGTAATATCACCCTGAATATTCCCGATACTATCCGTCAAAATAATAGCCAAATTGAAGCTAGTGCCGGAGACAAGGGTAATGGTGGTAACGTGACAATTAACACTAATTTTATCATTGGTAATAGTAGTGAAAATAGAATTAGTGCTAATGCAAAGCAAGGTGCAGGTGGGAATATCAAGATTACCACCCAGGGAATATTCGGGTATAAAGATAATCAAATTGACGCTAGTTCGGAAACAGGTGTTAATGGAGTTGTAGAAACAAAGACTCCAGAAGTAGACCCTAGTCAAGGATTAATTGATTTACCTGAAAATTTACTCACTGCTGCCATTATCACCAATTCTTGCCGTCAAGGACAAAATTCATTAATAGTTAAAGGTAGGGGGGGTTTAGCCTTGACTTCAGATCAACTGCCTAGTAGTAGTGAGGTAGAAGTAAGTTTAATTGCCTCCACATCTG
Source organism: Dolichospermum sp. DET69 (assembly GCA_017355425.1). Classification (NCBI taxonomy): domain Bacteria; kingdom Bacillati; phylum Cyanobacteriota; class Cyanophyceae; order Nostocales; family Aphanizomenonaceae; genus Dolichospermum; species Dolichospermum sp. DET69. The sequence continues at coordinate 248,109 of CP070233.1, forward strand.
TAAAATCATCATCAGCAATTAACCCTACATCTGCAAACATAGAAAAAACAGCATTTAAAACCATTATTCCAGCCCAGGGTTGGGAAATCAATAGTCAGGGAGATGTGGTTTTGGTCGGTCATTCCACAGGAAACCCCGCTGAGAGAGTCAATACTGCTATTACTTGTGCATCAAATTAAGGTGGAGTTGAAAATGAGCATAAATCAGAAAACAACCCGGAAAACAACCCAGAAAAACAAATTCTCCCTGCAAAAAAGATTCTATCGTTCTCTTTTGCCACTGATTTTACTTTTTTGTTTTTCCCTGGCTATTACTCCCGTAATTGCCCAAAATCAGATAAATAAACCGGATAATGGCCAATTAATTCAACAAGCAAGCCAATTGTATAAAGCTGGGAAATTTAGCGAAGCTATCCCAATTTGGGAACAAGCTATCCAGTCCTTACCCCAGGATTCTCTTAATCAAGCCTTAGTACGAAGTAATCTTGCTTTGACTTATCAGCAAGAGGGAAAATGGGAATTAGCTAAGAGCGAAATTAACCAAAGTCTGAAGATTTTAGAGTCTGCTAAAATTACTACAGAACAACAGAGTATTTTAGCTCAAGCCCTGGATATTCAAGGACAACTTCAGCAAAAAACCGGAGATTCTCAAGCAGCTTTAAATACATGGCAGCAAGCAGCGAAACTATATCCTAACTCTGTAAATAATCAAATGGGGTTGATAAATCAGATTAACCAAGCTCAAGCTATGCAAGACTTGGGACTGTATCCGCGAGCTTGTCAAACTTTATTGGCTGTTCTTGGTTATACTGAGAAAAAATGTATGATTTCTGATTTGGAAATTAATACAATTAAAGATAAAATATCAGGTAGTTATCAGAAAACCTATCAAGCTAAGGCTTTCAGAAGTCTTGGTAATGTCATGCGTCTGACAGGTAATTTAGCAGAAGCTGAAAAAATTCTCCAAGCTAGTTTAGATATTGCCAGAAAAAGTGGTTCTAGAGAAGATCAGAGTAAGGTTTTACTGAATTTAGGTAACACTCAACGGGACTTAGCTAATAGAAATATAGAACTAAATAATGATGCAGGACTTCAATACCAAGAACAAGCTTTAGAACAATATCAAAAAGCGGCTTCTCCTTCTTCTTCACCGATTGTACAACTTCAATCTCAACTGAGTCAATTAGAAATTTTAATGGAACAGGGAGAATTATTCACAAAACAGGGAAAAAATGATATAAAACAGGGAAACGATGAAGGGCAGAAAAACAAGGAAATGGGACAGAAAAAATGGAAAGAAGCCACTGATTTAAAAAATAAAATCAAAGTTCCATTAACCTATTTGTCCCCTAGTCGAGAGAGTATTTATGCTCAAATTAAATACGTGAAAAATTCTCTGTGTTTAGAGCAACAACAGCCTAATTGTCTGAAACCAACCACCCTAAATTTATCATCTGTGAAAGCAGAATCTTTCCAAGAGGCGGTGAAGATGTTAAATCAAACTGATGAAGTTGCCAGTCAATTGGAAGACAAGGGGACACAATCTTCTATCATGGGATTATTGGGTCAATTAGCCGAAAGTCGTCAAGACTGGAATAGTGCTAATAATTACACCCAAAAAGCATTAGATTATTCTCGCCAAGCTAAAGCACCAGAACTAACCTATCAATGGCAATGGCAAGAGGGACGGATATTTAAGGCTCAGGGTAAAAATAAAGAGGCTCTTAACTCTTATAAAACATCATTAGCAACACTGAAATCTCTCCGCCGTGATCTTGTTGCTGTTAACCGAGATAGTCAATTTAATTTTCGGGAGAATACTGAGCCTGTTTATCTAGAATATGTAAGTTTACTTTTGCAACCGCAAGAAGTACCACCAGAAGACCTGAAATTGGCTCGTGAAACCATTGATTCTTTAAAATTAGCAGAGTTAGAAAACTTTTTGCGATCAGCCTGTGATGATAATTCTAGCAAGCCAGTGAGTATTGATGAGGTGATTGATAAACAAGATCCTAACGCCGCGCTGATTTATCCTGTGCTATTAGAAGACCGTTTTGAGGTGATTGTCAAGTTACCCCAAAGGCCTTTAACTCGTTATACTTCCAAGATTGAGAAAAATAAACAAGATTTTGAGCGTGACATTGCAGACGCAAGAACTATTATTACCGCTGAAAGTGATGGTAGTGATCGTGAATTACCCGTTATTGCCCAAACATTATATAATTTGATTATTCGTCCTGGGGAAAAAGACTTACAGGAGAGTGAGGTGAAAACTTTAGTTTTTGTCCTAGATAGTTCTTTGCAAAATTTTCCCATGTCGGTGTTAAGCAAGGGTAAGGAAAACGGTCAGCGAAAATATCTGATCGAACAGTATAATATTGCTTTAGCTCCTAGTTTGCAACTGGTGGACGTTCAGCGGTTCCAAAAGAAAAATGTCCCGGCCTTAATCGCTGGATTGAGTGATTCACGAACTATTGAAGGTAGAGAGTTTGGTGAGTTAAAGTCTGTGAAGGATGAAATTAACAATATTAAATCCCTACTGCCTAATTCAACTAAGTTACTTAATCAAGAGTTTACCAGCAACGCCTTGACTAATAGGCTTAATTCCTCCTCTTTTTCAATTATTCATCTGGCCACCCATGGTGCGTTTAGTTCCCAACCTGATCAGACTTTTATTGTTACCTCCGATAAGAAGCTAAGAGTCAATGAGTTAGATAATTTATTGCGTTCGAGAGATCCGGTGGAATTATTGGTATTAAGTGCCTGTGAGACTTTAACGGGGGACAAGAGAGCATCTTTGGGATTAGCGGGTGTTGCTATCAGGGGAGGTACACGGAGTACATTGGGAACTCTGTGGCTAGTTGATGACGAGTCAACCTCCATGCTCATGGCTAAGTTTTATGAGGCTTTTAAGAATCAGAATATTAGTAAAGCTGATGCTTTGCGTCAAGCCCAACTAGCATTACTGCAAAGTCAGGACTACAAAGATCCTAAGTATTGGGCGGGTTACGTTCTTTTGGGTAATTGGTTGTAAATCCTCTTAAATCAAAAAGATCCCCGACTTCTTTAAGAAGTCGGGGATCTGGGTTAAGTATTTGCAAAAAAACTGCTCAATTATCTTCAATTCAGAGGTGGTTCTTGGGCAATGTTTGCCTCTTCCAAGTGTTTAACTGATGTTAATAATTGCTCCCAATAATTCTGAACTGTGGGATCATTGGGTTTTTCACGACGTAAATCAGCCAAGGTGGTAATGGCATTTTCCCAAATTCCAGATGCAGCATAAAGCATTACTTGCTCTATAGGATTACTGGTCTGTTGGATGGCATCTGAGAGGTTATCATCTTTAACAACCTGAATTACACCAGTTAAGGACAGGTCTGCTTGTTTGCCAGAATTAGAGCAATTTGCTGATAAAATCCAATTGTATTTCTGATCCAGTTTTAATGGGCTATGATCAGGTACTTTGATACTGAAAATGCCTCCTTGGGGAGGTGTTTTGAAGTTCTTGGTGTACAAGGGTTCATCAGCCTCATCTCTGAGGACAAATTCGAGAGATTGAATTGGTTCAGCAGTTTTAGGAATGTAGAAAAAGAATGTCGGATGATTTGATGTCGTCAGTTGTGAGCTATCAGTATCAGACATAGCTGTTAAGGCTGTCAATTCTGATTGATGATTTTTCCCATCCAAACTACTAACAGCATTTAAGCAACTTCTTGTTGATCCTGTTCTGGTTGCTCCTTGTCTCAGTCTCATGGGTTTGGTGGGAACAAAGCTAAGGCTAAGTAGCTTACCCCGGCCAATGTAGGCTTGTACATTGCTGATAGCATTTTGAGCATAGCGATCGCCGGGAATTAATTGTTCAGCCTGCTTGAAAAAAGGTAAAGCTGCTTTAAAATTTCTAACTGCGGTTTTTTTGTACCCTTCCCGCATATACTGATTGTAAAGTTCACGGTTATGATTATTGGGAGTAGCTAGAGCAACAGATGAACCGGGGGTTTGACTGACCACCTCTAAAGGTAGAGATAGAAACCCCGCTAGAAGTAATCCTGTCAGAATGGAGTTTCGCATAAAACAGATAATGATTGGTTGAAAAGTCTTTTATTAATCAATCCTTAATGTCTGGAACCACCGAGATATGTAACTGTTAAGTTGCCGTCTATAGGGTCATTGTTCTGCAATCAGATAAAATCTGGATCTTTGCAGTTGGTTTAAGCTAGAATACAAAATATATTATACTCCATAATTTTAATGATGACGGATTTTAATTGATTAGTTTTAATTAAGTAAGTTAGCGTTAAAAATTGTCCTGATGACAAAGAAATAGGAAAGGGTGAACAGCGACAGAGAAGGCATTTTGGGCAATTTTACCTTCCGTTACTTATGTCGGTTTTCTGCTATTCACTTACTTAGGGTTTGCTGAATAAAACTGAACCCTTTTATTAATAAGGGTTTCGCTAATTTTTATCACAAGAAAGTGCAAGGTTTTGGCAAATGGAGTCTCAAAATTGGTGCATTTTCCTGGGTCAGATTTAGAAAATTGAGGATATCCAGATGGCTGAAACTGTTCCCTGTTAAGAGTTCCCTGCCCTCACGAACAACTTTTATGGCTTACGCCACGCTACGCTATCAGCAAACCCTATTTAATAATTTTTAACAGTATTTTTAATTGATATTTGTGAAGTTAATACCATTTACCTACTTATCAATTAATTTTTCTGTCACCACATCAGACTTTAGAGGGTGTTTGATAGCGAAGCGTGGCGTTAGCCATAAAGTATTAAATAAAACCAATAATCTCCAAAAACCTAACCCCCCTACCCCCCTTCCCTACGTTAGCGCAGCGTGCCGAAGGCTGGGAAGGGGGGTTTCAAAGCCTCTCCCCGCTTCGGGGGAGAGGTTTACAAGAGGGGTTAATTTATACCTTGAAAACTTTTAAAACATCCTCTTAATCCCCATGATTTTTAATATCTTCTTACTTCCTGTTATACTTGTAAAAGTGATGTTCTTGTAGCTATTACACAATCGTAAAATCTACATTTACAAGATTGCTAAATAAAATATTGGTTCTATTTATATAGAGGGTAAATTAATGAAGCAAGATTTAAAAATTCCGTTAGGTCAAGCGTCAAGTCGGGGGCTAATATTGCTACTTCCTATTTTGATAAATTTCCTATTTTTAGCGAGTGCTAGAGCCGATTCAAATAGTAATTTGACAATTGATGTGGCTGGAATAAAAAAACAATCTGGAAAAATTTGCGCTACTCTTTTTTCTGAGAGTAAAGGATTTCCTAGCGATAGTAAACAAGCTTTGCAATCCGAGTGTATCGAAGTTAAAGAAACACTTCAAAAACTGATTTTCAAGAACTTAAAGCCAGGTAATTACGCTGTTGCATTAATTCATGATGCCAATGGAGATGGTATTCTCAATAGTAATTCTTTTGGTATGCCCACCGAAGGTTTTGGATTTTCTAAAAATCCATTAGTTCTCACAGGACCACCTAAGTTTAATGACTCTGCTGTTGCAGTAGCAGGTATTAATACTGATATTCAGATTGAGTTAAAATACTTTGTAAATCCTTAATTGAAATGTTGGCGTTGCATCATAGCAATATGAATTTAGCAACGCCCAAATGAAGATGAGCGAGCATTGGGGAAAATTGCGATCCACTATGTAGTTATTCACTCTTCCCCCATCTGCATTTATTCTAATTCTAAAACTTTTTGAGTATTATCACGACGACGCTGTTCTTTCTTTTCAAAATCAGCTACACAGCTACCTTTATCAACCATTACACAGCTTAGATAATTGGTGATTTCGACCAACCCTGCACGAAGTGCTTTACCGACAGGGGCTTTGGTTGTTTTCTCATTATTACCACCAATATTGATACCAGAAAAACTTATACCACCAGAATTGCCCTTAGATTCACTAGTTGCAAGTCCTTCAACTGTGCGGGAATAAACTACTTCTCCATTGCTGGAATCCACAACACGCAGGTCAATGGCAACATAAGCTTTTTCCTTTTCTTTTCTGGTGCCACCACCTAGACCAAAACCACCTATCCTAATCCCGCTTATCCCTAATCCACCAGATTCCTTATTAACCCCTTCTTCATAAGCAGTGACTTTGCCCAGAATAATATATTTTGCTCCAGTCAGTTCTCCCTTCTTTGCACCGGTTTCCTTGCGAACTAATCCAGCTTCAGCAAGCTCTTGTTCGGAAAGGACTGCTCCTAGCTTTTGTCTCTCAACAACGGTGAATTTTCCTGTTGATGTTAATTCATTGCTAAGAGCATCTGCCAACTGCTGAGATGTGTTAGTGTTCCACCACCACCAGTTTGAGTTAGTTTCATTCTTGAAGTCTGGTACTGAAATTCTAGGCTTTTCTTGAGCAAAAGCATTAAGGCTGCCAATGGACAAACTCAAAGTTACGGTTGTTAAAGCAAGTAAAGTCTGCTGAATTAAGCGCTGATAAGCAGAAGACGTTTTCATAATTATAGTCCTGTGGCAATTAAACTAAAATTGTTATAACAGTGATCAACACATAGAGAATTTATCATAATCTAAAGTAAATAACAATACCAAATTTTTTTTAAGAAAGCCGGAAGAATAAGGATTTTGGACTATGGACTGATTTAGATATTGTGGTTCTACCGTTAAAATCCGGTTTTAGCTAGGAGTCTTCAACACTTACTCAAAAATCATCGTTGCTGAGTCAACGCGATTACGGTGGCGACAGTCAATTCTGAAATGTTGCCAAGAGTGGGGAGTATGTCCGTGCCAGCATAAACAAGTGGTAACTCTTTATTTTCCCAAACCCAGATTTGCTTTCTCTGAATATCAATAAGCCAAGCAAGTTGTGTACCGTTACTTAAGCAGTGCAGAATTTTGTTTTGTATATCTAAGGTGCTTTGGTCTGGGGAGCGAATTTCAATTAACCAGTCTGGTGGACCTTGTAGCGGTCCATCTTCATGAGAAAGACGCTCGCTCTTAATAACAGCAATATCCGGTACGGGAGACATCGGAGGTACGATACAGCGGAGTTCTTGGATAGCCTCGTAGGCATTAGTTTGGCTGTTGATTGCATTAACAAGGTTACGTTGGAGGCGGGAATGAAACAGCGTTGGCATGGGTTTTTGCTGGGCTTTTCCTTGGATAAACTCCCAGGCAGGAGAGGCTTCAATATTGGGTTGCTGAAGAAAATCGTCTAAGGGATTGATGAGGGTAAAAGATTGCATAGTTGCCTCAGCAGTAAGAAAAAATTCTTATGATGTTAATTTTGTTTTTACAAACATTTTATAATTAATGTCTTGATTATAACACAATATAGCAACAATCACCAGACAAAAATTTATAATTTCTCAACTTTTATTCTTTCTGTTTTAATTTTATATTCCCACATACAGCAAACAAAGCCTAAAACAAAATAAAGAAATTCACCTTTCAACTACCAGAACTATAAGATAATAGTAGTAGTCGGTAATACATAAAATTTATATTTACTGTCATCCAGGCAACGTTTATCATAAAATGAGTACAACTGAATATATCTGAAAATATCTTACCTAAATACCTGTAAAGCCTCACAGGTTAAGAGATTAGTTTTGAGTACAAAAAAGCTGCATCCCTAACCTAAAAATACCAGTACCTCTGTCATAAAAAGCTAGTACCCCTACCCCAATAGAAAATGTAAACTTATATTAAATAGGGGTTTAAACCTATTGAGTACAAGCGTAATAAATTTAATAAATCTAATCTGCGTTGCTAATTTTGTCTGCTTGGGAGTGATCTGATATAAGCATAAAAACAGTACAGGCTATTTTCACCTGATAATCCCAATGCACCAGTCCTTAAACAGTATCAGTAAAACCAAAACTGTCAATACCAAACTCAGGAAAAATGAAAGTTCTCGACTTTTTTTAGCACCATTAATCAGTGATTTTCAAATTATTTTTGAGCGTGATCCAGCAGCACGTAATTGGTTAGAGGTCATATTTTGCTACCCTGGATTTCATGCTCTTTGTTTACATCGTTTTGCCCATTGGTTACACCTCCATAAAGTGAGTTTTATTCCCCGATTTATTTCCCATTTAGGACGGTTTTTCACAGGAATTGAAATTCATCCAGGGGCAAAAATTGGTAAAGGTGTATTCATTGATCATGGCATGGGTGTGGTAATTGGTGAAACTGCAATTGTGGGAGATTATACTCTTATTTATCAGGGTGTAACATTGGGGGGAACTGGCAAAGAAAGCGGTAAACGTCATCCTACCTTGGGTAATAATGTGATAGTTGGTGCGGGTGCGAAAGTATTAGGAAATATTCAAATTAGCGATCGCGTGCGGATCGGTGCAGGTTCAATTGTCTTGCGTGATGTGCCTCCAGATGCCACTGTAGTCGGCATTCCTGGACGGATTATTGCTCCTAAGTCGAGTAACCCCATTTCCCCCTTAGAACATGGCAAATTACCCGATATAGAAGCAGATATGATTCGTTCTTTGCTCTTCCGCATTGAACAACTAGAACAACAAGTAAAAACACTCAAAAATCATCACGAAGATGATCAATAATGTCAAATTTATAAGTTTTGAATTACTGATGTCACAAAATTGTAATTTTTTAACTATCGGTGAACAAGTTTTGCAGATTCCTTTAGGTGATAGATGGTGTATTTATCACCGTTTGCAAGAGTTGATGATTTCCTGTTCTTGTCCCCCGGACGGATCTTTGCGCGTACAAATTAATAACTTGCAAGAAGCGATTCTTTTTCGCAGTACATTGATGCAATTTTTTGCTTCTCGTCATCAATTAGTAACATGGTTAGAGAATTGTTTGTGTAATGGTATTGAGTAAAGACGACTGAAAACAATAATGTTTTTTGGAATTAGTATAAATGATGACAATTAATGATTTTGAGAATGTCTAATTAAAAGCATATCAAATCTTAATTCTTGATGCAAGTCTGAATTTGTCTCAAGTCATTGTTCACTCACAAACTATCTTGCATATTCCAGATAATTCACATAAGCTTAGGTTCACCCAGTTTGCGGAAACTAAAATAATTAGTAATTGCTAATGGGAATAACTGGTACTTTATGTTGATTTCAATTGTCAATGTCCAATTATGGTGATCAATAGTATTGATAAGAAGTTACTGCAATTTCTTCAAAAAGAACTAGCACTTTCCACGGCTGATATTGCTGTAGCAACGCGACATCCTGAGTTCAATCATGGACCCTTACCGATGCTGCTTTGGCAATATGGTTTAGTGGATTTACAACAACTAGACAGAATTTTTGATTGGCTTGCAGAACACTCTTAGTGAAGGTAGATGAAAAATTACCAGTAAACATAAGAGGTTGAAATTATGTTTATTAGCTTAATTGTTGGTATGAGTATGTTATTTTTTACAGGATTTATGAATGTTTCTATGGGTTATTGGCTACTAACAAAATCTATAAATAATACCATCAAAAGTATTGGATAAATTATACTTATTTTTTGTTTCCTGTCATACAGATGCAACAGAAATATTTGACTAATAATTAAGGATCGTAAATCATAATTCATGATTTATTCGCTCAATTAAGTATTTATTGGACATCTACCACTATGAAGAATTGTAGCGAACAAGGATATTACAAAAAACTCCGCTAGAGGGATGTTGAAAATGTATCAAATCATGATTAATGATACGACATTACGTGATGGTGAACAAGCAGCAGGTGTTGCTTTTAACTTAGAAGAAAAAGTAGCGATCGCTCAATTCCTAGATGCCATTGGTGTTCACGAATTAGAAGTAGGAATTCCGGCAATGGGGCAAGAAGAAATTCGCGCAATTGTTGCCATTCGTAACTTAAATTTACGAGCTAAATTATTAGGTTGGAATCGGGCTGTATTATCAGATATTAAAGCATCTATAGCCTGCGGATTAGAGCGAGTACATATTGCCATTCCTGTATCTGGAGTGCAAATTGCAGCTAAATTTCATGGACAATGGCGAGTCAGTTTACAAAAACTAAAAGACTGTCTTAGCTTTGCCTTAGATCAAGGTCTTTGGGTATCAGTTGGTGGTGAAGATTCTTCTAGAGCCGACGAGAATTTTCTCCAAGATGTTGCCATGTTATCCCAAGAATGGGGAGCATCACGTTTTCGGTTTTGTGATACAGTTGGGGTACTTGATCCCTTCCGCACTCACCTTAAAGTTAAGCATTTAGTATCAACCCTATCAATTCCAATTGAGATTCACACTCATAATGATTTTGGACTAGCAACTGCTAACGCCTTAGCTGGAATCAAAGCAGGTGCTGTATCTGTAAATACTACCGTTAATGGACTAGGAGAAAGAGCCGGAAATGCAGCTTTAGAAGAAGTAATTATGGCTCTAAAATGTATTTACGGTGTTGACTTGGGAATTCAAACTCAACACTTGTTAAAACTATCTCAATTAGTCGCTAAAGCCTCCGGTGCTAACGTTCAACCTTGGAAAGCAATTGTGGGTGAAAATACCTTTGCTCATGAGTCTGGTATTCATGCTCATGGTGTATTGCAAAACCCCGTTACTTATGAACCTTATGCTCCTGAAGATGTAGGTTGGGAGAGGCGTTTAGTCATAGGTAAACATTCTGGTCGGCATTCATTATCTAACTTATTAGAACAGTATGGTATTTTTCTCGATTCTCAAGAAATCCAAGCTGTTTTAGATGTAGTCCGTCAGCAATCAATCCTCAAAAAACGCAGTCTCACTACAGAAGAATTATTAAATTTAGTCAGCGAAAAAAGGTATTCCCATGCAACGTGATGAAATAGAACTAGACTCGCAACCTATTTTTGAAATTGGTCAGAAAGTTCGAGTTAAGAAACTAATCAAAAACGATGGAACTTTTCCCGGTCGAGAAATTGGGGAAGTTTTAGCCAAAATTGGTGATGTTGGTTATGTCTCCAGCATTGGCACATTTTTGCAAGCTTATTATATCTATGCTGTACATTTTTTGGAAACAGGGTACATCATCGGTTGTCGAAAAAGAGAACTAGAATCGGCTGAGGAAAAACATGAAAGTAATGCTCCGACTGAATGATGCTGGGACTTTAATTGTCTACGTTCCTAAAAAAGATTTAGAAGAAGAAGTAGTCAAAGAAACAGATGGTGCAGCAGGTAAAATTCTCACTTTAGCTAATGGTTGGGAATTAGAATTTAGTGATTTTCCAGATAAAAGCCGTTTACCCTTTACTGTAGAAGGTAAACGTCTTCCTTAAAATGCAAGCATTCAGCCGTTAGTCATTAACTATGGTTCTCGGTTGAGTGAGATACAAGAACCCCACCCCTAACCCCTCCCCGCAAGCGAGGAGGGGGATATGAATTAATTATTAATTGGTAATGTGGGGTTTATTATTTTCTATTTGAAACATAGGGTTATCACAAATGGGTGAAAAATATTTGGCTTTATCGGAATTGAATATTGAAGGACAGTTTTTAGGTTTTGTGGGGAAAAAAACTCGGTTGAGTGAGATACAAGAACCCCACCCCTAACCCCTCCCCGCAAGCGAGGAGGGGGATATGAATTAATTATTAATTGGTAATGTGGGGTTTATTATTTTCTATTTGAAACATAGGGTTATCACAAATGGGTGAAAAATATTTGGCTTTATCGGAATTGAATATTGAAGGACAGTTTTTAGGTTTTGTGGGGAAAAAAACTGAAAAATATAAACATTTACAGTTAGGAATTTCCGGGGGAAATATCAAAATTAAAATTCCTAAAAATTTACGTTGTTCTATAGGTTTATCTTTAGTTCCTGGTGAGCAAATTCATATAGATGCTATTAGTAAATTAAACCCCCGTAACAGGAAATTAAAACTCGAAGCTTATCAAATTCAAGCAGTTGGTTTTTGTCTGATCAAGAATCCGCTTCCTCTTCCTCAACCCAAAGCCAAGATTATGGTTTGTCAAAAATCAGGTTGTATGAAACGGGGTGGAAAGGGATTATTATCAGACTTAGAAAAAACTTTGGGCGATCGCGGTTTATCTGATAAAGTCACAATTGAACATACGGATTGTCAAAAACGCTGTAGCAGCGCCCCCAACTGTGTTTTGATGTTAGGAAAAAAGCAATACAAGAAAGTTCATCCAGAAGCGATCGCCTCTTTGTTAGAGAATTATTTGAGTTAATATAATAACTTTCTAGTAATTTATCTACATCTATTTTCCGTCCAGAAGCTTCAATTTCTAGAGAAATATTGTCTTTATTCACCAAAGATGTATTTTTTGATGGTTTTAACCAACCCGCACCAATAAACGCCCGCAAACCAAATTGTTGTTCAATAGAACGAGATTCTAATTTGGTGTTAAAAGCTTCCAGATAATCTGTTTTTTCAAAAAATAACTGTTGTAAAAGATTAAGAATTTTAACATAAAGTTTTGGTTGATTATTGATAATCCCGATATCTTTAGCAAGTTCTAAATTTTTAATTGCTTGTTCGTGTTGTTGTAATTTTTCTTGAGATTGCGCTAAAAGTAAAAATAGACTTTGACGATAAAAATCTTGTAGGGGTAATTCATGAATTACCCCACGAATTCCCCCATGAATTACCCCTACAGTATTTAATCCTTGATTAGCAATTTTTTCTGCTTCTGAAAAATTAGATTGTGCAAAGATAGCTTTTGCTAAAAATGTATAATCTTCAGCTATTTTCAAGATATTATTTTCAGCTTGATGTATTTCTAACGCTTGTGTAGCTAACTTTTGTAATTCTGTCCATTCTTCTAAATCTTCCAAAATCAAACCAAATTTTGTTAAAGAACTAGCAACTAAATCCAACCTTTGAGAATTTTCAAATCTTTCTAATGTTTGTTGAACATAATCTTTTATTTCTCCGCTTTCTCTGACTTCGGTTTTGATTTGAGAATTTTCATAATTACAAATAGTCAAATTATAAAATATTCTACCTTGAATTTCTAAATTATCAGTTGTTTGCCAAAAATCTAGACTTTGTTGATAATAAATAATAGCTGTATTCAGTTGCTTGTTGTTGTATTCAATAAAACCGCGTAAAAAATCACAATTTGCGGTAAAATCTGGTTCTAAATCTTGTCCGATTTTTTGTAAATCTTGCAATGCTAATTCAATTTCCTGTAAATTCACATTCAAATCATCATTGAGTATTTTCTCTATTGTTAATTTGAGAAAGTTGATTAATTGATGATTAGGAATAGTAAAATTTATGGTAATCCCCCAACTTTCCAAATCTGTAGCAGATTCCATGATTTGTTGATAAATTTGATCATTAATCCATAGCACTACCGGATAACGACAATTACTTCTAAATTCTTCTCGTACTTGATTAGCTGAACTTAGCATCTGTGATAAATTGGGTAAGGATTCCCAACCAACTATCATTAATGCTTGAATTTGATCATTAAATTCTTCTCGAATCGCATTATATAATGTTCTTTCTGATATTTGTAGTTGTAAAATTTGAATTTCAACCGAGCATATTTTCTGCAATTCTTCAATCAATTGAGTTTGTAAGTTGAGATAATTACACTTAACTAAAATCAGTTTAAATTCTCCCGCAGAAGCTTCTATAGCCCATGCTAAATCTTCTAGTTGTTGTGAGTTTGTCATAGTGTTAATTTGTGATAAAAAATATCCCCAACTTCTCAACTTTAATCTTGATAAATAATAACATTAATCGAAGAAGTCGGGGATCTAAATCCTGAAAATCCTAAAATCCTGGAAATCCTGATTCAGACATTTTCTTAAATCCGGTAAATCATAATTCAGACAATCTCCAAATCCTGAAAATCCTTAAATCCTGGATATCCTGATTCAGAGGATGTTTTAAAAGTTTTCAAGGTATAAATTAACCCCTCTCCAAACCTCTCCCCGAAGCGGGGTGAGGCTTTGAAAACCCCCTTCCCTCGTAGGGAAGGGGGGTAGGGGGGTTAGGTTTTTGGAGATTATTGGTTTTATTTAATACTTTTCAAACACCCTCTCAGACATTTTCTTAAATCTGGTAAATCCTAATTCAAACAATCTCCAAATCCTGAAAATCCTAAAATCCTGGATATCCTGATTCAGACATTTTCTTAAATCCGGTAAATCCTAATTCAAACAATCTCCAAATCCTGAAAATCCTTAAATCCTGGATATCCTGATTCAGACAAAATCTTAAATCCGGTAAATCCTAATTCAGACAATCTCCAAATCCTGAAAATCCTTAAATCCTGGATATCCTGATTCAGACAAAATCTTAATCTAAGAACCCCACCCCCAACCCCCTCCCCGCAAGCGAGGAGGGGGCTATGATATATCTTAATCCTGTTAATCCTTTAATCGGTGGATATCCTGATATGGCTTGCGCCACGCTACGCTATCAGACAAATTTTCTGATTCTGCTAAAATCGGATTTACATCAAACCATAATTCACCTTTATCTCGATATTCAAATACAAATCTACTGCGAATTAATTTTTGATATCCTTGATCATCACTAACTTTCTTTGTCTTTTTGACCTGACGTAATAATTCCCATTCTTCATTAGAAATATTTAAAGACATTTCATTACATCTTTCACGAATAATCAGCTTTAAAGTATTACCCTGGAGAGGAAATTTTTTATCTTTCATAATCCAAGGATTTAATAACCGCAAAATATCGCGCACATGACCACCGCTAACCTGACATAAGCGGTCTAAAGTTGCTGGAGCATCAAAAATTTCGCTAATCTTATTTAAGCGGTCTTCTGGTGATAAATTAGGAAAAGCTCTGGCTAAAATCATTTGTTGCATGAGTTCTAATCCCTTCTCATGCACTCTACCATCTGACCACCTCACAGGAACCATTGGTAATATTTTGGGTTCTTCTGGAAATCGTTGCGTTAATGTACCATATTCATTAGAAAATTTCAAAGCCAAAGGCATGGTATAAATGACATGACAATTAAGTTTGGTGAGATATTCAGCTTGGTCTACAAATAGATATTCTTGTTGTGTCCGACCCCAAGGTTTAACAGTATTATCTATGCGGTCTAAGTTATCAACAATCACAACTAAACCCTGTTTACCCTGTTGTTTGAGTTTAGAAATCGCAGGTTCTAATAATTCTTGATTAATTGCTTGGATTAAGTTAGTTTTCTGAGGTCCTAAATATTGATTTATTTTAGTTCTTAATGTGGAATCATTTTTGATTTTTGTAGTGATTTCACCAATACCCAAAGAGAGAGAAAATTTTTGTCCGTCAACACTAATCCCAACATCTTGACCAGCAAATTTGCCTTTAATCCCTGTAACTTCAGAGTTTAATATATTCCATCCACCTTGGAGTAATTCTTGAAATTTTTTCGGTTCTTCTAAGACAATTTTATCAAGACTTTTACTAATACGACTAGCAATAGCCAAAAACACATCAGCAATATCTACATCTGTGATTTCTAAATCTTCGCTAGATTCAAAATAAACAACATGAAAATCTGCTGCTTCCAATTCCACTTGTAACCGTAATAATTCTGTTGATTTACCGCAACCAATATGTCCAGTAAATAGGTTACAGGTAGGATCATCTATGTTCCAATCTATATGATCCTTGATAGTGCTGATAATATCTTCACCACGCACCTCGGAAAAGTCAATATAACATTTTTGATCTTCCACGTTCCTAGCTACAAGAGTGCGAGCGGGGTTAGTGGCTTTATAAAAATCCTTGATATCTATGGTCATAGTGTCAGTAGTAGATTGTTCTGGTAGTTGCGGAATATCCTTATAGACAATAATACCTATTTTAGTGCATATAAAAACCACCCATCAATCGAAACCGCCAATATTTTTGCGAAGTATAAAAAACTATCAGAATGAAATTTTTCTGCCTATTTAGATGTGCTAGAAATGATAGATG
Organism: Dolichospermum sp. DET69; assembly: GCA_017355425.1. Lineage (NCBI taxonomy): Bacteria > Bacillati > Cyanobacteriota > Cyanophyceae > Nostocales > Aphanizomenonaceae > Dolichospermum > Dolichospermum sp. DET69. The sequence continues at coordinate 264,003 of CP070233.1, forward strand.
TTGAAAAAGCAGAATGAAGCAAAGACAATTGGGTAATTTTTTACTGGGAATACTCTTGCTAATGTGAAAGAAATCAAATCTGATTCACCTGTTTTTACTGTCAAGAGTTAATATAAAAATAGTTCTGTAATTCTGTAACTTTTATGACTGTAGCTACTGCTAAACGCTTTACCGTCACTGAATATCACCGTCTAGCGGAACTCGGCTTCTTTGAAGAAGATGAACGAGTAGAATTAATTAAAGGTGAAATAATTCAAATGGCTGCAAAAGGTACACCGCATTGTGTTTGTGAAACGCTCTTATTCAGGGAATTAATTAGACTTTTGCTAGACCGTGCTATGGTCAGAGGACAACAACCTATTATTATCCGTGATCATAGCGAACCAGAACCTGATTTAACCATTGTTCGCAATATCAAGGATAACTATCTTTCAAGTCACCCTAAACCATCTGATATATTACTTGTAATTGAAATTTCCAATTCCACCTTAAAATATGATCGAGAAGTAAAATTACCTCTTTATGCAGAAGCAGGTATTTCTGATTATTGGATCTTTAATTTAATCAAATATTGTCTAGAGTGTTATAGTCAGCCTTATCAAGATTCACAAGGTAATTTTGATTATCGTCGTAAATTAATTTTATTACCTAATGAGTCAGTTAAATTACCATCTTTTCCTGATTTAGTTTTAGATTTATCTAAAGTATTTCCAGAATAATTAACCATGATATCTACACTGTTGGATGATTTATAAGAGGATGTTTGAAAAGTTTTGGGCGAATATAAAGATGCCTCCGGCACGCTTCGCGTAGCTTGCTTCCCGAAGGGTACGCTACTACACAAGCAAAGTCCAGATGGTGCGTGGACTAACGAAAAATTAAGGTTATTTAACCCACGAAGGTGGGTTTTGTCTGTGTAGCTGTGACTTCTAGTCGCCAGGTGGGTATAAATTAGACTTTTCAAACACCCTCTAAGCAATGATATGACATCCTGTAAATCCTGATTTAAACAACAAGGAAACAATTCCCAATTACCCAACGTCAATAATGATTGATCATCCTTGTATTCTTGATCAATAAATAATGAAAAACATCCTTATATTAACCACAATTTTATCTTTAGCTAGTGTCATAACTTTCCCATCTCTTCCTACAATGGCTAATCCCAGCGACCAACATCATCAAAGTAACAAAAGTAATAAAATCAAACCTGTAGTAATTCCTAATGATCAATTACCAGAACCTTTAACCAAAGAAACAGTATTTAGAGAAATTGCTAGTGGGGGAATAGCAGGGAGAACCTATCAAACCGTTTTACTTAATGATGGTAGACTAATACGAGTATCAATAGGAGATCCTAACGACTCACAACGTAGTGTTTTGAGAGTTTCCAAAGAAAAAATCAGACAATTTGAACGATTACTAAACCAAACCAAATTTGAAAAATTCAACAAATTGAGTTTCCCAGCATCCAAAGGTTCAGCAGATTATATTACCTATACCCTAACAAGTCAAAAAGCCACAACACAATACAATGATATTTCTCAACCTCAACTACCAGACAAATTAGATGAAGTTGTCAAAGCATGGAAAGAATTAAAAAATAGCGCCAAATAATTAATTAAACATCTGGTGAAAAATAATGTAGAGACGTTCCATGGAAAGTCTCTACACACTCTCTACACAGGTTTTTGATAACTTTTGGAATTTTTTAATTGTCTATCATCCCTGATCAAGCAAACCCTCCAAAACCTGCTGTAAATCACTCGTCAACTCAGCCACAGCTTGTCTAGCAGCAACCCGACTACTTTTATAACCCGAATAACGTTCAGAAACAGAAATTGGTTCACCCACAGTTATCTTCACCTGCTGCTTACCCAATTGTGGACGATTTAAAGGAATATTACCCTTAATTTTATTAACCATATCCCCTAAAATTAAAGTTGTTTCTGCAAATCTTTCTACCGTTGGTTTTTCGCGGATATAAATAGTAGAAACAGCCACAAAACTCTCAACTAATCTCATGTGCCACATCCGAAAATATGCTTCTTCAGCGATTCTATCCCCCAAACTTTTATCAATGGGTGATAATAACTTAATATCTTTAAAATCTTCCCTAAATATATAATTCCAACCCGATTGTTCTACCCGTCTACATCTATCATTCCAATTACCTCTAGATGGTAAATCAAAATATTGTTCAGCAATAAATAACGCAATATTCATAACAGATTGTAACCGATAAGCTAAAGCCTCATTTCTATCTGTAATTTCCCCACTAGTAATCTTTTCATCTGGCAATGTTTGATGATAAAACTTAGTATAAAATTGCTCCATTACCGATAATAAATGTTCAGCCAAACCTAACAATCGCGGATAAAGCCCAGCAAAATCAGCCTCCTTTTTCTCTTGATTTACAGATAACCCACTAGCGGCTTCTAATTCAGTTAACAAATTTGCTATATTATCCCAAGGCTCATTAACATAACTATATTTAATGCCAATTGGTAAAATTAAAACTTCCTCATCTCTTCCCGCTTTTTGCAAATCTTCCGCACACCAAAAACCCATCTGTGCGATACCAGGTTCTAAAGGACTGATAATCTCCGATAAACCATTTGTAGCCCCTTCCGGCGCAGCAGCCATAGGAAACTGACCATTAATATACAAATCCCGCGCAGAACGCAACCCAGTCCAGTCAGCTTTACCGCGTTGAATGGGAGTTCCTCCCAAATGGGAAATTACCCAACCCACGTGAGAACCAGCCCAAAGAGGAATTCCCCGATCATAGATAAAATGGGCATGAAGGGGATATTGTAGCTGTGTACCCCCAACTCGTGCTACTTTAGGCAAGATTTGGGACAGTAAATAAGTTAAACAAAGAGGGTCTGCTGTTTGAGGATGACGAAACGCCAACATAAACCGGATTTTACCATCCTGAAATCGCTGATAGCAATCCGCTAAAGTTTCAACATTGTTTGCTTCAATGTTGCTAATAGGTGTTCTCCACCGAATCCACTCAGGTAGCACTAAATGTACCAATTTTAACAATAAAGGGTTAAAAGCTGGCGGAATAAATTCTAAAGGTGGTTGTGCTTGATACATTTTATCGGTAATAGGTAATGGGTAATAGGTAATAGGTAATGGGTAATAGGTAATAGGTAAACATTTTCTGCACCTTGGTTCCTATTTTCTTCTGAAGTGGAAACATTTTAAACATACCCGATTTGAAAAGTTAGTAAGTAAAGGTAAAAAGAATGCGATTATCACAAATGTTATTTGTTACACTACGGGATGATCCTGCTGATGCGGAAATCCCTAGTCATAAATTATTACTCCGGGCTGGTTATATCCGTCGCATTGGTAGTGGGATTTATGCTTATCTTCCTCTAATGTGGCGGGTTTTGCAAAAGGTTTCCCAAATTGTGCGGGAAGAAATGAACGCTACTGGCGCACAAGAATGTTTATTACCGCAGCTACAACCTTCAGAATTATGGCAGGAGTCAGGACGCTGGGACACCTATACTAAAGCTGAGGGAATTATGTTTTCTCTTGTTGATAGAAGAGAACAACAATTAGGACTTGGACCCACTCACGAGGAAGTAATTACCACAGTTGCCCGTGATATGATTCGTTCATATCGGCAACTACCCGTACATTTATATCAAATTCAAACTAAGTTTCGTGATGAAATTCGTCCCCGTTTCGGTTTAATGCGCGGACGAGAATTTATTATGAAAGATGGTTATTCTTTCCATGCTGATGAAGAAAGTTTGAAAAAAACTTACCAGGAAATGTACACTGCTTATAGTAATATGCTGCGGCGTTCTGGTTTAGCTTTTCGGGCTGTGGAAGCTGATTCTGGTGCTATTGGTGGTTCTGGTTCGACAGAATTTATGGTATTAGCAGATGCGGGAGAAGATGAAGTTCTCTATACTGAAGATGGTAAATATGCAGCAAACGTAGAAAAAGCAGTTTCTTTACCAGCAGCAGCGGAAACTTCACCTTTTACAACTTCCGAAAAACGAGAAACTCCCGGAACTGATACAATTGAAAAACTTTGTAATTTTTTGAACTGTTCTCCTACCCAAATTGTCAAAAACGTTTTATATCAAGTTGTGTATGATAACGGTTTAACGGTTTTGGTATTGATAAATATTCGTGGAGATCAGGAAATTAATGAAGTTAAATTACAAAATGAATTAACTAAATTAGCACCTCAATTTGGAGCTAAAACTATCCTAACTTTAACTGTACCCAATGCCGAAGCCCAAGAAACATGGCAGGCTAAATCTCTACCTTTAGGTTATATAGCACCAGATATTGCTGATGATTATATTGCTGGCAGTAAACAGGTAAATTCTCAATTTATGCGATTGGTAGATCAAACTGCGGTGGAGTTAAAGAACTTTGTCACTGGTGCAAATGAAGCTGGTTTTCATGTTGTTGGGGCAAATTGGGATGAGCAATTTAAATTACCAGCCTTAACCGTAGATATTCGTAAAGCAAGACCAGGCGATCGCTCCCTTCACGACTCAACCCAAACCCTACAAACAGCTAGAGGGATCGAAGCTGGTCACATCTTCCAATTAGGTACAAAATACTCTCAAGCGATGGGTGCAACTTATACCAACGAACAAGGAGAAGAAAAACCTTTAGTTATGGGTTGCTATGGTGTTGGTGTGTCTCGGTTAGCACAATCAGCCGTAGAACAATCCTATGATAAAGATGGGATAATTTGGCCAGTAGCGATCGCACCATATCACGCTATCATCACAATTCCTAACATTAAAGATGCCCAACAAATCGAAGTTGCCGAAAAACTTTACACAGAACTCAACAAAGCTGGTGTAGAAACATTATTAGATGACCGCGATGAACGTGCAGGTGTTAAATTCAAAGATGCAGATTTAATCGGTATACCTTTTAGAATAGTCACAGGTAGAGCAATTACAAATGGTAAAGTTGAAGTAGTCAAACGCGCAAACCGTGAAGCTCAAGAAATCCCCATTGACGAAGTTGTCAATATATTACAACAATGGATTAAAGAAGCGATCGCAGGGTAAAATCGAAATCTTGTGAGGTGGGCATCTTGCCCGCCCAAGCAAGCGAATATTTCCCAACATTAGGAAAGGTAAAATAAAATGGCTACAACAGAAATCAAATTTACCCTCACCTTACCAGAAGTCCCAGAAATTCATCATTTAGAAGCAGAAAAAAAAGCCAAAGAAGCATACATCATGACATTATTAAGTCATGGAGATATTAGTGCTGGACGTGCAGCAGAACTATTACAAATTGAACGGTGGCAACTTTCTGATTTAATGGATAGTTATAAAATCTCTCCCTTCCCCACCCAAACTAAGGAAGAATTGCAACAAGAAGTTACTCAAACATTAGAAATTTTAAACCAGTATAAAAAGTGATTATTGTTTCCGATACAACTCCTTTAAGTGAATTAGCAAAAGTTGGACAACTCAATTTACTGCGAGATATTTTTGACAAAGTTATTATTCCCATAGAAGTTTATAATGAAGTAACCACAGGAACTCATCCAGCAGTTAATTTAGTTAAATCAGCAGATTGGATAGAGATAATAGCAGTTAATAATTTAGAACAACTATCTAATCTGAAAAAAGCAACGAATTTAGGTGCAGGTGAATGTGCCGCAATGATTCTTGCTGAAGAGTTATCATCTGATCAATTATTAATGGATGATTTGGATGCTAGACGAGTTGCTTTATCTCGAAATTTAAAAATTATTGGCACAATTGGTATTTTATTAGTAGCAAAACAACAAGGGTTAATTCCTACAATAAAAGATGTTTTAGATGGGTTAATTGTACAAGGTAAACATATTAATTCACGACTCTATCAAGAAGCTTTATTGGCTGCACAAGAGTAATGCAATCATAATTGTTTAAGCTAGAATTTACTCAAATAGCCATTGCCGATTATCAGTTAAAAATTATTGTCTATAACATTGACCAGGAGGCAATATATCAATGGATAAATTAGAAAAATTTCGCCACTAACCTATATTACGGCTAAAATGTGACTATAATTACTTACTATCATGTATGAGTCAGTGTCTTAACCCCGAATGTCTACAGCAAAATTCACCAAAAACTATCCTTTGTCAATCATGTGGCAGTAAAATAGTGCTGCAAGAACGGTATCGTGGTATCCGTGTTATTGGTGAAGGTGGTTTTGGGAGAACCTTTTTAGCAGTAGACGAACAAAGATTAGATACACCTTGTGTCATTAAGCAATTTTTACCACAACAATCAGGCAGTAGTGCGCTAAAAAAAGCCACAGAGTTATTTGAACAAGAAGCAATTAGACTAAAAGATTTAGGCAAGCATCCGCATATTCCAGATTTACTCGCATTCTTTCCCCAAGAAGGCAGACTTTATCTAATTCAGGAATTTATCGAAGGTCAAAATTTATTAAATGAATTACGACAAAAGGGAACATTTAGCGAATCTGAAGTTAAAAAAGTATTAACTGAATTATTACAGATTTTACAATTTGTTCACAATAATAAAATAATTCATAGAGATATTAAACCAGAAAATATTATTAAAAGTTCTCAAACAGGTGCTTTATTCCTGATTGATTTTGGAGTTTCTAAAGAAGTAGGTAGCAATGTTCTCACCAAACTGGGAACGATTACAGGTACACCTGGTTATGCACCACCAGAACAATTTCGCGGCATGGTTTTTCCTAATAGCGATATTTATAGTTTAGCTGTAACTTGTATTAGATTATTAACGGGATATTTACAAAGAACAGATGGTACTGATCCACTATTTGATTCAATGAATATGCAGTGGTTGTGGAAAAAATATATCTCTGTGAGTTATGACTTAGAAACAGTATTAGATAAAATGCTGCAAGACTTACCCATAAATCGCTTTCAGTCTGCAACAGAAGTTTTATCAGCATTGCAAACACCACATAATTCACCAACAATTATTCCTCCTAGTTACTCCCAGCAAATTTCCACAACTATTATTTACCCAACACAACCCATACTGTTTAGAGACAATTTAGGAAATGATTTATTTTTGGAGATGGTAGCTATTCCGGGAGGAATATTCCTGATGGGTTCACCAGCAGGAGAGGGATATAAAAATGAAAAACTCCAACATGAAGTCACAATTTCACCTTTCTACATGGGAAAATTCCCTATTACTCAAGCACAATGGGAAAGAATAGCAAGTTTACCTAAAATCAACATAGATTTAAAAGTCAAACCCTCATATTTTCAAGGTGCGAATCTGCCAGTGGAAAAAGTGTCATGGTTGGATGCCCAGGAATTTTATGGTAGGTTGGGGGAATATACGGGTAAGATGTATCGCTTACCTAGTGAGGCTGAATGGGAATATGCCTGTAGAGCCAACACCACAACTCCATTTTATTTTGGTGAAACCATCACTACAGATTTAGTTAATCATCACAACAAATATGGACAAACCACAGACGTAGGAAAATTTACCCCTAATGATTTTGGTTTATATGATATGCACGGTAATGTGTGGGAATGGTGCGAAGATGCTTGGTATAAAGATTATACAAACGCACCTAATGATGGTAGTGCTTGGATTGGCGACGATAATAAACGCATATTACGCGGTGGTTCTTGGTTCCAAGATTCTGAAAACTGCCGTTGTGCCTATCGTAACTATATAATTGCTGGCGCTAACAACTACGGTAGTGGTTTTCGAGTCGCGTGTTCTTCCGGGTGATTATTAACCCTCAATTCCTGCATCTCGCAATCGTTTCTCCAACTCGGCTAAACGTTGTAAAGCAGCCTCCTTTTCCCGTCGTTCTTGTTGCTTTTCACGTCGTTCTTTCTCAACTGACTCAAACCCCCACAATAGTAAATTACCCTCTTTATCCCACCACCGCAACCAATAACCATCACGGTTTTCTCGCTTTCCTGACCACACACCAATAAATAAATCCATTTCCCCTAACCAGTAACGGTTATTTTCATCAGGGGAACGTAGTTGGTATTTTCCTGACTCCTGTAAACGATGTACTTCTATAATACCCGTATCAGGAGCAAAAATCAGGTAATTTGCTACTTGTAAAACTTCTTCATAAAAAAACCATTTACCAGGAGGAAAAGTCCGTTTACTAGAATATTCACTCCCATTTGAATCAGAAAGAAATTCCATCACCACAACAGGAATTTCCCCCTGTTTGTGAGGAGTATAGCTACGTTGTACTTGCTCTCTAGGTACGGTAATTTTCGGTATGTAAGCCCAATCAGGTGCTTTGATGACAAGTTTGTCATTAACTGTAGTACAAATGCCATAGTTAGTTGTAGCCAGGGCTGTTTCTGGCAGTTTTCCTGCTAGTTGTAGGCTTTCCGTCAGTGCCGCAGCCAAAGAGGGTTGATTGACATTATCCACAGGTTCATCTTCTAAAACAAAGTCTTCAGGTAAGAGTTCCCAGGTAATCTTCTGGGTCGAAGCAGTGACAACCATAGCAGCCACAAATAAGAGATTAATAATTATTATAGATGATCTGTAAATTTGTTTTTTTGAGGTAATCTTTAATTTTGTCCCACGACATAGCACATTTTCGTCAATTTTAATTTAAAAGTTTTTTCAAGAAACCATAAAATTTAGATGAAGAAAAAAGTGACGGACTAGAAAAGATAACTCTACAATTGGAGTCAGCAGGGGCAAGATTAGCAATAGCAGTTTATGTACAAATCAAAGCATCTATTTAAGATATAACCTTTATAAACAGGCTAGTTGTCTGACAAATACTATTTCCATCCTCAATCCAGTAGGTTTTATATATGAATAACCAACAAAGAACTAACAGGATTTCTGCCGGTGTGGTAGCAGCTATTTCCGCAACAGTGGTAGCGGTAAGCGGTGGTGTGGCTTGGTTTTCTAACCAGACTCCTGATCTCACCACACCTGGCAACTCCTCCCAAACCATTAAACAGCCCATCAAGCAATCAACAACCCAACAAGGTAATGAACAGACTGCTAGTATATATTGGCTCAGATCCCAGGAGAATCGCCTTGATTTAGTTCCCCAACCCTTTAAAGTTGCTGCTACCCAACCCAACCAAGTTTTAGAAGCAGCATTTAAAACTTTATTAACAGGTCCAACTGAAGGCACAGACTCTACCACTATTCCCCAGGGTACTCAACTATTGGGACTAAAAACAGAAAACAATGATGTTCATGTGAATTTATCTGAACACTTTACCACTGGTGGAGGTAGCACCTCCATGATGGGGCGTGTGGGACAAGTTGTATATACTGCTACTAGTTTAAATCCTCAAGCCAAAGTATATATTGAAGTTAATGGCAAACCTTTAGAAGTTTTAGGGGGTGAAGGTGTGGAACTATTACAACCACTCACCCGCGAAAGTTTTCAGAAAAATTATCCGCTTTAGTCAGTTGTTGGTGGTCATGACTATTGCCTCCTGCGTTCTAGCTTGGTGCTAGGCTGAAACTTAATCAGGGTTAATTCTCATTAAAGGTTGACCATATTCCACCGGTTCACCATTTTGAAGTAAAATTTCCATCACTTGTCCAGAGACTTCGGCTTCAATTTCGTTCATCAGCTTCATGGCTTCAATGATACATACACTTTGACCAGCTTTGACGCGATCGCCCACTTCCACAAATGCCGCTTCTCCTGGTGCTGGAGAGCGGTAAAATGTCCCCACCATTGGTGATGGTACTTCAACCAATTTTTGATTAATTGGTGAAGAAGAATGAGCAGGTTGTGCTACCGAATTATCCACAACCTTATTTGTCATGCCCCCCTCAGACATGGAACCTGGTAACGCTGTAGATACCAACTGGGTGACACCAGCATTTACCACACCACTAACCGTTCCTTGGGCATTATTGCTAAAACTGACAGCTTTCCGGACTGTTAGCTCAAATTCATTATTTTTGAGGGTAACTTCCGCAATATCTGTTTGGGCAATAGTTACTAATAGCTGACGGATTTCATTAAAGTCTAATGTCACAATTATTTTACCTCGACCTAACTGTTAAATTAAAATTCTCAGTAAAGCAGGGATTTAATCCCTCTATAAAAAAGGGATTGAAATCATGATTACCAATTTGGGATTTTGGGCTTCGACTCCACTCAAGTCGAACGAGTTGGGATTTTATTCCTCACTATTCCCAGTTGGGATCAAAAAAATAGGAAAATTATTCCCTGCCTAAATACTTGCCTTCTCTGGTATCAATCTTTATCCGCTCCCCTTGGGCAATAAACAAAGGCACCATGATAGTTGCACCAGTTTCTAATTTCGCTGGTTTAGTACCACCGGTTGCAGTATCACCCTTAACACCAGGATCTGTTTCGACAATTTCCAAAACCACAGAGTTAGGTAGTTCTACTTCTAGAACCTGTTCACCCCAGCGAATCACGTTCACTTCCATACCTTCTTTAAGGTACTTGACGCGATCGCCGATTTGCTGTGTAGTTAATCTACCTTCTTCATAAGTTTCCATATCCATAAAGATAAACTCATCGCCTTCTTTATAGGTATGTTGCATCGTTAATTTTTCCAAAGTAGCCTGGGGAAGGCTTTCTCCAGCTCGAAAAGTTTTTTCTAACTGTTTCCCACTTTGAACGTTTTTGAGTGTTGTCCGCACGAAGGCAGAACCCTTGCCTGGCTTAACATGAAGAAAATCTATCACGCGCCAAACCGAACCATCTAAAACAATTGAAACACCAGGTCGAAAGTCGTTACTAGAGATCATGAAACTTTCAAATTTTCCAAGACAATCGGCATTTATTGTACCCTTCCAGCGTCATAATTTGTTAGTTATCAGTTGTCAGTTGTTAGTTGTCAGTTGTCAGTTGTCAGTAGAAAATATCTTTTCCCTGCCCTCTGCCCCCTTCTCCTGTGCCTCTTCAGTTCCCAGTCCCTCAATGTGGGAAGATAATCAATGAGTTAGTTCCAGTCAACACTTTGATGCTGAAGAAAGAGAAATTCATGTTGAACTTATTAAAGTCTTGGGTGAAGAACAGCCTAAAGGTAATATTGCTATTAACAATATTTTTAGGCATAAGTACGGCTGGGTGGACTTCCACTAGTAATGCTGGCTTACCAGCGGGGAACGCAATCACTGACGGTAAGGCTTTGTTGCGCTATGCACTGCCGATAAATAATCAACCTGTACGTAAACTGCAAGCTAGTTTGGAGGATATTTCTAACCAACTGCGGGCAAATAAGCGATGGAGCGCAGTTAATAATGACCTCAAGCAAGCATCGCGGATACTCGATAAACCTTCTCAAATATTAGCAAGCGTTCCGGAAGAACGCCAACCTCAAGCCGAAGCTTGGATGACTGAATTGAAATCTGGCATCACAGAACTGCAAGAAGTAGTTAAAACTAAACAAAAAGAACCTATTCTTGACGGAAGAGCCAAATTACTCAATCTTGTCAGCTTGTTAGAAGAATCAATGGTGAAGGAATTCCCCTTTGAAGTTCCGGTTGAGTACAGTAATTTACCCCAACTCAAGGGCCGCGCTACTATTGCTTTCAAAACTAGTAAAGGTGATCTCACTGTAGTTGTAGACGGCTATAGCGCCCCTGTTACCGCTGGTAATTTCGTAGATTTAGTACAAAGAGGTTTTTATAACGGTTTAGAATTCACCCGTTCGGAAGAATCTTACTTCCTCCAAACCGGAGATCCTGTTGGTAAGGAAGTCGGTTTTATTGATCCTCAAACTGGCAAATATCGGGCTATTCCTTTAGAAATTTTGGTCGAAGGCGAAAAAGAACCAACCTACGGTACTACTCTCGAAGAAGCTGGGCGTTATTTAGATATGCCGGTTTTGCCTTTTTCGTCTTTTGGTGCGTTAGTCATGGCACGTCCAGAAAATGAACCTAATGGTGGTTCTTCTCAGATTTTCTTCTTTCTGTTTGAACCAGAACTTACTCCAGCAGGACGCAATCTTTTAGATGGTCGTTATTCTGTATTTGGTTATCTTACTGAAGGGAGAGAGATTTTAGATAAACTCAAAGCTGGTGACAAAATCGAATCAGCAACTGTTGTTAAAGGCGTAGAAAATTTAATTCAGCCTCAAGCAACATAGTCAATTTTAGATTTTAGATTTTGGATTTTGGATTAATTCTAAAATCTAAAATCTATTAATTTTTTATCAAAAATGGAACGTAATAATTCAACCGTCTTGCGTCTGCTGCAAAATATTTGTTAGACTGCTGGGACTTTTTGTGAATTATTCAAAACCAGCCGAATCACCTGAATCATCAATAATAGGAATTGTTTCAACTTTATTTTCCTGTTGAGAACAATAGTTGCAAGTATAAATAACTAATCTTTCGCCTTTTTCTTCAGTTGTAGCCTTTCTTATAATTTTACTAGAAGTTACAGTCATGGTTAATCCCCCACAATGACTACAAGTTTTAAATCTATCTGATAAACTTACATAGCCCCGTAGATGGATAGAATTACGATCAATTTTTGTACAACAGCTTTGACAATACCATGCCTCAAAATAAATACTTTTAATTCCCATAGCGGTGATTTGTTTTTCATTTAAGAAATCAACCACCGATTTTATTAGTTTGAGTTCTTTTTTGCATTTCTCACAATATATTGGTCGTAAAGATTTGCGTTTATTAATTTTTCCTAAAATTCCTATTAATCCTTGATAGATTATTTGTATAAAACATAAGAAACTAAAAAATAGGAAACTAAAACATAAGAAATCAGAAAAACTAATACTGAAAGAAAAATCAAAAAACCTAGTAATCATACCGAAATTCGGATAATTATTTGTGTATGACTCACTAGCTAAAGTGTACAAGAAATTAAAGAAAGGAAGTGATATGCAAAAAGATCCTATATAAAAGGCAAAATGAATTATGCCATCATGCTCATCATTACCTTTAATTTGTATACCTTTCGTCGGAGGAGTAAAAACAGGTCTTGAGGATAAGAATATTCCTACTACAAAACTCAAAATTCCTAGAATATATAAAATATAGTCAAATTTCAACTGTAATAGAGGCTTGATAGATATCCAACTTAGCATTATTTTTATCTCCTTTGTTTTTCAGTAATATTCAAAATTGCTTTCATGTATAATGCCAAAACTCAAAATTTATCTTTAGCATTCAGATAGAAATATTTGCTATTCCAAACCTATCATAATTGATAATGTTTATAGCTATGATAACATCCAATTTTCGAGATTAAAATATCAGATATTAATTAATTTTTGCTTTCCCATGATTGTAGGATAGTAATCACGATTGACAACCCCATGAAGAAAGAAAAAATCGAAGCAAGTAAACCTGATAGATGAATTCCAATATCACTTTGAAGGGTTGTAAATAGGTTTATTAAACCTACAATTAGGTTGGCTATCCCAAAGATAGCAGCATAGAGAAAATATACTTTGCTTCCTTTCTCTTTTCTCCAGGCTATTATTACCGAAAAAAGTATTCCCCAGCCTAAGCAAAAGTTACCTAAACCTGGATTGAATTTAAATAAAGGTAATGGATTGTGATAACCTGATATGTAGGTGAACGATGCTTGACCTATGAAAGCTGATGAAATACCTGACCAAATTATTAAAGAGCCAACCACTATTGCAGAAATTTGACCTGCCAATGTTACTAATAAAATTGCAGCCCCTACTAACCAGACAGACAAACCTACTAACAAGCCAAACAAACCTATTAACAATTCACAGAAAGCAAGAGAAGTTTCTTTTATTCTTTTGTAGTATTTAGTATCTTTGTTAGGTTTTAATCTTCTTTTAGATATTGGTGGTTCAGGCATACCACGCCTGCGTATTTCGGCTCGAATTACCTGTTCAGCTTCTTCTGTATTGTCAAAACTAACCAACAGGTAATAAAATGAACGGCGAATGAGTTATTGAAAGTTATTTGTGTAAGTCCTAATTTTGGCTTACTCAACAGTAATCATTCGTTTTTTGGTAAAACACATAGCAGTACCTTTTTCGTAATAAGCAGCTTCATTGATAAAGATGGGATAGACAGTAGAGTTTCCTTGATAGCTAATTATTTGACCATCAAATGTTAAGAACATAGGATCACCGGGATGCAAAACTTCATAATCTTTAAACTGAAGATCAGGATGGATCATAGCTTGAATTTCTCCCTGTTCGTTTCTCGGATAATCAATTTTTTCTAGATATTCATAGCAGATTAGGTTATTTGAAAAAGATGGAACTTTTCCCTGGTTGTACAGTTCCAAATAATCTAAAATTGTGTATATTATGGCTTCAGTTTTGAAAAAAAACTCTGCATTTAAAACACCTTGAGGAACAGATCCCACCTCAATACAAATTCCAAATTTGCCAAGGGATCGCAGTGAATCATAACTTCGACCAGAGTTTCCCAAACTACAAACCTTGATTAAAGGATTAATATAATTAAGATAGGCGGCTAATTGCAAATTGAATGTTTCATCATTATCTACAATTATGGTTATGCCCATATTAGCAGTGGTACTATGTAAATCAACGATAAAATCAACAGGAGTTTTACCATTTTGTCCAAAAAGATGGTTAATCTCTCTAGCTCGTAAATCCTCATAACTAGAAAGTTTTGAATTTTCTAAATTTTGGCGCAGGAAGCACCGATTTAAATCTTTGTTTATGTATCGTATTACTGCTGTAAAGGCTTGAGGATTAGCCAATAGGGTCAGTGTTTCAAAACTGGATCTGTGAATTAATTGAGGGAATTGCTCAAACTTTTTGATCAAGTGTACTCCAGTGAACTCATTCCCGTGAGTTCCACCGGCAATCAACACTCGACTCAGTTTATTTTCAGGCTTCATTTCTGCTTCTCCAGTGACAAGTGGTTGTGTTGTTCTGAAGATATCCGAGAAACCTATGATACAATCACCCTATTTATGCAACATTCCATGACTAAAATGTCATAATGCCGATAAAACAAGAATTTTTAGCCCTATGACTAACCCCAAACTGCCCGATGATCATAAATGGTCGAATTGGGATCAACTCGAACTGTGTCATCTGAAATATGCGATCGCTGTAAATGATAAACAGGGATTTACCAACGCTGCTGCATATTTGGAAATCGATCAGGGATTTCTGAGTAAGCAAATAAAGTGGCTGGAAAAAAAAATTGGATTTCAAATATTTGACCGTAACCAGCGCCCGTTAAAATTAACAGATGCTGGCAATGAATTTTTGCAAGCAGCCCGTCAAATTCTCCATCAGGTTGAACAATCAATTGAATTAGGTCAACGATTCAGTCGTGGTGAGAAAGGACGATTAAATATAGGAATCAATACCTCCATTGCCAATAGTAAACTACCCGACATTCTCAGAGCATTTAACGAGAAATTTCCCGAAGTAGAATTGATGTTACAGGAACTAGCTTCTTATGAGCAAATTGACAAATTGCGAAACCAAAAACTTGATTTAGGTTTCTTTCATTTGCATAATTTGCATAATATTAATAACGATAATGATAATGTTTTTACTTTTATACCTGTTCTTCAAGAATCGCTGGTCATTGTTTTACCTGAAAACCATCGTTTTGCAAGACGAACTAGTATTTCACTTGCAGCACTGGCAAATGAGCAATTTATTCTCCCACCTATTTCACTTGCAGCACTGGCAAATGAGCAATTTATTCTCCCACCAAATAACCTGTTATATAATTTACGTGAGCAAATTAATGGTCTTTGTCTGGATGCAGGTTTTAAGCCAAAAGTTAAACAAGAAGCTGCATGGATATCAACCGTTCTGAGTTTAGTTGCAGGTGGAATGGGAATTTCACTACTTCCAGCTAATGTACAAAATTTGCAACGAAATGGTGTAATCTATCGTTCTATAGAAGGACAATTACCAGTATTAGAAATTGTTGCTGTTTGGCGAAGTGATAATGTATCTATAATTTTGAAAAATTTCCTGGAAGTTATTTCTAATTTAGCCTAAATGCTGACAACGCAATATCTGACTACACCAGATTACCTGCATTAAGCTACAACAGCTTCTCCTAATCGTTTTAAAATTTGCAAAACTTCAGCTAATTCATGTCGTCGAGGAAACAGGGAAAATGTGCGTGATACTTCATATTCAGGTTTATCTATGATAGCTAGTTTTATAAATATAAATTCATCGCCATTTGTAGCCATACCAAATACAGATTTATCCCGGTGGGGAGTAGTTAACATATAGGCTAATAATTGCGGTATTGCTGCGACAACTGGAATGCTATTTCGTTTAGATTCAACCACAAAAATCCAAAGTTTTTCTTGGACAACTAGGACATCAATAAAACCGCGAATTGTTTCCTCTGGTTCTTCAATTTCTAAATTTATGCCATAGGGTGAACGAATTCGGTAAGGTGAATCTAGAAACCCTGCAAGTTCCAAAAGTGGCGAAACTACTAAAAGATTAATTGTCCCTTTTAATAATAGACCATCAAGGCGATGATAATCATAACGCTGTTTGATGCGAGTAACACCTGATTTTTCTTGTGGGTTGAGTTGGGGTAAGTCTGTCAACCATTCGTTAAAAAAGTTTTCATCTTCTGCTTGGTGTAAGTGACAACGAGTTTGTAAATCACTCAAGCTTTTAATGGTGTCTGTGATGCCAACGGTAGAAACCATTTGCTGTTACCTTTAAATAAATCTCAAATTTGTAGGTAGCTGACCCACTATTTACACTGATTACCCTAAATTACCTGCATTGAATATCTGCTCAACTGTAATATTCAATTCAGGAAAAGTCCGCGATATAATTTTTTCATTAGCAGTAAATACCGTATCTTCATATAATCCTTCTTCCAGAAATAAAATAGAAATCTTATTCTCTAAAGGATCGACAATCCAATATTCAGAAACTCCTAAAGCTGCATATTCCGACCGTTTATAACGATAATCTCTTTTTACCGATTCTGGACTAACCACTTCTACAATCAATAATGGTGGTGATTGAAATATAGCAGAAGTATTTTGTAATTCCTTTGCATCTTCTAGGGTTACTACACACAAATCACTCAACCGCGATTTGTTTCTACTTGTTCTCACCCCAGTTTCCCGAAAACACAGCCAATGCAGAGTTAAACGCTTTATTTCCGTTGTTAATGTTGTATCAAGAAAATTGACAATCAAGAAATGTTCAATTCTTGGTGGGTTGATAATTTCTAACTGTCCATCAACCAGTTCATACTTCAAACCAAGTCCATCATCATAGTTTAAGTATTCCTCAAAGGAGAGGTTTTTTACTAATGTTGTTACCATATCAATAGTCTCCTAGATGATAGTTTTATTTTAGTCTGTAAAGTCATCAGTAAATTTTATTATGAATAATAATTTATCTTCCCTGCGAGTTCGAGATATTGGTGAACAAGGTCTTTTAGAAAAATTACAACGCTTTTGTCCACCGGATATAATTGGTGATGATGCCGCAGTTTTGGAAACCTTACCAAATCAATCTTTAATAGTCACTACAGATATGCTCATTGACGGCGTGCATTTTAGTGATGTTACCACCTCTCCAGAGGATGCAGGTTGGCGGGCTGCGGCGGCTAATTTGTCCGATTTAGCAGCAATGGGAGCGAATCCGGTGGGCATAACTGTGGGACTAGGTTTACCACCAGATGTAACTGTAAATTGGGTAGAGCGACTATATCAGGGCATGACAGAATGTTTATCAAAATATCATGTCAAGATAGTTGGTGGTGATATAGTGCGATCGCCTATTACCACTTTAGCAATTACCGCCTTTGGTCAAGCTCACCCCGATTTTATTATTCGTCGTGCTACTGCTCAACCAGAAGATGTAATAGTCGTCACAGGGACTCATGGCGGTTCGCGTGGCGGCTTAGAATTGCTCTTACACCCCGAAATTGGACAACACCTCAAAGTTGAACAAAAACAGGCTCTCATCACCGCTCACCAACGCCCCAACCCCCGTTTAGATGTAATATCCATCCTCAAGGAAATTATTATATCCCCCGTCCCTATTTCTATCTCCGGTATGGATAGCAGCGACGGTTTAGCAGATGCAGTATTACAAATTTGCCGAGCCAGTAAAGTTGGTGCAGTTATAGAATCTAGTAAAATACCCTTACCATCAGCCTTTGAAGAGTGGCTAACACCAGAAAAAGCATTAGAATATGCCCTCTATGGTGGGGAAGATTTTGAATTAGTCCTGTGTTTACCACTAGAACCTGCATTAAAATTAGTGCAAAAACTAGGCACAGGTGCAGCCATAATCGGCACAATTACCCCAAGCTCAACAGTAATTCTCCACCATAAAAAAGCAGAAATCCCCAACCAAGTTCTCAGTCTCAGTCAGGGATTCCAACATTTTGGTCAGTAGGGGCGCAAGGCCTGCGCCCATTTCATTAATCAGTGGTCAGTGCCTTATAGTTTCTTGTAACCCCTCACCAGTAGGGGCGCAGGCCCTGCGCCCATTTCATTAATCAGTGGTCAGTGGTATTGAAACAACTGACAACGAACAACTGACTACTGACAATTAACAATTAAACCCATTTTTGGGCGACTAATTCAGCCAAATCAAGAACACGTTGGCTATAACCCCACTCATTGTCATACCATGCCATGACTTTTACCATGTCATTGCCCATAACGATAGTTAAGTGAGAATCAACGATAGAAGATTCATTTGTACCTTGATAGTCAGAAGACACAAGTTCCAATTCGCTGTAACCTAAAATTCCTTTTAGAGAACCTTCAGCCGCTTCTTTGAGAGCTTGGTTAACTTCTTCAGCAATAGTCCGTTTTTCAGTCTGAACTACAAAATCCACCATAGAAACGTTAGGAGTTGGTACACGCAAAGCGACACCATTTAGCTTACCCTTCAACTGGGGAAGTACCAAAGCTACCGCTTTGGCTGCACCAGTGGAAGTAGGGACAATGTTGATAGCAGCCGCTCTAGCCCGACGCAAATCACGGTGGGAAGCGTCTAATAAACGCTGATCACCTGTGTAGCTGTGGGTAGTGGTCATTATGCCCTTGATGATCCCAAATTTTTCATCTAATACCTTAGCAATTGGAGCTAAACAGTTGGTTGTACAACTGGCATTACTGATGATGTTATGGATGTTGTGGTCATAATCAAGATGGTTTACACCGATCACAAAAGTACCATCTTCATTTTTGCCAGGGGCTGTAATCAGAACCTTTTTAGCTCCGGCATTTACGTGCCTCATTGCCCCTTCTTTGCTGGTAAAAACACCCGTTGATTCGATAATCAGGTCAATTCCCCACTCTTTCCAGGGCAAGTTATCTGGGTTGCGATCAGATACGCATTTAATTGTATTACCATTAATAGTGATGGAATTATCATCAGCACTAATATCTACACCTTGCAACTTGCCTAGCATTGAGTCATATCTAAGCAAGTGAGCATTAGTTCTAGGGTCGGAAGTGTCATTAATACCGACCAATTGAATATTGCTATTTTCTCTACCCACCCAGCAGCGGGCAAAGTTACGTCCAATGCGCCCAAAACCGTTAATTGCAACTCTAATCACAGTATCTTGCCCTCTGTATTTATGCCTATAAGTTGATATCGTTGACCCCAATCATATCGCAAAGGGGGAGGCTATTTATAACGATAAATTCTTAGATCAACAAAAAAATACAGCTTTTATTAATAAACTCTTAAAGTCGAGGGGGCAGGAAGCAGTTTACAGGGGGATGATAATAACCATAAGTGTCAACTTAACATAAAACCTACATCCCGCAAGGCACTCAAGTTCCTTGCTAATAGCCAAAGTTGTCTTTTGATGACTAAACAATGGGAAAATTCCTTAGTCCGCTTTAGTGGACTTGAGCTATTAGATAGGGAATTTATTCCCTGACGGACGTATTGCAAACAGGCAAGTAGGGGCGTATTGCAAATAGATAAATAGGGACGTATTGCAAACAGATAAATAGGGGCGTATTGCAAATAGATAAGTAGGGGCGTATTGCAATACGCCCCTACGTAAGTTGACACCAATGGATAATAACCAATAACCAATAACCAATAACTAATAACAACTGACTATTATGATTTTTAGAAATTGAACAATAATTTTACTACCAATGTACTATTGTAGTCAATTCCAACAGAAGCTTTTGGTAAGTGATGCAAATTGCTATATCCAAGGCTATGGTACTTAGTTCTAAAAAGTCATCACAAAATGTATTTAAATTTACAAAGTTTTCTTTCCCGATGTAGCAGAAATTGTCAGAATAATCTTATGAGCAGATTAGAAAAAATCAGAATTTTCGACCGGGGGGTAATCTGGCTCACAGGACCAAACAAAAGTCAAAATTTAATCATTCAGCAGGGATGAATATTTTGAATGGGATAGTTAGTATCTGTAAAAATCAAAATCCTGGTATGATATGCGTGTCTTATGTGATTCTGGTGTGGTGTGGTGTAAGAGGTAAATAAAATGAGTAATTCTATAGATTTTAGTGGTAGACCATTTCATTTCATTGGGATTGGTGGGATTGGAATGTCTGCTTTGGCTTATGTTTTAACCAAACGCCAGTTGCCAGTATCCGGTTCAGATTTACGTGCTAATCATATTACGCACAAGTTAGAATCCCTGGGCGCTCACATTTTTAGTAGACAAGAAGCCAATAATTTGGAATTTTTTCTGCCTGAATTAGAGACTGATACCGTACTATTAACTTCTCCAGAAAAGTTGTCTGTGGCAAAAACAACCTTACCTCAAGTGGTTTGTTCTACAGCTATTAATGCTAATAATTTAGAATATAAAGCTGCACTGGAATTAGGCTGCCCAATTTGGCATCGTTCCGATGTTCTCGCAGCTTTGATTGCCGACTATTATAGCATTGCTGTGGCAGGAACTCATGGCAAAACTACTACGAGTAGTATGATTGGTTATATGCTCTTGCAAGCTGGACTTGATCCGACAATTTTAGTCGGTGGTGAAGTTAAGGCTTGGGAAGGTAATGCCAGAATGGGAGCAAGCCGTTATTTAGTAGCGGAAGCCGATGAGTCTGATGGTTCTTTGGTAAAACACGCTCCAGAGATTGGCATTATTACTAATATTGAATTAGATCATCCTGACCACTATGAGACATTAGAACAGGTAATTGATACTTTCCAAATCTTTGCTCAAGGTTGCAAAACTTTGGTAGGTAGCATTGATTGTGAAACTGTGCGTGATTGCCTCAAACCAACCATTAGCTATAGTCTTTACCCAGATAAAGGTGCTGATTACACCGTTACCAATGTAGATTATCGTGCTGATGGGACAACGGCTTTGGTATGGGAAAAAGGTAAAGCCTTGGGGTTATTAAATTTACAGCTATTAAGTCATCATAACCTGAGTAATTCTCTAGCAGCAGTAGCTGTGGGTAGAGTTTTAGGATTAGAATTTGGGGAAATTGCTAAAGGTATTGCCACCTTTGAAGGGGCAAGACGACGGTTTGAGTTCCGAGGTGAAGCTGCTGGGGTGACTTTTATTGATGACTATGCCCATCATCCTAGCGAAATCCGTGCTACTCTAGCCGCAGCCCGTCTTCAAGCTAGACCTGGACAAAGAGTAGTTGCTATCTTCCAACCTCATCGGTATACTCGGACATTAACGTTTTTAAAAGAGTTTGCTGAGTCTTTTACTCACGCCGATTTAGTCGTGCTGACTGATATTTACAGTGCGGGTGAACCTGATTTAGGACAAATCAGTGGAGAAAATTTAGCCACTGCAATTAGTAACCATAACCCTGAAGTAGTTTATCAACAAACTTTACCTTTGGTGAGTGAGTTTTTACTGCAAAATCTTCGTCCCGGAGATTTGGCGCTGTTTTTAGGTGCAGGTAACTTGAATCAGGCTATTCCTGAACTTATTACCACCATGAGCGAACCAGCAAAAGCCACATCTTAAAGGATATTTGAAAAGTCATGATCTATCAAATATCTTTTTACCCCACCCTAACCCTCCCCTTGGAAAGGTGAGGGAACTTGATTTTCCGGTTTCCCCTATTTATAAAGGGGGATTAAGGGGGGGTAAAAAATCACTTACTTTTCAAACACCCTCTTAGGCTAATAACCGTATTTAGCAGAGTTTGATAAGCTCATGGCAATACCGGATTTGTCCGGTAAATAAATCACATAAGTCAAAAATTCACTAATTGAAGTAAAGATGATAACTTCCCAAGGATTTGGCAAAATATGCGAATTTTCTGATTTGACTCCACAACTGCAAACTCGAAATGATGTGGATTATAGTAAATTAATTTACTTACCAGGAACGAATTGTCCTCTCAAAACCCATACCTCTTTGTCAGCGTTTACTTCTTATCGAGTTGGAGGAGAGGCTGAATGCTATGTTTCTCCCCAGGATTTAGGGGCGTTGCAAGCAAGTATTGAGTACGCAAAAGAAAATGATTTAGCAGTCACAATATTAGGCGCTGGTTCTAATTTGTTGGTGAGCGATCGCGGTATCCCCGGTTTAGTTATCGCTACTCGTCATCTTCGGTCTAAAAACTTCGACCCAGCCACAGGTCAACTAACTGTATCTGCGGGAGAAGCTATCCCTACTTTAGCATGGGATGCAGCGGGCTTGGGGTGGGAAGGATTAGAATGGGCTGTGGGCATTCCGGGAACGGTGGGAGGTGCGGTAGTAATGAATGCTGGAGCGCATAGTGCTTGTATTGCAGATATGTTAGTTAGCGCCCAAGTTCTTTCCCCAGATGGAACTTTATCCACTCTCACCCCAGAGGAGTTAGGCTACACATACAGAAGTTCACAACTCCAAGGTGGCAAACGGATTGTGACTCAAGCCACCTTCCAACTTCAACCAGGGGCTGATCCTGTGCAAGTGACAGCTAGAACGAAGGAACATAAAAAACACCGACTTAGCACTCAACCTTACAGCTATCCTAGTTGTGGCAGTGTATTTAGAAATCCTAAACCTTATACTGCTGGTTGGTTAATTGAACAAACCGGACTCAAAGGTTATCAATTAGGGGGAGCGCAAGTTGCCCAACTCCATGCTAATTTTATTGTCAATCGGGGTGGAGCTAAAGCCAGTGATATTTTCTACCTCATTCGTCATATTCAACATGAGGTACAAGCACGCTGGTCAATTTGGTTAGAACCAGAAGTGAAAATGTTGGGTGAGTTTCAAGCAGGTTGCTAAAGGTAAAAGGCAATAGTAATTACCAATTACCCACGCCATCTATAATTGAATTTGATTTGTTAGTAATCGTACAGCGGATAACCAGTTATGGCAGAAAAAGGACAGGGATTTGGCTTTGGCTTAGGCAAAATGAAGGAATTAGCCGAAGCTTTTAAAAAAGCCCAGCAGGTTCAAGAAGGTGCAAAGCGTCTTCAAGAAGAACTAGAGCAAATGGAGATTCTCGGAGAATCTGGTGGTGGACTTGTTAAAGTTATTGTCAGTGGCAACCAAGAACCCAAACGAGTGGAAATTGCTGCATCTGCTTTAGAAGAAGGTGCAGAAGTGCTTTCTGATTTAGTCGTTGCGGCTATGAAAGATGCCTATAAAAAGTCTACCGAAACCATGCGGGAACGGATGGAAGAGTTAACCAGTGGACTGGAATTACCAGGAATGTAGTCACTCAATTTTGGATTTATGATTTTGGATTTTGGATTGACTCCAACCTAATGTGTAGAAGCTCAAAAATTTTGGATTTACGATTTTTCTGTTCTCAAAGATGGGAACTCGTACCAAATTTTTTTATCTAAAATCTAAAATCTAAAATTCCCGGTCAGGGGTCAGTGGTATAAAATAACTGACAACTGACACAAAAATCAAAATACATGACTTATAAGTTACTTTTTGTCTGCCTTGGTAATATTTGCCGATCACCATCGGCAGAAAATATTATGAATCATCTGATTGACCAAGCAGGTTTAACTAATACAATTCTTTGCGATTCTGCGGGTACTGCTGGTTATCACATCGGTGCTTCCCCAGATAGACGCATGAGCGCCGCAGCAGAGAATAAGTTAGGATTTAAACTCCAAGGCCAAGCTCGTCAATTTCAAATCTCGGACTTTCAAGAGTTTGATTTGATTTTAGCGATGGATAGAAATAATTATGATGATATCCTGGGATCATTCTAAAACGTAGTAATACGGATTAGATGTGAACCAGACCACCCTGAGCGTAATCAAAGGGTAACTGTTATTTAAGTCAAGACACCTTGGGATTCGCTAGTTCCATGCTCTGTCGGTACTGATTAAACATTCCGAAAGGAAAGTGTCTTTACCTTAACAAGCTTAGATAACCAGGTTGAAGCAAACTTTACTTAGAAATAAGGATTGGTCAAACAGACCAAATTTAACAATGTCAAATTTCGTTTTTCTAATTGATGCTAACAAAACGCCGATGAATCCTATTCATCCAGCACAAGCTAAAAAGCTTTTGAATAGCGGTAAAGCAGCAGTATTTCGCCGCTTCCCGTTTGTCTTAATCATGAATCGTGTAGTCGAAAATATCGTTACTTGTCCCATTGATTTAAAGATAGATCCCGGCTCTAAATTTACAGGTATTTCCTTGGTAAATAACCGAGATGAGGTTATTTGGGGAATGGAATTACAGCATCGTGGTGATGTAATCAAAGGTGAGTTGGAAACACGCAGAGGAATTAGGCGTAGTAGAAGAAACCGCCATACTCGCTATAGAAAGCCACGGTTTTTGAATAGAACCCGCACAAGAAGTTGGTTAGCTCCAAGTTTAAAACATCGGGTATTGACTACTAACACTTGGGTCAAAAGATTAATAAAATATGCCCCAATTGCAGCTATTACTCAAGAGTTAGTTAGATTTGATTTACAACAATTAGAGAACCCTGAGATATCGGGAATAGAGTATCAGCAAGGGGAGTTACAAGGTTACGAAGTTAGAGAGTATTTACTAGAGAAATGGGAGAGAAAATGTAGCTACTGTGATGCAAAAGATATCCCGCTTCAAATAGAACATATTCAACCTAAAGCGAAAGAAGGAAGTAACAGAATAAGTAATTTATGCTTATCCTGTGAAAAATGCAATCAAAAAAAAGGAACACAGGACATTGAAAAGTTTTTGGCTAAAAAACCAGAACTCTTAACAAAAATTAAGTTTCAGTCAAAAAGACCTTTAAAGGATGCGGCTGCTGTTAACTCTACAAGATGGGATTTATTCCACACTTTAAAAGAAACTGGATTACCAATTACGACAGCTTCTGGTGGAAGGACAAAATTTAATAGGAGAAAATTAAATCTCCCCAAGGAACACTGGATAGATGCGGCTTGTGTTGGAGTAGTAGAAAACTTAAATATATTAACAACAAATATATTAAAAGTGAAATCTACTGGACAGGGAACAAGAAGATTGTGCCGTATAAACAAGTTCGGTTTCCCTTGCTCTAACCCCCGACAAAAGTATGAACACAAATGGAACACAGGTGATATCGCCTGTTGTCAAGGTGTCTCAGGTCGAGTTGTAGTGCAATCTGCGACTAGGCTAGAGATAAGGGTAGACGGGAAAAGAATTGGCGGTAAACTTACTGATTTCAAAAAACTCCACAGCAAAGATGCTTATTCCTACTTTTGACTACGAAACACTACATTATTCTGGGATTAGGACGTAAGGCTGTTGACCCTTCTGGGCAATATCATTCTAAAGTTAGGTTAATGTGTGATTTTTGCTCTACACACACCCTTAAGGAAGTTCCAGACCCCTATTATGGTGGAGTTGAGGGTTTTAATCAAGTAATTTATTTGCTGATGGATGCTTGTGAAGGTTTGCTACAACATATTACCCAGAAGTAATCAACAATTTCATAATTCTTAGATCCTCGATTTCTTAAAGAAGTCGGGGATCTAATTTTTGGATTTATAGTAGTAAAGAAGAGTGAACCTAAACACCTCAATGTGATTAAAGCCGCTATGCAAAGTACAGAAACAAATCTACAATTGCGCTTGTGGACTGTGGAAGAATATCACCGTATGGCTGAAGCGGGTATTTTTGCACCAGATGAACGGGTAGAATTGTTAGAAGGAAAGATACTTTGTAAAATTTGGAGTTTCCAGATTTGCAAATTCGTTTATCTGATATGTTACCATTGATGTAATCAGATCCCAAAATATAATTGTAGGGTGGGCAATGCCCACCGTCCGTATATTTTAAAAATGAAGCTTTAAAATTAGAACAGCGACTTTCAGATTTAGTCAACGAAGCTTATCAACTCACACTAGCAGAAATTGATTTAATGTAGAAAACTGCACCACGAATAATGCTGATTTCTAGAGTTGAATAATTGTCTGAATCAGGATACCCAGGATTTAAGGATTTTCAGGATTGTAATCTCCGGATGACAAAAATATCCCAATTAGGATGATAATCTTTAATCCTAAAATATTCTCAGAAAATACCAAATTATGTAAACATAAAAATCATCTCCATCTAAAATCAAACAAAATTCTGTAAATCCTTAAATCCTGTAAATCCTGATTCAGACAATAAAGGATTAAATATTCTCAGAAAACAGCAAATTATAGAAACATAAAAATCATCTCCATCTAAAATCAAACAAAATCCTGTAAATCCTTAAATCCTGTAAATCCTGATTCAGACAATAAAGGATTAAATATTCTCAGAAAACAGCAAATTATAGAAACATAAAAATCATCTCCATCTAAAATCAAACAAAATCCTGTAAATCCTTAAATCCTGGACATCCTGATTCAGACAATAAAGGATTAAATATTCTCAGAAAATACCAAATTATGTAAACATAAAAATCATCTCCATCTAAAATCAAACAAAATTCTGTAAATCCTTAAATCCTGTAAATCCTGATTCAGACAATAAAGGATTAAATATTCTCAGAAAACAGCAAATTATAGAAACATAAAAATCATCTCCATCTAAAATCAAACAAAATCCTGTAAATCCTTAAATCCTGGACATCCTGATTCAGACAATAAAGGATTAAATATTCTCAGAAAATACCAAATTATGTAAACATAAAAATCATCTCCATCTAAAATCAAACAAAATTCTGTAAATCCTTAAATCCTGTAAATCCTGATTCAGACAATAAAGGATTAAATATTCTAAGAAAATACCAAATTATGGAAACATAAAAATCATCTCCATCTAAAATCAAACAAAATCCTGTAAATCCTTAAATCCTGGACATCCTGATTCTGACAATTAAATTAAGTCAGTAATAGAAAATTGTCGCTGTTTCTCTAAGTCTTGTAAATGAATTTTTTCTATATATATGGCTTCAGCAAAATATTTATCTTTTTCTGGTTCAGTTTCAGGATCTATTTTTTCCCATTGTTCCATAAAATAACGATAGCGTTTTTCTCTGAATACTCTCTCCATACAAGCTAATGCTGCTTGGATAACGTGAGGAGTTCGTAATATTTCTGTTTTATTTTTTTCGTTAAGATGAAATAAATGGGAAACTACTTCCAATTCTTCTGCTAATTCTAAATATCTATTTTGCACGCTAGAAATTAAATCAACTTCATCAACTGTAAATTCTGCCATTTGTTGCCATAAAAAGCGATGATGAGAAAGACTAAATTCTAAATTGCGGGTTTCTAAATCTTCAATAATTATTTGTCTTTGTCGGGAAGAATGAAGATAAATTATTAATAATAATGCCTCGGCTCGTTCTAGTAAACTCCGTTCTGTGGTTACTAAAGATAATTTTGAGGTTTTAGGTTGCTGGTTGCGTATTTGCTGAGGTGAAGATTTTATCCTCCCAGGTTTAATTTGAGTGAGGAGATTTTCAACTCTTAAAGGAATAAGTCGAGTATCTCCTAAACTCAATATTTCTGCACAGGAGGAAACATAATAGTTAAGTGTATCACTATTAACAATATTTTGTAATAATTTAACTATTTGCTGGGTGACTTGTTGAAAGTCTGTAGCTTGTTTCAAATCCCGATTTTCAATAATTTTCTGAATTTGCCAATCGAGCCAAAGTGGCGCATTTACTAATAGTTGTTGATAATCGGCTGAGGTATGACTATGTAGATATTCATCAGCATCTTTTCCATTCGGTAAATTAAGGATTTTTAATTGTACTTCTCCTGCATAAGCTAAATTAGCAATTTCCCCAATTGCTCTTTCTGTGGCGTTTGTTCCGGCTTTATCAGCATCGAAATTGAGAATTAATTGTTTGGATTCAGAGTAACGTAATAAGAGCCGTACTTGTTCGATACTCAAGGCTGTACCCAGAGAAGCAACAGCGTTATTAATTCCGGCTGCATGGAGAGCGATCGCATCAAAGTATCCCTCCACAACTACCGCTTGATCAACTTTAGAAATACCGTCTTTGGCTTCATCTAAAGCATATAAGGTTTTGCCTTTACTAAATAATTCTGTTTCGGGAGAATTGAGATATTTCGGTTGCTCATCTGTTAATGTTCTGCCACCAAAAGCAATAACTCTGCCTTGAATATCCCGAATAGGAATCATTAAGCGATCACGGAATACATCATAATATCCACCCCCTTCTTTCCGGGGTTTAATTAATCCCGCTTGTTCTACCAATTGCACAGGATGATGTTTACTTTCTACCAAATAACGGTAGAGAGTTTCCCAACCAGCAGGAGCATAACCTAAACCAAATTGTTGAATTGTTCCTTGTTGAAATTGCCGACTTTTTTCTAAATACTCTAAGGCCTTTTGTCCTTGAGACTGTCTTAAAGTGTGTTGATAAAATTGAGCAGCGGAAGCCAGAACAGTATATAATTGGTCACGTAAAGATATTTGCCGTTGTAATTCTTGTCTTTGTTCAGGTTCTAAAGTTTTAACCGGGACTTGATAACGCTTTGCTAAATCTAGTACCACATCTGCAAACTGGCGTTTTCCCAAATCCATGACAAATTTAATGGCATTACCAGCAGCTTGACAGCCAAAGCAATAATACATTTGCTTATTGGGACTGACAGTAAAACTGGGGCTTTTTTCATCATGAAAAGGACATAAACCCACAAAATCTTTACCCCGCTTCCGCAAGACTACATACTCCGAAACTACATCAACAATATCAGCCCGGAGTTTAACTTCTTCAATAGTATCTGGATGTAAGCGGGGAATTTGCATTAGGGGTCAATGATCAGAACTGACATCCATTATAATTCAAAAAATAAAGCCCTTGGTATATTACCAGGGCTGAAAAAACATGGATAAATATATCTAATTGTAGAATACACAGATAAGAGAACACCAAAAAATAAATTATCCAATCTTGTGGGATGGGCATCTTGCCCGTCTTTTATTATTAGCAGGCAAGATGCCTGCACCACAACAAATTTTAGGATATTTTTTTATTGGGAAGTCCCTCAAACTAGATAATGTTAAGATTACATATCAGATGCACCAGTAGCAATTAAACGTCTAAATAAGGCTGCTGACCAACCTGTTTCTTTTAGTACCGCAGCCGAAGAAACTTCTACATAAGCTTGTTCAATAAAAGCTAAATCAATCATGCAAACTTTAGCTAAGGCATCTTTTAATTCATCTGACTTACCATCAGCTTTGAGTTTTTTACCAACTTTATCAACGACAACTGCCATTGCAGGTACTACGTGCTGAGGAGCGATACCAATTTTCACATGAATTAATCCAATGTGCCAACGACATTTTGCATAGTCATCACCCCAATTATCCATCCCTGTGAACATTTGATTGAACCAGTCAATAAAGGTGGCGTGTAAGCGATGAACTCGTCCCTCAGTAGCATTCAAAATGCCATTCATTTCTGCATCGCGTCCGAGGAAATCATAAAAATGATTTGCCATTTCTTCAGCAACCGCTGTTCCCCAATCTGTATTTGCTTGCATTACCTTTTTATCTTCAGCAGTCAGACCAATACGAGTTTCCATTGTGGTCAAAAAAGCACGAGGTTCAATAGCCATAACTAATCCTTAAAAACATTTAGGTGGAGATTTAATTAACTTTTGTTGATACTCTAGAAAGGATAAAGTATCAACCTTTTTCAAAATTTAGTATTCCTATAAAGGAGTAAACTCAAACACATCATGAGTACCACCTCTGAGGACGGATTCGGTATGAACTCCTCTCAATCGCTTGCCAATTAGTTGCTCAACAGCGCCCCAAACTGCACCCATCGTAAAAGTGCATTTACGGGGAGAATCCATAGCTTCACCAGCAGAACAAAGAGTTTCCGTAGTATAGACTTTAATGATTTCACCTTCAGAAATCATCTTTTCAACAATACATAAACAAGTCCCTTCTTTACCTAAAGCTTGGTTTAATTTAGCAGCCGCATCATCTAATGACATTGAAGATCCTGCTAAACCTAAATCTTCAGCTAACTTTTTGCCTCTAGCACGACCGGCTGTGGTCAGGGCAATAGCTGTAGCTTTTTCTCCCAAAGCTTCTTCCATGCCTATAATAGCAGCTTTAAAGCAGAAAATACTACTAAAATCGCCTAATTCTTTACGTAATAGTGACATAATTCAAATTCTCAGGAAAAGGATTCTATGCATTAATAATTGTGGATTTAATGAACTTTTATTCATACTCTAAAAAGATAAAGTATGGAAATTTCTCAAAATTAAGATAGTAGCGGTAGAAGTATAATCAACCAGTTTTACTCCGCAGAAAACCCACTAGATTTTTGAGAAATGATTGACTAACGGCTGGCTTTTGAGCAGGTTCTGGTACTGGTTCAAATACATGAATTTCGTGAATAGATTCTTCCATCATGGGGACAGAAGCATTCATAACCATAAAATGCTCTTCTGCTAAACCGACAACAATCAGACGGAAAGCTATTTGCAATACTGCATCTACAGTGAGATTAAGTTGGGTGGCAATTTTTTCTAGGGGAACTTCACCATTAGCAAATTCCCATACTTGCCATTCTTGAGCATTTAGCTGTAATCGGGGTTTTGCACTTAATCCTGATAAACCGGAAGTGGGATCTGGTAGTTTCTCGGCTAAAGCACTCCAGTCTCGCAATGCTCGCAAACCGATTAATATAACTTCGGTTGCGGACATACTTAAACCTGTCATTTCTCCTAATGGCAATGCTGAGATTGGCTCAAATTTAAACTCGCCATTTTTGATTTGAAATAAAGCACAGACTGGACGGAGAACTTGACCATTAAACAACAGTTTTAGTTGTTCTGGTTGGATTAAACCTTGGGATTTTAGGCATAGTCCTAGAGGTGAATTAATAAAACAGGAAGAAATATGAGTCACCCTAGAGATAACGCGCTCACTTATCCAGCCTCGTTGAGCAATCATTAAGGTTAAACCTTGTTGATCTAAACGATCGGATGCAGCTATAACCCGTCCTTGATGCAGCCAAATATAATAAATTTGTTTGGCGTTATTTTGATTTTCGTTAGGTGACAATTCAATGTGAAGTACACCTGTTTTTTTGCCTTGGTCTAAAAATTGCAATAATTCTGGCAAAGAAAAATCTGCAAAGTTACCAGTAATAGACATAACCGACCTCCTTATTCGTAAGAAAATTATTAAAATCTAGAATCCAAATATGCTGATATGCAATTTGAAAAAAGCTCTTAGCTTTCAACTGCACAGCTTTCCATTAAGTGCTGTACTAAATGAATTACGGCTTCAGCTACTGAGTCTCTTTCGTTGGGATTGACTTTAACTAGAGGAGGCCGATTTTCTTCGTCTACATAACCAATTGCTAGATATATATCTTCCTCTGCCCAAGCTCCAGGAAAATCTGTATGGGTAATACCGATTATCATCGGCACACTGACTCGCGCTTGCATAAAATTGATAATATTCCGTGCCTGACGAAATTCTCTCGGTCTATGGGCTGCTATGAGTACAATATAAGCGTGTGCTTTATTAATAAGAATATCCCACATAAAGTCAAAGCGAGTTTGACCAGGTGTTCCGTAAAGATGCAATGCCATATCAGGCCCAAATTGCAATCTGCCAAAGTCAAAGGCTACAGTGGTTCTTTTCTTCAGCAATGCCGTTTCATCAGTTGCACGGGTATCTGTATCTACAACCTCAATTTCACTAACGGCACGAATGAAGGTAGATTTACCTGCTCCTACAGTTCCCGTAACAACCAAACGCATAACTTCCATTTTTCTCCACTCCGCAAAAATGCTAAAAATTGTTCACATTTTTTCCTATTTCACCCTAGCAACATCGGCACTATACAGTTAAAAGACTGACATAGTTAACCTAACTAACCACTCGCTGCCAAAATAAACACATCCAAAATAAAATAGCAAGTTCCCTAAAATTAGCAGTATGTATCTACCAGGGAACTCTAATTAAGTTACCTGTAATGTGCTGTTATTTACTGGACGATTAGCTTTAATTCTGCAAGAACGCGCTTGATTTCTAGCATTAGTAATCCTTGTTTGGCACTTTCACTAGCTAAGACTAGGAGAACGGCATCTTGACCACAACCAGTTAAAATCCCAAAGCCTTTATTACCTTCTACAAAGATCCGGTCAATAGTGCCTCTGGCTAATTCCATCCCAATTCTTTCGCCCAAGGATAACATAGATGCTGACATCGCTGATACCCGTTCTTCATCCATCCCACCAGGCAAGCTTGCTGCTAAAGGTAGTCCGTCAGGAGTGACAAGTGCTGCTCCTTGTACATCAGTAGTACCGCTAACAAAGTTTTGTAAAACCATGCCGAGTTTTTCTGCGTTAATAGCCATGATGATGATTCTCCGTGATTTTGAATTGGAAAGCGGGTATGAAAGTCAAGTAAATACCGAATTAAACAAACTCTTTTTTACTTGGACGAATATAGTATCCTTTATTCTAAAGGCGTAAATTAAAATACATGATTATCGCCCCTTAAATACACAATTTAGTTCCTGCCTGTTCTTTTGCTACCTTTCCCCATAAGATTACTTATCTTCTTCCTTCTTCCTTCGTGGTTCATTTAGGGACTTCCAAATAAAAAAATGTCCCAAAACTGACGCAAAAATTCTCTCTCTGTGTTCTCTGTGCCTCTGTGGTTCGTTTATTGGGATAATTTATTTCTTGGAAGTCCCTTAATCTATATTTTTTTAATGGGAAAGGAGTAATAGACTTGACTTGATTTTAATTACATCTGAATAACTAAGGAGTTAGGAGTGTAAATGGATGCTGTTTCTCTAGCGCCCTTGTGATTTAAATTATGCCCCAGTCACAATTAACATGATACCGAGAAAATACTGAATTTAGGTTTTCTTATCATTAATATAAGTTAAGACTATATATAAGATTTTTTGGTTAGCTGAGGCTGTGTAACTCATATAGAATAAGCTTTTTAGGCTATTCGACCAGAATCAATACATAGTATCGTCTATTAACGTTTGTCAAGAGTATCCACTCTAATAAACTTTTAGTATTGTGTATTAATTTTATCAAGAATATCAATTTTGTATACATAGACATGATGGTAAAGAAAAGTTACCAGCTAGTAATAACTACTTAAGTAGACTATGTGCTATTTCTTAAAAGTATCTTGTTCTAAGTAGGTAAAAAAACTATTGGCTAGAATAGCAGCTTGTGTGCGATCGCGTAAATTGAGGCAATTCAAAATGTTGGTAACATGATTTTTGACTGTCCCTTCAGAAATGTACAGTTTTTGGGCAATTTCTCGATTATTGTCACCAATAGCAATTAACCGCAAAACTTCCTTTTCTCTAGGGGTGAGTTCTGCTAAATTCGCTGGTACAGATGGTTGGGGAGGAGTAGCAGGAAATTGAGTCATAAGTTTTTTAACTATTCCTGGGCCTAATTGGGAATATCCTTTATCAACCGCACGAATGGCAACGGCTAATTCTTCTGAGGGTGTATCTTTAAGTAAATAACCCATTGCCCCATTTTGAATTGCTGCTTTCACATATTCATCATCATCAAAGGTTGTTAATACAAGCACTTTACTATGGGGAAAGTTTTGATTAATTTCTTTAGTAGCAGCAACTCCATCCATAATTGGCATTCTAATATCCATTAAAATTACATTTGGTTGGAGTTCTCTGACTAAATTAATTGCTATTTGACCATTTTCGGCTTCTCCGACAATTTCTATATCTGGTTCTAATTCTAATAAGGCTCTTAAACCTTGACGAATTAAACTTTGATCATCTACAAGTAAAATGCTAATCATTATTATTTGTCTCTGGGTAAGGGGATATTAACTATTATTTGACAACCAGCATTATAACTACTATGAATATAAAATTCACCTCTTAATGATAAAGTGCGATCGCGCATACTTTGTAAACCAAATCCGGTAGTATTTTGTTCCACATCAAAACCGCTGCCATTATCCTGAATTATTAATTTTAAATTTTCTAAAGTTGTCATTAATTCTAATTTAACTTCTGTAGCTTGTGCATATTTAGAAATATTAGTGAATGATTCTTGAATAATCCGATAAATGGGAGTGCTGATTTCCATAGACAATGGAGCCATAATAGAAATTTGACAATTAGGTAAAACGCCAGTAGAACGCTGAAAATCTGCTGCTAGGATCGGAATTGCTTGTTCTAATGTTTGTCCCTGTAAAGGATGGGATCTCATCGTAGAAACAGATTGACGGACATCTTGTAAGGCTTTTGAACCCAGTTCTTTAGCAGTGGCTAAAAACGTCATAGCTCTAGGTATATCAGATTTTGATAACTTTAAAGCAGTTTCCAATTGAAGATTTAAAGCTGTCAGCGAATGTCCTAAAGAATCATGAATTTCTCTAGCAATGCGGTTACGTTCTTCTAAGGTAGCTTGATTTTCAATTTTTAAAGCATATTGACGGAGTTTTTCATTTGCAATTTCTAGTTTATCTCGACTTTGCCGTTCAGACAAAACAGTATTCATTAATACTAAAACAAATACTAAACTTAAACCAAACAAAACGGCTAAACTAAAACTAAAAAATCTAAATCTTTCTTGAGCTATTGGTGAAAATCTTCCTGGAGGCATCCTTTGTTTAAGGGTAAGTAAAAATAAAACAAATGAGGAAAAGGTAATTGTTAATCGTCCTGGAAGTTGAAAAATCAAACAACTGCGAGTTACTAAAATCAAATAAAGAAAGGGAAAAAGTCTGGCACTTCTACCTCCATAAAAGCCAGTAATTAAGATTAATAATACTTCAATAGCTGTATAAATAATTTTATTGGTTTTATTGTAAGTCGGTAATCTTAAACCCATTAAACCAAAAATTGCCAAACTGCAAATTGTCAGTTCTGGATACATTGCAGAAAAGCGCGGTGAAGGAGATGGCATCAATACCATTAAACCAGAAAATCCTAACAACAGCCATTCTAAATACAGTAGAAATCTAAAAGGATGATTATTAAACTGAATAGGACGATTCATAAATAATTGATAATTGATAATTGACAATTGAAAGTTAAAAATCAAGAAACTTCATACATGAGGACTTAAACGTCTGTCTGACTTAAAATATTTTTATCACAATTAAATGCAAATTGAACAGGGGTAGAATATCTAAATGCTAATGTCATGACTAAAGTAACGGATGTAGACGTGACTTTTGCCTCATATCATTCCTGGATGTTAATCCCTATGATAGAAACATAGAAAACCGACATAACCAAAAGCTAATTATGAAACTGAAGACATTATCACTGATTGCTGGCACTCTGGCTTTGACTTTAATCGCAACTCCCTTTGCAGTTCAAGCACAATCAAGTATACCCTCACCCCAACCTGGTAAGGAAATGCGGGAAAAAGGTCCATTCAAAGGCTTGAATTTGACGACCGAACAAAAAGCGAAAATGAAGGAAATTGGCCGCAATACCCGCGCTCAAATGGAAGCTGTTTTAACTCCTGAACAAAAGACTAAATTACAAGCTGCAATGGCTCAACGTAAGGCTGAATATCAAGCACAACGTCAGCAAGGACAAGGGCAACGTCAGGAAAGACGTGAGAAGAGGGGGAATATTTTTGCTTCTTTGAACTTAACTCAAGCACAAAAAGATCAAATGAAACAAATCAGAGAATCATCAAAACAACAAATACAAGCTGTGTTAACTCCCCAACAGCAAGCGCAAATGAAGCAAATGCGAGAAAATATGCGTTCTCGTCGTCAACAAGATAAACCTCAATAATTCTTAACTATTTAATAAATTAGGGGTGGGCATAAAAGCTCATCTCTTTTTCTAACCAAGTAAGTAAGTCGACGGAGAAATTTATAGTTACGCAATTTACATAAATTGTCTATTTTGTCAAGATATAAGCTAAAGTATCAGAAATTTTGATTCATGTAATTATTTGTTTATTTTTATGAGAGTGATGCAAAATTTATGTACTATTAAGTAAAGAAAGATAACAAGGAATTACTTCATGCCCTATACAAACGAAGAACGCGGTCTTCTCAATAATTTTGCTAAAGAACCCAAGGTTTATCAAGCTGAACCTCCTACAAACAGTCAAAAGCTTACTTATATTATATTAGGAATTGCGGGGGTACTTTTAATTGGGGGGGTAATTTTTGTGGCCTTCTCTGTTTCTAATGTTAGTTAATTGCCAAAATGTCCTATAAATTTTAAATTTTCCGGAGATCAGGTTCTTATTTTTATCAAGAGCCTGGTTTTTTTGTTAGAATGGGAAAATACAAATATAGTTAGCAATTTTTTGACATTCTAGCCCGCAAAACGTGATTCATCCTGAAAAAGAACACATCTGAGTGAAAATTAAAGTTATGAGATGTGACATTAATATTTAATTTATTCAATCAGGATGTATACAGAAAAAAAGGCTAAAACCCAAGTAAATACAAACGTGAATGAAACTGTACACACAGAAAACATTAGTTTGAATCGGCAAGTATATCAACGCCTAAAACTTGCCCTGAGTCTGGGTTTACGTAGACAAATTTTATTTGCTATATGTGATGATTTACATTTAAGAAATCGGATAGCAGCCCGATTGCATTCAACCCTTGCTTATCCGGTGGGTAAGGTATTATATCAAAGAGCCAATTCGGGGAATTTTAGCACTCCAGCTTATCCGCGATTAGTTACTTTGCGTTTAGATGTAAGCGATCCTAATCCTATAGCGCAGATCAATCAATGGTTAGCTAATTATCCACCTCCGCTGATGGGGAAATCAACAGATAATCCCGGTCGTCCCTTACCAATCCCTGCATTTCAAATTGTCGGGGTGGAAATGCTGACTAAAGAACCAGTAGCAGTACAACGGTTATTTTTGAATTATCTCCGCTTAGGTGAACAGCACTTATCTGGTGATGAATCTAGCCGCTTTTTAGAATCAAGTTTGTTATTTTGGGTTTCTCGTCCTTGGTTGTCTACAATTCAGCAATCAGCACCCAAATTTTGGCATTATCGAACGGGTGTATTTGTGTTTGCGGGAGAACCAACACCAACTATAGAGAATAGAGGTTATTCAGAGGTTTTAGCGGATTCTCGGAGTTTAGACCGGGAAAATTTAGATCATTTATTTGTTAATGAAGAGAAAATCTCTCCAGATATCCAACAAATAAATAAACCGGATTTGCCTTTAACTGCAACTACAGATTCAGTCACAGAAATACCAGACGTGCCTGCTGTTCAATCTTCTCAAATAACCAATAATCAAAGTTTCTTGTCCTTGTCTCATATTAACGAGGAGTTGCAAAAATTAATTCAGGCAACAATAAATGCTGATGATAGTGATCAAATTCAACAAATACTCTGGGAAATTGAACAATTACACATTCAAAAAGCTACTGAAGAGGAATTAGCGATTCCTTCGGGGCGCCTCGCTATCGCTTATCAGAATCTGGGTAATTTCTATCGGTTGCAGATTGAGCAAGGACAACCAACCATAGAAAACTTAATGATAGCAATTCTGGCTTATCAGGAAGCGGTGAGCCATGATGAAAGTTCTCCACAACTTCCCGACATTTTGAATGATTTGGGGACACTTTACTGGATGTTGCACCGCATCCCTGATAATTCTGAAGAAGCGAAAATTTATATTCAGCAAGGAATAGATTTTTATAAGTTAGCACTCAAGTTGATTACAGGTGATATTCAGCCAGAAACTTATGCTCGGATTCAAAATAACATTGGTACTGCCTATGGTGATTTGGCTCGGTTTGCTGACGCAGTAGAAAACTGGAATTGGGCAATTGTTGCTTACAATGAAGCACTTCGTTACCGACAGGAGGAGATAGAACCATTAAAATATGCTGCTTGTCAAAATAACTTAGGTACAGCGTACTGGCATCTAGGACAGTATAATCAGCCTGTGGAACATCTCACAAAAGCGATCGCTGCTTATAAATTAGCCATTGTTCACTATAAACCGGCGGATGAACCCCTCAAATATGGGATGATTCAGAATAATATTGGTACAGCTTATTGGAATCTTTCCCAATATGAACAACCAAAAGAAAATCTCCAGTTAGCAATTCAGGTTTATAATGAAGCACTAAAATATCGCACATCTTTTGATGTTCCTCAATCCTATGCTGCTACTCAAAATAATCTGGGTATCGCTTATTGGCATCTAGCAAATCAGCCCCAAAGGACAAAGGAAGATCAACAAAAACTCGTAAAATTATGTATTCATGCTTATGAAGAAGCTGTGAATATAGCTCACTCACTTATTAGTGTATCTTTGAATTTTGATTTATATGTGACACATAATAATTTAGGATTAGCTCATCATTACTTAGTGACAGATGTATCTTTTATTGGTGACAAAAAAACACTTTCTCAACACTTAGAAGCTGCTTTAGAAAATCATTTACACGCGTTAAGTGGATTTGATAGACAAACAGAAAATTATCAAACAACAATCAGTTACATTATTAACACAATTCGTGCTTTCCATAATAAGTTAGGAATTCAAGGACAAAATTTAGCTTTGTCTAAACTTCCAGGACAATTGTTGCCAGATGTTTTGCCGAAGTTATAAATTGATAATTAATTTATAAATTAATAATTGGTGATATGAAAGAAATAGTTTTAGGGGTTCGCAATCTACAAGTTGAATTTATCAGTGATAGCAGTAATGTCAAAGCTATTGATGATATTAGCTTCCAGTTACATCAAGGTGAAACTCTGGGAATAGTGGGAGAGTCTGGGAGTGGAAAGTCAGTTACAGCTTTAGCAATCATGGGTTTGTTGCAATATCCTGGAAAAGTAACTAGAGGGGAAATTTTCTTTTCGCGGACAAATAACCAACCCCTGGATTTATTAACATTATCACCTCAAGAAATGCAGCTTTATCGAGGTGGTGATATTGCAATGATTTTCCAAGAACCGATGACTTCTTTAAATCCGGTTTATAGTATCGGTTTTCAGTTGCAAGAAGCAATTATGCGACATCAAAATGTAAATGCAATTGCAGCGAAAAGAATTGCGATTGCGGGTTTACAAGAAGTTAAACTTTTACCTAGTGATGAGCAAATTCAAGAACAATATATTAATAATGATTTGTCTGAATCAGGGAGTTTTAAATTAGCACAATTGGTGAAAGAACACAAAGAAGCAATGCTGGAACGCTATCCTCATCAACTATCTGGGGGACAATTGCAACGAGTGATGATTGCAATGGCAATTTCTTGTAATCCCTCTGTATTAATTGCTGACGAGCCAACTACAGCTTTAGATGTAACTGTGCAAGCGACAATTTTAGCATTGTTGTATGAATTACAACAAAGTCGCAATATGGCAATGATTTTTATTAGCCATGACTTGGGGTTAATTTCGGAAATTACTGACCAAGTGGCAGTGATGTATAAAGGTAAAATTGTGGAATATGGTGCTGCTGCACAAATTTTCAACAATCCCCAACATCCTTATACTAAAGGACTTGTAGCTTGTCGTCCTAGTTTGAACCGTCGTCCCCACAAACTGCTGACTGTTTCTGACTATATGAGTGTCACAGAAGATGAATTTGGCAAAGTCATAATTCAGGCTAAAGAACCCGCACAACCATCGGAAATTACTAGGGAAGAGATTAATCAAAGATTAGCAAATAACAGTGCAAAACAACCTCTGTTGACAGTTCGTAACTTGGAAGTTGGTTTTCCAGTTCGGGGAGTATTTGGAGCCACAAAACGTTACCATAAGGCGGTAAATGGCGTTTCTTTTGATGTCTTTCCGGGAGAAACTTTGGGATTGGTGGGGGAATCGGGTTGCGGTAAAACTACTTTGGGTAGAACCCTGCTGCGATTAATCGAACCGATGAGCGGTAAAATATTCTTTGATGGACAAGATATTACTCACTTGACTGGGAAAACTTTGCAGCACTTACGACGGGAAATGCAAATTATTTTCCAAAATCCTTTTAGTTCCCTCAACCCCCGGATGAAAGTTGGGGAAGCGATTATTGAACCCCTATTGATTCATGGTGTGGGTAAGTCAAAACAACAGCAACAAGCTAGGGTTGTGGAACTTTTAGAAAGGGTGGGTTTAAGTGCAGATGATCAGAAAAAGTATCCTCATCAATTTTCAGGTGGTCAGCGTCAACGGGTTTGTATTGCTCGCGCTTTAGCTTTGAATCCTAAGTTTATTATCTGCGATGAGTCTGTTTCTGCTTTGGATGTGTCAGTGCAAGCACAGGTTTTAAATTTATTAAAAGAATTGCAAGCGGATTTTCAACTAACTTATATCTTTATTTCCCATGATTTAAGTGTAGTGAAATTTTTGAGCGATCGCATTTTGGTGATGAACCAAGGAAAAATTGTGGAATCAGGGACATCTGAAAGTATCTATTTAGAACCAAAGGAAGAATATACGCAAAAATTAATTGCTGCAATTCCTACTGGTAGTCCTGAACGGATCAGAAATCGGCACAATTAAATAATAAAAGTGTACACACATCTCTAGACAGGATGCTAAACGTGATCCGATCCCCCTAAATCCCCCTTAAAAAGGGGGACTTTGAAGAATTTAGCCCCCCTTTTTAAGGGGGGTTGGGGGGATCTAAACGTTGTGGGGCAACTCTAGAAGACTTGTGTGTACACTGTAGGCTTGCGGGGAGGGGGCTAAGATGTACCTCATAAGAGCGCAAACCGCTGTATCGTACTTTCTTTCATTAACCAAATAATCACAAAGAGAATTTACATCTTGATTAAGTTGGGAATTGCGATCTAATTTCAATACTTTACAAGTAGATTTTCAAGCATCCGTTAATTCATTATAACGTTGATTCGCTCTTTCCCTGGTCAGAAACGTATTTAACGCCCCCATAAACTCAGGAAAGCCAGTTTTGCTTAAACAAATAGAAATCTCAGAACGAACTTGAGCAACCCGTTCTAAATCATTAATAAATTGGTCAGTTCCCACTTGATTATTCATGATAATGCCACTTTATTTAATATTCTTAAATTTAGATTCTAGAAAAAGTTTATAAACCAGAAAAGCCAAAGCCCCAAACATTACAATTCCTGCCAAAGCTGAGGCTACTTTCACTGCAACTATAGTTGCCACAGCCAAACCAAAAAGCTGTCCACCAAGAATTACTTTTCTCAGCCAAGATTTTTGAGATTGTGCTGGTTGGTGTTTTTGCGTTTGATAGAAAGGTGCATCAATACCATGGATTTGATCATCCATTTCGCGCAGTCGCTTTTCTACCTGACGTTGAAGGTCTTGATTATGTTCATGGGGAGATTTCATCAGCGTCCACCTTGTTTAGGACATTATCGATTATATTATATGATAATTTGTACCAGGAAATTCACAAAGCATATTATCATTGCTGCATTTAGTTTAGATTCAAGATTGTGTCCTGGCTTTTCGGAAATTATGGGGAAAAAGATCACAATAGGATTTCGTTAAATGTCAAAATTTGATAGCGTTCGCGAAGCGTCCCGGAGGGAACTAGCGCTGCTGCAAGCAGATCGGGAATAACTCAGGTAGATTCAACATGAATATCAAAAATGGATTTATTGGTACGATTGGTAACACACCTCTAATTCGCTTGAACAGTTTTAGTGAAGAAACAGGTTGTGAAATCCTGGCCAAAGCCGAATTTCTTAACCCTGGTGGTTCTGTGAAAGATCGGGCTGCACTTTACATTATCGAAGACGCAGAAAAAAAAGGACTCCTCAAACCTGGAGGTACAGTAGTAGAAGGAACTGCGGGTAATACGGGTATTGGACTAGCACATATCTGCAATGTCAAAGGTTACAAATGCTTGATTTTTATTCCCAATACCCAATCTCAAGAAAAAATTGATGCTTTGACTACCTTGGGTGCGGAAGTTCGTCCTGTTCCGGCTGTACCTTACAAAGATCCGAATAATTACGTCAAACTATCTGGTAAGATTGCGGCGGAAATGGAAAACGCCATTTGGGCTAATCAGTTTGATAATTTAGCCAATCGTGTTGCCCATTATGAAACCACAGGTAGAGAGATTTGGCAACAGACAGGCGGTAAAATTGATGGTTGGGTGGCGGCCACTGGTACGGGTGGTACTTATGCTGGTGTGGCTATGTACCTCAAGGATCAAAATCCGGGCGTTAAATGTGTAGTTGCTGATCCTTTGGGTAGTGGACTATATAGCTATATCAAAACTGGGGAAATCAAAATGGAAGGAAATTCTATTACTGAAGGTATTGGTAATAGTAGAATTACCGCTAATATGGAAAGCGCACCTATTGATGATGCGATCCAAATTGATGATTCTGAAGCCTTGCGAGTGGTTTATCAACTATTAAGAAAAGATGGTTTATTAATGGGTGGTTCAACGGGAATTAATGTCGGTGCGGCTGTGGCTTTAGCTAAACAATTAGGACCAGGACATACTATTGTGACTATCTTATGTGACAGTGGTTCTCGCTATCAATCACGGATATTTAATAGTGAATGGTTAGCAAGTAAAGGATTAGTTATCAATTAGGATTTTTTTACTTATCTGTTATGAGGTACATCATAGCCCCCTCCTCGCTTGCGGGGAGGGGGTTGGGGGTGGGGTTCATGTACCTCACTCAATCAAAAATCGTTGTAATCTTACTTTAGTTACTGGTAATTTGTCTCATTACCAAATAATTCAAGATTTAGGCTATTCACTAATACTAGATAACTGGCGTTTATAGTCAAAATGGTGATGAATGAATTAATATCAAATATCTCAAATCAGGAACAACCTCTTCCTATTTGTGTCCAAGTATGTCAACATCGTACTTGTAGGAAACAAGGTGCAGCAGAAGTATTAGCGGCTTTACAAGCTTTACCTATACTTAATGTGACAGTTATACCAAGTGGCTGCTTAGGTCAATGTGGTAATGGGCCAATGGTGTTAGTGTTACCGGAGATGGTTTGGTATTGTCGGGTTTTACCCCAAGAAATACCTAGATTGGTAGAACAACATTTATTAAGTGGTAAAAGAGTTAAGAAAATGCTTTATTATCGGTTTCATCCCCACGGGTAAACTAACTGAAAATATATAAATCCTTTAATTTAGCACAAATGCAGTGAGGGAATGAATGGATATTCAGCATCTACGTCAATCATTAAAAATCAAGTGGCTGAGTTATTACGAACAAAATCGTGCTTGGCTAGTAAAAATGCGAATTTGGAAAGATTATGATGGTATACGCCGACCTTCTTCTGGGTACATTTTAGCAACTTTATCTACTTTAGAACCAGAGCTAAAAAAAATCCTGCCTTTTATTTTGGATTTAAACAATGATCCTGATCAAATAATTGTGGCTTTGCATTTACACTTCAATCCTGAACAGGAGTTAAAATTATTAAAAGCCCAGCATTCTACAGCCAGAAATGAGATTGTTAGTACGTCTCCTGCTCATATACATTTAATAGATTCACCTATCTCCAAAGAACGTAAACAGGTGTTATTGAAAATGTCTACAAGTGTTTCCGTGATGGCTGTTGCTACGCCGGTGCATCATCATTCTTCTGTTAAGTTACCTGTGGGACTGGA
Source organism: Dolichospermum sp. DET69 (assembly GCA_017355425.1). NCBI lineage: Bacteria > Bacillati > Cyanobacteriota > Cyanophyceae > Nostocales > Aphanizomenonaceae > Dolichospermum > Dolichospermum sp. DET69. The sequence goes on from CP070233.1 coordinate 307,897, forward strand.
AAGGGAGCAAATAGACAAACGATTTATCAATACTAGAATTCCCGTCCAAAATATTCCCGGTGTTTCATCTACCCATAGCAGTATTTTTCCGTCTTGGATAGATGAATTGTGTCCAGGTAGAGGAAATAGATAATCATTACAGCGATTCTTGATTGAATGAGGTACATGAACCCCACCCCCAACCCCCTCCCCGCTTGCGAGGAGGGGGCTATGATGTATCTTATAACAGCATCATCTATATTATTGTGAAAGTATTGGGTTTTCTCAACTTTGTCGCGGGTCTTCATCTGGTGGATGCCAACCTGTCCAGTTCTAATATTCCAGTTAATTCAGCTTGTTCTGTTGTATTTAACATTCCTGCTTTGTTTTTATCAACAAGTTCTTCTAACCTAGATTGTAATTCTGGAGTGAATTTAAACAAATTCAAATTTCTGACTTTGCTGATTTCAATTCCAGATTCTATCCAGTATGAGGGTTGAATCATTACTTGAGTCATCATAGAATTATCTTAATAATTTTGATAACCTTTATATTATAACATAATCAATAATGAAAATATTGATTATGTTATAATATTTTTTGTCTGATAGCGTAGCGTGGCGCAAGCCATATCAGGATAACCAGGATTAGAGGATTTTCAGGATGTGGTTGTTTGATTGTCTATAATATATACAGATTTTGGGATAATAGATAAGTTATCAGTTAAATTATCCGCTGTTAATTCTTGACTATTACTGTAACTGGATTTTATAATCTTCAAATCTTCACAGACAATTTATCAATAATCCTGTACATCCTAAAATCCTGGACATCCTGATTCAGACAATTACAATTTCAGCATCCCACCAACAACCTACAAATTACCATCCTGTAAATTCATGAACACATCTCATACCCAAAATCTAAAATTAGACGAAATTACATATATAATCAATGGATGTGCAATGAAAATACACCGAACTTTGGGAAATGGTTTTCAGGAGGTTATTTATCAAAGATGTATGGAAATTGAACTTAAAAAATCAGGTTTAAGTTTTGGAAGGGAGGTGGAACAAACAATTTATTATGAAGGAATTGAAGTAGGAACACGCAGGGCGGATTTTATAGTTGAAAATCAGGTTGTGGTGGAGTTAAAAGCGGTTATTTCTTTAGAAGATGTTCATTTAGCGCAAGCGAAGAATTATTTGGTAGCTTATAATTTTCCTGTGGGATTATTGATTAATTTTGGTGGGTTGAAGTTGGAATACAAGAAGGTTTTTAATCCTAGATTTCAGGGTTAATTTGTCTGATAGCGAAGCGTGGCGAAGCCATATCAGGATAACCAGGATTAGAGGATTTTCAGGATGTGGTTGTTTGATTGTCTATAATATATACAGATTTTGGGATAATAGATAAGTTATCAGTTAAATTATCCGCTGTTAATTCTTGACTATTACTATAACTGGATTTTATAATCTTCAAATCTTCACAGACAATTTATCAATAACAATCTGTCTGAATCAGGATAACCAGGATTAGAGGATTTTCAGGATGTAGTTGTTTGATTGTCTATAAAATATACAGATTTTGGGATAATAGATAAGTTATCAGTTAAATTATCCGCTGTTAATTCTTGACTATTACTGTAACTGGATTTTATAATCTTCAGATCTTCACAGACAATTTATCAATAACAATCCTGTACATCCTAAAATCCTGGACATCCTGATTCAGACAATAACAATTTTATCATCCCACCAATAACCTACAAATAAAAATCCTGTACATCCTAAAATCCTGGACATCCTGATTCAGACAATAACAATTTTATCATCCCACCAATAACCTACAAATAACAATCCTGTACATCCTAAAATCCTGGACATCCTGATTCAGACAATAACAATTTTATCATCCCACCAATAACCTACAAATAACAATCCTGTACATCCTAAAATCCTGTACATAAAACCAAAGTCATATATATCCGTGATTTTCTTACTCATGCAGAATATGATAGAGATAAATGGAAAGATGATGAATGGTTTAATAGCTAATACTAATTAGGATTGATAAATTAGGTAAAACTAAGATTGGTATTATTCAATCTCAGTCATAATATTTGGTTCTACCGCTCCCCTTGTGATTAAATATCCCTTTTAGATATCCAAAACCATTGATGTATATAGGTTTTATCTAAATTAATAGCGATCGCCTATTTCTGAAAACATTAAAACCTCAAATCCAGTCAGGGCAAGGGGTTCAGGGATATTATATCGAAAATATCATAAAGGGAGCGGTAGAGCCTAATATTTTTATTCCTAATATTTAAGCAAATAATACCATAATGAGCGAATGTTGAATCATCACAGCAGCTATACACAATTACTTGTATCTTTCCCCCCACGTTCTATAAAGAATGAAGAAGATTTAGAAAAAATTCAAGCAGTTGTTGATAATCTACTTGACAAGGGGGAACTAACAGAGGAAGAAGAAGACTATTTGGATTTACTGGGAATTTTAATTTATGAATATGAGGAAAAACAAAATCTGATTCCAGATATCTATGGAGTAGAACTTTTAAAAGTTTTAATTGCGGAATTAAATCTGAAACAAAAAGATTTAGTTCCTATTTTTAAAACGGAGTCAATTGTTTCCGATGTACTTAAAAACAAGCGTAAATTAACAGTTGAACATATTGAAAAGCTGGCAAAGTTTTTTAATGTTTCAGCCGCTGTATTCTTTCCAAAAAATCCATTAGAAAGAGATTTTTTAGAAGTAGCGTAACGCACTATTTCAATAACAAAATCAAAATGGTGCGTTAATGAAATGTAACGCACACTACAAATTAACTGTCTCTGTCTGAATCAGGATAACCAGGATTACGGGATTTATGGCTAACGCCACGCTTCGCTATCAGGATGTTGTTGTTTGAAGTGGGGATTTTGAGGATTTTTTTGTCTGAATCAGGATGTCCAGGATTAGAGGATTTTCAGGATGTAATTTTTTATTACTGTGATTGTAATTATCATTTTTCCTCTTTCAATATTCACAAACAATTCATCAATAACAATCCTGTACATCCTAAAATCCTGGACATCCTGATTCAGACAATTACAATTTTATCATCCCACCAATAACCTACAAATAACAATCCTGAAAATCCTAAAATCCTGGACATCCTGATTCAGACAATTACAATTTTATCATTGTTCTAATTTATGGATTTTTTGTAAAATATCTTGGCGTAGTTCGCATAAGCCAAACCACTCAAAATAATCCATTTCATCCCCTAAACTTCCTGAGTTAAATTTTTTTACGAATTGTTCAGAGGTGAGTTGATATTTTATTTCAAATTGTTCTAAATCAGAGTTGTAAATGGCTAATTTTTGACGATGACGGATTAAGATTACATTTAAAAGTTGTCCAATAATTCTTTCTAATTCTGTGTTGTCGTTACAGTTTTCACTCAGCAATTCTAATTTTTCCAATGTATTCATAATTATATATACCTTTGGTGATTTTCTCAAATGGTGCTAATTGTTAATTTCCAGAAGATGGAAACCGCAAACATAACAGAGGTCTTACTTGTTGAATAGTTTCAAAATCACGATCATTATGAATTAGGGTTAGCTGGTTTTCTATTGCTATTTGGGCAATACAACAATCTATACTACTTCTAACAGTTAACCCTTGTCTTTGTAAATCATAATAAATTCGTGCAGCGAAAACCCAAGTATTATCAGTTGCTTCAAGATAGTCTTGTTCTTGCAGGTAGGTTTGCAATAACATCCACTCCCTTTCATCCCGACAACCTTGTAATAATTCCATTTGGGTAAATCGAGTCAGAAAGACATTTTCATCTTTTATAAATGTCTGGAGATTTTGACGTGCAACTCCTGTTTTATTGCGTAAAACATTTATCCAAATGGAAGTATCAATCAGAAACATTTCGATTTTCTCGCAATGCTTTGTAGTCATAGTCAGGAGTAAATTGAATTTGTCCACTTAAATCAAGTAAATTCCGTTTTTTACGAACGCGAATTAGTTCTTGTAATGCTAGATGAATTAATTCTTTTTTGGTTCGCACGTTAGTTAAACGAAATGCTTCTTCTAGTAACCCGTCGTCAAGTTCAATATTGGTTCGCATGATATTTAGGTAGATTATGTGTATGGATATGTGTATTATACACTATTTTGTCTGAATCAGGATAACCAGGATTAGAGGATTTATGGCTAACGCCACGCTTCGCTATCAGGATGTAGTTGTTTGATTGTCTATAAAATATACAGATTTTGGGATAATAGATAAGTTATCAGTTAAATTATCCCCTGTTAATTCTTGACTATTACTGTAACTGGATTTTATAATCTTCAAATCTTCACAGACAATTTATCAATAACAATCCTGTACATCCTAAAATCCTGGACATCCTGATTCAGACAATTAAAATATCAGCATCCCACCAATAACCTACAAATCACAATCCTGTACATCCTAAAATCCTGGACATCCTGATTCAGACAATTAAAATATCAGCATCCCACCAATAACCTACAAATCACAATCCTGTACATCCTAAAATCCTGGACATCCTGATTCAGACAATTAAAATATCAGCATCCCACCAATAACCTACAAATCACAATCCTGTACATCCTAAAATCCTGGACATCCTGATTCAGACAATTAAAATATCAGCATCCCACCAATAACCTACAAATCACAATCCTGTACATCCTAAAATCCTGGACATCCTGATTCAGACAATTAAAATATCAGCATCCCACCAATAACCTACAAATCACAATCCTGTACATCCTAAAATCCTGGACATCCTGATTCAGACAATTAAAATATCAGCATCCCACCAATAACCTACAAATCACAATCCTGTACATCCTAAAATCCTGGACATCCTGATTCAGACAATTAAAATATCAGCATCCCACCAATAACCTACAAATCACAATCCTGTACATCCTAAAATCCTGGACATCCTGATTCAGACAATTAAAATATCAGCATCCCACCAATAACCTACAAATCACAATCCTGTACATCCTAAAATCCTGGACATCCTGATTCAGACAATTAAAATATCAGCATCCCACCAATAACCTACAAATCACAATCCTGTACATCCTAAAATCCTGGACATCCTGATTCAGACAATTAAAATATCAGCATCCCACCAATAACCTACAAATCACAATCCTGTACATCCTAAAATCCTGGACATCCTGATTCAGACAATTAAAATATCAGCATCCCACCAATAACCTACAAATCACAATCCTGTACATCCTAAAATCCTGGACATCCTGATTCAGACAATTACAAATAATGGAAGGTATTTTGCAGCTTATTTTTATGTTCGCATTGTTTTGTCTAATAGGCTCTTTATCTGGTGCTGTTCCTGCTATTTTAGTACCTTATTTCTTTTGCGGTTCTTTAATAGTAATGTTTGTAACAGCAGGTATGATCTCTAAGTAATCTACGTATTTAGTCCGTAGGGTGCGTTAGCACCAGCGTAACGCACCTTAAATAATTAACAAATCACAATCAAAAAGGTGCGTTACATTTCAATAACGCACCCTACAATTAATTAACTATAAGCCTCCATCGGTAAACAAGAACAAACAAAATTCCTATCCCCAAAAGCTGCGTCTATTCTCCCCACACTGGGCCAGAACTTATATTCCTTATTCCAAGGTGCAGGATAAGCAGCTTGTTCACGGGAATAAGGATGATTCCACTCACCAATAATCAAACTTTCCGCAGTGTGAGGGGCATTTTTCAAAACATTATCTTCAATGTCCATCTTACCAGATTCAATTGCCGCAACTTCCTCACGAATCGCAATCAAAGCATCACAAAAACGATCTAATTCCTGTTTAGATTCACTTTCCGTTGGTTCTACCATAATTGTCCCCGCAACAGGCCAAGAAACAGTAGGTGCATGAAAACCATAATCCATTAACCGCTTCGCAACATCATCAATTTCAATCTGCGCTGATTTCTTCAAAGAACGCAAATCTAAAATACATTCATGTGCCACCAAACCATTTTTTCCCTGATACAAAACCGGATAATAAGACTCTAATTTCTTAGCCATGTAATTAGCATTCAAAATGGCAATTTTGGTTGCTTCCGTCAACCCATCTGCACCCATCATGATAATATACATCCAAGAAATCACTAGGATACTTGCACTACCCCAAGGTGCAGCAGAAACAGCACCCAAATCACCACCCATTCTCACCACAGAATGTCCAGGAAGGAAGGGGACAAGGTGGGAAGCCACACCAATGGGACCCATACCGGGACCACCACCACCATGAGGAATACAGAAAGTTTTGTGTAAATTCAAATGACAGACATCTGCACCAATATCACCAGGACGACAAATACCTACTTGGGCATTCATATTAGCGCCGTCCATGTAAACTTGTCCACCATGTTCATGAATGACAGCACAAATTTCTTGAATTGCTTCTTCAAATACCCCATGAGTTGATGGATATGTCACCATTAAAGCTGAAAGTTCACTACTATGTTTTTCAGCTTTGGCTTTTAAATCTTCAACGTCAATATTACCATGATCATCACAAGCAACTCCTACTACTTTCATTCCACACATTACCGCACTTGCAGGATTTGTTCCATGGGCAGATTGGGGAATTAAACAAATATTTCTGTGTCCTTCTCCCCGACTTTGATGATATTCATGAATTACTAAAAGTCCTGCATATTCACCTTGAGAACCTGCATTTGGTTGTAAGGAAATTCCTGCAAAACCTGTGATTTCTCCTAACCATGCTTCTAGTTGTTGGAACAGAATTTGATAACCTCTAGTTTGGGAAATTGGCGCAAAAGGATGGATTTTCCCAAATTCTGCCCAAGTTACGGGAATCATTTCCGAAGTTGCGTTTAACTTCATGGTGCAAGAACCCAAAGGAATCATTGATGTTGTTAATGATAAATCCTTGCTTTCTAGTTGATGTAAATAACGTAATAACTCAGTTTCTGAATGATAACGGTTAAAAACTGAGTGAGTGAGATATTTACTTGTTCTTGATAGTTGATAATGAGAAATTGATAATTCTTCTACAGTGAACGGTAATTGATCTTTCAATGCAAAAATTTGCCAAATATCAATTAAATCTGCTTCTGTGGTAGTTTCATCTAAGGAAATACCAACAGTGGAATTATCAAAAATTCTCAAGTTGATATTTCTCTCATTCGCAGCGTCGAGAATTGCATCTAATTTGGTATTTCCTAATTCTACCCGCAAGGTATCAAAGAAGTTTTCCGAACTGATTTTATAACCTAACTTTTTCAGTCCTGCTGCTAAGGTTGCGGTAAGTTCATGGATATTTTGAGCGATCGCTCTGAGTCCATCCGGTCCATGATAAACTGCATACATACTCGCCATTACTGCAAGTAAAACCTGTGCCGTGCAAATATTACTGGTGGCTTTATCTCTGCGAATGTGTTGTTCACGGGTTTGTAAAGCCAGACGTAAGGCAGGTTTACCATTTACGTCCTTGGATACCCCAATAATTCGCCCTGGAACGAGCCGTTTATACTCTTCCTTCGTGGCAAAATAAGCAGCGTGTGGTCCCCCAAAGCCCAAGGGAATACCAAATCTTTGTGTACTGCCTACAGCAATATCAGCCCCTAATTCACCGGGAGGTGTAAGTAATGTTAAACTCAAAGGATCTGCGGCTACAGTCACCAATGCACCCTGAGCATGAGACTTTGTGATAAAATTGCGGTAGTCGTAAATTGTGCCGTCGGTTGCGGGATATTGGAGAATTGCACCAAAAATTGATTCTGAGAAATCAAAAGTTTGATGATTACCGATAATGATATTTATCCCTAAAGGTTTTGCGCGTGTTTGCAATACATCAATGGTTTGAGGATGACATTCACTAGAAACAAAATAGTTATGGGATTTGTTTTTGCACACACCATAACTCATACTCATTGCTTCTGCGGCTGCTGTTCCTTCATCAAGTAAAGAAGCGTTAGCAATTTCTAACCCCGTCAAGTCAATAATCATGGTTTGGAAATTTAACAACGCTTCCAAACGTCCTTGGGCAATTTCTGGCTGATAAGGGGTGTAAGCTGTATACCAACCGGGATTTTCTAAAATGTTGCGTTGAATGACTGCGGGGGTGATACAGTCGTAATAACCCATGCCAATAAATGAGCGATAAACCTGATTTTTGTCAGCTATCTGTTTTAACATTCCTAATGCTGCATATTCGCTTTGTGCTGCTGGTAAATTTAGGGTTTGATGAAAGCGAATCCCCTGTGGTACTGTTTTATCAATGAGATCATCAAGGCTGGAAAGACCTAATATATTCAGCATTTGCTGAACATCATCAGGGTTTGGTCCAATGTGTCTTTGTGTAAAGTCGCTCAGTTTCTGACTACTGTGAGCTTGAATGCGCGGGGAATTAGTTACCACAAATCGTTCTCCAAAGATTTCTATATTAATATATTGTAATGATCACTTTTGGATATTAGGGTTTTTTCTATATCTTGTTTTTATCTCACGCTCCAGACGCAGAGAGTTTTTAAGTGTTGGTTTGTTTCATTGATTGGTAATGTTGCCATTTTTGTTGTAGTCGTTTTCTTTTTTCCTGTGTTAGACTCTCGAAACAATGGTGACAAGAAATACCTTGTTCATATTCAGATGAAGATTTATCTGCTTCAGATATGGGATATCCACAACAAAAGCATAATTCATGATATCCCGCTTCTAAGTCATGATTAACTGTGTTTCTTTCATCAAAAACAAAACATTCTCCTTCCCATAAACTTTCTTCTGGGGGAATTTCTTCTAAATATTTGAGAATGCCTCCTTGGAGGTGATAAACTTCTGCAAACCCTTGAGAAAGTAAATAAGATGAGGCTTTTTCACAGCGAATACCTCCAGTACAAAACATAGCTACTTTTTTATGTTTATTAGTATCAAGATGTTTTTGGACATATTCAGGAAAGTCTCGAAATATTTGGGTTTGCGGATTTTCTGCACCTTTAAATGTGCCAATAGTGACTTCATAATCATTGCGGGTATCAATGACGGTGACTTCGGGGTTAGAAATTAATTCGTTCCAATCTTCAGGTTTTACATAAGTTCCTACTTTTTCCGCAGGGTTCACTTCTGGTAATCCTAAAGTGACAATTTCTGGCTTTAATTTAATTTTTAATCGTTCAAAAGGGGGAATTTCTGTATAAGATTCTTTGTGTTCTATATCTGCAAATCGTGAATCATTGCGAAGAAAGGCTAAAACTACATCAATTTGTTGACGAGAACCAGCAATTGTGCCGTTAATTCCTTCTTGTGCTAGTAAGATTGTTCCTTTAATCTCTTGTGACTGACAGAAGGATAATAAGGCTGTTTGCAGTTCGTCACAATCAGGCAGATTCACAAATTTATACATTGCAGCAACAACAATCAGATTTTCTGGGTTCATGGTCTTGGTAAATTAATAATAATTGAAATAAAAGTATTTTAGGATATTGAGTTTAGATTGAGTCCAAATCACTTAAACCAACTTTCTCAGGTGGATGTAAATTTGCAGCAAATAACAAACGACGTAGATTAACAACACCGGCACGATTCAAACGCAAAGATTCAACCGTTACCCGTCCAGAAGGTGTTTTACCAATAACCTGAGTAAAATCATCATTCCAATTAAAATGATCAGTCCAAGCTTGCTGACGAGGATTAAATAATGCTATTTTTTCCTCAGTTTCTGGATCAATTGCCTCTGTTTTGGTATGTTTATGAGCATTACATCCAAAGCAACTCCAAGCGAGATTTTCTAAAACATTTTCACCACCTGCTTTTCGAGGTTTTATGTGTTCAACTGTAAAACTTTGTGTTGCAAATTTTTCAGAACAACGACAATACTCACAGTAACCACAACTACGAGCAGCAACAGCACGTCTAATTGATTCCGTAACTCGATCTGACATCAGGTTAAATTAATATCTGTAGGTGAAAATTGATTAATCAGCACGTTTAAATCAACTTGTCGAACTTGAGCTAATTGAATCAATGCTTGTACGCGTTCAGTATCTTCTTGTTCAATCCGATCAATATAGGTTAGCAATTCTTGATACTCTATCTCTGTAATTTCTTCATTTTCGTTTTGTTCCCGTAAATAAGATAATCTATTTTGTTGCTCAGAAGATAACCGATGTTGAATTATTTGCAATAAAGCAACTTCGCTCATAGAATAATTTTGCGTTTGTGATAGCTGTAAAGACTCATGAGAAAGAACTTCTAAAAATTCAACTGCTTTAATTAATGACTCTCCTGGTAATTGTTCCAGTAGTTCAATTGCTCTTTGACGAATTTCCGTAGTTACAGTCATAATTACATGACCTCATTTTATATTTATAGATAGCTTAAATTGTAACTCATAATCATCTTAATAATGGATTATTTTGTCAGAATCAGGATATCCACCGATTCAAGGATGTACAGGATAGCGATTTTGTTGTGTTTTCTAATCTGAAAAAATCATCTGCGTTTATCCGCGTTTATCTGCGTTCAATAATTTGTCTGATAGCGTAGCGCAAGCCATATCAGGATATCCACCGATTTAAAGATTTACAGGATGTTAGTTTGCGTTGGGGATTTTTTGGATTTCAGAGGTAACAGGGAATAGGCACACCGGAACAGGAAAAACTCATGTTTGAGTAGAACATGAGATTGAAATAATGACACTGTTTTTTTCGGGCTACGCATCTTGTAAAAACATCTTTTTTTTGACTGAAGCTCTAAACTGGTGCAAATGAGTGTTTCTTATCTGTTCCCTGTTCCCTGTTCCCTGTTCCCTTCTTTTGTAACATGGCACGAGCTTTTATTTGGTTGTTATCGTTTACCTCTTTCTAAAAAGAAAAATAAAATTGTTCACTATCTGCACGAAATAATTAAGAGAACTCCACAAAAAAGATTATCCAATTTTGTGGGATGGGCATCTTGCCCGTCCCTGTATTATTAGCGGGCAAGATGCCCGCACCACAAGAAATTTTAGATATTTCTTTAATTGGAAGTCTCTAAACCAAAAATTCCTATTTTGCATGATGATGGTGTAGCTGCTGAGTGATTTGCTAATAAAAGATCACGACTTGTAGGAATAGGAAAAACTCCTGCATATCCAGATGGGCAAATTGCAGCTATATCAAAGGTAAATGATTTAATTTTAGTAACAAATAATGTTTCAGATTTTAATAATTTTGAAAAAATGAAAATAGAAAATTGGTTTATGGTGTAACCTTGGAAAAACGGAAATGTTTATATAGCGGTTATCGTTCGGATGCAATACAATCGAGAGGGCGGGGAAACCCCGCCCCTACGAAATTAATTATGTTTAAATATTAGTGACAAGTTATTTGCTGGCATAATGCGAGTTTCTTGCAAAGTCAGGTTTTCCACTGCTGCTGCTGTAATCACATCTTCCAAATTCCGCACTCCCCAATCTGGATTTTCTGCTTGTAAAGACTCATCAAAAGCGGCGTTACTAGGTGCGGTATGCTCACCATCTTGTTTGTAGGGACCATATAAATAGAGGATACCACCAGGTGGCAGAATCCTTCCAGCCCCTGCCATAAGTCCTAAACAGGCTGACCAAGGGGAAATATGAATCATGTTAATATTGACAATAGCAGAAATAGGAAGCTCTGGTAACGGCTCTGTTTCCACAGCCCAAATTGCCGAACTAGCATCTAAATTTACGGGTGGTTGCAGAACATCACAGGGAAAAAATTCAGCCCACGCGCTAATACTAGCAAGCAGTTCTGGGTTAGGGTCAGAAGGTAGCCATTGTCGAGGTGCTAAGTGATAGGAAAAAAATGTAGCGTGTTCACCTGTACCACTGGCTATTTCTAAAACAGTCCCATGTTGAGGCAATATTTGTAATAGTACCTCTAAAATCGGTTCACGGTTGCGCTGGGTTGCGGGGGCAAATTTTCGCTGGTCTGGTGATGTGTTCATATCTGGCTATATCTAGTTATTATTCAATATGATAATTAAATTAGCAGCGATTTCTCAATTTTAGCCTTTTTCGCCATACCACAGGAGAACAACTTGCCTAAATCTATTCATTCCACCAAACCACCGCTAAAATTTATTCCTCAACGTCATAATCCCTTTGTTGTTAAAATTATATCTTGGTTTTTGCCTTTTATTTTGCGGGTGAGAACTAGACCTTGGCTACCTGCGGGTATTGTCAATATTGAAGCTAAAAATGCGGAAGTCTTAGCCAAATTATACCAAGAATTTCAAGCAGGTAAAGTCCGATTTTTAATCGCTTTCCGTCACCCAGAGGTAGAAGATCCGCTGTCTATGTTATATCTGCTATCACGGATTGTCCCAAAAGTGGCACGGGAAAAAGGTATTAATCTCAAATACCCAGTTCACAGTCATTTTATGTATGAACGGGGGATGACTTTATGGGCAGGAAATTGGTTAGGATGGTTATTTTCCCGACTTGGTGGTGTACCTGTTCGCAGGGGAAAACGCGTAGATAAAAACGCCATTCAAATGGCCCGAGAATTATTTGCTAATGCTGAAATGCCGATAGCGATCGCTCCTGAAGGTGGTACAAATGGACATAGTAGTAGAGTCAGTCCCTTAGAACCAGGTGTAGCACAATTGGGTTTTTGGTGTGTGGAAGATTTAAAAAAGGCTAACCGCGAAGAACAGGTTTTTATTATTCCTATTGGTATTAAATATAGTTACGTTAACCCCCCTTGGCAAAAAATAGATTGGCTATTATCTAAATTAGAAGCTGATAGCGGTTTACCTGTGACAGAAATTAGTGCAAATGGTAAGGATTTAGAAGGAATTTTATATCAGCGAGTCCTGCGTTTAGCTGAATATCTAATTTCAGAAATGGAGGAATTTTATCGGCGTTTTTATCATCAAGAATTGCCAGAAATTATTACTTCAGAAATTCCGATAAATGAGGCATTAATTACTAGATTACATCGCTTAATGGATACTGCTTTAAAAATCACAGAAAAGTATTTTAATGTGCAGTCTCACGGTAATTTTATTGATAGATGTCGGCGTTTAGAAGATGCTGGTTGGAATTATATTTATCGAGATGATATTGCCGATATTCAAAGTTTACCACCTTTTAAACGTGGTCTAGCTGATTGGGTAGCCCAAGAAGCAGATTTAAAAATGCAGCACATGAGAATTGCGGAAAGTTTTGTGGCAGTTACTTCTAATTATATTCTCGAAAAACCCACACCAGAAAGATTTGCAGAAACAATATTATTAATGTTTGATATGTTGTCTCGCATTCAGGATTCTACCTTACCAGGAAGGCCGCGTTTAGGTTTAAAACAAGCAATGATTTTTGTCGGTGAGCCGATTAATATTAATGAAAGATGGGAAAGTTGTCAGGGAAATAAACAAGTTTTGCGGAAGGGTGTTAGTCAGTTGACGCAGGATTTACAAATGATGTTGGAGAGCTTAATTAAAGATTAATCTGTATTTTCTCTAAGAGGATGTTTGATAGCTTGCCTAGCGTTAGCCATAAAGTTCTCTTGTCGGTATCAAAAGTTTTAGATCCCTCTAAATCTCCCTGAAAAAGGGAGACTTTGATGACCGTTCCCCCGTTTTTAAGACTACGGTGTACACACATCTCTAGACAGGATGCTAAACGTTATCCGATCCCCCTAAATCCCCCTTAAAAAGGGGGACTTTGAAGAATTTAGCCCCCCTTTTTAAGGGGGGTTGGGGGGATCTAAACGTTGTGGGGCAACTCTAGAAGACTTGTGTGTACACCGTAGGTTTTTAAGGGGGGTTATGGGGGATGTAAAAGTCTCTAAAGTCATAGCGAAACACTTTATGGCTACGCCACGCTTCGCTATCAAATAACCTCTAAGAAAGCATTATTTCCTGCTATACAATTACACATCTGCAATTAACCTAGCCTTTCTCAAGAAAAATTGCAGTACCGTTTCCTCGCGGGAAATAATATCAACTCTACCTTCCATTCCCAATTGAATGTTACACAGATTTTTCCCTTTACCTAAAACCAAAGTTTCTGGTTTAATAGTCACTTCATAAAAGGCATTTGGGGCTACTGCTTTCGGACTACTATGAGGATGGGAAATTCCCTCATTTGTGCTATTTTGTCGGGGAGTAATAGCGTCTGGAGAAATCGCCTCCACTTTACCATTGAGAGTGCCATAATCGGGGTAAGGACAAGCACTAACTCGCATTTGGACTGGTTGACCTATTTTGAGCTTACTTTTCGCTTCTGATGCCACTGCTGCCTTAATAATCTGATTAACATTGTTGGGGACAATCTGCAATATTTCCTCCCCAGGACGTACAGTTTGACCAGAATTACGCAAGTTGATTTGAGAAATAATACCATCAGCCGTAGCAGTAATAGTAGTTTGATTTAGTTCAGTTTCCACTTGTTTTAGTTCGCTCGTATCACGTTCTAGCTGTTTTTGAGCTTCCATGCTTTGTTTGATCATTCCTTGATGTTCTTTCTCTAAAGCTGCTTTATTACTTTCACCCCCAGCTTTTTCTTGAGCTATGCGCTCATTAGCAATTTTTACTTCAGCATTACTAGGATTTAAGGCGGCTTTAGCACGTTGCTTTTTAGCGATCGCAGCAGATACCGCTTGTTCCTGCTGTTTTGTAGCTAACTGTGCTTCCTCTAATTGATTCTTAGACAATGCTTCCGCTAGACTCTCATATCGCTTTTGCTTTAACTTCGCTACATTCAAAGCTGCCTCAGTAGAATGGAGATTAGCATCAGCTTCTTCAAGTTCAGAAACAGTGGTAATTTTTTTATCATGATATTGTCGTTGGCTATCGCTTAATCCGGCTTTGGCAGCATTAATAATTCGATTAACTTTATCAGTTTCGGCTCTAATTTGACTCTCAAGAATTTGAATTTGAGTATGAATTTGTAATATTTGCAATTTACTTTGCTGAATATTAATTATCAATTGGCTTTTTTTAGTTTGCAAACGAGAGTCATCAATAATAGCAATCTGATCTCCTGTTTTCACAACCTGATTTTCTTTGACATAAATCTGCATTACTTTACCTTCCGTTGTAGCCTGGACAATTCGCAATTCTCCAGATGGACGTACAACCCCCTGTCCTTGAATTGTCACCTTATATTTAGCGACTGCGGCCACAGGAATAGCTAGTCCGAGAACGCAGAGAATAAACATACCGCCAAAGGTAGTCCAACGAGCAATTGGAGGCAGGAATTCATCTGTTTGAATAGGGGGTAAAAAGTCGTTGTTGGTAGTCATGGTTAATAGAAAGTGACGGGATAGAAATTTACAAGATATAAATTTACATAATATAAAATCAGAAAATAACAGTTAATAATTACCGTAGGGGTTTAGCACTGCTCATTTGTGTCAACTTAGGCTACAGATAGCTTATTTGTTTGGCTTCCACACCCGCCAGGGAATAAATTCCCTGTCTAATAGCTCAAGTCCGTTAAAACGGACTAATAAATTTTCCTAGTATTCAGTCATCTTTAGATGACTTTTGCTATGAGACTGGGAATTCATTCCCAGACGGGTTAAAGGTTTTACGTTAAGTTGACAACAATGAGCATTACTAAACCCCTACAAATCCTTAATCTAAAAAGTCCAAATGTTCGCCAGGAATTTTAGATAAATCTGCTGGTGTCCCCTGGACTTTTAAGCGTCCTTGTTCTAGAAATACAATCCAATCTGCACACTGGATTACCTTGGGACGGTGACTAATTAAAATAGTGGTTTTACCCTGACGATATTCTAAAAGCCTCTTGAGTATTTGTGCTTCACTCACTGGGTCAAGTGCGCCCGTAGACTCATCTAAAATCAACAAAGGGGGGTTAGTAACGATGGCTCTAGCTATGGCTAATCGCTGCTTTTGTCCTCCCGAAAGATTAGCTCCAAATTCTCCTAAAACCGTTTGATATTTATCAGGTAATTCGCTAATAAAATCATCTGTCCCAGTAATTTGACAAGCTTTGACAATTTCCTCAAAACTGATGTGAGGATAGCTAAAATGGAAATTGTCAATAATAGAGCGACTCCAAAAATGTGGTTCTTGGGGAATTAAAATTACTTGTTGTCTGAGACATTCCAAAGATATATCCTGTTGATTGTAAAGTCCATAACGAATATTTCCTGACTGCGATTGATATAAACCAGTCATTAATTTTGATAGGGTACTTTTACCACAACCAGATTTACCAATTAAAGCAATGACCTGACCACCAGGAATAGTTACAGAAAAATCTTGCAATAAATCAACTCTACCTGTGTGGTGAAAATTAATTTCTGTGCAAGTAATCTCTGCATTGGCAGGAATTTCTACCCACTGTTTTTTTAGATCATTTTCATCTTCTGGAGTCGCATCAATAACTTCTGTCAGCCGTTGAATAACTATTTGCGAAGTGATAAATTCATCTACTAAACCAATGACAGAACTTAAAAAGCCGAGAAGATTACCACTCATCCCGTTATAAGCCATCAATTGTCCAATTGTTAAAGTTCGATTAATTACTAAATAGCTACCAATCCAGAGAATACCAATATTAATAAATGTAGAAAGAATATTTGTAACTGTGCTGCTATAAAGTCCTAGCTGCATAGTAGTCCAGGACAAGTTAGCCAAACGACCAAAATTTCCTTGATATTCTTCCCAGGCTTGGGGTGTAGCTTGGGTAGTTTTTAAGACTTGTACTCCTCGAAATGTTTCGACCAAAAAGCCTTGGTTTTCTGTACCAGAAACAATCATATTGCGGGTTTTCTGTCGCAGTGCTGGTAAAAAAAGCAAGTTAACACCCGTAATTATGACAAATGCCAATATAGACGCTAGAGTTAACTCCCAAGTATAAAAGAGCATAAAACCCAAGGAGACTACCGCAATAAAAAATTGACTGGGTAATCCCAAAACAATTTGGGAAACTAAGTTATTGATAGCGTGAACATCTGCAATGCGGCTGACAACTTCCCCGCTACGTCGTCCTTCAAAATAGGATAGGGGTAAATGTAAGAGTTTGCGCCCATATTCTAGGATTAGTCCTAATTGTAATCTTTGACTAAAATGACCGATGAGGTGGGATTGTACCAAACTAATGGCGCTTTTAATTAAGTTCATGGCGATAACGCCAATAGCGACGGTAGTTAATAGTTGGGTATCTCCGCGCACTAGGACATCATCCGTAAGTAGCTGCATCATGAAGGGAGATGCCAGGGAAAGCAGACCAATAGCGATATTTAGGGAAATGGCTTGGGCTATAATAAAGCGATAGGGGTAAATCCGTTGCAGATAACGGACAAAACCAGCAATTTTATCTGATTCCTGTTGATAAAAGCGGCTTTCATCTGGAAGCAGCAGCAACATCACCCCATTATTCCAACCTGTAATTAATTCTTGGTGAGTCAAGTAACGAATACCAACGCTGGGGTCGCCAATGACATATTTATTGCCCTTCTGCCCGTATAATACTACCCAGTGGTAGCCTTTCCAGTGAATAATCGCAGGGAGAGGAGTTTGATCTAATTGATTGATGAGTTGAGGAGAGGCTTTAACTTGTCTAGTATGGAATCCCAGGGCTTCTGCACCCCGTCGTAATCCTAACAAAGTAGTTCCTCTCGCTCCAGTACCAACAGCTTCGCGCACTCGATTGAGGGTAAATGTGCGTCCGTAGTGTTGGGAAATTGTGGCTAAAGCGGCTGCACCACAATCTTCTTCACTGTGTTGAAGGACTATTTTGTATTTCATTTTCTGGCGTGATTTTTGAGGAGAAAATTAGATACCCGACTTCTTTTTTCTGATAAATAAATTATGAGGCGATATAAGAAGTGGGGGATATTGGAGCAAATATTGAAGGAGGATTGACGCAGAAAAACTATTTATTAAAGCCGGGGTCAAAGATTGACTGGTCTACCCTATGGAGATAGATGTCATGAATGGTTTTTTTCTCTCGAAATTCATATATACCCTTATCGAACAAGTTATATTCTTTGGAATCAAATTCAATTTTCTCTCTTTGACCCCTAGTCATCAATTGAACTATTTCACCGGGTCTTAGTAGTGATTGTTTGCCACCTACTAGTCTGTAAGCGATGTCGTACCTTGTTTTATTTCTAATTGTACATCGTATACCACCAGAAATTATTTCCGCAGCCTGTTCGTCAAGTTCTTCCACCAAAGCCAAATTTTGTAAGATACTTTGGTTATTTTGTAGAGATTTTTTTTCTGTGATAGCCATTTGATTTTCTCCTAAAAGTTCCTGTTTAGGAAATACGCTAAATATTTATGATCGCCCTAAATACTCAATAAAAAGGGTAATTGTAATTATAGATCCTTCTTTTTGAATGGCTTAGGGCGATCGCAATTATGTAGGATTAAGATTAGCCTACTTAGTCGCAGTGATGTCTGTTTCTATCTCTATATCCATCTCTTCTTCTCGATCTTCTTTGAGTGCCAAAGCCTAGATTAGCCTTGTTAGTATTTTCTACTATTGGATCGTCTTCACCGTCAAAAACAGATATTTCTTTATTGGATTGACCACCAGAAATTATTTCCGCAGCTTGTTCGTCAATTTCTTGAACCAAAGCAATATTTTGCAATATGCTTTGATTGTTTAACAGAGTTTTTTCGATAGTAATAGCCATTTGAGTTGCTCCTGAAATTTAATGCAATTGATTTACATCACCTGAAAAATCAGATGAGCTTACCTACGTACCCAATAGAGGTCGAGATCATATTGGTAAGGGGTTGTTCGATCATCTTGAAATTCATATATCCCCCCATTGGATAAGTCATATTCTTTCTTTTGCTCACCGGGTCTAAGAGCATCGGAATCAAATCTAATGATACCTCCTCGACCAGTACGCCATTTAACTGCGTCACCAGGGTGCAGTGTTGACCGTTTGCCATCTAGTATGTAAGTAATGTCATACCTTGTTTTATTTCTAATGGTAAATCTCTCAGTTTGACCACCAGAAATTATTTCCGCAGCTTGTTCATCAAGTTCTTCCACCAAACCAAAATTTTGCAAAATGCTTTGGTTGTTTTGCAGGGCTTTTTCTGCTGTCATCGCCATTTTATTTTCTCCTAAAAGTTGATATTTAGGAAATACGCCCAATATTACAACCTTAATGTCATAGAAAACTACCAGCCCCCACACAGTAGTCGTTCTTGCAGAGTGGACACAAAGATAAAAAGCAAAGGTTTTATTTTGAGGGGATATTATTCAATCCTCTATTTTTAGTATATGAGAAAAAGAAGATTTTTCAAGATGAATTAGACAATTTTTATTTTTTCTTTTGTTTTTCGCAAAATATGAAAAACTTCTCTATAGACATCTCCCCTAGTATTATTGTAAGGGAGAGAAGAGGAGATACTTGAAAATTTTTATTGCTGCGTTGGGTCAGGTGCTGAATGTTTAGATAACGTAAGAAATCAGATTAGCTTACGCGATAGAGCCGGATTTCCAGTATCTACTCCATTCATTGAGTAAGTAATCGGCTGATTTGTTGTATTTTTAATCGTAACGTAGCCGCCAGAAATTATTTCCGCAGCTTGTGCATCAATTTCTTCACCCAAAGCAAAATTTTGCAAGATGCTTTGATTGTTTAACTGGGCTGTTTCCACTGTCATAGCCATGTAATTTTCTCCTAAAAGTTGGTGTTTAGGAAGTACGCTAAAGATTTCTCAACGCCTACAAATTAACTGCTGCTGATAGAATAACGTTAATAATTGATGTTTTCACTCCTCAATCATACGCACATAAATAGCCCGTGCTATTTCCCGATCTATAGTCAGAGATAAATTACTACATTTAATTACAAACGTAGGAAATTGCTGTTCTACAGTAATAGTATTACCTGTTTTTATTCCCATTAATATGAGCTTTTTTCTAATTGTCTCATCTTGACTTTGACAAATGGTTTTGTCTCAGTAGGCTCTGGTGGAAGCTTTGTCTCAGTAGGCTCTGGTGGAAGTTTTGTCTCAGTAGGCTCTTCATTTGGAAGCTTTGTTTCAGTAGGCTCTGGTGGAAGCTTTGTCTCAGTAGGCTCTGGTGGAAGTTTTGTCTCAGTAGGCTCTACATTCGGAAGCTTTGTCTCAGTAGGCTCTACATTCGTATCATTTATTTTACGACGCACTTCCTGGCGATCGCTCTCGAAAGTAATAGCCTGTTCAACGACAAACCAGTTACCATGATCCACAACTTGCGGATATAGCATCACCGCTGCTTCTACCTCACGATCCCCAAATTTCATCTCCTTAACAATCTGACTGGCCTGAACAGATGTGAAGTAGTTTTGAGGAACTATCTGAATTAGGAATTGAAGCTCATTAGGCCAGCTACGACGAAGATCATCCATTAGTTGGCTAAAATCACTATCACTTATAGGGCAAGAATGGGACCGATTTCCCCAGATTATAAACTTATTAAATAGAATACTTAGTCCTTGACCATTGGGGCTAATATTCACACGAGAAGACTCACCTGTACAACTGTTATCACTAATTTCAACTTTATCATTAGCCAAGGTAGGGCTAATAGAAACTACCATTAATGTAGCTGTAGCCAGAAATACTTTTGCAAAATTCATGACTGCTCTCCTATTGTTAGATATGAGTTTTAGCAATACGGACTGACGCTAAAGATGAGGATGAAACATAAGTTTTATCCTGTATCCTTAGCCAGAAATGCTTTTGAAATTTTCATAAATGCTTTCCTGTTATTAGGTGTGAATTTTAGGGACATTTATGGCGTTATGTTTAAGATGAAAGATATGACTCATCCTTCATCTTTGTGGCTGTAATGTATCTGCCAGAAATTATTTCCGCAGCTTGTTCGTCAGTTTCTTCACCAAAAGCAAAACTTGCCAAAATGCTTTGGTTGTTTAACTAGGCTGTTTCCACTGTGATAGCCATGTGATTTTCTCCTAAAAGTTGGTTTCTAGGAATTATGCATAATATTTATAACCTTAATGTCATAGAAGACTAGTAGATTCCACATAGTAGTCATTCTTGCAGAGTGGACACAAAGATAAAAAGCAAAGATTTTGTTCTGAGAGGATATTATTCACTCCTCTATTCTCACTATATGAGGAAAAGAAGATTTTTCAAGATGAATTATGCAAATTTTATTTTTTCTTTTGTTTTTCGCTTTATTGTGATAAATCCTGGATTGTTCTATCGTTATTAGCTCATTTCCGATGGAAAAACTGTTTTAAAAAATACCGTTTTTGATATTCTCCTTGAGTTTTAATCTAAAATATCCGGTATAAATATAATCTTTCCTATTTATCCTTCAGTTTTTTTATGACCATTTCTTTCCCGGTTGAGACTTTCTTCTAAAGCTTCAATTTGTTCCCGACGGGCTTCTAATTCCAAACTCCGACGGGCTAAATCTTGATTTTGCAAAGTTAAATTTTGCTGCCAATTCTCCATTTTTTCTGTCTCTTGCTTGAGAAATTCAGAAGTAACACCTGTAGAAAGATAGGTTTTGACCAGATTAATTACCCAATCAGTAGCATTTTCAATTGTTTCAATTTTATTTGTAGTAGATAGTTTAACTAACACCAATAAGTTATGACTTATAGTGTTTTCCTTTCCTAAGAAAATTAAAGTTTCTATGGTTAATATCAAACTATCGCTATCAGAAATTGTTAGCCAAAAGTTTTCTGATTCTTGTCGCGCTAATAAACGTAACTGATATTGGTCTAAAAAATCATTTTTATGTACTTGGGCAAGATATAACATAATTTTACTTCTCTACTAATTTAATATTTAAGTATTAGAGCTAGGTAATGGGTAATGGGTAAATATTAAACCAATCACCAATTACCAATCTCCCATTATACTTATACTAAACTACGCAGACGTTCGCGTAAAATTTCTGCTTGTTTTTGTACCTCGGCTAAAGTAGCCTTAGCACTCTCAACTACATCTACAGGCGCTTTATCTACAAACTTAGAATTACTTAATCTCGCACTCAAAGAGTCTGCTTCCGTTTCAGCTTTTTGTAAACTCTTCTCTAGTTTTACCCGCACAGATTCAATATCCACAACTCCTTTTAAAGGGATTACTACCTGTATAGTACCGACAACACCAGCAATAGAATTTTCTTGTTCCTGGGGTGCTGTTATAGGTAATTCTGGTTCAATTGATATTTCACTGGGTGGAAAATATTTGGACAATAACTCTTTTCTAGCTTCACCATTGAGTATATAGCGGAAAATAAACCAAGCAACATAACCCAAACCAATGATTTCAAAGCTAGTTCCAAACACAGGAATATCTAAAGCAGTATTACCAACAAATACAGCTACTTTCAAAGCGATAAGTGCGACAACGGTTAAAGCAATTATTTTAATCCCACCCCAATATTTACCACCTTCAACTATAGCAATTTCTTCTGAAATAACAACAGCATTAGGATCAGTAATTGTTAAAGTTTCCACTTTGGCTGAATCTTGAATATAAGCCTGGCCAGCAGTGAGAATAAATCTTTCACTTTCGCTTTCAGTTTGCAAATTTGCAGTAATTTTTACCCCTGGTTTAATA
Source organism: Dolichospermum sp. DET69 (assembly GCA_017355425.1). Classification (NCBI taxonomy): domain Bacteria; kingdom Bacillati; phylum Cyanobacteriota; class Cyanophyceae; order Nostocales; family Aphanizomenonaceae; genus Dolichospermum; species Dolichospermum sp. DET69. The sequence continues at coordinate 330,480 of CP070233.1, forward strand.
TCTGCTTCTGCTCGTAAATTACGAATTGTGCGAATTGTGTCAATTAACAAATCAAACTGGGTTTCCAAAGCTGAATCAATGAGATTTTCATCTACTTCAGGATATAATTGTAAAGGTAAAAGTTGGGGATTTTCTGTTGGTTGTTGGGTGAGAGTTTGCCAAATTTCCTCAGTAATGTGAGGCATAAAGGGATGAAGTAATTTTAAAATCCCTTCTAAAATGTAGGCAATGATTTGTTGGGCAACTTTGCGAGATTCTGGTTCTGCATCTTGCTGTAATCTGGATTTGACTAATTCAATATACCAATCACAGAAATCACCTCTAATAAATTCATAAAGTCCTTTAGCTGCTTCTCCTAAACCATAATTACCAATGTCATGGTTGGTTTGTTTGACAACTTGATTAAAACGGGAAAGAATCCATCTATCACTTAATTCTGTGGGAACTGGTTGACCTAATTGGACTGGAGTTTGTCCGTCCAAATTCATCATCACGAATCGCGCAGCATTCCACAACTTATTGGCAAAATTGCGAGAAGCTTCTACCGAAATAGATTCATCTTTTTTGCGGTCATATTCTAAACGAATATCTTGACCAGCCCCAGCTACTTCCTTAATTAAGGTATAGCGTAAAGCATCCGTTCCATATTTGGCAATCAACAATAAAGGGTCAATTCCATTATTTGCTGATTTGGACATTTTCTTATTATTTTCATCCCGCACCAAACCATGAATGTACACAGTTTTAAACGGCATTTTTCCGGTAAAATGTGTTCCCATCATCGTCATTCTGGCGACCCAGAAAAAGATAATATCAAAACCAGTAACTAGGGTAGCTGTGGGGTAATATGCCGCTAAATCTTCGGTTTCTTCCGGCCAACCTAAAGTTGAAAATGGCCACAATCCCGAAGAAAACCAAGTATCTAAAACATCGGGGTCTTGAACTAATTTGACATCTTCCCCAAATTGAACTTTGGCTTTTTCTAATGCTTCTTCTTCATTACGGGCAACAAAATAGGGTGTAGAGTCAGTAATTTCTCCTTCAGTTTCGCTAACAGCATACCAAGCGGGAATTTGATGACCCCACCACAACTGCCGAGAAATACACCAATCACGCAGATTTACTAACCAATCACGATAAACTTTAGACCATCGTTGGGGAACAATTTCGGGGGAATTTTGGTTATCGAGCAAATCTAAAGTTTCATCAGCCAGAGGGCGGATTTTCACAAACCACTGGGTAGAAAGTAGGGGTTCAACAGGGACTTTTCCGCGATCGCTATAAGGTACTGTATGTTTATATTCCTCAACCTTGACTAAAACGCCATCAGCTTCTAAACGGGCTACAACATTTTTCCGCGCCACAAAACGGTCTTGTCCTTGAAAATCTCCTGCATTTTCATTTAATGTGCCGTCCTTATTCATAATATTAATGAACGGCAAATCATGACGTTTCCCCATTTCAAAATCATTGGGGTCATGTGCCGGTGTCACTTTTACGCAACCTGTACCAAAAGTTGGATCTACCAATTCATCACCAATAATGGGGATTTCCCGGTTCATAATTGGTAAAGTCAGAGTTTTGCCAATTAGGTGTTTATATCTGTCGTCAGTGGGATTAACTGCCACACCCGTATCACCTAACATGGTTTCGGGGCGAGTTGTGGCTACTTCCAGAAAACCAGAACCGTCGCTGAGGGGATAACGGAAATACCAGAGATTCCCATTTACCTCTTTGGGTTCGACTTCCAAATCAGACACAGCCGAACCAGAAGCGGGACACCAATTGACTAAATAGTTACTGCGATGAATTAAGCCTTCTTCATGAAGGCGAATAAATGCTTCTAAAACTGCTTTTGATAAACCTTCATCTAAAGTAAAGCGTTCCCGTGACCAGTCCACGGACACGCCTAACCGTTTTAACTGATTAATAATTGTGCCACCGGATTCTGCTTTCCATTGCCAAGCCCGTTCTAGGAACTTTTCGCGCCCTAAATCATCACGGGTTTTCCCTTCAGCTTTGAGTTGCTTTTCTAAAATCGTTTGGACTGCAATGCTGGCGTGGTCAGTTCCCGGTAGCCACAGGGTATTACGTCCCTTCATGCGGTGGTAGCGGACAAGGGTATCAATGATAGCCCCTTCAAAGGCGTGACCCATGTGCAAACTGCCAGTCACGTTAGGTGGAGGGATAACGACGCAATAGGGTTCACCCTTGTGGTTGGGGTCAGCTTTGTAAACTTGGTTGTCTTCCCAGAATTTTTGCCATTTGGCTTCTGTGGAAAAGGCTTCGTAAAGACTAGGGAGATTAGGAATAGTTGCGGTCATGCTGGGAATGGTAATTATATGACAAGTTTATTGACATCCTCCCCACCTTACTTCGTTGAAGGTGGGGATTCCAAAGATCACTCTTTGGGCTTCCTCTTTCCACGAGTTGATTTGCTTGAAGGAGTTTCCCCACTCAAGTATTGATCAGTCTCTCCCGAGGCGTTAGTTCCGACGTGACCCGCCGTACTCAATCCTTTTTCTAATATGTTACGCGCTGCGTTCCAATCACGGTCTTGGATATGCCCACAATGAGGGCATACATGGGTTCTGATGCTCAGGGTTTTTTTCACCACTTCACCACAATTCGAGCAGTTTTGTGAGGTGAAATGAGGCGGCACCGCAACCGTGACTGCGCCAAACACTTTACCAAAATACTCAACCCATTCACGGAACAAAGTCCACGCTGCGTCACTAATCGACTTGGCAAGGTGTCTGTTCCTTACCATATTCCGCACTTTCAAATCTTCATACGCCACGAGGTCGTAAGACTTCACTACGCACCTTGCTGTTTTTACAGCAAAGTCTTTACGTTGGCGACTTACTTTGAGGTGCTTACGTGCCAGTTTATTTCTCAACTTGACTCTATTTTGAGAACCCTTTTTAGTCTTGGACATCCGGCGTTGCCATCGTTTTAAAGACTTCTCGCTCTGGCGAAGATGTCTAGGATTGGCGACTGTTTCACCGTTACTATCGGTGTAGAAATGGTTCAATCCCACATCAATACCAATAGTCTTACCCGTTGGTTCACGCCTTTCTACTCGTTCTTGGTCAATGCAAAACTGGGCATAATACCCATCAGCACGACGCACAACCCGCACTCTTTTAAACTGTTTGAGTTGGTAGAAATGTAGGTCACGAGTTCCCCAAAGTTTAAATGTTCCTGCTTCAAATCCATCGGTGAAAGTGATGTACCTGCGGTTGTCAGAAAGTTTCCAACCACAGGTTTTGTATTCAACAGAACCGTGTGTTTGTTCTTTCTTAAACTTTGGAAAACCTTTCTTCCCTGGTTGGCATTTCTTGCAGTTATCAAAAAACCTAGCAATAGCAGACCACGCTCTTTCAGCGCTGGCTTGTCTTGCCATCGAGTTGAGTTTCGATACCCAAGGAAACTCAATATTGGCTGCAAGCACAGCGCAGAATTTATTCAGGTCATAGCGTCCAATACCCTTATTGTCCATCCAGTATCTCAGGCAACTATTCCGCACAAAACGAGCAGTTCTAATCGCTTCATCAAGCGCTCGATACTGCTCGTCAAGTCCTTCAAGTTTTGCCTCAAATACGATCATTTATGTCTAACTTTGGTACATAAATAGTATATCATGATTTGTTAAAAACTTAGCTACTATGCAGATTCTATTTCGCTAACGCTCAATATTTATCTGCCTAGTGCTGCGTTTTGAACCGCTTTACATCCCCCGCCTAGGAGACCTTGAGGCGGGGGTCTTACAGCGATTCGATAAAACATTCCCATAACAACACCTTCGCCATTTTTTTGCTTTGGCTAAGGTATTGCATAAGTAACCTATTTATTAGAAAATACCTGGCAGGCAATTAATATTAAACTTAAAAGCCATAGATGAGATTCTGGGATAAATATCTACTTTTATATTACCCATATTGGTAATATAAAACAGCATGATAGGTACTGAAAATATATGTTAGTCAAAGGAAAAATATGAGAATTTTAGTAACGGGTGGTGCTGGTTTTATTGGTTCTCATCTAATTGACCGATTAATGAATGATGGTCATGAAGTCATCTGCTTAGATAATTTTTATACAGGAAAGAAACAGAATCTCCTCCCATGGTTAGATAATCCTAATTTTGAACTGATTCGTCACGATATCACCGAGCCAATCCGCTTAGAAGTAGATCAAGTTTATCATCTGGCTTGTCCGGCTTCTCCAGTGCATTATCAGTATAACCCAATTAAAACAGTTAAAACTAACGTTATTGGCACACTCAATATGTTGGGGTTAGCTAAACGAGTTAAAGCCAGATTTTTATTAGCTTCCACCAGCGAAGTCTACGGAGATCCAGAAGTTCATCCTCAAACTGAAGATTATCGAGGCAGCGTCAATCCCATTGGGATTCGGTCATGTTATGACGAAGGCAAAAGAATGGCTGAAACCTTGGCATTTGACTATTACAGAGAGAATAAAGTTGAAATTCGCGTCGCCAGAATCTTCAACACTTATGGACCGAGAATGTTGGAAAATGATGGTCGCGTAGTCAGCAATTTTGTGGCGCAAGCATTACGAGGTGTGCCTTTAACTGTTTATGGTGAAGGTCAACAAACCCGGAGTTTTTGTTACGTTTCCGACTTGGTAAATGGGCTAATGCGATTAATGAATGGTGAACATACTGGCCCCATAAATTTGGGTAATCCTGATGAGTACACAATTTTAGAACTAGCTCAGGCTGTGCAAAACTTAATTAACCCAGATGCACAGATTAAGTTTGAACCCCTACCTGCTGATGATCCCCGTCGTCGTCGTCCTGATATTACCAAGGCACAAACTTTGTTAAATTGGGAACCTACTATTCCTCTGCAAGACGGGTTAAAGTTAATGATTGAAGATTTCCGTCAACGTTTCTAAAAGGTTTAGCAGGGCTACATTCCATTTAGAGACTTTTAAATCAAAAAATATCCGGCATTCTTTCTCTTGTGGTGCAGGCATCTTGCCTGATCATAATACAAGGACGGGCAAGATGCCCATCCCACAAAATTGGATAGCGGACGAGCAGGATGCTCATCCCACAAGATTGGATTATTTTTTTATTGAGTTCTTTTATTCACTGATAACTGTACAAAACGGGGGAATTCAAAAATGCGTGTTTGTGTAATCGGTACTGGTTATGTTGGTTTGGTAACAGGTGCTTGTTTGGCTCACATTGGTCATGATGTCATTTGCATAGATAATAACGAAGAAAAAGTTAAATTAATGAAGTCTGGGCAGTCGCCAATTTTCGAGCCAGGACTTTCGGAAATTATGCAGTCTGCCATCAATAGTGGCAAGATTCTATTTTCTAGTGATCTCGCGGCTGGTGTTCATCATGGAGAAATCCTGTTTATTGCGGTGGGAACTCCTCCTTTACCTAATGGTGAAAGCGATACCCGATACGTAGAAGCTGTTGCTCGTGGTATTGGTGAAAATCTCAATGGTGGTTATAAGGTAATTGTTAACAAATCTACCGTTCCCATTGGTTCTGGCGACTGGGTAAGAATGATTGTTTTAGACGGGATTGCTGAACGTCAGAAAACATTGGTGGCTGCTGGTGATACAGCCTGTGAAGAAAAGTTTTCGGCGATCGCTAATGAGTTTGATGTAGTTAGTAATCCAGAGTTTTTACGGGAAGGTTCAGCAGTTCATGATACCTTTAATCCTGATCGGATTGTCTTAGGCGGCAATAGTCAACAAGCCACCGGCATGATGAAAGAACTATATGCCCCAATTGTCGAACGCAAATTTGCGGCTGATAAGTCTTTACCTCCCGTTCCAGTTTTAGTTACAGACTTAAGTTCGGCTGAAATGATCAAATATGCGGCTAATGCTTTTTTAGCTACCAAGATTAGTTTTATTAACGAAGTTGCTAATATATGCGATCGCGTTGGTGCGGATGTTACCCAAGTAGCAAAAGGCATTGGTTTAGATTCCCGCATTGGTAGCAAGTTCTTACAAGCTGGGATTGGTTGGGGTGGTTCATGTTTCCCCAAAGATGTTTCTGCCCTCATTCACACCGCTGATGATTATGGCTATGAAGCCCAACTAATGAAAGCTGCGGTTAGTGTCAACGAACGTCAACGTTTAATCGCCCTAGAAAAGCTCCAACAGGCTCTAAAAATCCTTAAAGGTAAAACGGTGGGACTACTCGGTTTAACCTTCAAACCAGATACCGACGATTTACGGGATGCACCCGCACTCATCTTGATTGAACAACTTAACCGACTGGGAGCTAAAGTCAAGGCTTATGACCCCATTATTTCCCAAACCGGAATGCGTCATGGTCTTTCCGGTGTCTTAGTAGAAACCGATGCCGAAAGACTAGCTGATGGCTGTGATGCTTTGGTACTTGTAACTGAATGGCAACAGTTCAGCACTTTAGATTACGGGAAAATGGCAAAATTAATGAACCACGCCGTCATGATTGATGGTCGTAATTTCCTTGATCCTCAAGCAATGACCAGGGCTGGATTCCAATATGTAGGTGTAGGAAGGTAAAAAAGGCAGGGGGCAGGAGGGATTTTCTTCTTTCTCCTTTCTCTCTCCTTTCTCTCTCCTGACTCGGTGACTCCTGACTCGGTGACTCCTGACTCCTGACTCGGTGACTCGGTGACTCCTGACTCCTATAGAAATTAAATCGCCGCCCAAAGTCAACTAGGCGGCGTTAATTTTTTTCAATTTCAAGAATTGTTAAGAACTGTGAGGAATTCTTTCTATTTCTGCATAACCGCTAAAAATCAATCTTTGACCTTCTGTTTCTAAACGATTTAGTCGCATTTTTACCCCATCTAAATCAAAGCGATCTAAATCAACCATATTATCCAAAATTTCTACCAATGCCACACTTAAAGTCTGGGAAATTTCTCTTTGTACTTCTGGAACTCCCTCAAGTTCAATCTTCGGTTCTTTGAAAGAAACCCGCCTTCTTCTTTCAATCCCGATACCAATGGTCATACTTAGGGGTATGAGTTCGCCGTTGTTTAAATCGGCTTTAGCTACTAGATGTAAGCGATTTTCCGGTAATAGCTTGACTTGAACTTCTGTAAAGGAAACTGGCTCACCATCGGATATTGCCATCAAAGTGGGTTCAGAAAGGTTCAGCAGGCGCTTTTGCACCAGTTCCGACTCAAAAGCCTTATTAATGCCTACTTCTGATAGAATCACCTGGGCGACAGCTTGGGTGGGTTGTTTGAGATTAAGTTTGCCACTTAAAACCGAGCCGAAGTCAATGGCTACAGCATCGGTTTCAAAGAACATTTCCTCAACTGCGAAGTCTCTACGAATTACTAAGCCGCGGCCGTTCATTTGAAAGCTATCAATGCTGCCTTGCAACAGTTTGCTGGAGGGGTAGCAGCGCACAAAGACTTCTACCGACTCGCTTTGGGTAAACAGGTGGCGAATCGTTTGGCTGGCGACTGTGTTGAGCATTCGCTCTCCCCAATCGGTGCTTTTGGGATCTGTTAAACCGGTAAGTCCGCCGAACATTAGGTTTTAGTCTCTAGAAGTTCTTTATATTTTTGTAACAAATTGTGAACAATAATGCAAGCGATCCCCTGATTTAATCTGCTAATGACTTAGAACAGGATAACTGATGGTTAATTAATAATTAATACTGAACTACTATAATTGTCAATTTTTATACTACTAGCGATAGTATATATACTAAGGTTATGAAATATCAGTTACAACTTACAAGATTACTCAGTAAGCGTAAAGCTCAGTCACAAAGCGTGCTGAGAGTGTCAAACAAAGCACAAATTTATCTGCGTTTGATTTCTAGTAATAGTACTTTACCATCTGAACTATGATTTGTCTGATTTTTGTGATTTGTCTGATACTGAAGCAAAATTCATCATCTTAATCAAAATAATCACAAAAATCACAGTTCAGACAATGATTTTAATCCTTGTAGAAACAAATACGAAAAAGTTAGGTTTCCTCACGTCAACCCAACTTAAGTAATTTAAACGGATTGAATTATAGTGCTTTCCGTTGAGTTTGATAAATGTGAATTTCATCTACTAAACCCTGAATACCAGGAATATTATAACCGTAAAGTGGAAAACCTTTACCGACAGAATTGGTTAAAACTGCTGAACCTTTACCTTGATAATAAACAGGAACTGGACGGTTAGTATGAGTTCCCCAACCATATTTGATCTTAGGATTAGCACCCCAAAAATGACCCGCTTTCATAGAATCAGATTCAGCAGTTAAAGCTTCCGTACCTTTTTCTTTCAGCAGTTCAGAAAAGTTGGGATTTAAAGTCAGATAATGATCATGATCAGCGGTAACAATCAACAGATTATTTTCCCAACCACCGTTATTTTTAATCCAGTCAATTGTCGTTTTTACAGCTTTATCAAAATCTAATACTGTGCCAATCATATTATCTAAGTTATCATCATGGGCAGCCCAATCAATATCACCACCTTCTACCATTAACCAAAATCCATCTTTGTCTTTAGATAAAACTGTTAAAGCGGCTTTAGTTAAATCATTGAGTGTGGGATTTTCATTAATTTCCTTAGCAATAAAAGATTGATCGGTTTCTCCAGGAAGTAACGGCCGCAAGATATCCGGTTTTTGTCCTTGAGAAGCAAATAGGGAAAAGAGACTCAAACCTGTATTACTGTAATCTCCATTAGCGGTACTTACAGGCAGATTTCCCTCTTGTCCTCTAGCTCCATATAATCCTAGCAAGCGATCGCCCCGATTTGGATTTAATTTAGCGGCAGTCTTTGCTAACTTCTTAGCCGCATCTTTTCCCCGTTCTAAAAATGTATACTTATAGCGGTTTCGATTGGGGTTTTTGCTCAACTCTGCATAAGTTGATTTAGTGATATATTCAAATTTAGTTGGTGGTTCTACACCCGTTGGCAGAGGTTGACTACTAGCACCCCTAAGTGGATGTCCACCACCTAGAATTACAGTAGGTTGATATATGCGAAGTTCCTGCTGGAGAATATTATCCAAAGATGGGTAATCACTATCATATTTATTACGACGATTTACATTAGCTGCTGCTGCTCCTGGTGTAGCATGATCCACAGGAACAGAAGTTACAATCCCTGTAGATTTACCATGATCAGCCGCAGTTTTGAGAATAGTTTCTAAGGGTTTTTCAAATATATCAACGGAAATAGCATTGTTATAACTTTTTACTCCCGTATACAAAGTAGTCGCTGTATTTGCAGAATCAGGATAACTATGCTGGATATATTCAGGATCATTACCAGGTGTCCAAGGATTTATCCCTCCACGGAGAGGATCATAACCCACTAAATTACCCACTGCATTGGGCTGGGGATTCTCCGCACCTCCAGATGGTTTATTTCCTGGATTAAATTGGGGTTGAAATTTAAAGCCTGGTAAAATCGAACTTGCACCAGTCATGGGATTAGAGCCATTCAATGCAGAATTACCAGTGCTGAAAACTCCATCACCGGGAGCAACAGTAGTACCATAGGTGGTAGCAAGGGCGTAATGATCCAGAGTTTGAAAACTGAGTCCTTCCCCCTTACCAGAATTGTAATTATATCCCTTAGCTATAGCCCCAGCACGAGCCATTTCCCAGCCCATACCGTCCCCAATCATGAGAATGACGTTTTTGGTTTTGGTGGCAGATATAGCTGGGGTAGAATGGTTAGTCACAGTGATGAATATACCAACTACAATGATCAACGCTGTGGCCAATAACCGGCGTTTAAATCGGAATTGTGAACTAGATTTAATAACCATCGGTAAAATGCCTGTGAGGAAATCGCTCTATGATGAGAGAATATTACAAAATGATCACAAAAGTTTAAATTTACTCATCATGGCGAAAATTCAGTTTGCTAGAGGTATTGACGAAGCAGTAGTTCCAGATGTCCGGTTGACGAGAGCAAAAACAGGTGAAAGTGGTACAGCAACATTTGTGTTCACCAATCCTGATATTTTGGCACAAGATGGCAAAGATGAAGTTACCGGATTGTATTTAATTGACGAAGAAGGGGAAATAGTTATTAAGGAAGTTCAGGGTAAATTTGTCAACGGTAAACCTGAATCCTTAGAAGCAATTTATGTGATGAAGTCTAATGATGAGTGGGATCGTTTTATGCGCTTCATGAATCGTTATGCTGAGGACAATGGACTAGGATTGAGTAAATCTTAATTAGTCCGTAGGGGCGCAGGGCCTGCGCCCAGTCAGTATTCATTGATTATTGACTAAAACCTAAATATAATATTATGTATGAAATTTCAACCACATCCAAACACACAGAAAATTTCTGTAACCTGTGCGGTAATTACAGTTAGTGATACCCGTTCTCCAGATACAGATAAAAGTGGTCAATTAATTAAAGAACTACTTTTAGCGGATGATCACACAGTGGAATTTTATCAGATTATCAAAGATGAACCAAGAGAGATTGCGGATCAAATGGCAGTTTTAGGTAAAGATACTCATATCAATGCTGTGATTTTTAATGGGGGAACGGGAATTGCTCCTAGGGATACTACCTATGATGCTTTAGAAAAGTTGTTAGAAAAAACCTTACCAGGATTTGGGGAATTATTTCGGTTTTTAAGTTATCAAGAAATTGGTTCCCGCGCTATGGCTTCCCGTGCTGTTGCTGGTATTTATAAAAATAAAATCATTTTTTCTCTTCCTGGTTCTAGTAATGCTGTGCGACTGGGGATGGAAAAGTTGATTTTACCGGAATTGGTGCATTTAGTAAAACAGGTAAATTTTCTGAATTAAACGAATCAGGATGTAAGGATGTAAGGATGTACAGGTTGGGTATTTACTGTTATTTTAACCTATTAATTGTCTGAATCAGGATGTCCAGGATTTAAGGATGTACAGGATGGGTATTTACTGTTGTTTCAACATATTAATTGTCTGAATCAGGATATCCAGGATTTAAGGATGTACAGGATGGGTATTTACTGTTGTTTCAACATATTAATTGTCTGAATCAGGATATCCAGGATTTAAGGATGTACAGGATGGGTATTTACTGTTGTTTCAACATATTAATTGTCTGAATCAGGATATCCAGGATGCAAGGATGTACAGGTTGGGTATTTACTGTTATTTTAACCTATTAATTGTCTGAATCAGGATGTCCAGGATTTAAGGATGTACAGGATGGGTATTTACTGTTATTTTAACATATTAATTGTCTGAATCAGGATATCCAGGATTTAAGGATGTACAGGATGGGTATTTACTGTTGTTTCAACATATTAATTGTCTGAATCAGGATATCCAGGATGCAAGGATGTACAGGATGGGTATTTACTGTTATTTTAACCTATTAATTGTCTGAATCAGGATATCCAGGATGTAAGGATGTACAGGATGGGTATTTACTGTTGTTTCAACATATTAATTGTCTGAATCAGGATGTCCAGGATGTAAGGATGTACAGGATGGGTATTTACTGTTATTTTAACCTATTAATTGTCTGAATCAGGATATCCAGGATGTAAGGATGTACAGGATGGGTATTTACTGTTGTTTCAACATATTAATTGTCTGAATCAGGATGTCCAGGATGTAAGGATGTACAGGATGGGTATTTACTGTTGTTTCAACATATTAATTGTCTGAATCAGGATATCCAGGATGTAAGGATGTACAGGATGGGTATTTACTGTTGTTTCAACATATTAATTGTCTGAATCAGGATATCCAGGATGTAAGGATGTACAGGATGGGTATTTACTGTTGTTTCAACATATTAATTGTCTGAATCAGGATATCCAGGATGTAAGGATGTACAGGATGGGTATTTACTGTTGTTTCAACATATTAATTGTCTGAATCAGGATATCCAGGATTTAAGGATGTACAGGATGGGTATTTACTGTTGTTTCAACATATTAATTGTCTGAATCAGGATATCCAGGATTTAAGGATGTACAGGATGGGTATTTACTGTTGTTTCAACATATTAATTGTCTGAATCAGGATATCCAGGATTTAAGGATGTACAGGATGGGTATTTACTGTTGTTTCAACATATTAATTGTCTGAATCAGGATATCCAGGATGCAAGGATGTACAGGATGGGTATTTACTGTTATTTTAACATATTAATTGTCTGAATCAGGATATCCAGGATGTAAGGATGTACAGGATGGGTATTTACTGTTATTTTAACCTATTAATTGTCTGAATCAGGATATCCAGGATGTAAGGATGTACAGGATGGGTATTTACTGTTGTTTCAACATATTAATTGTCTGAATCAGGATATCCAGGATTTAAGGATGTACAGGATGGGTATTTACTGTTGTTTCAACATATTAATTGTCTGAATCAGGATATCCAGGATTTAAGGATGTACAGGATGGGTATTTACTGTTGTTTCAACATATTAATTATCTGAATCAGGATATCCAGGATTTAAGGATGTACAGGATGGGTATTTACTGTTATTTTAACCTATTAATTGTCTGAATCAGGATGTCCAGGATTTAAGGATGTACAGGATGGGTATTTACTGTTGTTTCAACATATTAATTGTCTGAATCAGGATGTCCAGGATTTAAGGATGTACAGGATTTTTATTAACTCAATATTGTCAAAATTATCCTTAACTACCTCTTGACAAATTTCTGAATTTAGCCTATCATTAAATTATAGTGGGAATCTGTGTCGCCATATATAGTCATGTTATTAACAGGCTCATAGAAAAACAGATATCAAACATTCCCAAAAACTCATCAACCCAACCATTATCAAACATCCTGTTAATCCTTAAATCCTGGACATCCTGATTCAGACAAAATATTATTGTTGTCATCCAGAGCCTCCCGTGAGCATTCCCCAGCAGAGCCAGGGAACGAGGGAAAATCTCACAATCACATCCTGTTAATCCTCAAATCCTGGACATCCTGATTCAGACAAAATATTATTGTTGTCATCCAGAGCCTCCCGTGGGCATTCCCCAGCAGAGCCAGGGAACCAGGGAAAATCTCACAATCACATCCTGTTAATCCTTAAATCCTGGATATCCTGATTCAGACAAAATATTATTGTTGTCATCCAGAGCCTCCCGTGAGCATTCCCCAGCAGAGCCAGGGAACCAGGGAAAATCTCACAATCACATCCTGTTAATCCTTAAATCCTGGACATCCTGATTCAGACAAAATATTATTGTTGTCATCCAGAGCCTCCCGTGAGCATTCCCCAGCAGAGCCAGGGAACCAGGGAAAATCTCACAATCACATCCTGTTAATCCTTAAATCCTGGACATCCTGATTCAGACAAAATATTATTGTTGTCATGCAGAGCCTCCCGTGAGCATTCCCCAGCAGAGCCAAGGAACCAGGGAAAATCCCACAATCACATCCTGTTAATCCTTAAATCCTGGACATCCTGATATGGCTACGCCACGCTTCGCTATCAGACAAAATTTTAATTAATTACATCATCAACAGTCATCCATCAATTTGTAAATTTTTCGGATTGTTGAGAATAAAATGATTATCTTCTTTCACTAAATCACCTATACAGTGAATTTGCAACCGTTCTTGATAAGCTTTAATAGCTAAGATATAATCCTGATTAGTTAAAACTGTTTTAATTTCTTGTAATTTCTCAAACACTGCACCTAATAATGTAATTTCTCCTCTCAGCTTATCAATTTCTGGAGTGGCGATTTGCATGACAACACCTTGAACAGTAAAGTTAGGATAATTGGTGATAAATTCGCTTAAAATATCAAATTGATCTCTATTTTCTACTATCTCTAATGTTTTCAAAATATCGCTAATTCTTTCAGCATAATCTCCTAAATTATGTTGGAGAGGTAACAAAATTTCATATCCATCTGCGGTGTCTTTTTTTAATCGCCAAATTGCCCCAGCATCATTATAAATTCTTCCTGTTTCTTGCCATCCTGTAGCTTGCAAGTGTATCTGGATAATATCAGGTTGAACTGTTTTGAGTATTTGACTATCTTTGATAGTAACTTTCATGGCAAATCTCTGATCGCCCTAATATATGTGATGCTAAATTGTTCCTTTTGTTGATTAATATCCATTAAATTAGAAATCTAAAATCAAATTAAAACACTCCTAACAATACCCTAAAAATTCTTTTGTCAGAATCAGGATATCCAGGATTTAAGGATGTACAGGATGGGTATTTACTGTTATTTTAACATATTAATTGTCTGAATCAGGATATCCAGGATTTAAAGATGTACAGGATGGGTATTTACTGTTATTTTAACATATTAATTGTCTGAATCAGGATGTCCAGGATGTAAGGATGTACAGGATTTTCATTATCTCAATATTGTCAAGATTATCCTTAACTACCCCTTGACAAATTTCTGAATTTAGCCTATCATTAAATTATAGTGGGAATCTGTGTCGCCATATATAGTCAGGTTATTAACAAGATCATAGAAAAACAGATATCAAACATTCCCAAAAACTCATCAACCCAACCATTATCAAACATCCTGTTAATCCTCAAATTCTGGACATCCTGATTCTGACAAAATATTATTGTTGTCATGCAGAGCCTCCCGTGGGCATTCCCCAGCAGAGCCAGGGAACGAGGGAAAATCTCACAATCACATCCTGTTAATCCTTAAATCCTGGACATCCTGATTCAGACAAAATATTATTGTTGTCATGCAGAGCCTCCCGTGAGCATTCCCCAGCAGAGCCAGGGAACGAGGGAAAATCTCACAATCACATCCTGTTAATCCTTAAATCCTGGACATCCTGATTCTGACAAAATATTATTGTTGTCATGCAGAGCCTCCTGTGGGCATTCCCCAGCAGAGCCAGGGAACGAGGGAAAATCTCACAATCACATCCTGTTAATCCTTAAATCCTGGACATCCTGATTCAGACAAAATCACAATTAACATCACCAAAGAAACTCCCTACAACCTTTTTAATAAACCCATTATTTTTTCATAAAGAGCAGTATTCCCTTGAGCCATGAACAATTGCGCTGCTCGTTGCAGGTCTTCTCTGGCTTTTTGTTTGTCACCAAGTTGATAATAAACAATTCCCCGACCGGCGTAGGCTTGGGCATAGTTAGGATTAATCTTGATAGCTTGGTTGAAATCATCTATTGCACCTTGCTTATCTCCTAATTTATAACGGACAATTCCCCGGTTGGTGTAGGCTTGGGCATAGTTAGGATTAATCTTGATAGCTTGGTTGTAATCATCTATTGCTCCTTGCTTATCTCCTAATTCATTACGGACAACTCCCCGGTTGTTGTAGGCTAGGGCATAGTTAGGATTAATCTTGATAGCTTGGTTGTAATCATTTATTGCTCCTTGCTTATCTCCTAATTCATTACGGACACTTCCCCGGTTGTAGTAGGCATCGGCATAGTTAGGATTAATCTTGATAGCTTGGTTGTAATCATCTATTGCTCCTGGCTTATCTCCTAATTCATCACGGACAATTCCCCGGTTGACGTAAAATGCTGCACGGGGACTGAGTTCAATGGCTTTATTTATCGCTGCTGCTGCTTCTCTATATCTTTTTAAATCTATTAAAACTACCGACTTCTGATTATACAAATTAGGATTATTAGGCTGGAGTTGAATGGCTTTATCTATGGCTGCTAAGGCTTTATCCAGTTGGTTTGATTCTTTATAAACTGCACTTAGCAACAACCAAGCAGGAACAAAATCAGGTTGAGATTGCACCGATTGCTGTAATGCAGGTAATGCAGTTATAGCCTCTGGATATTCTCCACTCCTAGCTAACGCCAAACCCTTGCCATAATAAGCTAGGTGAATAAACTTTGGTTTTTGCTTAATTGCTGCGTCAAAAGCCTGTATTGCTTCTGGATAACGACGTAACCGCCACAGTTGATTTCCTCTTTCTAACCATTGACTGGCGGTAGTATTGCCTTGGGAAACATCTACTGATAAAATCGCTGTTTTAATAGACCTAACTTTCTGTTGATTTAGTTCTGGTGTTGGGGTGGTTTCTACCTTTTGTGCTTGGGTATTCAGTCGGGTAGCTAATGCCAAAAATGTACTCACCGGAATACCCAAACTATTACCTAATTGGATAGTTTCTTGACTACTACTATTATTATCAATAGCAGCTTGTCCCTCAGTTCTGCCATGAATACCAATTACCCGCCCTTGAGAGTCTAATACAGGTCCCCCACTCATGCCCCCAAAGGTGATACTACTATAAACTAATTCATATCCTCCTGTTAAAGAAACTGCTGCTTGGGCTGTACCAGAACTGTTATTGTTAAAGTCTGATTGGGTAGTTTGTAATAACCCTCTTTCCTGACTATAAATCTGTCCCAATGTGAACCGCCAAGGTGATTTTTCTCCTAACCTGGGATAACCAGCAGTGAACATATATTCATAATCTTTGGTGGGATAATTGGCTAAAGTTGCAACTTGATAATTTTCCCGACTGGTGAATTTAACTACTGCTAAATCTACCCCTTCTTCTAATTTAATGGTGCTTGGTTCTACGGGATATTGTTTACCATCTACTGTGAGGATTTTATAGGTATTTGGCTCACATTTTCCCGGTTTATCTGGTGGTTTACAAACTACATGAGCCGCAGTTAAAACGGTGTAAATATCTCCTTCCTTAGCGATAATAATTCCTGAACCATTAGCACCGCTACTGCTATCAATTCTGACGGTAATTTGTTTAGCTTTTGCTTCTAATTCTCCTAACCACCCTGTTAATGGTACTTCTGCTATTTGCTGTTTAATATCTGGTAGAGGTAAATTATAAGCGGTAAGAACTTCTGGTCTTACCTGAGCTAAAACGGTTTTAATGGGTATTCCCCAACTGAGTTTTCTAAATTCTTGAATTTCTGTATTTGTGGGGCGTTTTCCGTTGGTATAAGTATAAGCAGAATTGGACAAAGGATAGGAACTAATGCCATTAATTCCTATTAAATTTCCTGTATTACTAATAATTGCACCGCCACTCATTCCCGGTTGAATATCGCTGGTATAGCCAATTTCATAACCATCTTTTAAACTGGGTTGAGAAATTATTTGTTGTATTTTTCCTGTTGTTAATACTAATTTATCTTCAGATACAGCATAGCCTGCGGACATAACTGGTGTTTCTAAGTTAATATCAAAAGAGGCGATTCTGTCAGCAATTTCTGATGGTAAACAATATTTTTGATTAGATGTAAATTCTACTATAGCTAAATCGAATTTATCAAAGTTAGTATCAGGTAAAATTTTACCTGCATATTTTTGACCATCGGCTGTGATAATATTGATATTATTAATTCTTCTGACAACGTGGGAATTAGTAACTACTAAATAAGAATTATCTTTTCTAGCGAAAATTGTCCCGGAAGCGCCTCTTTCTTTGTCTCTGACTCTAACTGTAATTTGTTTAGCAATGGTTTGTAATTGTGGGTCTGAATAAATACCGTTTTCTGGGTCTGCTGGTTGTAATTTGCACCTTTGCGATGTCTGTGTAAGTAGTTTTGTCGTCTTGGTTTGGGTTTCTGTTGCTGACACTGGATAAGGTAGCAGCAGTAAGCAGGAGATCATGGCGATTTGACGTTTCATGATTAGTTAAATAGTGTTTTTATTAGTAGTGATTTACCCCCCTTAATCCCCCCTTTACAAGCTACGGTGTACACACAAGTCTTCTAGAGTTGCCCCACAACGTTTAGATCCCCCCAACCCCCCTTAAAAAGGGGGGCTAAATTCTTCAAAGTCCCCCTTTTTAAGGGGGATTTAGGGGGATCGGATCACGTTTAGCATCCTGTCTAGAGATGTGTGTGTACACCGTAGCCTTAAAAAGGGGGGCTAAATTCTTCAAAGTCCCCCTTTTTAAGGGGGATTTAGGGGGATCGGATCACGTTTAGCATCCTGTCTAGAGATGTGTGTACACCGTAGCCTTTACAAGGGGGGCTAAATTCTTCAAAGTCCCCCTTTTTAAGGGGGATTTAGGGGGATCGGATCACGTTTAGCATCCTGTCTAGAGATGTGTGTACACCGTAGCCTTTACAAGGGGGGCTAAATTCTTCAAAGTCCCCCTTTTTAAGGGGGATTTAGGGGGATCGGATCACGTTTAGCATCCTGTCTAGAGATGTGTGTACACCGTAGCCTTTACAAGGGGGGCTAAATTCTTCAAAGTCCCCCTTTTTAAGGGGGATTTAGGGGGATCGGATCACGTTTAGCATCCTGTCTAGAGATGTGTGTACACCGTAGCCTTTACAAGGGGGGCTAAATTCTTCAAAGTCCCCCTTTTTAAGGGGGATTTAGGGGGATCGGATCACGTTTAGCATCCTGTCTAGAGATGTGTATACACCGTAGCCTTTATAAGGGGGGCTAAATTCTTCAAAGTCCCCCTTTTTAAGGGGGATTTAGGGGGAGCGGATCACGTTTAGCATCCTGTCTAGAGATGTGTGTACACCGTAGCCTTAAAAAGGGGGGCTAAATTCTTCAAAGTCCCCCTTTTTAAGGGGGATTTAGGGGGATCGGATCACGTTTAGCATCCTGTCTAGAGATGTGTGTACACCGTAGCCTTAAAAAGGGGGGCTAAATTCTTCAAAGTCCCCCTTTTTAAGGGAGATTTAGGGGGATCGGATCACGTTTAGCATCCTGTCTAGAGATGTGTGTACACCGTAGCCTTTACAAGGGGAGGGTTAGGGTGGGGTATTTTGTTATTTAGAGATTTTTTTGAGATATTCACCCAGATTCAAGTAAGTATTTTCACCTGAATTTTGCCAAGTTAGGTCTGAAGTTCTACCTTCTCTGATGTCATTAAGTTCGGCTAAAACTGTAGTGGGATTTACACCTGGCCTGACACTAAATAAAATATTGTTTTTATTGCATTCACCAGGTTTAGCCGCACAGATAACTCCCAAACCATTCAACTTACCGGTAGTTAAATAATCTAATCGGCCTTGTTGGTGAAATTGCTGGAATTTTTTACTTACTTGTTCACAGCGTTTTTTAGGAGTCCATTCGCTACTGGGAAAAGAGTCAGATTTCCAAGCAATAATGGGTACATAAGGCTCAGGTTTTTTGTCGGGAACGAAGGCCATGGTAGTGGGAACTCTTTCCGTATTACTTTTGTAAGAAATTGAACGACAAGCAAAACTAACTTCTTGCTTGGGAATCTCTTGACTCAAACCAGGGTTAACACTCAGGGTAACTGTCAATGCGGTGAATGCTAAGACACTAGTTAATGCTGGTAGTTGCATAATGCTTGACCTTTGATTACTGAATTTTGGTGATTATGGTAGTATTTAACTAGATTTATGTTATCTAAACTTTATACTTGGCGTAAGAATATGCACGCCCATAACTGATTATATACTAATTCTTATCAAAGATTAAGGCGTTTACCCAGAAGTTAACTTTATGATACAATCCTGTTTAATAGGTGAAGTGAACAGACTTATATAAATACCTGTTTTTGGTTAATGGATTAACTCTGTAACTATATCATGTACTATTTTATCTATCATGTACTATTGTACCAGACCCCACTGCCCTAGTCCCGAAAACCGTTTTCCCGACTCTCCAGATTCTAATACTACCTCAGAAATATTCTGTCAAGCTTGTGGAATGCCCCTAATATTAAAGGGGAGAAAAGGACATTATCAAACTATTAAACCTCTGGGAAAAGGAGGATTTGGTGCTACTTTTCAAGCTATTGATTTAGATTCTGTGAATCAGCGTCAATGTGTGATCAAACGATTGAATATTAATGACAACCCGGAAATTGCTGACAAAATTGTTGAAGCAATCAAAGCAGCTTTTGATCGAGAAGCTCAGGTTTTAGAATTTTTAGGTGACAATAACGGGAATATTCCCACATTATATGATTATTTTTCCCTGACCGCTCCCGCTTTTGGTCAACAAAAAGAACTTGAGTTTAAATATTCAGTACAACAATATATCCAAGGTGAAGATCTGTCTCAAGAACTCAGAAGAAAAGTTCGTTTTTCCGAAACAGATATTTTAGATTTTTTAAAGCAAATTTTACCGATTATACAATTTATTCATGATCAAAATTCTATCCATCGAGATATTAAACCCAGTAATATTGTTAGAGAAACAGCAACACAAAAACTATTTTTAATTGATTTTGGGGCGGTTAAACAAGTTGTTTCTGGTGAAACAAATATAAAAAAATCTGTACCTATTTTTACAAAAGTGTACGCTTCTCCTGAACAAAGACCTGAAGAAGGAAGAATAGGAGAAATTTATCCGTCTAGTGATTTATATAGTTTAGCTGTTACTTGTCTGGAGTTACTCACAGGTACAACTCCTGTTGATTACCTTGACAATAATTACCGAAATTGGCGACAACAAGCTAGTATAATTACTAGCCCTTCTCTAGCTAATATTTTAGATAAAATGCTCAAGATTAACCCTAGACACCGGTTTCAATCAGCAGCAGAAGTTATGACGGCTGTAAATGAATCTCAAATAACCACACAACCAGATCATTCAGTCAATAATAATAATACAAAGCCCATCAATAAACCAGCTCACAATTTAAAATTTTTACTCATAAAATCGGCTTTTTTAATAACTTTAATAACTATTGGTGTGATGGGTATTAATATTTATTTGCAACCATCAATTAAAGTAGTAGAATATGCAAAAGCTGGGGTTAAATTTAAATATCCTAAAAATTGGCAAGAAACACCAGCAATAGATAAAATAACGCGAATTATCCCGAAAAATACGATTTCATCTTCTCTAACTCCAGAATTTTTTATCACTATAGATGAGTTATTCCAGTCGGAGTCTTTGGAAGATTATACTAAGTTTTCTATCGGACAAATTGAAGCATTAGGACAAAATGCGAAAATTATCAAATCTGGACGAATACAACTTGGTGAAACACAAGGTCATCAAGTAGTTTATGAGAGCAGAGATAATATCCACAAGGTAAATTTCCAAGAAATGCAAGTATGGATTGTTAATGGTAAAAAAGCCTATATTCTCACCTATCGCGCTGAAGATAAATCCTATCCAGAGTTTGCGAAAACTGTGGAAGACACCATAATTAAATCCTTTAGACTGGAAAAATCCACATCTGAAAAATCCACAAATCCAATCTGGTAATTAAGAGGATGTTTGAAAAGTATCAGAATTAATCGAGATTCCTCAAAGTCCCCCTTTTCAAGGGGGATTTAGGGGGATCAGATCCCACAGGAAAAAGTTTTCAAATAACCTCTTACTTAAACTCCAAATTCAAGGGTGTAAATGACAATTTGAGTATTAGACATCTGGTGAAAATTAAATATGCGTGACTTACAACCCTTGTAGAGACGTTCCATGGGTAGGGATTCTCGGCTCTACATTCTTTTCTGGAGATGTCTATTGGGAATTGGGGTAATTTACGTTCTGGACAGAACCCCCAATCTCAAAACAAAAACAACCCCCAAATTTGGAGGTTGTGAATTTTTATTTTTAAAACAAAACTGATTATTTTATAGACATAATACAAACAGATGCCAGAAAAGCAGCGATAATATAAAATACAGCCACTACTTGTAACTCTGACCAACCAGTTAATTCTAAATGATGATGTAAAGGAGCCATTTTAAATAAGCGCTTACCTTTGCCATCTGGTCCTTTTGTAGCTTTATAATAACCAACTTGTGCCATAACAGAGAGAGTTTCTACAAAGAAAATCCCACTCAGAATAAATAGTGCTACTAAGGTATTTGTTAGCAGTGCAACAGCAGCTAAAGCGCCACCTAGAGCTAAAGAACCTGTGTCACCCATAAAAACACTAGCGGGGTTGCGATTATAGGCTAAAAACCCTAAGCAACTACCACTGACAGCCGCACAGAAAACCATCAAGTCGGGAGAAGTTGGCGCAATAATCACACCTAATGCGAAAATAGCGATCGCTACTGTTCCCGCAGCTAAACCATCAACACCATCTGTTAAATTAGTAGCATTGCTCTGGGCAACTAGAACAAAACCCGCGACAGGCCAAAACAACATTCCTAAAGGTAAGGATAAACCCCACCAAGGTAAATAGATATTAGTTATACTAAAATCACCTTTAAACATCAACCAGCCACAAAATACAGCCCCAAAGATAACTTGCAAAGCTAACTTCATTTTTGGAGAAATTCCTTTGTTAGACTTACGACGCAAAATTTGCCAGTCGTCTATCCAGCCAATGAAACCGTAGCTGAGTGTTAAAGCAGAAACCGCTAGGACATTTTCCGAAAAATCGGATAATATGCCAGCAATTATCACCGCTACAGGGATAAAAAACACACCCCCCATAGTTGGTGTCCCCGCCTTTTTTAGATGTGCCTGGGGTCCATCCTCCCGGATAATCTGCCCCGTTTTCAGTGCTTGTAACAGAGGAATTACCCACTGTCCCAGAACTGTTACACCAACAGCAGACAATAAAAGAGGTAGGGTAAGGGAATTAGTATACCAGGGAGTCCTATTTCCCATCCAATCGAAAATCAAGGCTGTCGTACTGAGTAACAGAGCCAGCAAGGAGGCCAACCCAATTCCCGAAAAATTCACACTTTGATTAGGAGATAATTTAGCGTCCACAAAAAAAAGTCCCTTCACTCCACACTTAAAAAAAACCTAAATAAAACAATAAAAGCTGTTTTCCTTTCCTAGCTCCTAAAATACAGTGTACTAATACACTGCATCCTAAATAAACTAACCATTCCAAATTTGACAACCAGCTGATTATGTATTCTTTTTGACTTCCGCTCCAGGTTACTAGTACAGTAGGGAGTAAATAAAACAACCATTCTCAATCGCCAAAAAGCTTACGCCATATTACTTTTGACTTTTGACTTTTGACTTTTGACTTTTGACTTTCGCCTTGCGGTGCTAGTCTTCGTCAGGACCTGCATCATCATCATCATAATCAATATCACTAATTCCGTCGTCTGCGCCCAGAAAATCGGATATTACTTCTACATCTTCCCGCGAGTCTGTTTCGTGGATATCACGGGCTATGAGTCGGCCACCCAGCCGCAACCAATCTAGCATGGAAGACTCTTGTTTTAAGGGAATAACCGATGCTCGTTGGTTTCGGGGGGCTTCACGGAGAGGAGAATCTAACATATCAGCAATCACACAATAGGGTTTATATAACTAGACATTAAGAGTCTATCATTTGATACGAGTTAATTTATTCCTTCATACAACTCTTTAATTGCTTAATCCGAATCAAAGAAAATTTTCATAAGAATACCCGGTAAGTGGGAAACTCAGACACTTCAGTGCTGAGAGGGAAACGACTCGTGCGGTTTTAACCGCCTTGAATATTTTTTCATTACCGCCTTGGAGTTGGGAAATTCGGGGTACTTTTGTGGTGTACTTTCAACGGGACAATTACCGATTCAAATTTTCCAACTCTGTACGCATAATGTTTTGCTCACTCATAGCCTCCCATTTCTGGGGTAATGTTAGCTTCGTCAATGTTTTAAGAGCTTGTTAGGCTTGCAACACTGTTTCAGTGACTTTGAAACTGTTTAATCACAAGCGACAGGGCAGGGAACTAGCTTCGGATTCCAGGGTGTCGTGACTCAAAAAACGTAGTCAGTTAAGACTTAGACTGGTCAGTACAGCTTGCAATTTCTTACAAGCTCAGTCCCTTTAGGGCTGAGTTACTGACTTAATTAGGGAACGGTAGCCAAAAAGGCATTATTCATGAATTGTATGCTCGTAGACAAACAACATTAATATTTTATTAATGATGTTTCATCATGCAAACTCTACCAGGTACAGGGCAATGATAGGCAAATCAACTCTCATAGATTTAATTGTTGGCACAAATCGCGGTTTGTTAGCAAATCAGCAACAACAACAAGCTATCTTAGCAGCGATCGCTAACTTAGAAGATTTTAATCCTACACCCAATCCATTAGCAGCTAGTAATTTACTAGAAGGCAACTGGCGACTACTATACACCACAAGCAAAGCTTTATTAAAGATAGATCGTTTCCCCTTTTGTAAACTTGGTCAAATTTACCAATGTATTCGGGTAGAAAGCAACAGTATCTACAATATAGCTGAGATTTACGGGATTCCTTCCCTAGAAGGATTAGTCAGCGTTGCTGCTAAATTTGAACCAGTATCGGGGCGGCGTGTCCAAGTAAAATTCCAACGTTCTATTATTGGTTTACAAAGGCTTATTGGCTATACAACACCAGAAAACTTGATCCAACAAATTGAATTAGGCAAAAAATTTACAGCTTTTGATTTTCTCATTCAAAGTGAACAACAACAAGGTTGGCTAGATATTACTTATATAGATGATGATCTCCGTATTGCCAGGGGGAACGAAGGTAGTGTTTTTGTATTAAGTAAGACATAAGCCATGATGCAAAAAGTATTTGGGAATGAACATACTCTGTTATGGGTACTTTGTCAAGGGGGAATTAGGAAGATTAACAACTGATTAACCATCAAAACCCACCAATTTGACAAATAACTTAACAAAACCACAAGCAAACACATTCAGGCTGTAAAGTAAGAACAATCAGCCCTACATTAAGGCATTTATATTTTAAAAGGGAAGATCCATCATGGTTCAAAAAGGTTCTAAAGTACGTGTTCTCCGCCCTGAGTCCTACTGGTTTCAGGATCTTGGTACAGTGGTTTCTGTTGAAAAAAGTGCCATCAAATACCCTGTAATTGTCCGGTTTGACAAAGTTAACTACTCCAACCTCACTACTGCCAACTATGCTGTAGATGAGTTAATCGAAGTAGAAGCACCTAAAGCGAAACCAGCAGCAAAACCAGCAGCAGCAGCAAAATAAACAGTCAAGCGCCTAGGGGATTGTTTCATGGGATAATAGCAGGAGATGTCAAGGAAAAACCTTGCACATTTTCTCTCTTTAACCACAGCTTCCCCTAAAAATATTATTTGCTTGAATGCCTGAACTGCCTGAAGTTGAAACAGTCCGCCGGGGTTTAAATCAATTAACCCTCGGTCAAGAAATTACGGGAGGAGATGTGTTGCTACAACGCACCATCGCCTACCCGTTTTCTGTTGATGAATTTATTGATAGAATTAAAGGGAATACCATTGCTACCTGGCATCGTCGTGGTAAATATCTCCTAGCTGAACTTTCCGCACCTGCTCCCAATTATTTGGGGGTGCATTTGCGAATGACCGGTCAGTTATTATGGTTAACCCAAGATGAACCTTTACACAAACACACCAGAGTTAGATTATTTTTCGGAGAAAAGCAGGAATTACGCTTTGTTGACCAGCGCACATTCGGGCAAATGTGGTATGTTCCTGGTGATGTGGCTGTAGAAAGTATTATTACAGGTTTGGCAAAACTGGCAGTTGACCCCTTTTCCCCAGAGTTCACCGTTGAGTATTTGTCTGATAAATTAAAAAAATCCCGTCGTCCCATTAAAACTGGATTATTAGATCAGTCAATGGTGGCAGGATTAGGTAATATTTATGCAGATGAAGCTTTGTTTAAAAGTGGGATTTTACCAACTACTCTTTGTACAGAATTACAACTTCCGCAAATCGAATTTTTACGAACGGCAATTATTGAAGTTCTATCAGCGAGTATTGCGGTAGGTGGGACAACTTTTAGTAATTTCTTGAGTGTTAAAGGTGTTAATGGTAATTATGGTGGTGAAGCCTGGGTTTATAACCGCACGGGAGAACCTTGTAAGGTTTGTGGTAACGTTATACAGCGAATTAAATTAGGTGGACGTTCTAGTCATTTCTGTTCTCAGTGTCAAAGTAGGGGCAGGGTTTCCCCACCCTCTATATTTCCCATTTAAATTGTATAACCTGTTAGGAGTCTAAATCTTGTTACAGCGGTTTCCGCTCTTATGAGGTACATCTTAGCCCCCTCATCGCTTGCGGGGAGGGGGTTGGGGGTGGGGTTCTTGTACCTCATAACACCGAGAATTCCTGTAAGTGGGCATCCCTAGCTGCTTTGAATATTTAAATTAGAGACTTGCAAATAAAAAAATATCCCAGAATTTTTTGTGGTGTAGTCCCAATAGGTTGCTAATAATACTAGGACGGGCAAGATGCCCATCCCACAATATTGGATATTGGCTACTCTAATACAAGCGAAAACCATAACAGTACAAGAACGAGCCACAAATCTAGAACTAAATGGAATTAAAGCTTTAGATGCTCTCCATGTTGCTTGTTCAGAAATAAGTAAATGTAATTATTTTATTACTTGTGATAAAAGGTTAATTAATCGCTCTCAGACTTTAGCTATAGTAAAAACAGTTAACCCCATTAATTTTATTCTGGAGATAGAAAATGAAAATCAAAACTACTGACGATCAACAAATTCTTCAAGAAGCATTAATGATATTAATGAATCATTTAGAACCTACTAAATTTCTCCGGTTTATAGCAAAATATAATCTAGGACAAGGGAATTATTTACAATTTAAAGATAAAGAATTTGCAAATGAAACAGTGGCTACTTTATCACAAAAAATAGATGCTGAACAAAAACCTGAATCTATAAATTACACACATAGTCAATATAATCCTGAGATTGATGAATTAAAAATCTGTTGGAGTCAAGCAGAAATTCAAGAAAGTGATTCTGTTAGTCCTGGGGTGATTCTTGATTATGATACAGCAGGTAATGTTATAGGAATTGAAATTCTCAACGCTTCCGAAAAAATTAGAAACTTTCACTCATAGTAATAAAATTAACTGGACTGAAAACGGTTAAAACATAGACTTTTACAAGATTAAAAAAATCCCAGACGTGTAAGGGTTTAGCACTGCTAAACCCCTACCTATAGAATCAAATAATTAAGTCGTGTTGAGTCTTCCTTCTTCCTTCTTCCTTCTTCCTTCTTCGTCCCTTCGTGGTTCATAAGACCTCGCGGTAAGTGGGAAACTCAGTGGCTAAAGCCGGTGAGAGGGAAGCGACACGAGGGATTTTAATCCCTGTGGTATGCTAGAATGAAATCGTGAGTAAGAACAATAAACATCTACGTGTTGAAACATCCTAGTCCGGAGAAATCCCGGCTCATAAGAAACAACGGTTAGGTTCAAGTCCTAGCGGCAGTATTGACTTAAAAGAGCAAGTAATGGCAGGTTGTGGAGCGTACCGCATCTTGGCTTAGTGATGGACTCACAAAAACACTGAAAATAATAAAAGTAAGCGCAATTTCGACACCTTGATTGGTGGTTGTATTGAGCGTCTAGGCGGCGTTTGACGGTCGCAGCGAGATTAGATTAGGCTAAACCCTTAATCTAATTCTGTCAGTAGAATCTCAGTGGCTGTCTTCCCTGAGAGTGTCAATTATCTATATTCCTCCGTAAAAAAACCATAAAAAAAGGTGGGTTAACAATAAAGTCACCCACCAAATAATTTACAAATGTTGTAGAAATCCCGAATTAACCAACGTTAGTTAATAGCAACTCACGGGTTTCCGATTTCCTGACTTTCACTTGTCCATCATCATCTACATCCACAATAGCCTTATCTCCATTTGCTATTTCCCCAGATAAGATAGCTTCAACCAGAGAATCTTCCAACAGACGGACAATAGCGCGGCGTAATGGTCTAGCACCGTAGCTAGGATCATAGCCTTCTTGTACCACCTTCTCTTTAAAGGCTTCTGTCACTTCTAAGGTGATATCCTTATCTTTGAGACGACTACCAACATCACGCAGCATGATTTCAGCAATTTGCTTGACTTCATCTTTGTTGAGTTGAGTGAAGACGATAATATCATCCACACGGTTGAGGAATTCTGGACGGAAATAAGCTTTGAGTTCTTCGTTAACTAAGTTACGAATCCGATGATAACTAGCTTCTGCTGCATTATCAAACTCAAACCCTAAGCTACTACCACCTTTTTCAATTACCTTAGAACCAATATTAGAAGTCAAGATAATTAATGTATTCTTGAAGTCTACCTTCCGACCTTTCGCATCCGTGAGATGACCGTCATCTAAAATTTGCAGCAGCATATTGAATACATCGGGATGTGCTTTTTCGATTTCGTCGAATAGCAATACCGTGTAGGGTTTGCGCCGCACAGCTTCCGTTAATTGTCCGCCTTCGTTGTATCCTACATAACCTGGAGGTGAACCAATCAACTTAGAAACGTTGTGGCTTTCCATGTATTCGGACATATCTAAACGCACCATTGATTCCTCAGAACCAAAGAAGTAAGCCGCTAAAGCTTTGGCTAATTCGGTTTTACCGACACCGGTTGGACCTGAGAAGATAAAACTGGCAATGGGACGATGAGGATTTTTTAAGCCGACACGGGCGCGACGAATAGCGCGAGAAACAGATGTAACTGCTTGTTCTTGACCGATTAATCTTGTATGTAAGGTATCTTCCAGATGTAACAATAACTCTGATTCAGATTCAGTCAGTTTGTTAACGGGAACACCAGTCCAAGAAGCGACAATTTGAGCAATGTCTTCTTCATTGACTAGGGGAGTGTTAACAGTTTCCTGGTTTTCCTCTAAATCAAGTTTGGTTTGTAGTTCCAACTCTTGTATCCGCAACTTACCAGCTTTGCTAAAATCTTGAACTCTGATGGCTTCAGATTTGGATTTGGTAGCAGTGGTTAATTCCCGTTTGAGTTCTTTGTTATTTGCAATCCGCGAGTTACGTAACCGCACACGAGAACCAGCTTCATCAATCAGGTCAATGGCTTTATCGGGCAAAAAGCGATCGCTAATATAACGATCTGCCAATTCAGCCGCCGCCACTACCGCTTCATCAGTAATATTGACTTTATGGTGCTGTTCATAAGCACTGCGTAAACCATAGAGAATATCAATAGTTTCTGCTATTGATGGTTCACCAACCAAAATTGGCTGAAAACGCCGTTCTAGTGCCGCATCACGCTCAATGTATTGACGATATTCATCTAGGGTAGTAGCACCAATACACTGGAGTTCACCCCGTGCTAAAGCTGGTTTAAGGATATTAGCTGCATCCAAACCACCTTCTGTACCACCTGCACCCACCAAGGTATGAATTTCATCAATCACTAAGATGATGTTGCCTGCGGTGCGAACTTCTTCCATGATTTTTTTCAGGCGTTCTTCAA
This sequence comes from Dolichospermum sp. DET69, assembly GCA_017355425.1. Classification (NCBI taxonomy): domain Bacteria; kingdom Bacillati; phylum Cyanobacteriota; class Cyanophyceae; order Nostocales; family Aphanizomenonaceae; genus Dolichospermum; species Dolichospermum sp. DET69. The sequence continues at coordinate 359,564 of CP070233.1, forward strand.
AATCACCACGGAAGCGAGTTCCTGCCACTACAGACCCCATGTCCAGACTGATGACTTGCTTATCCAGCAAGACTTCGGGGACATCTTGATTGACAATCCGTTGAGCTAGACCTTCGGCGATCGCAGTCTTACCAACGCCAGGTTCTCCAATCAAGACTGGGTTATTCTTAGTCCTACGACCGAGAATTTGTACAGTTCTTTCAATTTCCTTCTGGCGACCAACTACGGGGTCTAGTCTGCCCTCCTGAGCCAGTTTGGTGAGGTTTCTGCCAAACTCCTCGATGGTCAGATTTTGATTGCGCTGGGAATTACTTCTACCACCAGCCACAACCGCTGTATCTTCACCCAATCGGCTCATAACAGCGGAACGGATAACTGGTAAATCCACTCCTAGATTTTGTAATACTTTGGCGGCGACTCCTTCACCGGCCTCCGTTAAACCTAATAATAAGTGTTCAGTGTTTATGTAATTATGTCCAAGGCCATGAGCTTCTCGGAAAGATTGCTCAAATAAGCTTTTTACTTTGGGGGTAAAGGGAATTTCCGGTGGGACAAACCCAGAACCCCGGCCAATTATTTTTTCTACTTCCCGACGGGCTTCTTTCAGGGTGACACCCAACTCAGCTAACACCTTAGCAGCAACACCTGTTCCTTCTCCCATTAAACCCAGGAGAATTTGTTCTGTGCCTACAAAGTTGTGTCCCAGTCGTCGTGCTTCTTCCTGGGCTAACATGATTACCCGAATGGCTTCGGACGTGAAGTGTTCAAACATAGCGGGTTCTTTCCCTCGTGCTGCTTGGAGTTTGGGTGAGATATAAGTTCACCCTTATATAAAGTTTCTTGTACTTTCTTAAAGATAATGTATCTTTATTTAAAGCTGAATGGCAGTAGTGAGAGCCGTAAGTGACAAGGCGTGGTTGCCGTCATTCTCCAGACAATGGTGCATAATTAGCAATGGTGAAGATTTTTCTGATCCCCGTTGTTGATGGATTGCTAACTTAATACTGGTATTAACTATGATAGATTCTTCTGGTGGTAAAGACCAACAACATCCACTCTACAACCGCGATCGCCCCTCTATTGATATTTTACTCGCTCAAGGCGCAACGGACTACAATTTATCAGAATTAGCTAGACTAAAAATCCGCTATCAAGGTTTTCCAGGGGCGCGAGACATCCAAACTGGCTTAGATAAAGTTTTGCAAAGCTGGGGTTTAACGGAAACTGAACTATTTGAAAAAACCCGTCAACTCCATGATATCGGCGGAATTTACAAAAGTCGTGGCAAAAAAGAAGAACAGGATTGGAATTAGTTATTAGTCATTAGTCATTAGTCATTAGTTATTAGTTATTAGTCATTGGTCATTAGTCATTAGTTATTGGTCTGTCACCTGTTCTCTGTCACCTGTCACCTGTTCCCTGTTCTCGATAATCGCGGAGTTGCTGTAGGAGTTGTTTTTGGGATGAATTGGGTGGTTCTGTGATTGGTTGGGGGGTTTGTTCTACTTTTTCTGGGACTTTGGGTACGGGATTGATGACTACAGTTTGTTTTTGAGGAACAGGTGCGGTAATTACTACCTTTGATTGATTAGCAGCAGCTTTGAGAGAATCTAAAGTTATAGCTACTTTGGTTGTCTCCTGGATGTCTTTGCTAGAAGAAACTAATTTACTCAAACCATTCACTAATCGCAGCATATTTTGGCGGAACTTAGGATCGCCTGTTAATTCATCTAAATCAGAAGTAATTTTTTGGGTATTTTCAAACGTTACTCTAGCTGCATCTAAAGTTTGTTGCAGTAAAACAATGTTTTTTGGATCATTTAAACTTTTAGAAGCATCTTTTAAATTTGCAGAAGCTTCGGCTGCATTTGCAGATAGGGTTTCTAAGTTATCTAATAATTTTCCTTGAGTTAAGCGATTAATTGCTGGGGATAAACTTGTTACTGTCTGACGAAGTTGGTTACTAGTTTCCGTCATACTATTCAAAGCCCCAACTAAAGAAGAACGATTGGTGCTGACAAGATTATCTAAATTGGTAAGTAAGCGACCTGCCTGTTTAGCTGTTGTACTAAAGTCCTTTGCAGTTGAACCTAATTGATCCGCTGTTTTGGTAGCGGTTGCAGTCAATTGAGTTGTAGAACGTTGTAATGTTACCGCAGTTCCAGAGAATACGCCTATTTGTCCTTTGAAGGTTTTGCTCAAACCTTGTAAATCCTTAGTCAAGTCGGCGATATTAGCAGCAGCATTAGCCGATGTTTCTAAAGTCCGATTAATATTTTTATAGAACTTTTCGTTACTGTATTGAGCCGCAAAATTAGATGATTGACGCACCAGTTCATCAACACTGATCCCAATTACACCTTGTAAGCGAGAACCATTACAAATAATTAGGCTGCGATTACAGTCTTTATCTAGGGGTTTAGCAGACACACTCCCAGGAGGTAAATCGCCTTTTGGGGTAATGTCAATAATATTTTCGCTAATTAATCCACTTTGATTGGCTTCAATGAGTGCATTGCTGGGAATTATCAAATCAGGGGAGTTAATTTGAATTTCTACATCAATTGCATTAGAACCAGCTTTAACATTGGTAATACTCCCTACTTTTACACCACGAAAACGCACGGCTGAACCCTTTTGCATTCCCCCAGCGTTAGCAAATTCGATAGTTGCTTTATAAGAAGTTTGTCCAGGGGTGATTCTATTCAACCACAGTAAAATTACTCCAAATGCGCCTAACCCTAGCAGGAGCAACAATCCGACAGAACCTTCTCTCCATGTACGTGCAGACGTGAAACTGCTAATTAGACCTCGCATTTATTCCTCCACCGACAAATTAAACTTAACAATTTTTTTGGATTTGATACTTAACCAGCTATTTGAATCGGTCCGTTGACACTTCCACTCATAAATTGTCTAATCAAAGGATTTTCTGTGTGATCTAATGCAACTACTGTACCTTGCCATTGCACTTTTCCTTGATAAAGAAATACTATTTGGTCAGATGTCCGGCGAATTGTACTATCTTGATGAGTAACTATGGAATATGTACTACAGACCCCTTGTGTGTGTTGTAAATCGCGGATTAAGTCCTCAATTACCGTTGAGGCAATGGGGTCGAGTCCGGCGGTAGGTTCATCGTATAATAAAACTTCTGGACTGTCTGTAGGCCGCTGAGGATTGGACATAATGGCCCGAGCAAAGCTGACCCTTTTTCGCATCCCTCCAGAAAGTTCGGACGGGTAAAGATGACTAATATCTGCTAAACCGACCATTTCTAATTTTTCATTGACTAGTTCACGAATATGCGATCGCTTTAATCGGGAATTTTGATAAAGTAGAAATCCGATATTCTCTTCGACTGTCAAGGAATCAAATAAGGCTGCTTGCTGGAATACCATGCCAATACCTACAGGATCGGCAGCATCTTCAATTAAACCTTCTCGGCGGACTCCTTGAATATAAATTTCTCCCTCATCAGGTTTTAACAATCCGGCTATAATCCGCAAAACTGTTGATTTACCAGTTCCCGAAGGGCCAATAATTCCTAATGCTTGTCCTCGGTATATTTTTAAATCAACATTGTCTAAAACCTTGTTGTTACCAAAGGTTTTAGAAATACCTCTTAATTCAATTAATGGTTCTAATGGTTCTGTCATTGCTGGTTGGTAATTGATCAAATTTTCATCTGTCACTGATCACCTGTCACCTATAATATTTTGTAAATAAAGCTAATTTGCAATTTTACTAAAGTTTATGTCACCTTATCCCAGTTTAGTCACTGTTTCCGCACTTTTACTATATTTTGTAGTTACAATTAATGTTGGTAGAGCTAGATTTAAATATCAAGTTCCTGTACCGCAAACTACAGGAAACCTGGATTTTGAGCGTGTGCTAAGGGTACAACAAAATACCTTAGAACAGCTTGCTTTATTTATCCCGGCTTTATGGTTGTTTTCTATTTATGTTAATCCTATTTGGGGTTCTGCGCTTGGTGCAGCTTGGGTAGTAGGAAGGATTGCTTACGCTTGGGGATATTATATAGCAGCAGAAAAACGCGGTCCAGGTTTTGCAATTAGTTCTCTGAGCAGTATCGTACTAATTCTCGGTTCGCTAGTTGGTATTATTTTATCTATGGTGAAATAAACTGGGTAATGGGTAATGGGTAATGGGTAATGGGTAATGGGTAATGGGTAATGGGTAAGAGTTCTACCAATTACCAATTACCAATTACCAATTACCCAACTAAATCAGGAAAAACTTCTTGGACAGCGGGATGTACAAGCCGATGATTTTGGACATTTAAACCTTTGGCCAAGGCTGGGTTAATGTCTAAAGCTTTAAGTCCCAGATTTGCTAACTGGACAGTATAGGGTAATGTGCTATTGTTGAGAGCTTGTGTTGATGTCCAAGGAACTGCTCCTGGCATATTAGGAACGCCATAATGCACTACTCCCTCATCAATGTACACTGGTTTAGTGTGGGATGTGGGGTGTAGTGTTTCAACACAGCCACCTTGATCAACAGCGACATCTACAATCACTGAACCAGGACGCATTTGTTTAACTAATGCACGAGATACTAAAATCGGAGCTTTTTTACCAGGAATCAAAACTGCACCAATGAGTAAATCGGCTTCTTTAACTGCGGCTTCAATATGGGCAGAGTTGCTGTAAAGTAATTCTACTCTCGAACCGAAGAGGGTTTCTAGGTAGGATAGACGCTCAACGTTGACATCTAATATTTGCACCATTGCACCCATACCTACAGCGATTTTAGCGGCTTCTGTACCCACTACACCACCGCCTAGAATCACGACTTGACCTGCTTTAACTCCGGGTATACCGCCTAAAAGTACGCCTCTTCCTCCTTGTTGACTTTCTAGAAATCTTGCCCCAAATTGTACGGCTAACCGACCAGCAACAATACTCATGGGGGTGAGTAAGGGGAGTTTATTTGCTCCTGGTTGTTCTACGGTTTCATAAGCGATCGCACAAGTGCCACAATCAATTAAATGTTCTGTTAGTTGACGATTTGCCGCTAAATGTAAATAAGTAAATAACAATTGTCCTTTTTGCAAGAATTTATACTCACTTGTTAAAGGCTCTTTAACTTTGATAACTAACTCTCGATTCCAAGTAGCATCGGCAGTATTGACAATTTCTGCTCCAGCATTGCGGTAATCTTCATCAGTAAATCCCGCAACCGTACCCGCTTCACTTTCTACAAAAATATTATGACCGTTTTCTCGTAATACCCGAACACTGGAAGGACTTAAACCGACCCGAAATTCTTGATCTTTAGTTTCTTTGGGAACACCAATTTCCATTGATAACCTCTAATATTTTATTGTTTCACTTTAGCGTGCCAGTACCTAGCTGATTATTTCCGTATTCAGTAATTCAAAATGCAAAATTTTTAGTCTCCCTCACACTACATCTTGACTAATTCGCCAGTGTTCTTACAATAGATAAAGAATAATTAAAAATTGTTAAGCAGCGATCGCCATCCCCAGCAATTTTTCCAAAAATCCCTGTAAATCTTTGTTTGCGAATTACTAGAAAGGAATTACTGATTATGACACAACAACAACCAACCATTACCCCTAAATTAGAAGAACCCAAGTTTGGATTTAATGAATATGCTGAACGTTTAAATGGTAGAGCCGCTATGATTGGCTTTATTTTAATGGTGGTAATCGAATATGTTACCAATCAAGGTGTAATTGCATGGCTGGGTTTAACTTAAACAGTAGAAGCCTCTAAGTAAGGTGGGCAATGCCCACCCTACAAGTTAAATGATGATCAATGCCGGCTCTTCTGGATCTGGCGCACCACTGCCACCAGGATAACGCAAGGTTTTGCCAGCACTCCAACCATTAGTAGTATCTTTCTTAACGTCGCTACTACCAGTTGCATTTGGTATAAGTTTAAAGAGTTTTGATAGTGAGTTTTGCACCGCCCAAATGTTGGAAGCACCACTCAAGGTTACTAATCCACAGGTAATTCCACTAATCCATTGCCAAGAAGATCGAATTTTTATTAAAATATATGTTCTTTTTTCAACTGTTTTAAAAAGCAAAATTATGTTGCCAGCCTTTAATAGTAGTCTGTTAAATTTAAGAATAAATTAAGGCGTTATTAATTTAAGTTCTCTTAGAGGATGAATGAACAAGTCTCTTATGTTGTACTAAAGATTGTTTTACCCCTCCCTAACCCTCCTCTTGCTAAGGGGAGGGGACTTGATTTTCCCGTTATCATTGTTTTACCCCTCCCTAACCCTCCCCTTGCTAAGGGAGGGGACTTGATTTTTCCGTTATCAATGAATCGTTTTTTACTTGTAGGGGCGCAGGGCCTGCGCCCTCTTCTCTCCTTGCATCAAGGGCGATAACCGCTATAGGTTAGGAAAATGAACTTGCCAAAGCCGTTGTTTTTTGCCCATTGCTAAGAGCGTGTTGAAGATGACCCGATAAACAGGATTGATAATTTATATTCGGCGTAAGTCCTAATATCTATTCTTTTTTTTGGAGATGTTTAATAAGCGATCGCTATGTTTTATCAGTAGATGACTTGGGTATTCGTTATGTAACCTCTCAACTCTATAGTTTACCTATCGCTGGCTGGTATATGTGGTATAGTTGGGGGAATAGCTGAAACTCTATCCAGTATGGAGTATTCTGAATTTATTGTTTAAACTTATTTCCATAGGTGTTAATTACCGTACTCCCTTTTTTGCTCAAAGAAACTACAATTATTTGTGTTATTATTTGCCATTAGTGCAAGGAATCAAGTTGGAGTTAGAATATTCTGAGCAAATCTATACAAAAAATATAAGTGGAACTAAGTAAGCTGTGATGAATGCTGTATTACCTCGTTTTTTAAAGTCAGCCTACCGCAAAGAACCCATCATTAGCGTATTGATAACAGTGGGAATAATGGATGCGTTGATTGGTGGTTTGGATGATAGTTGGTCACTTTTCACCTTTGGTTTGGGAACAGCCGGAATAGCTCTCGTCTTTAGATTATGGCGAATGCAGCAACGTCCGTCTTTACCAGAGGAGCCTGTTGTGCAATATTATTTACCTCCTCAGTCTTCTGCTGATCCTTTGCCTGTATTAAAGGTTTCCAAGAAGAAACCCCGTCAGTGATGTATAGATAGAGACAGAAGATAAGACTCTGGTATTAATGGTATTTGTGGTTGTATCTATTCAATTATTGGGTAAATGCGATTCCTAGGTCGCGCTTCGCTATCGCTATTAATCCAGATAAACTCTCTTGCTAGTGGTAATTTTAATATAAAAATTAGAACTGTAGGGTGGGCAATGCCCACCGTTCAGGGGTTTTGGTGGGCAATGCCCACCCTACAAGAGCTAAAATTTTTCAAATATCATTGATGATTTCTTGTAGTCTTTAACTGTGGTTCAGCACGAGAAATTTATACTATTCAAAATCTAGTAAAATTCAATTAGTAACTATTACTGAATAGACCTATGAAACTACAAACTACTACCCAAGAAATCAAAGTGGTCACTGCTTACTATACTCCTGAAGAATATTTAGAATTAGAAGAAAAAGCTGATTATAAAAATGAATATAGAGATGGAGAAATTATATCTATGACTGGTGGAACAACACAACATAATAAACTGGCATTAAATTTAGCAACTGGCTTGAATGTAGCATTAAATGATTTAAACTATGAAATTTATATTGGTGATGTCAAATTGTGGATACCACGTTATCGGGAATTTACTTATCCAGATGTCATGGTAATTGAGGGTCAACCTGTTTATTACAGCACAAATACGACAATAGTTACGAATCCTTTGTTAATTGCGGAAGTTTTATCTAAATCAACAAAAGATTATGACCGTGGTGATAAATTTCTTTATTATCGCTCAATTCCCGAATTTAAAGAATATATTTTAATTGACCAAACCCAATATTATGTGATGCAATATGTTAAAACTTCAGAAAATCAATGGATTTTGACAGAGTATGAAACAGAAGATGCTATGATAAATATGTCATCAATTAATGTAAAATTGTCTTTAAAGCAATTATATAAAAAAATCAATTTCTCTGAAAATTTAGAATAAATAAAATCTCTGAATTTTATTTATTTTCTGATAACTAATAAATAACAAATGACCAATGAATAAATTACTTGTAGTAGCGACAGGAAACCCCGGTAAATTGCGGGAAATGCAAGCTTATTTGGCTGATTCTGGTTGGGAATTAGCTTTAAAACCGGAAGATTTGGATGTAGAAGAAACAGGAGAAACTTTTGCGGAAAATGCTTGTCTGAAAGCCTCAGAAATTGCGAAAGTTACAGGTAATTGGGCGATCGCTGATGATTCTGGTTTACAGGTAGATGGCCTCAATGGTGCGCCGGGTGTGTATTCTGCGCGTTATGGGAACACGGATACAGAAAGGATTGAGAGGTTATTAAGAGAATTAGGTGATCAGGAAAATCGCCAAGCTCAATTTGTGTGTGCGATCGCAGTTGCAAATCCTCAAGGAGAAATAGTAATTCAATCTGAGGGTATTTGTCACGGTGAAATTTTGTTTGCACCTTCTGGAGATGGTGGTTTTGGTTATGATCCGGTTTTTTATGTACCAGAGAAACAATTAACTTTTGCCCAAATGACGACGGATTTGAAAAAATCAATTAGTCATCGTGGTAATGCTTTGAAAGCTTTAGTTCCCCAGTTAATAAAAGTTGTGAGTTGACAAATTGAGAATTTAACCCTCTGTCTCAACAATTGTTAGATAAATTAGGACAGTGATTTTTCAGACACGATTTAACTCTTCTTGTAAATCATCAAAGTCTACAGAAAACACATCTATTTGCTGACGAGAAAGGGCTAAAATAAAATCACGGCGGTTTAATCCTGCTATTTGTGCGGCTTTTTCTTGGGAGATTTCGTTTTTTTGATACCAAAATATAGCTGCTGCTAGGCGCATATCACGCACAAAATCATCTGGGGAAAGACGACGGGCTGAAAATACTTCAGGGGGTAAGTCTAGGTTTACTTTAGTCATAATAATATGGTTGATTGTGACAGATATATATTAATTTAATTTTGTTGTAAAAGTGTCTTGTTCATAGTTTCTTATAATTCTTGATCTATATTTTGGGCTAAACTCCCATTTTCTACCAAACCAATAAACTCAGCTAGTGGATCATTTATGATATCTTTTTCACTGGGTAAAGGAATATTATCCCCCGCTTCATAAGCTGTTTCTATCCACAATTCCCGCGCTTCATTGATATTTGTCATTGTCTCTTCTAGGGTTTCTCCTTGAGTGAAACATCCAGGTAAATCTTTTATTTCTGCTACATATCCACCTTGTTCTACGTCAGGGTAAAGAGTGACGGGATATTGAAGGTTTAAATAGTATTCTAGGGATGGTTTTATCAATTTCATGAATTTGCTGATAAAAAAATGAACTATTAACTAACAGCAAAGTTTGTATATGGTCTGATTTTAGGATGGCGAAAACCAAGTACAATATCCTGTGTAGGAACGCCTGCTGCTATGAAATCATTTGCAATACCTTCTTCTGTATCATCATATTGAATCCAAATTTTATGATCAATTAAATCTATATGAATTGGTGTGGTATGTAGATATTGATCATCACTCCAACCAATATCTAAAACTAAATAACGCCCATGTTCATCATCAAATAAAACTTGGGAGTTATAACCATCAGGTATAGAAGCGCGATATTTGGCGGTTTCTGTTAATATGCTTTTGATGATTTCTTGATATTTTAAATTGGTATCCATTGTACTATTTCCTCCTATCCCTCTTTTGGCTTTAGGTTTGAGGAAGTGATGGGGTATTGTTTGTAAGGAGCATTTCTTGAAATTCAGCTTTGCGCGACCAGTATGCTACATTAGACACTTGTTCTAGAAGAGTAATATTTTCAAGTTTCCAAATGTCTATGGTATCGTCAAATAATGAAATAAATTTGTAATTTCCTTCTTGAAGGTAGCTAAGGTCTGACCAAACAGTAAAAATATTATCAGCCCTACTATTACCTGCTGTCACACTTGCTGTACTTAGTACATCAATTAATGATGTTTGTTGGCGATATTCGGTGCAAAAATCTACTTTTCGAGAACGCCCAGAACGTCCTGCAAATTTCTTATTTTGTTTAAAAGGTATTTGTTTCTCTGTTAAAAATTCTGCTACTTCTTCTATAATTGACTCAAAAGCTCTAGTTCTAAATGTAAACCAAATATCAGAAACTCTAAATGCTGCTTGCGATAAAGTTGTGACAGCAGAAGCTAAGTTTTCATTTTCTTGTATTCTAATTATTAACATTCCTTTATATCTTTCAACACCATGAGTTAATAGAGTATCTTGAATTAGCGTTTCTTGCTTTTCTGACCTTTTCTCAGATATAGTTTGCATCCGTAGCCAGCGTAAAGTTTCACCTAAATCTGTCAAGATATATTGTCCCTCTTTTTCCTTTAGATATATATCAATAACGTCACCATCAGGATAAAGTAATGGGGTACGTATACGGATATAGTCGTTGACCGTTGAACAGGTAAACAACTCTCCAATCGTTCTGGCAATTTCTTGGCAAGGGGTTAACATTAGAGGAATAAATCTAACTGTAATGGCGGTGGATCTTGCATAATTCCATTATGCTTTATTTTCGACTCTAGACAAAACTGTTGCCATACTTTGACTGGATCGGTGACAGGAGCAGTTATATCCTCTGGAACATAAGCTTCTTTATCTCGATACGGCTCTCTCCAGCGATGCTTGTGTTTTTCTCCTACTAGGTTTCCATCAGGATTTTTATGATCTTGTCCTAAATCCAAAGCATATATTCTACCAGCAGCGCGATGGATGAGTGCGTAGGTGAGTTTTTCTGTTAGGGGGTTATAACTACCTTTGACGAAAATGGGATAGTCAGGATTTGAGGTAAGTTCAACACGAAATTCTACAGCAGGAGAATGGTCTTCATCTTCAATCCATAAAATATTACCATCAATTTGTTTTGTCGTATCATTTATAAATTCCTCAAATTCTGCTTGAGTTAACATCAGTAGCCAAAAAACACAACATAAATTATTGTGTCATATAAAACATTTGAAAAATCTGGTTAATGCTAAATGCGATCGCTATTTTGATTAAACTTTGTTTATTGCATTCTGAGCTTAAGAGACTTCCAATTAAAAAAATATCCCAAAATTTCTTGTGGTGCGGGCATCTTGCCCGCTAATAATACAAGGACGGGCAAGATGCCCATCCCACAAAATTGGATAATCTTTTTTGTGGAGTTCTCTAATGAAATTAGGTTAAAATCCGAATATTGGCAATTTTAGGTATAAAAACTAGATTATGGCAAATCCAGAGCATTTAGCAATACTGAGGCAAGGGTTAGAGGCTTGGAATAAGTGGAGATGTGAAAATTCAGGTGTGATAATTGACCTCAGTTCTGCTAATCTCTATCAAGCTGACCTGTCATTTGCCAACTTGTATCAAGCTAATTTGTATCAAGCTAACCTGATATGGGCTAATCTGACAGGGGCTAATCTGACAGGGGCTAACCTGATATGGTCTAATCTGACAGGGGCTAACCTGATATGGTCTAATCTGACATGGGCTAACCTGACAGGGGCTAACTTGACATGGGCTAACTTATTTATGTCCCGAATAATCAGGACAAATTTTAACAATGCAAATTTGACAGGTGCTTGTATCAAAGATTGGCATATTAACAGTGAAACAAACCTGAATGAAGTTATTTGTGAATATGTTTATCTTGATGAGAAAAAGACAGAAAGACGACCCAGAAATGGTAATTTTTTACCTGGAGAATTTGCCAGTTTATATAAAAAAATTCTAGAAAATACAGACTTAATTTTAAGCAAAACTCCCCAAAATGATAATAATATTAATAACCAAGGAGTTCAATTTTATTCAAACTCAACAATTCACACATGGGAAAATCTACGCTTCCGCTCAAAAACAGAAATCAAAATTGCTGAAGCATTAGACAGAACTGGAGTTTTATTTGTACCCAACTCCTTAGCACGACTTACCACACCCAAAGGTAGAGAAAATAAAGAAGCTGATTTCCTCATTTGTTATAACGGTAAATGGGGAGTTTTAGAAGTTGATGGACCATTTCACACCGCAGAACGCAGAGTAGAAGAACAAGAAAGAGAACGCATTTTTAAGAAAAACGGTATCAAAGTAGTAGAAAGATTTGATTCTGAAAGATGTTATAACAATCCTGATGAAGTAGTCCAGGAATTTTTCAAAATGATAGAAATTGGATATTCTTAAAACTTCCTTCCTTCTTCCTTTCTTCCTTCGTGTACTTCGCGCCTTCGTGGTTCATTTACTCCATATTCTTCCAACGAAAAGAGAGTAATTAATTATTATTTTGCAAATAGTGTACAATTAATTGATTAAACCACACAGAAAACATGGCTACAAAAATCCCCGTTACCGTGATCACAGGCTTCTTAGGAAGCGGTAAAACCAGCATTATCCGTCACCTCCTCCAAAACAACCAAGGACGACGGATAGCAGTATTAGTCAACGAATTTGGCGAACTGGGGATAGATGGAGAACTATTAAAATCCTGTCAAATTTGCCCCGAAGATGAAACAGAAGCAAATCCAGAAACTAATATATTTGAACTGACAAACGGCTGTTTATGCTGCACCGTTCAAGAGGAATTTTATCCGACAATGCGGGAATTAATCAAACGCCGAGATAGCATTGATTGTATTATCATTGAAACCTCTGGTTTAGCATTACCAAAACCTTTGATTAAAGCCTTTCGTTGGCAAGAAATCCGCAATGCTGCTACAGTAGATGCAGTAATTACAGTGGTAGATTGTGCTGCGGTTGCGGAAGGGACATTTGCTAGTGATTTAGATGCGATCGCTGCCCAACGCCAAGAAGATGATAGTCTAGAACATGAAACCCCATTACAAGAATTGTTTGAAGATCAACTTGCTTGTGCTGATTTAGTAATTTTGAATAAAACTGATTTAGTTGATAGTGAAACTCAAGCAAAAGTTTTAGAATTAGTCAAGCATGAATTACCGAGAGTTGTGAAAATAGTCTCTAGTGATTATGGTAAATTAGACCCATCTATATTATTAGGATTTGCAGCCGCAGTTGAAGATAATTTAGATTCTCGTCCTAGTCATCATGATACAGAAGAAGACCATGATCATGATGATGAAATTAACTCTACTCACGTAATTTTAGACCGGACATTTGACCCAGACAAGCTCCAAGCAACATTAGAAAAACTAGCACAAGAACAGGAAATTTACCGGATTAAAGGTTTTGTGGCAGTTGCTAATAAACCGATGCGGTTAGTTATGCAAGGTGTGGGAAATAGATTTGATAAATTTTATGATCGTCCTTGGAAACTAGAAGAAGCAAAACAAACCAGTTTAGTTTTTATCGGTCGTAATTTACAATCTTCAGTAATAGAATCTCAATTAGTAGCTTTGTAATATGAATATCGCAGATTTATTTAATTTTGCCAATCTTTTGGTTTTGCCTTTTTGGGCTTTGATGATTTTGTTACCTAACTGGAATGTCACTCGCAAGGTAATGGAATCTTATCTACCTTTTGTGGTTTTAGCTGGTGCTTATGTGTATTTATTCGTTACTAGCATTACTCCAGAAAACGCCGCTGCTTTATCAAATCCTCAATTAGCAGATATAGCCAGATTCTTCAGTAATGAAACTGCTGCTGCTACAGGTTGGATTCATTTTCTGGTAATGGATTTATTTGTCGGTAGATGGATTTATTGGGAAGGACAAAAAACCGGAATTTGGACAATTCATTCTCTAGCTTTGTGTTTATTCGCGGGTCCAATAGGTGTGCTTTCTCATATTTTCACCTATTGGATTACAAAAGCCTTTTCTAAAGGTTCTAAAGGTTCTGAAGGTGTGAAAGTCGCAGAAAAAGCTGCTGTGAATTAAATAAGTGTAGAGGTTTAGCAATGCTCATTGGTGTCAACTTAACGTAAAACCCATAGCCCGACTGGGAATGAATTCCCAGTCTAATAGCGGAAGTCATCTAAAGATGACTAAAGAACCTGAAAATTGTTTAGTAAACTTTAGTTTACTTTGGCTAAAAGCCTGTGAAATTCATTTCTGGGCGGGTGTGGAAGCAAACAGATAAGCCATTTTTAACTTAAGTTGACACCAATGAGCAATGCTAAACCTTTATTAATTTAACTAACAGCATATTCTGTATAAGGACGAATTTCCAAAGGATGAAAGCCTAAAACAATTTGATCTTTAGGAATACCAGCACTAACTAAATCGTTAGCAATTCCATCTTCTGTTCCATCCCTTTGAATCCAAATTTTATTATCAATAATTTGTATATGGACAATACAAGCATGAACTCTCACATCTTTTTCCCAACCAGAAGTTATTAATAAATAATCTTTATCATCTTTACTAATAATTAATTCTGTTTTTAGTTCTCTGTAGTGATAAGGAATTTCTGCATATTCAGTTAATACTTTTTGAATAATTTGTTGATATCCATTTAGTCTATCCATTGTGTAATCTCCTGCTGGTTGGGATCAAAAATAAGTAAGTGGATTTTATGTTTTTTCAAAACTAATGTACCAATAGGTTCAGAAAAAATTTCTTTATATGTTGATTCACGAATAGCTAGATATAGTAAATATTCGTTTGCACTTTCTTCTAGAATGTCTGTGTATAAAAGATATTGTCCTAGTGCATTTTGTAAATCAGCTATCGCAGATGGACTAATAAAACTTTTAATTTCTACAATAATTTTTTGTTCTGCTTTTTCAGCAGCTAGTAATTTTTTTGCCCCTAAATCAACAAATAATTCTCGTAACCCCCACTTTAGTTTAAAGGGATCATCTGTAATTATCCATCCATCTTTTTCTAACGCAGTTCTAACTGTATTGTGATAAATATCTTTGGCTGGCATTTCTAGTTAATCTTAAATCCAATCTATGCGGTTAATACAAATTATAATTATAGGGTGAGATAAATCACCCTATATAATTAATATTAAGCCGCCACGGCTTCTCTTCCTCTAAATTTGGCATCTAACCAACAGCGTGGTAATTTTTCCCCAGAAGGAAATACTAATTCTTCCTTTTTATAGATGTCTGTTTCCTGTTCTTCTTGTTCTTGTTGGTCTTGGGCGTGTACAGTCTCAATATTGGGGTCAAATAGTTCTTGAACATCAACTATTTTGACCAAATCCCGGCTATCTTTGATTTGTAAAAACATATTGATAATCCTCCATTATTTAAATGTGTAAATTTGCTAATGGGAAGAAAATGAAGATCAGATTTCCCGTTGATATTTTTCCACAATATCTACTAAGGTAACTTGACATTGCACGGGTAATAAATCAATTAAAGATAGTTCCTTTCTCCCACCACCAACTTTGACGGTGATAGATTCTAAAGCGGCAATTACTTTGTCTTCATTAACGCCTTTAGAAGTAATTAAAGGATACAATTTTTCAGCAACAACATTATGCAGTTTGGCATCCGATAGATAAAGATGCCATTTTGCAATATCTATATAAACACTTTCACCAATTTCTGCGGCTAGGGTTTCTAGTAATTCTGTGGTATTAGTTTTAGCCATAAATATAACCTCATTGTTAGTAACATTCGGATATCTTAGCTTATTTTCCATTATTACTCAATTAGCTAGACTTTATCTACTACCACAGGTAAGAATTCCCTAGCTTGATTTTCTTTCTTTAGGTAGATTTCGGTGGAGTTGAGTTGTAATTAGCGATCGCCCCAATGTAAATGAGATGCAATAACAATACTCCTACCCAACCAACTGTTAAAGGTGTTAACCATTCCCAGTTAGTAGTTTTCAAAATGTGGAAAAACCATAACCCAGATGTGACAGTTGCACAAATACCGACATGAACAGCAAAATTCATGCGATCATCTAGTTTACGGAAATCTGGATCTTTGCGATCTGGTTTGCGAGGCCAACGGGGAGGCATAAATATAAATGTTCGTGACAGCAGTTAACGCACCTTTTATATTGTAAGGTGTTTGGGGTTTACTTGCTCAGATATACGAACAATTTTCAACAGGTGACTCCTACTCCCTTCCCATTAAAAGAATATGGATTAAATGAACCACGTTCGCGGAGCGTCCCGGAGGGATATAGGAGCGAAGAACACGAAGGAAGAAGGAAGAAGGAAGAAGGAAGATAATCTTTATACTGGGAAGGGAATATCACCAATCTGGGGATAAAAATGTTGATGGTTTTCCCCAGATGGTAATATTGGCTATGAACTCTGCACTGTTGACTCTGCGTAGGAACTAGCTCCAAATTCGCTACCTCTAGCGCTAGGAACTAAAGTCCAACCTGCTTTCAAGAGTTTTTGGTAAGTTGCCCAACCTTTAGAACCACGAGGAACGCGATAATCTGGAACTGAAAATTGCGGAAAAGCTGTGTAAGGCCGCCAAGGTTGTCCCAGTGCAGTTTGCAAGTACAAAATCTTTTCATCATCACCGCTAGACTTAGATAACCAGCACATTTGTCGAAGCATAGTCAACTCCTTGATTGTTTAGCTGAAATATCACAAGGACACTAACTACGGATATTTAGGGGTGTGGGAAATTGCTGTAAAAATGTTTTTCATTCCCAATCTAATATCCCGAATTGGTATGACAGATTTTTGTGCTGTCATACTGAATTGTGATAAAGTGGTTTTGTCCTTATGTTTAAGGCAGTAAAGATTATTTTTGTCAGGTAAATTATTTAAGAAGATAAACTCCTGTAGGCTGCTGTTTATTAAGGTAGAAAGATGAACAAGAACAATGGTTTTTTTGGTTCTTGATGTTTTTTTTGCTAGGGGAATATTTTTATCATGTTATCTACGGTTGCGATAATTGTATGTATCCATAGTTACGATTTTGTAAAAATTATTAAAAATTTATTGAGAAGGTGTGGAGTTGAAGGTCAGAATGCTTGTCAAATAAGCATTTAAAAGATTTGAGATTTTTTGCATATCAACCATTACCATTATGATTTAACCCACATTCCGCACCCTTGACTGTCACAAACGGTGATTACGGAGGTAAATTGATGAAGAAGGAGTAAAAGAATACATTGATATATAAAAAAACAAATTTTAGATAGGAAAATTGATTCAGATGTATTCTCAATAAGAAGCAATAAAGAATAAGGGTGGTTTCTGGCAAAAAATATAATATAATTTTATTGTTAGTCTATCAAGACTTAATCATAACTTATATCCTTCTAGAAATAAACTTAAAAATAGCATTAAAACTTAAACTCATTAATAAAATTAATGAGTCAAATTGTATAATTAAACTATTAATAATGTTGATAAATCAACTTATATATCTGTAGTAATTACGGCAAGCTTCTGGGAGAAATAGAAGAATGTACTTCATTTCAGATGTTAAGTTATAAAAGTCTGTTTTTTGTTGAAAAGTAACAAGATGAACTGATTGAAAACATTGAAATATCCACCGCATTGTTGGATTGTTGATGGCTTTGCCCAATTGATTTTTTACAGTATAGTTTAAGGATTTTAAAGCAGCCCTAATTTCTCTTTGTGCTAGAGTATAAACTAGCAGACATAACCCCATTATCATTGCTAATGCCTCTATTCTTTCTGGGCTTTTCAGGAAAATACTATCTGCTAAAAATAAAGGATTTTTGAGAAAACTAAATCCTCGTTCACAGGATTGCTGTGCTTTATATTCAGACAGCATTTTCTCTTTACTCAGTTCTTTTTCTGATAAAACATTTGTGGCAATTATAAACCTTCCTGCACTTAATACTTCTTGGTCAATAGCATCTTTATTTTCAGCAACTGTTGCTAAGATTTGATAGCATTTTGATTGATTTTCTTCTTTGATGTTAGGACTTTTTTCGATAACTTCGATATTTTCTACTTGATGATATTTAAATTCTTTACTTATTTTGATTAATTCTTTTCTAGCATCAGCAGCACAAGCAAATTTTTCTTGCAATAGGTTTTTTAACTTAGTTTGAGTATTAGTCAAAGCTTTTTCTATTTTCTTTGATAATTTCTTTAAGTCAGATTTTTTTCTATCTTGACTTTGCACAACTAACCATCTTTGTTCTATATCTCCATAAGTTATTTTCTTTTCGGCATAAGAATATCCTACTTTTTCACTTTTAACAAATTCCGATTCTGCTAAACTCATCACTAAGTTTTTTGCTGATTTTATCGTTAAGGGTACTCTGGTTAACCATTTGAGACTCGACATTAACTTGATATTTGATTCTGTATATAATGCGCTATCTGCTACTATCAAACTATCAACTTGTATTCTTTTCTGATATTCAACTGCGATTTCTCCAAATTTTTTAGAATCAACTTCATTCCCTGATACTGCTTTTATATATATTGGTATATCTCCATCTCCTGAACATACTAATTGTGTAATAAATTGTTTTAAATCTGGACGATGATCTCTTGAATAACCATAGGTCAGCTTTATCGCTTGAGGTGATTGACTCTCTTCATTTTCTTTTTCCAATGAACCTGATTCTTTTTGATTTTTAAATATTACTGATGGTAAACTATTTTCATATTCTCCATCTACATGAAATGATGTCGAATCCAAGTGTGATGATGAAAGTGATATCTGATATATTTTTACCGCATTTAAACTGACTGCTAAAAATGTTGTATCTAGTCCTTTTATAAATAATTTATCTAATACTCTTCCCAGCTTATCATCGTTGAAATATTCTGGTTTTGCTCCTGCACCAATTAAGTGTTCACAAGCGATTAATTCAAAGAATTTTGGGAACATATATAAAGGCTGTGACATCATGCTTAATCCATTTAAAATCATCGCCTTTACTACCTGACCCGCACTGACTTTTTCTTCTGGTTCTGACCCTAGTAAATTATTAATTATTTCTACTATCCCAATTGAATCTACTATTCCTGCTACTATTCCTAAATGGTCAATCTTCTTCAATTCAAGGTCTTTTATATTCAACATGACAACAGAAACTCCACAAAAGTATCTGTTTTGTATTTTCTCATTTTTCTGTTGAGTCAACACATTTTTTTAGTTTTTTCATTGTCATTGAGGATAAACCTTTCAATGATTTTAAACTAAGTTTTCTATCAAAATAACCTAAGAACCAATAATTTCGTACTTAGTCGTGAATATTTAACTGTATCTCTAACTTAATAGTAATAATTCCTATTTAGCTTTAACAAATCCTCTCAACATTTAGTTCTTATGTACTAAATACATCCGTTTGCTTGGGGTGTGACAGTTGTGGGTGCGGAATGTGGGATTTAAGATAGCTATATATATATTTGTTTTTCTATTGATATAGATAAGCGCAGATAATGAATAACCCAGTTGTTTGGATACATGGAGACTGTTTGAGTCCCCACAACCCTGCATTCCTAGAATATCCCCAAGCCCCAGCCCTTTGGGTTTGGGATGATGCTTTAATTGCAGAATGGCAAATTGGACTCAAACGTCTAACTTTTATTTATGAATGTTTGCTAGAATTACCTGTAGAAATTCGCCGGGGAAATGTAGCAGAGGAAGTTTTAGCTTTTGCTCAAGAACATAATACTAATTTAGTTGTAACTACAGATAGCCCAAGTCCAAGATTTAATGATATTTGTGATCACATTAAACAGGCTGTAAGTTTGGAAGTTTTGGCTGTAGAACCGTTTTTTGAATATGACGGATATATTGATTTAAAACGGTTTTCCCGTTATTGGAAAGTAGCGGAAAAATATGTTTTTCAATAAGAAAATAAATTTAATTTATAGCGATTTGTGAAATGACAACTAAACTTACTGATGTTCAAAATCTCCTCTCAGATTTAATTTCCCGTTATTCTTCCCGTGTGGATTATTTGATGATTCGCTTGGAAGAATCTGAGGGAACAGATATTGTATTGCGTGGTGATAAAGTGGAAACTCTCAGCGAGGGAATTTCTATTGGTGGCCATGTTCGCACTTGTTATAAAGGTGGCTGGGGATTAAGTAGTTTTAATAAACTAGCAACCATTGAAGAACGCATCGAAGAAGCCATTGCTGCTGCTAGAATAGTTGGTGATGAACAGACTATCCTCGCAGCGATTGATCCTATACAAGCTGTATGTGTATTACCTCTTTTGGGTACTGATCCTTCTCAGGTTTCGCTGAAGCAGAAAAAACAATTATGCGATCGCTATACTGACCTACTCAAAACAGTTGATCACCGGATTACTACTACGTCTGTTCATTATAGCGACAGCACCCAAAGAGTGATTATTGTCACATCTGAAGGAACTTTCATTGATCAATCTTGGGTAGATATGGAAATGCGCTTTGCTGCTACAGCCAGGAATGGGGAAACTGTCCAAACCGGCAGAGAAACCACTGGTTCTCGCAAAGCCTACGAAGATTTAACTAATTTAGACAAGCAAGTCAAAGGTGCAGCGGAAAGAGCAGTTACGTCTTTATCTTTACCATCGGTTAAAGGCAACACTTATACCGTAGTTATTGATCCCATTCTCAGCGGTTTATTCGTTCATGAAGCTTTTGGACATCTTTCCGAAGCAGATATGGCCTATGAAAACCCCGATATTCTGGAAGTGATGACCCTAGGACGGCGTTTTGGTCCTGAAGAACTGCAAATATATGATGGTGCTGCACCCCAAGGACATCGCGGTAGTTATTTTTACGACGACGAAGGGACACCTGCAACAACTACCCAATTAATTGAAGATGGTGTATTAGTTGGGAGACTCCATTCCCGTGAAACTGCGGGTAAATTAGATGAGAAACCCACTGGTAATGCTCGTTGTCTTAATTATCACTATTCCCCTATTGTGAGAATGACGAATACCTGGATTGAACGCGGTAAAACTCCAGTTGCAGATTTATTTACTGATATTAAAGAAGGTGTTTATGCTCAAAATTGGTTAGGGGGAATGACGAATGGGGAAATGTTCACTTTCAGCGCTGGGGAAGCTTGGATGATTAGAAATGGTAAAATTGCTGAACCTGTGAAGGATGTAACTCTTTCCGGTAATGTTTTCCAAACCCTCGCAGATATTGAAGCCATTGGTGATGATTTTTACTGGGATGAATCTGGGGGTTGTGGTAAAGGTGGACAAAATGGTTTACCTGTCGGTTGCGGTGGTCCCAGTTTGCGAATTCGGGATGTTGTGGTTGGAGGGGAAAGTGGAGAATAGTTCTTCCTTATCAGGATTGAGTTTAACAGATTTTTTGGTGCAAGTCAATAGCCTCAACCCATAAAACGCGAAAAATTATCATTTATTTTAGATACTCGGCTTCTCCAAGCAGTCGGGTATTTTATTTTTGGAGACTTATGGGAAATTGACGTTATCTTTTATGATTTATAATATACAAAAACAGAGATATAAAAGGAACATCATTATGATTGGTAATATTCTCCGTCAGCGTTATAAGATTGTCAAACAACTAGATGTAGGTGGGTTTGGGAAAACTTACCTTGCGGACGATTTAGATATTCCTGTGACTCCTAAATCCGTTTGTGTGGTAAAAAAGCTACATCCAACAATAATTGACCCAGAAATTATCCGTTTATTTGAACAAGAAGCAGAGATTTTATATAAATTAGGACAAAATCACGATCAAATTCCTAAATTATATGCTTATTTTGAGAACGATGAAGAATTATACACTATCAATTTGATTGGGCTTATAGTTTTGAAAAAGGAATAGCTCCAGTCGAAACAGACAAAAAATGGGGATATATTAATACTTCTGGTCAGATAGTTGTTCCCTATCAGTTTGATTGGGCTTATAGTTTTGAAGAAGGAATATCAAGTGTGAAAATGAATGAAAAATACGGATGTATCAACACCAGAGGTCAACTAGTTGTTCCCTGTGAGTTTGATAGGGTTTTTCTTAATTACTTTCGGGATTATGATTTTGAAAAAGGAATGATGAAAGTAAAAATGGGAGATAAATGGGGATATATCAATACGAGCAGTTCAATAGTTATTCCCTGTCAGTTTGATAGTAATGGATGGTTTTTTGAAGGATTAGCAAGTGTAAAAATGGGAGATAAATGGGGATATGTCAATACGAGTGGTTCAATAGTTATTCCCTGTCAGTTTGATAGTGACGGACGGTTTTCCGAAGGATTAGCAGGTGTAAAAATGGGAGATAAATGGGGATATATCAATACGAGCGGTTTAGTAGTTATTCCCTACCAGTTTGATGTTGCTTATAGTTTTGGAGAAGGACTCGCAAAAGTAACAATTAATGGCAAAGAACACTTAATAGATAAAACAGGAAACATAGTTTATTAACTAAATTATGACTAATGATACAATCAAAACAGTTATCTGGGTAAATTCTTCCAAAGAAGAACTTCTAGAATTTCCTGAAGATGTAATTGATGAAATTGGATATATTCTCTATCGCGTGCAAATCAATCAAAATCATCCTAAAATAAAACCATTAAAAGGATTTAATGGAGTATTTGAAATTCGCAGCAATTATCAAACTGATACATACCGCACTATTTATGCTATAAAAATTGATGATACTGTTTATGTTCTCCATGCTTTCAATAAAAAATCACCCAAAGGTATTAAAACACCTCAACAAACTATTGACTTAATTCAGCAAAGATTACAAACAGCAATCCAAATTTCACAAACTAGACAATCATGAGAGGAAGATCATGTTAGATTATACAATCAGTTCTGGTAACATATTTCAAGATTTAGGATTTGCTAATGCAGAAGAAAAACTAGCCAAAGTTAAATTAGCTTCTGTCATTGCTGATATTTTAGAACAGCAACAAATTACACATCAAGAAGCTGGAGAAGTTTTAGACTTAGAAGTTGAAAAAGTAAATAATTTAATTAATGGTATTCTCAAAGAATTTACAATTGAAAATTTATTAAGTTATTTAATTAAACTAGGTCAAAATGTAGAAATAATGGTAACAAATCAACAGCAAGATAAATCTCAACCTAAAATTAATGTTGTTTATCAAAAAATTGCTTAACGTCTAGATATGCACATTATCAGCAAAAAGAGATTAAAAGAATTTTCGCAGCAGCATCCAAAATCTGAATCAAATCTAGAAACATGGTATAAAATTGTTAATAAAGCCAAATGGGAAAACTTTGTTCAATTACGTCAAGTATTCCCATCTGCGGATTTAGTTGGTAATTTCACCGTTTTCAATGTTAGTGGGAACAATTACCGACTGATCGCTTTAGTAGACTATCAATATCAAGAAGTGTATATTCGCCATATCCTTACCCATGCAGAATATGACAAACAAAATTGGAAACAAGACCCTTGGTACACCTAAAACATATCTAGAATTGATCACTGCTTTTCCTCCCAGAAAAATTACCTCGGAGGAAGAATTAGCCATAACTCAAAATATTATTGATTCTTTATTAGATCAAGAAAGGCTAACTCCTGACGAACGAGATTATCTGCATTTATTAGGATTAGTAGTATCTGAATATGAAGAAGAAAATTATCCTGTAGCAGATATTTATGGAGTAGAACTATTAAAAGTATTAATGACAGAATTGAATTTACAACCCAAAGATTTAATGCCAATTTTTGCCGATGAAACTATAATATCTGATATTTTGTCAGAAGAACAACCCCTAACTATTGAACAAATCGAGAAACTTAGTAATTTCTTTCATGTTTCTCCATCTGTGTTCTTAAAAAATGTTTAGTTGATGTAATGAATACTAGTAATAGAATAATTTGATACTAAGTATAGTAAACATACAAATCCCCGACTCCACTCAGAAGCCGGGAATCTATTACACCAAAGCCGCTACCTTCCCCAACAAACCTTGAAACAAGCGCAAACCATCAGTATTACCTAACGCTTTATCTGCTGCTCGTTCTGGATGTGGCATCATGCCCAAAACATTGCCTTGAAGATTACAAATCCCCGCAATGTTGTTAAGTGAACCGTTGGGATTTTCTTGATAACGAAATAAAACTTGTCCGTTGGCTTCGATTTCTGCTAAAGTGGTCTCGTCACTGTAGAATCGCCCCTCTCCGTGAGCAATGGGCAAAGTCATAATTTCCCCTTCAGCATAACCTTGAGTCCAAGGTAAATTATTCCGCTCAACTTTCAAGGGAGAGCGATCGCAAATAAAATGCAAATCTTGATTTCTAGCCAATGCCCCAGGTAATAAACCAGCTTCAGTTAATACCTGAAACCCGTTGCAAATACCCAAGACAAATTTACCTTGTTGTGCATGGTTAATTACTTGCTGCATCACAGGAGAGAAGCGAGCGATCGCCCCACAACGCAAATAATCCCCATAACTAAAGCCACCAGGGACAATCACCACATCTATATCACTAATATCAGTATCTTGATGCCAAACCATGCGCGTTGGTTGTCCTAGCAAATCTCTAGTCACATACGCCACATCACGATCACAATTAGAACCGGGAAAAACTAAAATACCAAATTTCATTGTTTGTTAGTTGTCAGTGGTCAGTGGTCAGTTGTCAGTGGTCAGTTGTCAGTTGTCAGTTGTCAGTTGTCAGTTGTCAGTTGTCAGTTGTCAGTTGTCAGTTGTCAGTTGTCAGTTGTCAGTGGTCAGTTGTCAGTTGTCAGTTGTCAGGGAATAGGGAATAGGGAATAGGGAATAGGGAATAGGGAATAGGGAAGGTAAAAGTTTTTCCCCATTACCAATTACCAATTACCTATTACCCATTACCTAGTTTAAAAAACTCCAGTTTGTGATTCTACTTCAATCAACTCAAAACGATAATTTTCGATGACCGGATTTGATAACATTTGGTCACAGATTTGATTTAAGTCTCGACGCGCTTTCATTTGATCAGGTGCGACAATAGTTAACTCAATGTACTTACCAATTCTCACCTGTTCCACGTTGTCGTATCCCATTTGTTGAAGGCCAGATTGTACAGCCACACCAGCAGGATCTAAAACCGAAGTCCGAAGGGTCACGAAAATTTTAGCTAAATATTTTATTTGCACAGGCTTTTTGCTGAATGCTGCGATCGCTATCCTATAACTTTTATGGTCTAACTGAGTCAAAATATAATAACAAGGCAGCTAAAGTCAGTGTTTGAGTGACACAATCTGATAGCTGCTACCATAGATACAAATTTAACAAACATTTATGAGAGCGATCCACACCCGTAGTCAAGAACGGATTTTAAACCTGCTACAAAACATCAAACAAGGCATTTCTGCTCAAGATATTTACGTAGAATTACGTAATCTTAAACAAAGTATGGGTTTAGCAACAGTTTACCGTTCCTTGGATGCTCTCAAGTTAGAAGGCTTAGTACAGGTGCGAACATTGGCAAATGGTGAAGCCCTTTATAGCTTAATACAGCAAGATAAACACCATCTAACTTGCCTACAATGCGGTATTTCCATCCCCATTCATCAATGTCCTGTCCATGAACTCGAAAACCAATTACAAACCAGCCATCACTTTAAAGTTTTTTATCACACTTTAGAGTTTTTTGGACTATGTACAAAATGTCAAGGCGGTTAGAAACCGCATCTACACAGACAAAACCCACCTGCGTGGGTTTTAAACTGTTAATTTTTTCTTAGTCCGCGTAGGCGGACTTTGTTTGTATGGTTCCGTGACTTCCAGTCGCCAAGGCTTAAATTTTATTGACCTAGAATTTTCTGTAACTAATTACTGGGAAAGAGAGGTTTAGGATCACCATCATTATTGGAGACAATAGAACGAATACCTTCTAAAGTAGCAGGAATAGTGCGAGGATCCATAAACATCACCTTGCTACTATCGCTTTTACCAATAGTTGTCCCCATATCCAGATAACTTAAAGCCAATAACACATCTACCGCTTTTTGAGCATCAGGATTAGCCTTCATTTTTTGTGCTAAAATTTCTGCTGATTCAGCGATCGCTTGCGCCTTTAAAACCTGTTGTTGCCGTTCTGCTTGCGCCCTGAGAACTATCGCTTTTTGTTCAGCTTCTGCTTGCATAATTACGGATTTTTGCCTAGCTTCCGCGTCCAAAATCTGAGCATCAGCCTTACCTCTAGCACTATTTACCGCAGATTCTCTATCTCCTTCCGAAGTCAGAATTGATGCCCGTTTGCGGCGTTCTGCCGACATTTGTAATTCCATTGCTTCCCGCACAGCCTGAGAAGGAATAATATCTCTCAACTCCACCCTTGTTACCTTCACACCCCAAGGATCGGTAGAAACGTCCAAATCTTGTAATAAAAGCTCACTAATTTGCGAGCGGGCAGTAAAAGTTTGATCTAACTCCAATTGTCCCATTTCCGAACGAATTTGAGTTAATACCAAATTCACCATAGCCATCTGGAGATTTTCTACCCGATACCAGGCTTTTTCCATATCCACAATTCGCCAGTAGACTACAGCATCTACCTCAACCCCCACATTATCGCGGGTAATACATTTTTGGGGAGGAATATCCAAGACTTTTTCCCGAATAGTTTCGCGGTAAACAACCTTATCCAGAAAAGGGAGGACAAAATTTAGCCCTGGTTGCATTTTTTTGTTATAACTACCCAATCTTTCCACCAAAGCTTCATTTCCCTGATTGACAACCCGCACAGATCCAGCTACAGCCGAACCACCAAGCGCCAAAAAGACAAGTAAAAAAAACTGTTCCATAATAATTTTATCCTTATTTACGGGTATTAAATGACAACTGACTATTGACTGGGCGCAGGTTCTGAGGTAATAACTGGGCGCAGGCCCTGCGCCCCTACTGACTCAATGGTTCTGAGGTAATAACTGGGCGCAGGCCCTGCGCCCCTACTGACTCAATAAATAATCTGGTATCACAATCAAAGTTGTTCCTTCCCTTCTCACTACGTAAACTGTTTGCTGGGGTGGTAGGCTGATTTTGTGATCATCACATTTTGCTCGCCAAGAGTTACCCTCGTATAGTACCCTTCCTACCTGTCCGGGTAAAATCTCTGTGATAGTTTCTCCTATGACTGCATCTTGAATTTGCGATTTCCGTCGTCGTGGTTGCAAAAACCGCCGGGAAAAGACAATTAGCATGGTGGAAAATAATAGCCAAGCTGCAACCTGTATCCACAAGTTGCCTATACCCAAGTAGGACAACAATCCCACCATCAAGGCACTAATTCCCATCATGAAGGAAACAAAAGCTGATGGCAAAAAAAGCTCCGTTAAACACAATATCGAGCCAGCTAACAGCCAAATTAAGCTAGAACTTGGCATAACGCTTTTCCTTTACAATAGATTTTCTTAAATACAGTTGCACAGTCAATATTTACGAAAAAAAACAATCCCCATGACATACAATTTACAAGAGTAAGTTGGGTTAAACAAAAGCTTTAACAAAACTAGGTTTTCTTGCCTTCGGGCAATTTCCGTAAATATTGTCTTATATTTTTCCAGTCCTGACCAGTTAAATTTAATTATTCTTTTAATGATGATTTCTACCCAACGGGTGATGAATTGCCCAAATGCAGAATGTGATCAGCCAATTAACTCTGTGGGAGATACTAATTGCGATCGCTGTCAAACTCCTCTAATTTATCGCTATCTCTGGGCAACTGGCCACCAAGCCGCAGAAATTCCCCCAGGAACAAAGGTAGCAGATAGATATGAAGTCATGAAACCGCAAATTTGGCTAGATACCCAACCTGCAATATTACCAAATATACCCGCAGAACTCCCAAATATCGTTATTCCCTATCTGCGCTTGTATTCAGAACATTTGCATATTCCCCAAGCCTATGGATTTACTTTATTAGCAGAAGCAGATAGTGATATTCTTTTGCTAGAAAATGCCCCCATAGATGAAACAGGCTGCATTTACCCCACTATTAGCGACTCTTGGGAACAAGCATCTCCCGTCAGACAAGTTTACTGGTTATGGCAAATTCTCCAATTGTGGACACCTTTATCAGCATTGGGAGTTACCCAAAGTTTACTACTAGCAGATAACTTATGTGTACAAGGTTGGTGTATTCGCTTATTAGAACTGCATCAAAACACAGAACAACCGACTTTACAAGATTTAGGTAATTTTTGGCAGTCTTGGACGACAACAGCAAAAACTACCATTGCCCCAAAATTACGAACCATAGTTGAGTTAATGTGTCAAGGGGAAGTTGATTTAGAAATTATTAATACTCAACTCAATGAATTATTGCTAACAACAGCCGCAGACTTACCCTTATTTTTAACCATAGCCGGGGCAACAGATTCAGGCCCTATTATTAAACATAATGAAGATGCTTGTTATCCCAGTCATCCTAGAGATATAGATGATAAATTACAACCACGACTATCAATTATTTGTGATGGGATTGGTGGCCATGAAGGTGGTGAAGTTGCGAGTCAATTAGCCTTACTGTCTCTTAAATTGCAAATGCGGGCTTTATTGGCAGAAATAAACGAACAAACAGAACTCTTAACCCCAGACTTATTATCTCAACAAATAGAGTCTTGTTTGCGAGTTATTAATAATGTAGTATGGTCACGCAATGACGAGCAAAAACGCCAGGGGAAAGAACGCATGGCCACAACTTTGGTAATGTCATTGCAGATACCCCAAAGAGTAGTGATGTCTTCGGGAGAACAGTTAGAAAATTCCCATGAACTGTATGTAGCGCATATTGGTGATAGTCGAGCTTATTGGATAACCCAGAATTATTGTCAACTGCTGACTGTAGATGATGATATGGTAAAACGAGAAGTAGGTTTAGGAAAAAGTTTATATCGTCAAGCACTGCAAATACTTGAAGCTAAGGCCCTGACACAAGCATTAGGCACAAAAGAAGCCGAATTTCTCAACTTTTCCATTCAACGATTTATTATAGAAGAGGATGGGATATTATTACTTTGTTCCGATGGATTGAGCGATCATAACTTAGTAGAACAATCATGGCAAGATTACGCAATTCCCGTCCTAACAGGCGATTTAACCATAGAAGACGCTACCCAGGAATTAATTAAACTAGCGAATGAAAAGAATGGCCAAGATAATATATCTGTAATATTGACTCTTTGCCGTGTTACCAAACCATCCTCAATGGCAATTGTCCCTGCACCTCCGGCAGAAATTATTCCTCCCCCACCAATAGCCGTCCCCGATTCAGAAGCCTTAATTATATCAGCATCCATAGAAACAGATTTAACAGTAAGTTCCCAAGCCCTTCTCGATTTAAATCTAACAGACGAACCGACAGCAGCGATAAAACCATCTAGGGGTAAAGGTTTGGCTTTATTTGCTCAGATTTTAGTTTTATTACTAGGAAGTACCACCCTCGGTTTATTTGCTTGGTGGCAATTATCTCCTCAATCTTTCCAACCAGTCTGTCGGCAACTTCCTCAAAAGGTGCGAGAATTTTGCCCAGGACGGGAATAATAGCGCGATGTATTGTAAAATTGGGTTTGCCATTAAACCATGGTGGATTCCGTCAAAATAGCTGTGGACATGGTTTAGGAAAAACAAAACTTAGATACAAATAATACTATGAAAGTAGGCGATCGCGTGCGTGTTAAAGAATCAGTAGTAGTTTATCATCATCCTGAACATCGCAGTCAGGCTTTTGACATTCTAGGTACAGAAGGAGAAGTCGTAGCTATTGTCACCCAATGGCAAAATAGACCTGTAAGTGCAAACTTTCCTTTCTTAGTCCAGTTTAGCAAAAAATTTAAAGCCCATTTACGCGATTTTGAACTAGAAAGCATTTAGAGTCAGTGGTCAGTGGTCAGTGGTCAGTGGTCAGTGGTCAGAATTTATTCTTTTGTTTCCTCTTCCCTGTTCCCTGTTCCCTGTTCCCTGTTCCGGTGTATTCCCAACAATGCAAATTAATATTACTACCTGAAACTACAACCGCAGCCGCAAAATTTTCTGCTGGGGTCAATTCTCTTAAACTCCAATTTTCTGATACCAATAATTGACTGGGTTGATTTGGTGTCAAACAAATTTCAATTTCTTCTAACTGCACCAAACCATCTCCTGTAGCTTTTAAATAAGCTTCTTTGCAAGTCCAGTAACGGAAAAATATTTGTTTTTGTTCGTCGGGAGAAATTAGTCGTAGATATTCATATTCTCTAGGAGAAAAGAATCTTTTTGCCAGATTTTCCAAATCCGACATAGTGCGAATATATTCTAAATCCACACCAATTTGCTGTTGATAACTTACCCCGCATAAAGCCAAATGTTGGGAATGAGATAAATTAAATAATAAGCCTTTATCAGCAAACTTAGCCGCTAATAAAGGCTTACCACGGGGCTGATATTCAAATTCCACCTCTTTTGGATCAATGTCCAAATATTGCCCTAAAATAGCCCGAAGAGAACCACGTCCAGCGATAAATCTTTGGCGATGTTCAGGAAAATAGAACCTTTCAGCGCGAGCAATTTCATCCCTAGATAAAGTTTCCCGAAGAGATTGTAATTGTGATTCTGACTGATGTAAATTAATCCGCCAAATATGCACATTATCTAATAATAAATTTAAGTTTTTGGGTGCAGGTAGCCAATTAAAATTAAACACAGTCACGTTGCATTACTCCAAATTAAAAATTAATAATTAGGGTTTTCTGAATAATAGAGAAGTCAAATATCTAATATGGGCAGGCAGGATGCCCACCCCACAATAAGTATAATATTCTTGTGGGGTGGGCTTCTAGCCTGCCCAGAGTCAACAATATTATTTTGATATTATTTCAGCCCATCTACTTAAATATACTTCATTGACACTCTCAGGTCTAAAGACACTGAGATTCTTTGATCAACGATATGACTTGCTCAGGCAGGATTTCTCCAGTCTGCTCCTGCGTCGCCACGCAAGCTATCGAGACGCTCCGCGAACGCTCCTTCGTGGTTCAGTAGGGGCGTATTGCAATACGCCCCTACCAACTCCTGATTACGTTTGATTTCTATCCACTGCAAAACGCGATTCCAAGCCCACCATGGATCAGGATCATCATATTGATTTTGACATTTTTTGCTACTCACGTAACCAACATGGCCACCGTAGCGAGTGAGTAACAAATCTATATCGGGATTATTCCTGGCAGCAGTTTCTAAATCAGGAATAATTGCCGGATCAAATAGAGGGTCATCAGCAGCATATAAAATTAAAGTTGGTTTAGATAGTTTAGGTAACAATTCCAACCCACTGCTGGCTTGATAATAATCGGCAACCGTGGCAAAACCCAAACGTTCAATTACGAGTTCTTCATCAAATCCCCAAATGCTATTAGCCCTTTCAATAGCGTCTGGATTGATAGATTCAGGATAAACAGCATGGATTTTCCAGGCTAGTTTTTTCAATTCCTTAGCAATGCGAGACTCAATATATTTACCGAAAGGATGCGTAACTAAATAACTCAATGAGCGGAAAGAATCCAAACTGGGACAAATCACCGCTCCACCGGCAATATCAATGTCTTTGGCTGCTAAATCCGCAGCGGCTTTCACTCCCCACAAAGCCAACTGTCCACCTAAAGAATAACCTGTAAACCAAAATTGGGGAGGACAACCCATTTTGGCGGCAGTTTCGGCAATTCTGACAAAATCTTCCCCCTCATACAAACCGTCAGAAGTCAATGTTGGCGATAATTCTGCGGTTTTCCCATGCGCCCGCCAATCAAATAACACCACAGCATAGCCTTGAGCATAAGCCTTGCGTCCTAAAATTCGTAAAAACCATTGCTGGTCTAATTCTCCAGTAATACCATAAGTGCCAACAATCGTACTATGGGCATTGGGAGGAATAGCAACCTGACCAAAAATTGGCACACCTTGACCACCTGTGAAGATGACCTCATGATATTTTGGTTCTGGATGAGTAATTTTACTCTCCCAATCACGATTAGCCCATAAAGCTGTATATGTAGTCATGGTCACGCCATTTTGCAAAAAATAGGGTGGCAAATACTCGTATTCATACATAAAGACAACGTGATGAATTTTACAATTATTTTATTTTAATATTTATATTAGGTTTAACATATTTTTTATAATTAAGATGCTAATGTTTTTATATATCAAGGAAAACAACGGTTTACAGTTCGCTTGATGATCTCATCATCCCTCAGCTTTTTCCCAGAATTAGCGTAGCGAAATTTTGGCAGTCGGGGGAGCGTCAATTATCGTTAAATAAAGTAGTTATAATTTTTTAAGAATGCCGAGGATTCTTGTCATAGACGATGACCTAGCGATTTCAGAACTTGTTGCCGTCAACTTGGAAATGGCGGGCTACGATGTTAGTCAGGCTGAAGACGGCATTAAAGGTCAGGCTCTGGCTCTCCAGCTACAACCTGACTTAATTATGCTCGATCTTATGTTACCTAGAGTAGATGGGTTTACAGTTTGTCAACGCTTACGCCGGGATGAACGCACTGCGGAAATTCCGGTATTGATGTTAACTGCTTTAAGTCAAACTCATGACAAGGTAGAAGGGTTTAATGCTGGGGCAGATGACTACCTGACTAAACCATTTGAGCTAGAAGAATTGTTAGCGCGGGTACGGGCTTTATTACGACGCACTGACCGGATTCCCCAAGCTGCAAAACATAGCGAAATTCTTAACTATGGACCGATTACCCTTGTTCCCGAAAGATTTGAGGCTATCTGGTTCAAAGCAACGGTGAAACTAACTCATTTAGAGTTTGAGTTACTGCACTGTTTGTTACAACGTCATGGACAAACAGTTTCCCCCAGCGAAATCCTCAAAGAAGTTTGGGGTTATGATCCTGATGATGACATTGAAACTATTCGGGTACATATTCGCCATCTGAGAACCAAACTCGAACCCGATCCTCGTCATCCACACTACATTAAGACTGTCTACGGTGCAGGATATTGTCTAGAATTACCTAGTGTACCGCCTAGTTTTGAAGGAACTGTCGCTACGGTGGGGGAGTAGGGGAGTTGGGGGAGGTTAATAACCTAATGACTAATGACTAATGACTAATGACTGAAAAGTATTGGTAAACTTCTCTGATTTTATAGACAGGCATTGCCGAATATAGACAAATGTCTGAAAATTATTGGTAAAATTCTAGTAATTTTATAGACATTGTCATTCATGGTAAATTGCCTATAAAATAAAACTATATTCTCAAGAGTCGAAAACATCTGAATGTTGGGTGAGAGTCCTTTTGGGGTGCGAAGTCGGTAAACAATCCGAATCTATAGGAACTAAAAAGTAAATCACATCAGATCGAGATAATCAATCAGAGAATAAAATGCAAAAAACCATAAAAGTAATCCCTAATGATAAAATCTGATGGGATAAAGGGGATTGTAGTTTCTCCAGTAAAGGTAACACTTTCAAAGTAAAAGATATTTGTCTATATTTTTTACAACTATGATATGATTAGTAGTTCTCTAAAACAGTGCTGGGTGAAGAGAGTAGAGACAAAACTCAGCACACCTACACAACTCAGCACTAAAAGAACTCTAGTTTATGGCATTGCCAATTGTTGCAATTATCGGTCGCCCAAATGTGGGCAAATCTACCTTTGTAAATCGTCTAGCCGGAGATCAAACGGCGATAGTCCACGATGAACCAGGGGTAACACGCGATCGCACTTACCGTCCAGCTTTTTGGAATGATCGGGAATTTGTGGTGGTAGACACAGGTGGCTTAGTTTTTAACGATGACACTGAATTTCTCCCCATGATTCGCCAACAGGCTTTAACGGCTCTTTCAGAAGCCTGTGCTGCTATTTTTGTAGTGGATGGACAAGCTGGTTTGATGCCCGCAGATGAAGAAATTTCTGAATGGTTACGTCAACAACCGTTACCTGTACTACTGGCTGTGAATAAATGTGAATCTCCAGATCAAGGAGCCATTCAAGCCGCTGAATTTTGGGAATTAGGACTAGGTGAACCTTTCCCCCTTTCCGCTATTCATGGTAGTGGTACAGGAGAAATTCTGGATGAGTTAATGAATCACATTCCTCTGACAGTAGAACCAGAGGAAAATAAGGAAATTAAAGTTGCCATTATTGGTAGACCAAATGTCGGCAAATCCAGCTTATTAAATGCTTTTGTTGGTGAAGATAGAGCTATTGTCAGTCCTATTTCGGGAACAACCAGAGATACAATTGATTCAATAGTTGAACGAGGTGGGCAAACCTACAGGTTAATTGATACTGCTGGTATTCGCAAAAAGAAACATATAGAATACGGTACGGAATTTTTCAGTATTAACCGCGCTTTTAAAGCTATTCGTCGTTCTGATGTGGTTTTATTGGTGATTGATGCCGTAGATGGCGTAACTGAACAAGATCAAAAATTAGCAGGGCGCATCTTAGAAGAAGGTCGCGCTTGTGTTGTCGTTGTTAATAAATGGGATGCTGTTGAGAAAGACTCTTACACGATCTATGATCATGAAAAAGAGTTAGAGACACGTTTACATTTTACTGAATGGGCAGATACCATTTATGTAAGTGCTGTTACGGGACAACGGGTAGAAAAGATTTTAGAATTGGTAAATACAGCGGCTGAGGCACACAAACGCCGTGTGAGTACATCAGTAATTAATGAAGTTCTGGAAGATGCTATCAGTTGGCATTCACCACCGACTTCACGGGGTGGTCGTCAGGGTAAAATATACTATGGTACTCAGGTGAGTAGTCAACCTCCTTCCATAGCTCTGTTTGTGAATGACAATACCCGTTTCAATGACAATTATCGCCGCTACATTGAACGCCAATTCCGGAAGCAGTTGGGCTTTCAAGGTACACCCATTCGGCTATTTTGGCGCAGTAAGAAAGTTAGAGAAATGGAAATTGGCGGTCCGAATCGAGCTACTCGTGTAAAATAGAAAACGTAAGAATTCAGGAGTCACCGAGTCAGGAGTCAGGAGTCACCGAGTCAGAATATTTGTATTTATTTAGGCAAAAACTACTGACAACTGACAACTGACAACTGACCAATGACAACTGACAAATGACTATATATGGACTTATTGCGATCGCTCCCTCTCGGACTTTACTTAGAAGAACCGCAAACTTGGTTACACAAACTCGATCCGCGAGTGAAGTTAATTTGGTTATTGAGCTTTCTAAGTAGCTATATTGTCGCTAATAACTATTGGCGGGTATTACTGGTATTACTGCTAATTACCTTTACTGTATTTGCCAAAATTCCTCTGAGAGTGTGGCGACAACAAATGGGCTGGTTGTTGATACTATCATTTATGGTCTTAGTCATCGGCTCAATTAGTCCTGATGGATTAGGTGTAAGTTATCAATCCCGCTTACCTGCAAATGAACAAATCCTCACTCAACCAATACCTGATAAAAATACCCAAGTTACCCCAGAAATAGCAGACAGTAATAAAAAATATAGTTATGTGCTATTTCAGAAAGGATTTGTGAAAATAAATCGCCGTTCTTTGGATTTAGCAATTAGTTTGAGTACAATAGTTTTTACATTAATCTACAGCACTAATTTATATTTACTCACAACCGCACCGGAAGAAATCACTTCTGGTTTGGAAAGTTTAATGCAGCCTTTGCGAAGGTTCAATATTCCCGTCACAGAAATTACCCTGACTCTAACTTTATCTTTGCGGTTTATTCCCCTGGTTTTAGAAGAAATTCAAAATCTAGTTCGTTCCGTGATGACTAGGGCAATTAATTGGAAAAAGCTCGGATTAAAAGGAGGAGCAAAAGTTTGGTTAATCGTGACTGAAAGGTTATTAGAAAATCTGCTTTTGCGGGCAGAACAAATGGCAAATGCGATGATAGTAAGGGGTTTTACCAGTCCCAATGAGCATCGAGTTAGATGGCAAGAGTTAAAATTAAAAATAGGTGATTGGTTAGCGATCGCAATTTTAATAGTATTTTGGGGAATTAGGATAGCTTTCGGCGCTGATATTACAGCGTAACATCAGCCTAACCTCAAACTCAGATCCCCGACTGCTTAGAGAAGTCGGGGATCTTATAATTATTTTTTAGTGCTGAAAACGGTAGTAAACATCATCAACATTCCCCCTGCCAAAATAATGATGGCTAATCCCCCAGTCACTAAATCTAAAGTATTATTGTCTATGTTCATATTATTCATGCTCATCTAAATCATCCATTATGAATAATAATACACAACTACAAATTATTCTTTCTGAATCAATTATTGCCACCGTCTTACCTGCAATAGCCCAACTTGACTTACCTAATTGGTGGTTGGCTGGGGGTGCAGTCAGAAATACAGTTTGGCGTTCTCTTTTTGGGCAAGAATGTAATTTATTTATCAAAGACTTTGATATTGCTTTCTTTGATGATGCCGGAAATCGTGATCAAGAATTATTTGCTAAGTCTACTCTGAAAACACAGTTTCCTGAACAGGCGTTTGATGTCAAAAATCAAGCCAGTTTTGGGCATTGGCGGCCGGGAAAAATGACCTATAATAGTACGGAAGATGGGATTCAAAATTGGTTACATACGGCGACTGCTGTAGCAGTTCGCATGACTAAACAAGGAGAATGGCAATTTTTTACTCCCTACGGTCTAGGTCAGTAACCCAGCCCTAAAGGGACTGAGCTTGTAAGAGAAATTAAACAAGCTGTACTGACCAGTCTAAGTTTTAACTGACTACGTTTTTAGAGTCACGACACCCACCGGATGCGTAGCTAGTCCCATGCTCTGTCGCTTGCGGTTAAACAGTTCTAAGGTCAATGGAACAGTGTTGCAAGCATAACAAGCTCTTAAAACATTGACGAAGCTAACTTTACCCGTTCGCGGAGGGACTTTAATGTCCAAAGTATTTTTAATTGACACAAACAAAAAGCCATTAAATCCAATTCATCCAGCACAAGCAAGACAATTACTAAGAAATAAAAAAGCAGCCATTTTTAGACGATTTCCATTTGTTTTAATCCTTAAAGAATCATGCCAAGATCCTATAATTTCACCATTGAGATTAAAAATTGATCCTGGCGCAGAAACAACAGGAATTGCACTAGTCAATGACACTACTGGCGAGGTTGTATTCGCAGCCGAATTAAAGCATAGAGGCTTTGCAATTCGAAATTCTTTAATATCGAGAAGACAATTAAGACGTAGTAGGAGAAGCCGAAAAACAAGATATCGTCAATCAAGGTTCTTAAATAGAACCCGTCCAAAAGACTGGTTGCCACCAAGCTTACAAAGTCGCATTGAAAATATCAAAACTTGGGTTAATAAGTTACAGCGATTTGCACCTATTATTGCAATTAGCCAAGAACTTGTACGTTTCGATATGCAATTAATGCAAAATCCCGATATTCAAGGAAAAGAATATCAGCAAGGCACATTGTCTGGCTACGAAGCAAGGGAATATTTACTAGAAAAATGGGATAGACAGTGTGCTTACTGCGGAGCTAAGGATGTGCCATTGCAGGTTGAACATATTCATCCACGCGCAAAAGGTGGCACTAATTCAATTACAAATTTGACATTAAGCTGTGAAAAATGCAATGTCAAAAAAGGGACTAAAGATATCAAAGATTTTCTTAAAAAAGACACCAACAGACTAGAAAAAATCTTGAAACAAGCCAAAAGACCATTAGCCGATGCAGCAGCAGTTAATACAACTAGATTTGCGTTGCTCGAAGCTTTGAAAGCCACTGGCTTGCCAGTAGAAACTGGCTCTGGAGGGTTAACAAAATTCAATAGAAGTCAACAGAATATTGATAAAACACATTGGCTAGATGCAGCCTGTGTCGGCAAATCAACGCCCAAACTAATAATCAAAAATATCAAACCGTTACTGATAACTGCCAATGGGCATGGTAGTAGACAATCATGTCGTACAGATAAATATGGCTTTCCAAAACGCTATGTTCCTAGATTCAAATTTGTTCAAGGGTTTCAAACTGGGGATATTGTCAAAGCTATTGTCAAAACAGGCAAGAAAATTGGTAAGTATCTAGGGAGAGTCGCTGTCAGAACTACAGGAAGTTTCAATATTTCTACTAAGAACAAGTTAGTTCAAGGCATCGGGCATAAAAACTGTATTTGTGTCCATAAAAAAGACGGCTATAGTTACTCAAATTAAAAAGATTCAATGCCTTTATTACCGCTCGTGTCGTTTCCCTCTCAGCACGCTTTGTGACTGAGTTTCCCACTTGCCGGAAGTTCTTATGATTTATTTAACGGGATTATTCAACCAACACCAGTACATATTAATAATCCAGATGCTGATGAAAAAGCAGCCAGTTTTTTGCAAAAATGTCCTTGTTTACGATCGCTAAAAGATGAATAAAGATTTATGAACTCCCAACCAGAAGAAGATTTGCAACGTCGTCTCCAAAATCTAGCAGCAAAAATCAAATCTGCTCGTGTTAATGCTCCTCAACCAGAAGCACAGATACCTGCAACCAGGTTTTCTCAATGGAATTTATATCTAGAACGATCCAGAAATTGGTTTAATAGTTTATCAATAATTAAAAAGCTGGCAGTTACAGGTATAGTCATGCTGTTAACTGTTTGGGTGCTGCAAACAGTATTTGCTCTAGTTGCTGCTGTCATTAGTCTGGCGGTTTTGGCAGGGTTAGTGTATGTTGGATACAAATTTTTTATTGCTAATGGACAAGCAAAATAAGCAATAGCATATTTTAATCATGCCAACAGTGGCGAAAAAAAAATCACAGGTAATTATTTAATGGCGAATCCAATGATCGGCAAAAGTAGTAGTCAGTCTAGCCGCTCCAAAGAACCGAAAAAAGCCAAAATTACGCCATTAGCAACCAGGCGTTTTGTGGCTTGGACGGTGGAAATAACACTCTTTGTTGCCAGTGGGTTAGTTCCTTATGCTTTGGGCGTATATGTAAATTCTCGTAGTGATCTCCGGCGAGTTCCTCTTAATCCTGTGTTAGTAATCACAGAAAAAGCGATCGCCAGACCCTTAGCATTACCTGTCAGTTATGGTATTCGCAACGTTGCTTGGCCGACGAATATCTTGTGGACATTAGCCCTATTATTACCCACAGGACTCTCTGCGTGGCAATTGTATTTATTAGGTAAAACTGGTAGTACCATCCCCAAACGTTGGTTTGGTGTGCGAGTAGTTAACGCAGCCGGAACAGCCCCAGGTTTAGGCACAGTGATAGTTAGAGAAGGATTAGGGCGTTGGACTGTACCAATTTCCGCAGCTTATTTGCTCTGGCGTTACAGCTTTGTTTTCCCCAACTTAGCTCTGTTTACATCTTTGACGATGTTAATGATTCTAGCAGAATCAAAGGGCTGGCCTGTGCAAAAGCAGCGCCGCTCTTTCCATGATCAACTAGCAGGGACATACACAATAGATGTAACAAGCACTGTTACTCATCCTGGGGAGCAGTCAACAATAAACGAAGTTGATGTAGATAGTGCCTCAACTCAACAATCTAGTCCCAGTCCTTCCCCAAAAAATAACCCTAATCTCAGTCTGTTTTTAGTAGGGATGACTAGCATGATTGCTGTGTTATCAACGTTAATTGGTACACAAATATATATCCAAACCCAAGAAAGCCAACGAAGAAGCGAACAAACTAATAGTGAAAAGTTTATCGAACTAATCAAAGCACTGAATCCTAACAACAGTGCGACTAATGAAGACCGGCAAAGAGCCATTTTAGCTTTGGGTAGTATTGATAATAAGCAATCCATCAAATTATTAATTGACTTACTAGTCAAAGAAACAGACCCCAAAACCCTAGATACCATTCAACAAGCTTTAACTAATACTGGTTTTAAAGCTATCCCTGAATTAAACCGCATGAATCAATTTCTAGCGAGAGAACTAGGATCTATGGGTAAAAGTCCAAATTGGGAAATTAGACAAAATCAGTTAATTCTCACTCAACAGGTAATTAATAAAATTCTGGCTATCTATAGTGGCAAAATTAACAAAATTGATTTGAGCAACGCTCAATTAGGTTCTCAAATATCTAGAGCAAAGCCCTTATTTAACCTGGTATTAAACAACATTGATTTATCAGGAATTGTTTTGAAATCTGCAAATCTCAACCAAGCTAATTTCCAAGGTAGTCGGTTCCGCAGCGTCGGTGAAGATGGACGTTGGGATACTTATGATGATGTCATCGCAGATTTAAATAACACTCAGTTAAAGCAAGCTAACTTAAGTAATGCCAATTTGAGTCGTGTTTCCATGAGTCGTAGTGATTTAAGTCAGGCTAATCTTAACAAAGCCAACTTATCCTACACCCGTTTATTTGCTGCTAATCTCAGCAGTACCCAGTTAGTAGGTACAGATTTAAGCAATGCAATTTTAGAAAATGCCATTCTGACAAATGCAGATTTAAGCAATGCTAATTTAACAGAAGCAAATTTGTATGCTGCTCATTTAGTCCGTGT
The DNA here is from genome assembly GCA_017355425.1 of Dolichospermum sp. DET69. Taxonomy (NCBI): domain Bacteria; kingdom Bacillati; phylum Cyanobacteriota; class Cyanophyceae; order Nostocales; family Aphanizomenonaceae; genus Dolichospermum; species Dolichospermum sp. DET69. Next base: position 399,956 of record CP070233.1, read on the forward strand.
TTCTGCCATTGGTACACAATTAGCTTACGCAAATTTAACTAAAACTGATTGGCAAGGTGCAGATTTATCTGAATCCTATTTAGATTATGCTAATCTCAGTAATGCCAACTTAAGTGCTACTCGGCTTACTGGTACTAATTTACGCTCTGCTAACTTAGAAAACGCCAATTTGCGAAATGCTGATTTAAGTCGTGCTGATTTACGGGGAGCAAATGTTGCTGGAGCAGATTTTCAAGGCACAATTCTCTTTGTCGGTAAACAAAATCCCGCAGATCAATTTGTGAAAACACCTGATCTTGGTTCACAAAATGCTTCAATCAAAGGAGTAGATTTTAGTAAAGCTAAAAATTTAGATCCTCAACAATTGGCATTTATTTGTACTCAAGGTGGACAGCATTCTCGTTGTCCATAATGGGTATAGTAGGGAACAGGGAACAGGGAACAGGTGACCGAAAAATTTTAGATTTTGGATTTTAGATTTTGGACCCTAGAATTTTCGGTACAGGTTCCCCGCCTCTTCAGGGCGGAATTAATCCAAAATACCCGCTGCGCTGCGTACGCTTCGCTAACGCCAATCTAAAATTCTCAAGCTCCACACTTGAGGGTGGAGTCAATCCAAAATCCAAAATCGCAAATCCAAAATTGGCTTGACAGGTATAGGTTAATGGGGAATTTAGCTTAAATTCACTTAAAATCAGATGGTGTGAGGAGTAAGTAGGGTAATGAAGCATTTTCAATGTTGGCTTGGGGTGATGTCCATGGGAACAGTTTTGAGTTTAGCTGTAAACTCTCAACCAGTACAAGCTCAAGTAGCCTATGGTAGCTATGTTGGTCTTGCTCCTACGGTGGGATTGACAGGTGGTACTCAATTAGGTGGAGTGCTGGCTTTTCGCTACAAGTTACTAAAAACACCTATTTCTTTCCGCGCTCAAGCTTTGATTGGTAAGGGAACAGCCATAGTCCCGACTGTTTCCTATGACCTTCCTCTCAACTGGCAAACTGATGCTTATTTAGGTGCTGGTTTAGTCTTAACTAGTGGTGATACAGCGTCTCCTGTAGGTAATAAAATTAGCTTTGCTTTGCAACCAGGGATTGATTACGTTATTCCTAATAGTAATACTGTGATTTTTGGTAATGCTATTATTGCCTTTGATGCCTATCGAAATAGTGGTGGTACAGCGGTATCTTTACAAGGTGGCGTTGGTTTAAGGTTTTAATTTGTAATTGGTCATGGGTAAGCATTTTTTTTGATTTTTAATTCTGGAAAATATGGTACTAAACCGAGAAAAAGTAGAGTTTTACTTAACAGACCTAGAAACTCCTGTAGGTAAGGTAATTAGTGTAACTATTGCTGTATTGGTTTTAGTATCTTCGGGAATTTTTGTGGCGGAAACCTATGATCTTTCTCAAAATACGCGTTGTGAATTAAGAGGATTAGATGATTGTATATTAATAATTTTTGCGGTGGAATATTTACTCCGCCTATGGAGTACAAAAGATAGAATTAAATATATTCTGAGTTTTTATGCAATTATTGATTTAATGTCAATTTTGCCATCTTTTGTCGGATTAGTAGATATTAGTTTTATTCGATTATTAAGATGGTTTAGAATTTTACGTCTACTGCGATTTATTGACAAAAAGTTTTTAATTGGTAGTATCAGCAATCAAGATGGTGTGATTTTTGCGAGAATATTATTTACTTTATTTGCCATAGTTTTTGTTTTTTCTGGGTTAATTTATCAAGTTGAGCATCCTGTTAATCCAGAGAGTTTTGATACTTTTTTAGATGCTTTTTATTTCTCAGTCGTGACAATGACAACGGTGGGATTTGGTGATGTGACACCAATTTCTGAATTAGGTCGCTTACTAACAGTATTGATGATTTTAACAGGAGTGGCTTTGATTCCTTGGCAGATTGGTGACTTAATTAGACGATTGGTAAAAACTGCAAATCAAGTAGAAACTGTTTGTCAAGGGTGCGGTTTAGCGTTTCATGATACAGATGCCGGATTTTGTAAAAAATGCGGTGAGCAATTAAAAATTAAAGCAGGAATCAGAACGGATAAAACAGATTTATTTATGTTATAAAATGAAGTGCTGAATGTGGGTTAAGACATCAAATCTTGAGAAACAAACGACAATGAGATATGAAAGATAATACAGTTTTTTAGTCCAAACTTAGCAATTAATAAACCACCTAAAATTCCCCCGCATATCAGAGAGATAACCCCAAAAGTACCGTAAACTAAACCAGAAAAATTGGAGTTATTGCAAAACCGTAATATTGAACTAGAAGCAGAAGTTAAAAAACGTACAGGAGAATTACAAGCAAAGACAGAACGGGAACGTTTAGTCAGTGCTATAGCTAACCGGATTCGTACTTCCTTAGACTTAGAAGAAATCCTCAATTCTTTGGCTACCGAGGTAAGGAAAGTATTAACCTGCGATCGCTTTGGTAATTGGCATTGGTTTCTGAGTCACGATACTGTATTTAATCGGGATAGTAACAACCTCCCCAAACAAATTATCGGTGCAGCTTCAGAAATCAGCGAGCGGGTTTACAAAAAATCTTCTTCTATAATCCTTTTGAAAATTCTTCTTGATAAAATTCAAACCTTACTAAATTAACACTAATTTTTATATAAGTAGGTTAGCATTGAAAATTGTCGTTATGGCCAGGCAAGAGGCACTCATGCAAGAGGCAAGAGTGAAGAGGTTTTGGGAGATTTTACTTTTCTTTACATACCTTTAAATTTTTATGTTCACCTACTTATACCTATGCTTCCTAAAATTTTAATTATTGATGATGAACCTAATAATTTTGATGTGATTGAGACCTTATTAGATAATCAAGGTTATGAATTAAGCTATGTTAACAATGCACAACAAGCTCTAGAACTTTTAGATTATTTCCAACCGGATGTAATTTTATTAGATGTGATGATGCCAGAAATGAATGGGATCGAATTTTGTCAAAAATTTAAGTCTAATCCTCATTGGAAACATATTTCCATAATTATGGTGACAGCCCTTGCCAGTAAAGAAGATTTATCCCAATGTTTATTAGCAGGTGCTGATGATTTTATCACTAAACCCATTAATGGATTAGAATTACGTTTGCGGACGCGTTCTATGCTCAGAATTAAACAACAATATGATGCTTTACAAGAAATTTTATATTTACGGGAAGACCTGTCTAATATGATAGTTCATGATTTGCGAAATCCCCTGGCAGCTATCATTATGTCTGCGGAAATTTTACAAGTTGCAGAATATTCACAAGAACGTCAGGAAAAAAAAACCAGTCAAATTATCACTAATGTCCGAAAATTACAATCCATGATTGATAGTTTACTAATCATGGCAAAATTAGATTCGGGTAAGATCACGCTTCAACGTACAGATACTAATATTTTTGATATCTGTTCGGCTGCGATTGCTGATATTGAACTCACCATAACTAAAAAAAATCTAGAACTAATTACTAAACTACCACAATCTGGAATTACAGCCAGTTTAGATCCCCATCTTTTCCGAAGAGTCATTGATAATTTACTTTCTAATGCGATTAAATTCACCCCAGGAAAAAGTCAGATTTCTTTTGTTGCTGATTACACATCATCAGGAAAATTCATTATCCAAATTGCTGATTCAGGTTCAGGTGTAAAACAAGAATTAAGAGAAGTGATTTTTGCCAAATATGAAGTAGGCAATCTTATTACAGGTGCATATCAAATTGGCTTAGGTTTGGCTTTCTGTAAAATGGTTGTCGAAGCTCATGGAGGATGTATTACGGTAGAAGAAAATTATCCAACTGGGGCAATTTTTATAGTTGAAATTTAGTAGGGGCAATCCCCCTGTGGTTGCCCCTCTTGAGGAGTCACTGAGTCAGAACCAAGGAGGAAGAAGGAATTGAGTCAATTTTCTACAGCAGGAGATTCAAAACTCACATCTTCATATACATTTTCTGTGGGACAGCGAAAATCTACACTTGCTAAATGCACATTTTCCCCTTGTCCATAACTATCAAATACCCATTGTCCCTCGGAATTACGCCGGAAAATTTCGACATTTATCCGGGTTTGACTTACTAATACATATTCCTGAAGTGATTCTAAGTGACGATAATCAGCAAATTTATCACCTCTATCAAAAGCTTCTGTGCTGGGAGATAACACTTCAATAATTAAACAGGGATAACGCAAAAAGTTATGAAAAGCCTTATCTTTTTCGTCGCAACTGACTATGACATCAGGATAATAATAGGTGTTAATTGATTCAATGTCTGCTTTAGTATCGGCAATGTAAGCTTGACATCCACTACCACGCAGATGATTTCTCAGCATAGAAGCAATATTGAGGGTAATAATGACATGAGTATTACTAGCCCCTGCCATTGCGTATACTTCTCCGTCTCTGTATTCATGTTTGATAGGGCTGGTTTCCTCCCATTGGAGATATTCTGCGGGGGAAAGATAGTTATAGTTGGGAGTGGCAATCATAGTATTAATTAGGTGGTAATTTGGGGTGTGTTTCTGAGTATTTGGTGACTATGGCAGAAACTTCTGGGTTATAAAGTCGCAGATAATTCCAGTAGTTTCCGAAAACTTGCCGAACATAATTTTTAGTTTCATCAAAGGGAATTTCTTCCACAAATTCATCTGGATCTTTTTTAGGGATGGTTTGCAGCCATTTAGCAACGTTACCAGGTCCGGCATTATAACTAGCGATCGCTAACATGGAATTATTGCCATATTGTTGATGGGTATAATCTAAATACCAAGTCCCTAACATAATGTTATCGTTGGGATTTTCTAGATTGATTTTTTTAAAGTCTACACCGATTTGTGGGGTTATCCATGCTCCTGTACTGGGCATAACCTGCATTAAACCAGTTGCCCCAACGGGGGATTTAATTTTCGCCTGAAAGCGGGATTCTTGCCGCATTAAAGCTGTAACTAATAGGGGATTGAGTTGACGGGAAGTAGACCATTTTTCAATTTCTTTAAAATAAGGAAAAGGATAACGGGCTTGCCAATAAATACTTTGTTGACTTAAAGCTTGATATTCAGCTTTTTCTGCTGGTGTTTCTCTGTTTTCTAATTTAGCAATTTTGTCAATTCCAATCAGATATTCACCCTTTGTCAACCTCATTAATCCTTCGGTAAATTGTTCAGTGACACTGGGCTGATTTTTATTTTTAAATTCTGTTTCCCATTGCAACCAAGCATCACGATCTTGTCCCAGTAAATACAATTCATGGAAAGTCTCAGAACCTGCTGGAGGAACAGGACGTTGGGGAGGGATAATTGTCGGATTCATCACGCGCAGATTGTTAAAATCCCCCACATTTAAACCCAAAATACTCGCAGAACGCCAAGCATAATAAGACTGAGGAAATTCACTAATTACAGACTTATAAGCAGTAATAGCTTCCTGTTGTTTGCCGAGTGTTGTTGCCCATTTGCCTACCCAAAATCCGGCTCTAGGGGCTAAAATACTGGTTTTATTATTAATAGTAATTGGTTGCGCCCATTGCCATGCTCCTAAATAGTCATTGTTTTTAGCTTTAGTTTGGGCAATTTTCCAACGAAATTCCGCAGCTTCATCGGTGCTGCTATATTTACCTAATAATAATTTCCATGTTGTACTAGCTGACTGATTATCTTTAAGAGATTCTAGCAGATTGGCTTTTTTTACTAATGCTTGAGGGGCTTGATCGGGAAATTTATTAATTATTTGATCAAGATAGAGAATAGAATCTTTGCCTTTAGCAATATCAGACAATCTTGATAGGGCTGTACCGGTTTCTTTGGCCGTGGGAAACTTTTGTAGTAGTTGTTTATAAACTGCAATAGCTTGATCTTGTTCTTTATTTAATTGTAATCCTCTGGCGATGCGATAGAGGCTAGTGGCTGTTTTTGGGGCTTGAATATAAGCATTTTTAGCCTTCGTAAATTCATTATTATTCCAGTAAGCTGAACCAATGATTTCCCAATCTGCGGGTTTGAGTTGTGGCTGTTTCACCAACTGATCTAATATCCCCACAATTCCCGGCTCATCAGCGGCGTATTCAGCTAAGATTAATTGTAATTTGGGTTGATTAGGATTGTCTTTTAAGCGTTTGCGGATAATTTCCCAAGTGAGGGGATGAGAGGGAAATTGAGCGATCGCTTGATCAGATAATTTTGGTTGAGCGATCGCATATATAGCCTTAACTACGGCTGCCTCTTTTGCATATTCCTTTAGCACTTTTCGGCGCAAATCGGAAGCTGGCTTATCTTCGCCCAAAATATCATGAGCCTGGGCTTGTTTAAGTAAAATATAAGGTGCTAAAACAGGATAGTCTTTTTCTAGTCCTGTCAATAAACTCAGTGCTTTTTTCCCTTGAGAAGTTTCCACGTAATCACTAGCCAACAGATAACGAGCGCGTTCCCGATCTGGGGAACTACCTGTTTGGGCAATTTCTGTGAGTTTTGTTAATCTTTCTGGTACGGATTGAGACAATAGAGAAAAGACAACTGACTTAAGTTTGGTAGTCTCAGATAGTTTTTCTGGCTTACTCTGACTCATGTTCAGCCATTGACTGAGAGTTTTGCCGGCTTGGGGCGCTGATACCATTGCCCCAGCTAAAAAGGCACATAGTCCAGCACCAGCAAGGAGATAAATTTGTGTTTTCTGTAGTTTTTTAAACATTGATACTCGCTGTTGCCTAGTGTCTTACGGAGAAAGTTAGTGATTAGATGAATATTCTTGCAACCAACTTTAATCATTAGGGTAACACCCCTGATTAAGTTTTACAGCTATGATGCAGGACTTTCCGCTAGGTTGGAGAAGTTGTCAGCACTACAAGCAGTGTACTATAACTTCTAATGATATAATTATATAATGATTTTAATATCCAAATTTTTTATTAAATAAGCCTATGAACAGGACAATTAATTTTCAAACTATTTCTTGGTTTTGGGATCTCCATACAAGAAAACTCATTGAACTTGATCCACCTTATCAAAGACGTAGTGTTTGGAATCAAGATTATAAAGACTACTTTATTGACACAGTGCTTAATGGTTATCCTGCACCTGCCATATTTATATATCAAGAGATTACACCTGAAGGAGTATCTAAAATTAGTATAGTTGATGGCAAGCAGAGATTATCTACTTTATTTGAATTCGCTAATAATGAATTTCCTGTATATGAAAAAGCTACAATTGCAAGATTGCGTGGTAAATATTTCAAGGATTTAGATATTGAAGCTAAACAGAATTTCTGGAAATATCAGTTCGCTATTGAATATTTACCATCATCTGATGAGAAAATTATTGGTAATATATTTGACCGGATTAATCGCAATATAATTAAGCTGACTTCTCAAGAACTTCGCCATGCCAAGTTTAATGGAGTTTTTATTACTGCTGTAGAAGATTTAACTATATGGATGTTTGAATATTTAGGGGGCAATTTTCCGAATATTGATCAAAGAACAAAAAAGCAAATGAAAGATGTAGAAATAGTTGCACAACTATTACTTTTTCTAGAAGAAGGCGTGAGGGCTTATAGTCAAGAATATCTTGATAAATCATTTAGTGAAAGAGATATTAATTGGGAATCTCAAGAAGAAGTTGAAAACGAATTTCGTCATACTATTGAATCCATTAAAGAAATATTAGAATTCTCACAAGATATAAATTTATCCAAAACTAGATTAAAAAATCAAGCCGATTTTTATTCTTTATTTGGCGCTGTTGCTGAGTTAAATCGTGAAAATACACTTAATGCAAGTGCAGAGATTGGAGAGAGAATCAAGAAATTTTTAGAAGTAATAGAAGATGAAAAAATCAGAAACCAAGCTATAGATAGTTTAAATAATTATCAAATCAACGCTCTCGAATATTATAAAGCGGTTAAACAATCATTTACAGATTCAGGTGCAAGAAAAACTAGAATTAGAATTATGAAATCTGTAATTCAGGGAAGTTTTAATTTATAAAATTCAATATATGATCTATCCCTCTATATTAGAGCGCAAATATAATGAATATCTACCTTTTGTGAGAGTAGTTGCTGAAAGGGTAAAATCCACCTTAATAAACTTCTGTGAAAGCAAAGGATATGCTTTTTCGTCACGGATTAAAAGTATTGAATCTCTAGCGGAGAAAATTGAAACAGGCAGATTTAAAAGCTGGTCAGATTTAGATGATTTATTTGCTTGCACAATTATCATACCGACATTATTACATGAAGAAGACGTGATAACATTTTGTCAAGATGTTTTTGAGATTAAACCTAAACCACGCATAATTAAACGAGGACAACATAAAAAATCTCCTGATACTTTTAAATTTGACTCAACAAGAATTTATACTCAACTAAAAAAAGAAGATAACATAGATTTAAACAATCAATTAAATATTTATAATATTACCTTTGAAATTCAGGTTAAAAGTGCTTTTGAACACGCTTGGGCAGTTTCAACTCATGATTTAGTATATAAAAGTCCTGAGATTGATTGGAAAAGATTACGTTTAGCAGCACAAATTAAAGCTAATGTTGAACAACTGGATACTCTAATTCTGGCGTTTGAACAAACCTCTGCTATTATCAAAGAAAATGATTATCCTGAAATAAAAATCAAAAATAAATTAGCGCGTGAGATTAAAAATTTGTTTGAAACAGATAAACTTCCTGATGAACTAAAACCAAAAGATATGAACCGTTTTTGTGATAATTTATATCGTCTTTTAGCTGCTAGAGATCCGGAAATAAATAACCAAGAAATTCAAAAAATTATTAATGTTATTAAAACAGAAATTCAAGCAACATCATTTGCACAAATTCCTCGAAGTATTTCCTTATTTCAATATTTTTTGGCTATTTTAATACGCAATCAAATTATTGAATTTCCTATAAAAAAATATTATTACCATATAACAGAAGAAGTGACTACTCTCTACCCTAATACAAACATAGATAATAATTCTATTTTCCTTTATAGCAATGATATTTAAGTAACTTTTGGCTATTAGCCCAGAAATTAATTTCCGGGCTAGTAAGAAAGTTTATTGATCTTCTAACTGACTACTGAATTCTCTAGGAGAACGTCGTTTTAACTCAACTGACTCAGTACGCGGTAATAAGTCAAATACTTCTCTCAATTTGTTGTCTATTTCCTCAAAAGGTACTTGACCTTTTTTATTGAAAACTACCTTACCTGATTGGTCAAAAATCACAACTTGAGGAACACTTCCTCCATAATAATATCCTGGTTCTGTGGGTTGATAGGTGGTTTTGTCAGCTAAAATAGTATCAACGCTGATAGGAATGATTTCTGTTGCGCGGCCATAGAATGCTTGCATCTCCGAAACAACCGGCGCATATTGTTTGCAATCGCTACTATCATCAGTGTAGAATGTCATTATTACTGGTTTATGTTCTGCTAATGTCTGCGCTAATGTTTCTTTAGAAGGAACTAGGGAACCATTACCAGCATAAATTACAAAAATATTGCCATCATATCTGTCATCTTTAATACCTGCTAATGCTGGCTGCATAGTAATTAAGAATAGGCAAACAAGCAGCACTAAGCATTTCGCCACTAACCGGCGACCATTAGTAATTATTTGAGTTTGTAAAAAAAGCCACTTTATGTTATTCATTAACAGAAACCTTGTCTTTGCTACTATTTTTCCTAAGTTTGTGCTGAACTGATGTTAACTGGTTGGATAATAATCACGCGCACGCACTATTTTTTAAGATACCCTTTACATGGTAGTTTCTGGAAAAAATTATTTTTTAGTGAATAATGTGGAGACTTTTCATGTAACTTCTCCACTAGAGATGTCTTTTTGATGCTATCTTCTCTAATTAGTTAAACTTGCAGGTTGAAATTCTTTTTGCAATTATAGGTTATTCATAAATCATGACTGTGGCTAAGAAAATAAAAGTTATAGATAGACTCCGCTTGGGTTTTGCAGTATCAATGGCAAAAAGTGTCACCTTTGTGGTGAGGTCACTGCGTCTTGGTGCTGCTAGTGTCTTACCAGGTGCAATTGCGCGACGGATAGAACCGCGAATTTTGGAGTTATTGAGTCAGCAAGTGCAGAATGGGGTAATTCTCATTGCGGGGACGAATGGGAAGACGACTACTGCTTTACTATTATCCACTATTTTAGAACGGCAGGGTTTCCGTGTTGCCCATAATTCTACAGGTGCAAATCTGGAAAATGGGTTAGCAACGGCTTTGATAGATAATGCGAATCTGTTAGGAAACCTGAATGTAGATTATGCAATTTTGGAAGTTGATGAAAATATAGTTCCCAAGGTTTTAAAACCGCTACAACCTCGAATTATTCTTTGTTTAAATCTGTTCCGTGACCAGTTGGATAGATATGGGGAAGTGGATAGTATTAGTAAGCGGTGGACTAAGGTGATTGCTACTTTACCCGCAACAACTGTAGTTATTCCCAATGCTGATGATCCGACTTTATCCTATTTGGGTCAACAGTTACCCCAAAAGGTTTTATTCTTTGGTTTAAATGAACCTGAAAATTATTTAGAAGCTATTCCTCATGCTGTGGATTCTATTTATTGTCCTAGCTGTGGTCATGCTTTAGATTATCAAGGGGTTTATTTGTCCCATTTGGGAGATTTTACTTGTCCTAGTTGTGGTTTTACTAAAAGTCAACCCGCATTATTAAGCCAGGAATGGTCACAAATTCTTGTGGGTTTGTACAACAAATATAATACTTTAGCCGCAGCCACAGCAGCAAAAGAATTAGGAGTTGATGAAGTTAGTATTAGAGATGGAATTAATAATTTCCAAGCTGCTTTTGGTCGTGCAGAAGATTTGGTAATTGATGGTAAACGGGTAAGAATTTTATTATCAAAAAACCCTGTAGGAACAAATGAAACTATTCGCGTCGTCACTCAAAGTACCGATAAAACTACTTTATTGGTGTTGAATGATAGAACCCCAGATGGTACTGACGTATCATGGATTTGGGATGTGGATACAGAAAAGTTGGTAGCACGGGGTGGAACGTTGATTGTCAGTGGCGATCGCGTGTATGATATGGCTTTACGTCTACGTTATAGTCAGGAGTCTCTGGACAGTGACATCAATCTGATTGTAGAGTCAAATTTGCAGCAAGCGATCGCTACTGCTCTAGAGCATACACCAGCGAATGAAACCTTACACATTCTCCCCACCTATTCAGCCATGCTAGAAGTGCGAGAAGTATTAACTGGTAGGAAAATCCTCTAACAACTAACATTATGAAAATAGTCAAACTGATTTTGCTTGCTTTTCCTGTGTTTTTAGCATCTCTGTTATTGGTAGTTAACCCAGCACAGGCTTCCAGATTGAAAGCTACACCAGCTGTACAAATGATTGTGGTGACATCTACTCAAGCAAATCGTGATATAGCTACACCGCAAATAAATAGCATTACACATTCTGTGATAGAACAAACTGGTTGCAGTTGCACTAATTGCGTTCAAGCTAATCTACATAAATTACAAGGTAAGTTACCTATGGCTGGGATTTTCTAAATTAGAATAATAAATTTTTTAAAAGCAAATCTGGCGACTGGAAGTCACGACTACACAGACAAAACCCACCTCCGTGGGTTAAGAACAAGTAGTTTTTCTTAGTCCACGCAGGTGGACTTTGTTTGTGTAGTTGCGGTTTCTAACCGCCTCAAAATTAAAAAGCAAATCTGGCGACTGGAAGTCACGACTATACAGACAAAACCCACCTCCGTGGGTTAAGAATAAGTAGTTTTTCTTAGTCCACGCAGGTGGACTTTGTTTGTGTAGTTGCGGTTTCTAACCGCCTCAAAATTAAAAAGTTTAAATTCTGGAGTTTTTAATATATTTAAAAATTACAATACATTATGTTAGAGAAAAAACTATCTACACATTTATTAAAAACTACTATTTTAGGTTTAATATTGGGTTTGTTTGGATGTGGGAATAAAACTACTAATACCACCAATAGGAATATTAATAATAATTTACCCTTAGTAGTAGCAACTAATAGCGTAATTTGCGATTTAACAAAACAAGTTGCTGGAGATACAATTAATCTGATTTGTTTAATTCCTCCTGGGATAAATCCTATAAATTATAAACCCATTCCAGAAGATAATCAAGCCATTAAAAATGCTAATTTAGTATTATATCATGGTTATAATTTTGAACCAGGTTTAATTAAAATTATTGAAGAGATTAAAAAACCTAAATTAAGAATTGCCGTTGCTAAAACTATGGGTGTAAATTCCATCCAAATCAGAAAAAATGGTAAGCAAATTATTGAACCTCATGTTTGGCATAATCCTATTAATACTATCAAAATGGTAGAAATAATTAATAGTAGTTTAGTTAAATTAGCACCAGAAAATAAAAATATCTATAATAAAAATACCAAAAAAGTAACTAAAGAAATCAATCAAATCAATAGTTGGATTAAAAGCAGATTAGCTAGTATTCCCGATAAAAATCGAAACTTAGTGACAACAAATTCAGCAATGATTTATTATGTCAAAGCTTATGATATTGCCTATTCAGTCAATTTAGGTAATGTCAAAAATATAGGAAAATTGACAGATACAAAAGTCGAAAATTTGGCTAGAGATATTCAAAAAGCTCAAGTACCAACAATTTTTGCAGATACAAATACCAATTCTAATTTACTCGCACCTGTAGCGACAGCAGCGAAAGTAAAGGTTTCTCAAAGACCACTTTATATTAACGGACTAGGTGAACCAGGAAGTGACGGAGAAACCTATCAAAAAATGATGACTGCTAATACAAGGATAATTGTAGAAGGATTGGGAGGAACATATTTGAAATTTGAGCCGAAAAATCCTCGAAATAAATAGCTACTGGATTTCCATAGAAACAAAATATTTGCTACTTACGTCTAATCACTAAGCTGCTGTCACAAGCAATGCTACGCTTGAAATATATACAGCATTGGATTGGGTGTAAAGTTACCAGGGAACACAACTAATATGAAGCATCTATCGTACCGATATGGTATTTTAACGCTGTTTTCTATATGTACCCTCACGGGTGTGACTAGCAATAATCAGGTTTTAGCATTAACGGCTGAGGAAGAAGCGAATCGAACTTGCACCAAAGGGAGTGCTGCTGTTGTCACAGTTAAAAATGGGAATGGACATGGTAGCGGATTTTTGGTCAGTCAGGATGGTTTAATTATTACCAACGCTCATGTGGTTGATGGTGGTCCTAGCGTTGTCACTGTGGTGTTTCGGGATGGTAAGCAAGTACCCGCAGATGTGATAGGTTTTGCGAGGGGTGGCGTGGATTTAGCAGCCTTAAAAATCCAAAATCGCAAAAATTTACCACATCTGAATTTAGCTCGTCCTGGGACAGCAAAAGTGGGTTATCGAGTATTTGCTATTGGTAGTCCACTTGAGGCTGATAACCGTGATACCTGCACTCAAGGAAATATTAGCCGCATTCGTCCAGATGGAATTATTCAACATACTGCAACTTTGAATCCTGGAAACTCTGGAGGACCTTTATTAAACACTAAAGGAGAAGTTATTGGTGTGAATACCTGGGGAGGAAAATCTGAAGTTGTCGGTCCTGAAGGTAACTTTGTTGGTTATGTAAACGGTGGAACTGGTATTAACCTTTCTCAACCAGGAAAAAAAGTCGAATCTTTTTTAGCAGATATCCGAAAACAAAAAGTCTCTCCCGTATCAACTTTAGATAAACCAAAAGAAAAATCTGTAGAAACTATTGCACTTGATGGTCAGGTAATTAATGGTAGTTTAAATGGCAGTCCTGATGGTTATATATTTTCAGGTCAAGCAGGTCAAAAAGTTGTAATTGAGATGAATAGTCAGAAGATTAATCCATTTTTAACTTTGTCTCAAGTGATAGAATCTGCTAATGGAAAAGAGTTAGAAAAAATTGCTGAAAATGATGACAAAGGAGCAGGTAATTTTAATGCTGAAATTGTCACCACTTTACCAGCAGATGGCATTTATTTGATAGTTGCTAAATCTTCACAAAGGGGGGAAACTGGTAATTATAGCTTACGCGCAACTGTCCAACAGTAGGTTGGGTTGACGAAGGAAACCCAACATTTGTAAACAACGCAGTTAGAACTTTGTTGGGTTTCGCTATCGCTCTACCCAACCTACATTTTGACAATCAATATCAATTTTTTAATCAAGGACTCAAAAATCATGAAATTACAATCATTCTGCACCGCATTGGGATTAACAGCTTTAACATTGAGCGTCAGCACATTTCCTGGCTTTAGTCAAGATAATTCTTCTGCAAATCAACCGACTTTCTTCTGTCAGGAAGTATTTGATTCAGCCAGTGGTGAAAAAATTCCGGCTACAGTTGCTTGGATTCCCGAACGTCAAGCTCATGTCCGGTTTATTGGTTGGAAATCTGAAGCTTTTCCGCAATGGAGTCCTCAAAAACGTTGTCAAGTCGTCTCTGAGAAGTTTCAAAAATTTCATGAAGCAGGCCTTTTGAATTACCTAACAACTGGTAAAAACAAAGGTTTTCCTGTGATTTGTGTTGCGAAAACTAATCAAGAAACTTGCAATGGAAGCAATCAATTGTTTACCCTAAAAAATGGTAGTGATCCTGAATTAGTTTTAAAACAACTTGTTAATATAGCCGTGGGGACAAGTTCAAAAGAAATTCTACAAAGTACAGGAGGTAAAACCTATTTCAATGTGGGTAATTATTTGCAGAATGCACCCGTTGTCAATGTTAGGAAATAGGCGAATAAAATAGCCCTGCTATTTCGTTTTCTACACATTTTTTTCTCTGGTTCTGCTTCTACTATACTTGAGACAGAGCCTCAAAATTGCATTCCCAGCCGGAGTCTGGGAACGAGTCAATTAGTCATTTAGCCGGGGAATAAATTCCCCGTCTTATAGCTAAAGTCGGTTGAAACCGACTGGGAATTCAGGGGAGAGAATTGATTTATAACTGTTCGTATATAAACCTCCACCAATTCTCCAATTCATCACTAAAACCTGATAAAATACCCAACCAACATCTTACAAATTAGTCGGTTTTAACCGACTTTAGCTATCAGACAGGGAATTTATTCCCTGGCTAAATGAACGGCTAAATAAATGGCTAAATTAATAACTACAAATCATCTACCAATCAACAAATACCATGAACCGTAAAGTTGCTATCATTTCCTCCTTATTATTCCTATCTTTCCCTTCATTGACATTAGCAAATCCTCCTCATTTTTTGGCTCAAACAATTACTCCAGCCACCTGCAACATAGAACCAGAAAACGGTGAGACTGGAGAATATTCACCACAACAACTCCAAAATATTGCTAAACAAATTACAGTGAGAGTAATTGGTGATAATAACGGTGGTTCAGGAACAATGTTTGCTAAAAAGGGAAACTCTTATTTAGTTGTAACCAACTCTCATGTACTTCTGGGAGTTAATAAAATGCAAGTTAAAACACCTGACGGTAAAACCTATTCAGCCCAAATTCTTCCTAATACTAATTTTGGTAACTTAGATTTAGCCGTCTTGCAATTCACCTCTAATCAAATATATTGTCTACCTCCAGAAATTGCTAGTTTCGATATTAATAAAGATACAGAAGTTTTAGCCGCCGGATATTCTAGCAGCAAAGGTGAAATAGCTTTTAAAACTGGAAAAGTACAACGAATAATTTATCAACCAAGTTTAAAAGAAGGATATGAAATTGGCTATAGCAGCGATATTGAACAGGGAATGAGTGGCGGTGCAATTATTGATAGTCGAGGCTATCTCCTGGGAATTAATGGTAAAAGTGCTTATCCTGTGTTAAATTCTGGCTATGTTTATGCAGACGGAAAACGCCCCACAGATACAGAAATTAAAGAACTGCGAAAACTGAGTTGGGGAATACCTATCACAACTGTTTTAGCTCAAGTAAAACCAGATATTCTTACTGCTTATGCTTTACCTTTCCCAGAAACTCCACCGATAGTACCAGACCCACCATTAACAGGATGGTTAGGAGATTTAGAACAAAAAGCGAAACAAATTACTGTCAGAATTGATAGCAGTAGCGGGGCTAATGGTTCAGGGGTAATTATTGCTAAGGAAGGGGATATTTACACTGTTTTAACTGCGGCTCATGTTCTCTGTGAAAGGGAAGATGCTACAAAACCCTGTGGAGGATTTAATTATCAAATCCTCGCCGCAAATGGTAAACAATATGCTGTGGAGAAAAGCAGTATTAAATTAGAAGAAGGGGTAGATTTGGCGGTAGTTAAATTTAGAAGTCAGGAAAATTATCAAGTTGCAACTTTGGCAAAGTATCCCACGAAAGATTTTGAATATATGTTTACGGCTGGGTATCCCAAATTAGGAGATAAATCACCTTGGCGGTTCACATTGGGACGGATTTATAGTAAAGAAACAGGACTATTAGTAACTACCCAATCAGACTTTAAAAATAATAGTTTTGGTACATCACAAAGCTCAATTTTCTTAACAGGAGGATATGAATTACTTTATAGTAGTATCACCTTTGGGGGCATGAGTGGGGGACCAGTATTGGACTCCCAAGGGCGGGTAATTGGTATTCATGGCAGAACTGAGGGAGAAGCTGTTATTGATAATAATAGTAGTAGTGGAGGGACAATCCAATTAGGTAATAGTTTAGGTATTCCTGTGAGTACCTTCTTAGCAATAGCAACCCGACTGAATACCCAAGCACAAAAAGTAGAAACGACCCCACCACCAGAACTAAATAAACAAAAGGCTGATTCTATTCAAACAGCAATATTGTCAGTAGATGTTGACAAAAGAAATACTACCGCCGGTCAATGGCTAGAAAGAGGAAATCAACTTTGGCGGTTACGTCGTTATTCAGAAGCAATACAGGCTTTTGAGGAAGCTATTAAGCAGAAACCAAAGTTTATTTACCTAGCTTATTATGGTAAGGGTTTAGCATTAGATAGGAGTAAAAAATATCCAGAGGCTATAGCTGCATTTGATCAAGCAGTGAAATATCAGCCTGATTTTGTTCCAGCTTGGGAATCTCTAGGTATAGCTTATATGAAAATTCAGCAATTCGATAAAGGATTAGTAGCAGTAAATAAAGCGTTTCAACTCCAACCAAAAAGACCTTCGCTATTTATGATGAGGGCGCTATTCTTAACAGTTCTAAAAAGGTATACAGAAGCAGAGGTAGTAATAAATGAACAGATTAAATTCAGTCCTTATCATAGTTACGGTTACATTGTGAGGGGATTGATATACAGTGTCCAAGAAAAATGGGCTTTAGCAAGTAATGATTTGAATAAAGCGGTTGAAATTAACCCTGATAATTATTTAGCTTACAACTTTCGTGGGCTTGTTTACGTTTACCAGAAAAAATGGGAATTAGCCCTGGCTGATTACAACAAAGCTATTGCTATTAATCCTGATGATGCTTTAGGTTACAACTTTCGTGGTGCTGTTTATTATATCCAGAAAAAATGGGAATTAGCCATAGCTGATTACAACAAAGCTATTGCTATTAATCCTGATGATGTTGATACTTACAACCGTCGTGGGCTTGTTTACTATAACCAGAAAAAAGAGGAATTAGCCCTGGCTGATTTCAACAAGGCGATCGCTATTAATCCTGATAATGCTGATGCTTACCTCAACCGTGGGAATATTTACGTTGACCAGAAAAAATGGGAATTAGCCCTGGCTGATTTTAACAAGGCGATCGCTATTAATCCTGATAATGCTGATGCTTACCTCAACCGTGGGCTTGTTTACGATAAGCAGAAAAAATGGGAATTAGCCCTAGCTGATTATAACAAGGCTATTGCTATTAATCCTGATTTTGCTCAAGCTTACTACAATCGCGGGATTCTTTACTATAACCAGAAAAAAGAGGAATTAGCCCTAGCTGATTGGACTAAGGCTATTGCTATTAATCCTGATTTTGCTCAAGCTTACTACAATCGCGGGATTCTTTACTATAACCAGAAAAAAGAGGAATTAGCCCTAGCTGATTATAACAAGGCTATTGCTATTAATCCTGATTTTGCTCAAGCTTACTACAATCGCGGGAATATTTACGTTGACCAGAAAAAATGGGAATTAGCCCTGGCTGATTTTAACAAGGCTATTGCTATTAATCCTAATTATGCTCAAGCTTATAACAGTCGTGCTGGTGTTTATGCTAACCAGAAAAAATGGGAATTAGCCCTAGCTGATTACAACAAGGCTATTGCTATTAATCCTGATTTTGCTCAAGCTTACAACAATCGCGGGAATATTTACGTTGACCAGAAAAAATGGGAATTAGCCCTGGCTGATTTTAACAAGGCTATTGCTATTAATCCTAATTATGCTCAAGCTTATAACCGTCGTGCTGTTGTTTATGCTAACCAGAAAAAATGGGAATTAGCCCTAGCTGATTACAACAAGGCTATTGCTATTAATCCTGATTTTGCTCAAGCTTACAACAATCGCGGGATTGTTTATTATATCCAGAAAAAATGGGAATTAGCCCTGGCTGATTTTAACAAGGCTATTGCTATTAATCCTGATTATGCTTTAGCTTACAACTTTCGCGGGCTTGTTTATGCTAACCAGAAAAAATGGGAATTAGCCCTAGCTGATTACAACAAGGCTATTAATCCTAATTATGCTGAAGCTTACTACAATCGCGGGGTTGTTTACTATGAGCAGAAAAAATTCGATTTAGCATTGGCTGATTACACCAATGCTATCAAAATTAATCCTGATTATGCTGATGCTTACACCGGTCGTGGAGTTGTTTATCATCAAAAAGAAAACTACACAGCCGCAATATCTGATTACAATCAAGCAGTTGCTAAAGATGCCAACAGTGTTGCAGCTATTAACAATATAGGCTGCATAAAATATGAACAGGGAGACATAGAAACAGCGATTAAACAATGGCAACAAGCTATAAAAATTAACAATCAATTTGCCGAACCTATGTTAGCACTTGCTGTTGCTTTATATAATAAAGGCGAACAACAACAGGCTTATCAGTTAGCTGAAACCGCATTAAAATCAGACAAAAACCTTGCCGATACCAACATTCTGAAAAAGAGTCTTTGGGGTAATAAAATGATTGCTGATACTCAGAAATTGCTATCTACTCCCAAGATGAAAACCCTGTTATCACAGTTGCGTTAATACCAATAAACTTCTCAGATCCTAGCTTCTTTTAATTAGTCTAGGATCTTATGGAGATATTTTATGAATCGTTTCTATCTATTCTGCATTTGTAGGGTTAAAGCCAGAACAGCCATTCATTTAGCCATTTATCCGGGGAATAAATTCATCGTCTCATAGCGGAAGTCATTTATCCGAGGAATAAATTCCCCGTCTTATAGTTAAAGTCGGTTAAAACCGACTGGGAATTAAGACGAGGAAATTAATTTATAACCCTTCGTAAATAAATCGCCACAAATTCCCCAATCCATCACCAAAACCTGATAAAATACCCAAACAACATCTTAAAAACTAGTCGGTTTCAACCGACTTGAGCTATTAGACAGGGAATTTATTCCCTGGATAAATGAACTAGCAATTAAGGGAGAAAATTGATTAACAACAAATAGTTGTCAACACAACCAAATAATTGTACAATTTAGATAGAATTGTTTCACAATAGCGCAACCATGGAACAACTAATCATTAAAGTCGCCGATAAAGAAAAAGCACAGATGCTATTAGCAATTATTTCTGCCTTAGATTTTGTCAACTCTGTAGAAGTAATAAAAGATAAGACAACTATATCTGATAATGAGGAAGATTTCTTTTCTTTAGCAGGACTCTGGGAAACTAGAAATATTACTACTGAGTCCATTCGTAAAGAAGCATGGAGAAAAGAAGTTAAATGATTTTATGTGACACAAATATTCTCATAGAATTCTATAAAAACAATTTTCAGATTATCTCTGAGCTTCGTTTTGTGGGACTAAATCAATTAGCAATTAGTACAATTACTCAAGCTGAATTATATTATGGTGCTATTAATAATGTGGAATTGAAGAAAATTAAGAAACATTTACAATTAATTCATATTTTTCCTGTGGATATTACGGTATCTGATCAATTTATTGAATTAATGGAAACATACTCTTTCAGTCATAAACTCAGTATTCCTGATGCTTTCATTGCCTCAACCGCATTAGTTCATAAAATTGATTTATATACTTTAAATGTTAAAGATTTTCGCTTTATTGTCGGGTTAAATTTGCATCAGTCTTCTAGTAACTATTCATCATAATTA
This sequence comes from Dolichospermum sp. DET69, assembly GCA_017355425.1. Taxonomy (NCBI): domain Bacteria; kingdom Bacillati; phylum Cyanobacteriota; class Cyanophyceae; order Nostocales; family Aphanizomenonaceae; genus Dolichospermum; species Dolichospermum sp. DET69. Next base: position 420,258 of record CP070233.1, read on the forward strand.
GTGATTGAAAAAAAAGTAATTAAGAGAGGAAATTGATTGAAACCCGTTTCTAGATAAATCGCAATAAAGTCCCCAACCCATCACCAAAACCTGATAAAATACCCAAATAACATCTTACAAAATAGCCATTTATCCGGGGAATAAATTCCCCGTCTCATAGTTAAAGTCGGTTAAAACCGACTGGGAATTAAAGTTATCAATTGTCAATTAATTGGATTCAGCCCAATTTTTTGCCCAATTTAGGGTTTTATGAACTTCTTCCACTGTTGCGGCTTCACAATAAAGACGTAAAACAGGTTCAGTGCCGCTAAATCTAATCATTAACCAACTTTGATCAGCCAAACGGAATTTATAACCATCAATTGTTTGACAACCTATTACCGCTTTACCCGCAATTTCTGTCAAAGGTTGGGACTGTAACTGTTGTAATAGTCGCCCTCTGACTTCCATATTCGCTAAAGGTAAATCAATCCGATCATAGGCTGATGAAAAACCAGTTTTTTGTTGTAAATAGCGATAATATTCACCTAAATCCAAACCCGATTCAACCACAGCTTCTAATACGTAAAGTGCCGATAATAAAGCATCGCGTTCGGGAATATGGCTACCATAACCAATCCCACCGGATTCTTCTCCACCGAGTAATACCTGTGTAGTTAACATTCGGTCAGCAATGTATTTATAACCTACTGCCGTTTCATGGATAGAAAGGTTATGTAATGCGGCTACACGGGGCATTAAGTCCGAACCACTCACAGTTTTAACGATTTCGCCCTGAAAGTTCCGCCGGAGGGTGAGATGGTCAATTAAGATGGGAATCAAGATTTGAGAACTGAAGAAATTAGCATCTTGATCTACTGCCGCAATGCGATCGCAATCTCCATCAAATACTAAACCCACAGTTAAACCAGTTTTATTTGTTTCCCTGTGGTCTTTCATGACTGTAAATAGCCGGGAAAGATACTTTGGTAAAGGTTCAGGCGCACCACCTTCAAATAGAGGATCACGGTCGCTATTAATTTCCTTGACTTGTGACCCTAATAATCGTGCTAATCCCCCAGCCGCAGCCCCGTGCATAACATCCACAAATATTGTTAACTTGCCAGAATTAATGACTTCTTTAATTTTGTCAATATCAACTTTAGCCGCTAATGCTTGACAATAACTTGGCCAAGGATCAAAAGTATTTTCCTTACCTGGAGCCGCTGCTGGGGCAACTTTTTCTGATAATAAGGCTTCTATCTCTTGTGTAACTTCTGACGGTACAGAACCACCAAAAGCACTTTTAACTTTTAATCCTAAATATGTACCAGGATTATGACTAGCTGTAACAACTAATGCCCCCAAAGCTTTGAGTTCTTTAGCTGCCCAACTAAAAGCTGGAGTGGGTGCAAAAGTTTCGCTAAACAGAACATCAAAACCCATTGCAGTCACGGCATTAGCAACTACACGGGCAAACTCTTCTGCCATAAATCGGCGGTCATAACCGACAATAATCGTCCGGCTACCCACTTCGGAAAAATAAGTGTTATGTAAGACTTTGGCTGCTACGGTTGCTACTAAGGCCAGGCGTTCAAAGGTAAACTCCTCACCTATTACACCCCTCCAGCCATCTGTACCAAACTTGATTGGATTAGTCACAACTGGCATAAAAATATCCTAAATTTCTAAATCAGGATTCTAGCATTAGTCAGTTGTCAGTTGTCAGTTGTCAGTTGTCTATTTCCTTTGACTCAACAAAGAAATCGCCATTGGTAAAATCCGATGCTCTTGTACTTGAATTCTAGCGTGTAGTGTTTCTGATGTATCATCTGGTAGTACGGGAACAGCAGCTTGGATTAAAATCTCGCCACTGTCAACTTCTAAAGAAACAAGATGTACAGTACAGCCAGTGATTTTGACTTTAGCAACTAAAGCCTGTTCTACAGCTTGCACTCCTTTAAAACTTGGTAATAAGCTGGGATGAATATTAATCATCCGATTAGGAAAAGCGTCAATTAAAACTTGTGTTACTAATCGCATCCATCCCGCCATAATCACGAATTCCACATCATACTGCTGTAATATTTGGACAACCTGACTATCAAATTTTTCCCGATTTTTATAGTCACGATGATTTAACAATACAGCTTCTACACCCCAATTTTCTGCCCTAACTGCTGCCTTAGCTCCAGGATTGTTGTAAATTAAAACTTGAATTTGGGCGTTAATTTTACCGTCGGCAATAGCTTGGGCAATTACTTCAAAATTACTACCATTTCCCGATGCCATAATCCCTAGTTTCAAAGGTTGATTAGATGAAACTTGATAATTATAAATATCAGGAGAAATGAGACTAGCTGGAGTATTTATTAAGGGATTCTGAATCATAAATAATGATTATTTTAACAAAATTGAACCTGATGAACATTTAACTTGTTATAACAGAGGTCAGAAGTAAAAGTTCCTTAATCTAAGGCTTTTAAGATAAATTCTGTATTTCATTCAAACTAATACCACTATAAGATGATTAATCATCTTCATCAAAAAAATCACCCAAATCACAGTTCAGACATTTCATCTTCATCAAAAAAATCACCCAAATCATAGTTCAGACATTTCATCTTCATCAAAAAAATCACCCAAATCATAGTTCAGATATTTCATCTTCATCAAATAAATCACACAAATCACAGTTCAGACATTTCATCTTCATCAAAAAAATCACCCAAATCACAGTTCAGACATTTCATCTTCATCAAATAAATCACACAAATCATAGTTCAGACATTTCATCTTCATCAAATAAATCACCCAAATCACAGTTCAGACATTTCATCTTCATCAAAAAAATCACCCAAATCACAGTTCAGACATTTCATCCTCATCAAAAAAATCACCCAAATCATAGTTCAGACATTTCATCTTCATCAAATAAATCACCCAAATCATAGTTCAGACATTTCATCTTCATCAAATAAATCACCCAAATCATAGTTCAGACATTTCATCTTCATCAAATAAATCACCCAAATCATAGTTCAGAATTAAAATTCTCGTCGTAAGAAAATCAGAATAGCGATCGCTAACAACATAAAACTGTAAAGTAAACCATAACCTGCATTGGCAATTAATGTGATTGTATCGGGTAGTGCTTGTAAAGCATAAACAGCATCATTTTTTAAATCTAATCTGGATAAATCGGGCAATATCAGATATAAACCTTGGGTAATGCGTTCCATACCAGGATTATGACTTAATCTACCCAATGCAACTAAATCTTGAGTAATATTCCCCATTAAATACACAGCAAATGTTAGGGCTGTAGCGATGAGAGAACTGGTAAAAACTCCTAGAGTAATGGCTACGGCAGTAATTAAACATAATTGAAAAAATATGAATAGCGTAGCCAAAAAAATACTGATAACTGGATAGGATACTTTACCAAATTGCAAGAAGCCTAAATAAATTATTGTCATTGCGCTAATTAGGACAGCTATAACTGCTGATAATCCTAAATATTTACTAGCAATAAATTCACTCCGACTGATGGGTTTGGCAATTAATACTAAGATAGTCCGTTTTTCAATTTCCTTGTTAACTAATCCTGTGCCGATAAATATAGCCACAATTAAACCAATGACGTTCATGGTTGCCAAACCAAAGTCTAAAAATATTTTATCAGATGTGGTACTGGCAAATTCAGGAATTGCGCGGAAAGCAATACCGAGGATGATTGCATAAAAACCGATAATGTAGAGGATGCGATCGCGGATCACTTCCTGAAACACATTTTTCGCCATGACAAAAGTTCTAATTACATTCATGGTAATTCCTTATTCCTTCCTTATTGTTGTGGTGGTGGAGAACCAATGATGAATTTACTTGTGCGGTCGCAAGTAAGACGAGCAACAGTGTTTTTATTATCTGTTTGTTTACCAGAGTTAGATGGTTGAATTAGACAAGATTTTTGCCAGTAATATCCTCGAGAATTGGCACTTGGTCCGCCCCAAATTGTCAAAATATCCAGCTTATATCCAGACTTGATATTTACTACACGGGGTTCAACTCGCCATAATAGTCTTTCTTGAGATTTACCCAAATTACTATTAATCGTTTTTCTCCCCAAGTTGCCTAGTTGCTGATTAGCTTCTAGTAACCATTTTTCTACATCTGCCCAAGGTTTGTTGGCAATTTGTTGATTAACTAGGGGTTGCAATTTATTTAAGATCAAATCACCAGTTTTTGGCTTTTTTGTTGGTGGTTCTAATCTAATGACAAAAGCACTTTTATTAAAATTGTCTGCTCGTAAACTAGGATATTCTTTTAACCATTGATCTATAACGAAGTAAAACTGAAGCCAACAACTAATTAGCATACACCAAGCTAATAAAACTACAACTTTTTGACGATCTTGTAATTTAGGAAGTTTTGCCTTTGCGGATCTTCCACCTGTGCCTTCAAAGAAGTTAGGTATGGCTGTAACGATAGCCGCTATAGTCGGCCAAATAACTATGGTATTAGATGTTAATCCACTTTCCTGATTTCCCAAGGCAAAGACGCTTACTAAAAAGCCCGTTATTACTGCCCCAACAGGCATAAAAGTTCCTGGAACTCTCAAAGGATCATCAGTAGTATACCAAGCTGTTCCTGCTAACAAAAACAACCAACCGCAAAAGGCAATAATATCCCTGATATATCCTAGGGCAAAATATGATATTCCCCAAGAAAAAACACTCAAGTAAATTAATGTCTGCCATGAGTATGCTTTGGCTGGGGTCAGAAATTTTTGAACTCCTGCAAATAAATCCTGAGTATATTTAAATATGCCAAATACTTCTTTAAATAATGAATTCATGGGATTACCTCTAATTAATAAAGTGATGAATATTGATCATTTTACCGAGAGCGAATTATTATAATGAAAGTGATGGCACTGTAACTGAGTGAATTCGCTATTAACGTTGCAGTTATTAAATTAGTATTTTGCAACTTAGCCATATTCATGTAACTGGTTCTTTGTTGTGGAGAAACAATTTCTGTTTCTGATTTTTTTCCTCCTTCATCCATAAAAATTATGAGGATCTTCAGTAATAAAAACTTGACTGAAAAAGTCGCTAGGAAAATAGCAAATGATAATCCAATTATCGTTGTGTTAATGCTGGGATCTTGCAGTTTATTAAAAAATACATAATTGATCAATTCTGCTTTGAGAGCAATAGGTAACTTAGGTTCGGCTGCGAAAAACACAATCCAGCCAATTACACTAGAAAAAACGTTTAAAGCAATGGCGTAAAAAATACTGGTTCTTTTATCAAACTTCAGCCATTTATTGAGAACATAAGCTTCTACGGGAATAGCAGTGAGTAAGAATAATAGTTCAAAAAATATCGCCCCAATGGGCAAAATTATGGGTAGTGATAATTCATCAGACATAATGGTTACAACAAGGAGATTAGTAATTCGTAATTTGTTGTTTATTTTCAACTACTGATTTTTGATAGCGAGGCGCTGCCGTAAGCAGTTCAGGTAGTCCGCTCAGGGGATACTGGGGATTAGGTTTTTTGACTTAGAGACTTCCAAATAAAAAAATGTCCCAAAATTTCTTGTGGTGCAGGCATCTGGTCCTCTAATAATCTCAGGACGGGCAGGATGCCCATCCCACAATATTGGGTAATTTATTTTTTGGAGTTCTCTTAGTTGTACAGAGTATAACTGAAAAAATACGGATAATCGGCAATTATCTCATGCTTCTAGCATTTATGATCTGTGTGCGCCAAGATATTTAAATTAATTTTATTAATACATCCATCAAGCTTTAATACGTAAAGATAAAACCGTACATCCTAGACTCTAGTTTCGTTAAGATAAAGAATTGCCACTTTATAGCTTTTCAATCTTATGACAAGGAACGGTATCGGTATTCGCACAGCACAAGTGCGTTCTGAGCGGCTTACGGGTCAAATTCACGTCTATGATGGTATTGGGAAAGGGAAATCCCAAGCGGCTTTAGGGGTGGTTTTGCGCTCGATTGGGTTGGGAATCAATACACCTAGTGATTCTAGCCGCGTTTTATTGCTGCGGTTTTTGAAAGGACCAGAACGGGATTATGATGAAGATGGAGCGATTACGGCTTTACAGCGCGGGTTTCCCCATTTGATTGATCAGGTTCGCACAGGGAGAGCCGAATTTTTTGGCCATGATCAAATTACAGTTTTTGATAGAACAGAAGCTACACGGGGTTGGGATGTGGCTAAAGGTGCGATCGCTTCGGGGTTATATTCAGTAGTTGTTCTAGATGAAATTAACCCGGTTTTGGATTTGGGTTTGCTATCAGTAGATGAAGTAGTAAACACTTTAAAATCTAAACCCCAGGAATTGGAAATCATCACAACCGGACGCGCTGCACCGCCACAATTATTAGATATTGCGGATTTGCATTCAGAAATGAAACCCCACCACCACCCGATGGCCGCAGAACTTTTTATTGAAGGGATTGAAATTTATACGGGTGCAGGTAAGGGTAAATCTACTAGTGCTTTAGGTAAGGCTTTGCAAGCTATTGGCAGAGGTATTAATCATCCTGGTTCTACCCGTGTATTAATTATGCAGTGGCTCAAAGGTGGTAGTGGTTATACTGAAGATGCAGCGATCGCCGCTTTGCAGCAATCCTATCCAGAAGTGGTTGATCATCAACGTTGTGGACGTGATGCTATTGTGTGGCGGAATTGTCGCCAAGATTTAGACTATATAGAAGCGGAGAGAGGTTGGGAAATTGCCAAAATTGCGATCGCTTCTGGTGTGTATAAAACGATTATTCTCGATGAACTCAATCCCACGGTTGATTTAGAATTGCTACCTGTTGATCCAATTGTTCAAGCCTTACTAAGGAAACCTCGTGATACGGAAGTTATTATCACAGGCCGCTGTCAAAACCAGCCCGCTTATTTTGATTTGGCTAGTATTCACTCTGAGGTTTACTGTCATAAACACTATGCAAATCAAGGTGTAGAACTAAAACGAGGAGTAGATTTTTAAATTAATCCTATATTGCGATGGCTTTACCTATAGAAAGCATCGCACTCCTCACTATAAGCGATATCTTCAATCAGCTTCGTTAATCTATTTAAGGTATCAATCAGAATTTTCACTAAAGATACTTCTCTACTCGATGTTGTTCTAACATTGCATTTACTTGTTCATCAGTTGGTGCTGGTTGATTGGTTTTTAATAAACCTTTCATTTGTTTGATTATGCGAGTCCGCTCAGATTTTTGACTGGGTTGATTTTGTAATGATTCGATGATTGCACGAACCAGTTCTAAGCGATCGCTCTCAGGTAGTTGAAAGGCTTTCTCTTTAAGCTCTTGTAGGGACATAGAAGTTATTTTAACAAACGCTATATTTACCTTTATTCTATTTTATCTGAAAGCGATACCTTTGGAGTGCTACGCGATTCCTAGGTCGCGCTTCGCTATCGCACCTCTCCAAAATCTCACAAGCACTAAATTATCAATTTGCTGCACAGACTACTCATCATCATCTTGAACGTTTTTTTCGTCAAATCCCAGCCAAAATAGTAGCACCTGTTCTAACTCCAGCATTTGTTCTGGTGTTATGTTTCCCAATTTGCGTAAAAGCTTTGCATGAGGAATTGTGATGATATTTTGCACATCAAATACTCCTTACCGAAGAAAATTTGTTTTGACTTGCACCTCAAATCTACAAAGTGCGTGAATTTATTGTGTGTGGAACAAGAGTCGCTAATGCACGATCTCGATCTAGTGCAGGAATACTAATTACTAAACATGGTCTGACTTTTGCTACATAACCTAAATCTACTAGCCAAACTTCACTACGTTTAGGACTACTTATATGTCGCTTCTTCCTCATCTAAATCAAGAAAAAGTCCCTCAGCATTCATGACTAAATCTTCATCAGATAAGGGCGAAAAATCTAAATCAACTGTCCGCTTTAAAATCTCTAATACTAAATCTAACCGTTCTGAGTCTGTCAAGCGGTCGAATGTATTCAGAAGTTCTTGTACTAAAGCAGTCATAGCTTTTTTCCTATATATGGAAATATCATAACATGAGCTTGATATGGCTCTCACAAAAATCACACTATAAGCGATACCTTCGGTCAGCTTCGCTATCGCATTCCCAAAATTATCTACAAGCGATACCTTCGGTCAGCTTCGCTATCGCATTTATCATGAAGTGACTCGATATACACTATCAGGAATTAAGCAACTGGCACATTGGTAAGGTGCATCAGACCGCAAAAATCTAGCAAATAAACAGATTGTTGATATCTGATACACCCTACAATTTTTGGTGTGACACTTGCGTAAGTCCTATTACCCTTCAAAATTTCTCTTTGATCAAAGAATCTATTAAAACAGTTATTGTACATTTGTCATTGGGCTTTTCCTCACCAAATGGAACATTTTGCTTCAATATGATCAGGGTTCCCTCGGTTTCAAACCCATCGCCCTCAGTTACATACACTCTGTTCTTATCGAAGTTTTCTGCCCATTCTTTAGCATATTTTGGTAGTTTTGCTTTAACAACAGCAACACGAGCGGGATTTGCTTCGTTAAGTTTAGCAATTAAGTTAGTCGCATATTTCTTCAAAGTCTTTTTAAAATCGTTTAGAGATGTAATGGTAACAGGCTCTTCCAAACGAAAAGCTTTTAGGAGAGCATTCACAATAGGCTTATACTCAGTCACGTCTTCACCTTCAGCACTCTTGTTATCTCCGAAGAGGCTATCATCAAATTTTTGATCACTGAGTTCTTCATATTTCCCTTCAACAATCCAAACAAAATCATCTTCAATTTTGTGTGAGTAGGCATCTGAGAATACCTTTTTTCCCGTAAAAATACAGTTAAAATACATAGGCTTCGGTTTTCTATCTAGGTTTTCGGTGAATTCGGCTTATTATATCACACATTCCGCAGATATACAGCCATACCTTAAATTTATTGATCCTGTAATCTTTGCAACAATTCCTCACGGGATAAATTACCCAAAGAAAGAAGTAACTGAGTGCGTTCAGAAATAGGAATATTAGCAATCTTTGCCACCAAACCAGATAACTCAGCATCCAAACTACCAAAACGCGCTTCCAGAAGACAATTTATCAAAGAAAATCGTTCTTCTTCTTTTCCTTCTTGCTTCCAATCTTCTATTTGTTGTAAATAAGCCGGTGATAAGTTCATAATTACTTCCTCTTCTTCCCTACTTAAATTATCTCTCAATTCTAAATTCTTGCGCCAGTCCGCTAAAATTTCTAACAAATTCTCTCGAAAAGGGTTATTCTCTGGTAATTCAGTTAACTCCTCCACTGCTCTTTTTTGTGTTCCTCCTTTCCCCAAAACTCTCAACCATAAGGTATCCTCATTTACTGGTAATTGATGAATAGCGACTATTGCTGTTTTCAGAATATTTGGCAGAAAATAAACACCTTGAACCCAATCTTCTGCAATTTCAGTTGCACCTAATCCGGTAATCATCCGAGATGAAAAAGTTGGTGTTAAAATCCATAAAATCGGTAAATCTGATTCAGCAATATTTTTGTTTTCGCGTTTTGCTTTCCTGACTACATCACCATGAACAGCATATAGTTTAAGTAAACAACTACGAATTTCTATTTCAGAGGGTGGATTGCGAAAAGGCTCAAATAAACATTGAGTTTTTGCCATCTTCCCTAATAAACCCAAAGGGAGATTTTCCTGATTTTGATCAGAAAATGGTTCAAACCAAACATCAATTTCTTGAACTTCACTTTTAACCTTTTCGCTTTTTTTAATTGTTCCTAGAGGTGTTAATAATTCCTCTAGATATTCTTTGGCAAATTGATCATGATATTGTCGAGTCATTTTATTATATCAAAAATTATGGTACAATATTCTTTATTCTAATCACTAATTAACTCAATGAACGAATTATTAAATCGGATTACGCAAATTCCTGGTCAATGTGGTGGTCGTCCTTGCATCCGCGGAATGAGAATTAGAGTCAGTGACATTTTAGAAATGTTAGCCGAAAATGTCAGCGTTAGCGAAATTTTAGAAGACTTTCCTGATTTAGAACCAGAAGATATCCAAGCTTGTCTTGTGTTTGCTGCACGACGGACTGATTTTGTGCGGTTGACAGCATGAAAATTTGGATTGATGCACAATTACCCCCGACATTAGCAAGTTGGATAACAGATACTTTTGCTATAGAAGCATTTTCATTAAGAGATATTGGGTTACGTGACGCTAAAGATATAGAAATTTTTGAATCTGCAAAAATCGCTAATGTCATCATCATGACGAAAGACAGTGATTTTGTTGATTTGGTTTGTCGGTTAGGAATACCTCCTCAAATTCTTTGGTTAACTTGTGGAAACGTGACGAATCGTAATTTACGTCAACTTCTGACAATTACTTTACCTGATGCTTTGGAACAATTACAGCAAGGAGAAATGATTATGGAAATTAGTAATAGTCGTTAAATAATTACTTTATCTCAAATAACTCTCTAATCGCCATAATCGCACTTCTTATACAAATTCAATAAAATTCCAATACAGATTTTTTCGTAGAGGTTTAGAGGGTGTTTGAAAAGTATTAAATAAAACCAATAATCTCCAAAAACCTAACCCCCCTGCCCCCCTTCCCTTGTAGGGAAGGGGGGTTTCAAAGCCTCTCTCCGCTTCGGGGAGAGGTTTGGAGAGGGGTTAATTTATACCTTGAAAACTTTTAAAACATCCTCTTAGCACTGCTCATTGGTGTCAACTTAACGTAAAACTGATGTCCCGACTGGGAATTCATTCCCAGTCTCATAGCCAAAGTCATCTAAAGATGACTAAATATCCCGAAAATATTTAGTCTACTTCAGTAGACTTTGGTTATTAGCCCTGAACTGAAGTTCAGGGCGGGTGTGGAAACCAACAAATAAGCCATCTGTCGTTTTGTATTTGATAAAAATGTTGTTGTAAGTGCATTTTTATTTGCTCAAAGTAAACCACGTCAGGCATTAGATAAAGCTCAAGATATAGGTATTATCTTGTTAAGTGCTGCTGTTTTCTCAGAGTTACAAGAAGTTCTATCAAGACCAAAATCTTTTACTATATCAAAAATCATACTAAACATGAAAAATATTATATAATAATTATGTTACTACCAAAAGCATAGTTTGAAAAGTAGTTTACCCCAAAAATTAAACTAATGTTACAATCAATCGAAGGCATTTACAAAGACGGGAAAATTGAATTAACTGAAACGCCAACAGGCATAAATACAGCGCGAGTAATTGTAACTTTTCTTGATACTAATACTTCTGTAGATTTGTCATCGCGCGGAATTAATGAAGAACAAGCTGCAAATTTAAGAGCTAGATTACAATGTTTTGCACAAGATTGGGATCAACCAGATTCTGCATCTTGTAAAAATGACGATCTAACAAATCATCTAAAATAATGTTAATTAACTATTATAATTCATTATAATTCTTATTAAATAGTTTTTTAGCCTGTTCATAAACTTCAAAAGTGATTAGAAATATACTATTCTCTTGAGCATAATTTTCAATCTTTTTACGAGCAAAAGGACGCACAAAAAAAGGAATATCTTTGAGTTTAACTTCAGCTTCAGCAGTCCATTTAATTTGTTCACTCATGGATTTTTAGGGTTTAATTTTGATGTTCTCAGATCCCCGACTTCTTGGAGAAGTCAGGGATCTTGTTATTTAGTGCTTAACCTTGCGCTACAGGTTCCTTAGCCAAAAATTTCTCCAACTCAGTCAAAGCATCAGCATCAACCTTAGTCTGCATTGGACAGAATTTAGGCCCACACATAGAACAGAACTCAGCAGTTTTATAGATATCTGCTGGTAAAGTTTCATCGTGATATTCCTTAGCTCTTTCAGGGTCCAAAGATAATTCAAACTGACGATTCCAGTCGAAATTATAACGGGCTGCGGAGAGTTCATCATCTCTATCTCTAGCACCAGGGCGATGTCTGGCAATATCCGCCGCATGAGCCGCGATTTTATACGCAATTAAACCATTGCGGACATCTTCAGCATTAGGTAAACCTAAATGTTCTTTAGGAGTCACATAACACAACATTGCTGTACCATACCAACCCGCCATAGCTGCCCCAATCGCTGAGGTAATATGGTCGTAACCAGGAGCAATATCAGTCACCAAAGGACCGAGAACATAGAAAGGAGCTTCCGAACACTCTTCCATTTGCTTGCGGACATTGAACTCAATTTGATCCATAGGTACGTGGCCGGGACCTTCCACCATTACCTGGATATCATCTTCCCAGGCGCGACGGGTGAGTTGTCCTAGTGTTTTCAGTTCCGCTAACTGAGCTTCATCGGACGCATCATGGGTACATCCAGGGCGCAGGGAGTCGCCTAAACTGAAGGAAACATCATATCTCTTGAAAATCTCAATGATGTCTTTGAAATGGGTATACAGGGGGTTTTGTTTGTGGTGATGCAACATCCACCGCGCCAAAATACCGCCACCGCGAGAGACAATCCCTGTAATCCGGTTTCTGACTAAAGGTAAATGTTCAATCAAGATTCCCGCGTGGATAGTTTGATAGTCTACCCCTTGCTGGGCGTGTTTTTCGATGATGTGGAGAAAGTCGTCAGCGGTGAGATTTTCGATAGTGCCGTGAACGCTTTCCAACGCTTGGTAAACTGGAACTGTACCAATGGGAACAGGTGAAGCGTTGATAATTGCGGTACGAATTTCATCTAAATTACCGCCACCTGTGGACAAATCCATCACGGTATCAGCACCGTATTTTACCGCCAGGTTGAGTTTATCAACTTCTTCCTGAAGGTTGGAAAAGTTAGGAGAAGCGCCAATATTGGCATTTACTTTACATCTAGAAGCGATACCAATGGCCATCGGTTCTAAATTAGTGTGATTAATATTCGCAGGGATAATCATTCGTCCCCGTGCCACTTCAGAGCGGATAAGTTCAGCAGGCAGATTTTCCCGCTTGGCTACGTATTGCATTTCTTCGGTGATTACACCCTGACGAGCGTAGTGCATTTGCGATACGTTTTTTTGTCCACGTCGCTTGGCTACCCATTCTGTCCGCATATTACAATCCTCAAATAAACAGCTTCCCTCCGCTGGTATTACCCAGACTCAGGTGTTAAGGGTTTGATCTCAGCTTGTTTTCCCAAGCACCCCTAGCATGGTGTAGATTGTAGCATTTTGGTGATGGTTAGGAGAGGATTGTGAGGATGGAGGGTAATAATCTTCAAGCCAGGGAATAAATTCCCTGTCTAAAAGCTCAAGTCGGTTAAAACCGACTATTTGAGATTTATTCTTTTTCTTGAATAGTTTTTTAAAGGACTCCACAAAAAAGATGAACCGCTTGCAGCAGTGCTAGTTCTACGCTATCCAATCTTGTGGGATGGGCATCTGGTTCCCTCCTAATATTATTAGCAGGCAAGATGCCTGCACCACAAGAAATTTTGGGATATTTTTTTATTTGAAACTCTCTTATTTTTATTCAGAGTACGTTTTAACGTACTTTAGCTATTAGCCCGGAAATTGATTTCCGGGCAGTTTGGTATTAAGCTGTGGCTTCGGGCGTAAAATCCAAACGTACCATATAAATTGGCAAGTAGGCTCTTGTCAACATTTGACATAAGTAGATACACTTTATCCTCTGTGCTGATGTAGATAAAATAAATACTCCTGGGAAATAATAGATTATATCGACATATTCTAACAATTTGATGGTGTTAATGGATTTTGTTGAAAAAGCTAATTCTCCCTATTTATACAAACATATCCGTCAAAAATGTAGAGACATCCCATGTAACGTCTCTACAAGGATTATTGATGACTGGCAACATTACCGCTTTAGCACACCGAAAATCAAGTATTTTTGTAAATGTGGCGAAAACCTCCGACAATATCGCTAAACAAAGATCAAAAACTGCAATAATTTAAAAACAGCTTTTGGATTAATCCATGTCCCGTGAGACAACCGGGAACTTATCCACTACTGGATAAAAGCTTGGGTAATTATTCGTAATCAATACGAGTAAGCACGAACTGTTAAACTTGTAATTAGATCAATCTAAAACAGGTCAGTTTAAACCAAGAATCCTTGCCCTGTGAAGGTTTGGGAATGTCTGAAAAAATTTAAAAAAGCTTTTGTAAGTAATCTTAGGTGAACTATGGCACAACGGACTAGGTTAGGAGATGTTCTCAGACCCTTAAATGCTGAGTATGGTAAGGTATCTCCAGGTTGGGGAACAACACCTTTAATGGGTGCGTTTATGGGTTTATTCTTGGTATTTCTGCTCATAATCCTCCAAGTTTATAACAAGTCTCTGTTAATTCAGGATGTGCTTGTTGATTGGCGCAGTTTCGGCGGCTAACGGCTATTCAGCCATCAAGCTGATAGTTAGCATCTACCCGGGATCATTCTAAAAAGTAGTAATACGAATTAGATGTGAACCAAACCACCCACAAGCGTAGTCAAAGGGTAAACGTTATTTAAGTCATGACACCTTGGGATTCGCTAGTTCCATGCTCTGTCGGTACTGATTAAACATTCCGAAAGGAAAGTGTCTTTACCTTAACAAGCTTAGATAACTAGGTTGAAGCAAACTTTACTTAGAAATAATGACTGGTCAAACCGACCGCAAACGTCAATAGCGGGGAAATATTTTCCTGCTATTGACTACGAAACACTACATTATTCTGGGATTAGGACTTATGGCTTGTCCGGGTTTTTTTATTATTGATAAAAACGCCGGAAAATAGCGATAAAATTAGTCTAAATCCCAAAGCTATGGAGTGGCTGTGGCGGTTTCTCAGTCTACAGGAGAGGAAAATGAATATATTTGGTATCGGTTTACCAGAAATGGGCGTAATCATGGTAGTCGCGTTATTAATCTTTGGTCCGAAGAAGTTACCAGAAATTGGGCGCAGTTTGGGGAAAACCATTCGCAGTTTTCAAGAAGCTTCTAATGAATTTCAAAGCGAGTTTAAACGAGAAACTGAACAATTGAAAGAAACTGTGCAAACAACCGCTGAACTAGAACATAAACACATTGAAGCTGGAAAATCCCAGCCAGAAAATATATAAGGATGAAAGATGAAGAAATAAAACCAACGGCTTTGGTGATTCCCCAGCTAATCGTTGGACTGGGAAACCCAGAACCTAAGTATGATCAAACTCGTCATAATATTGGCTTTGCAGCTATAGATACCCTAGCTCGCGCTTGGCAAATTTCTCTGGCTGAAAATCGCAAGTTTCAAGGAGAGTTTGGGGAGGGGAATACAAGAGGTAAGGGTAAAATCCGCTTACTCAAACCCTTAACCTATATGAATCTTTCTGGACAAGCTGTGCAAGCGGTAACTAATTGGTACAAATTACCGCCTGAATCAGTATTAGTTATTTATGACGATTTGGACTTACCCTTGGGCAAAACTCGCTTACGCTTATCTGGTTCTGCGGGTGGACATAACGGCATGAAAAGCATTATTTCTCACCTCAATACCCAAAATTTCCCCAGATTGCGGATTGGTATAGGTAAACCAAAAGGGGCAATAGATGGGGATAATTCTCATACTGTTTCTCATGTTTTAGGACGATTTTCCGCCACTGAAAATAAGGTCATGTCTCAAGTTTTAAACTTTGTTGTTGAGTGCGGAGAATTTAGCTTCAAACAGGGAGTAGAAAAAGCCATGAATCTTTGCAATACTCAGAATTTTACAGGTGTTGATTCTTAACAGAACATACTAAATATGTATAGCGGAGAAAACCACAAGAGGAACACGGGAAGGTTGGGAGCTTCGTGTCTTCAGACCGAAGGGGAAAACCGACAAATGCCGAATTTATCCGCCTTCAATATTGTGGTATGATTGAGTTGTCAGTACAAGACATAAAAACCTACCGGGGGACTCTCGGAAAGTATACGCTTGTCAGATATGATTTCGCCCTTTTGGGCAAACGAAATCAGGGCAAGAACCCAATATTAAGGAGCCCTGCCTGAAACTGGAATAACTGAGGGATATAGACTGAAACTCTCTATAGAATCTGCGTCTCTTTAGAGCGCAGAGTGTCAAGCTTATTGTAGGGATTTAGCAATGCTCATTGGTGTCAATTTAATGTAAAACCTATATCTGGCAAAGTGTTCAAGTTCATTGCTAATAGTCAGAATTATCTAAAAATGACTAAACATTTGGAAAACTCCTTAGTCTACTTCAGTAGACTTGAGCTATTAGACAGGGAATTTATTCCCTGGCAGGTGTGGAAACTAACGGATAAGTAGGGGCGTATTGCAATACGCCCCTATTTGGCTAATAGTGAAGCCTAAGCTATAAAAGTTTTTTAGTGATTAATAATTAAGTTAAATTTTGTAATATTCTATAGATATGGCTTTCATAATATGTGTCTAAATTTATGGACTTAGAACCCGCTACGATGCTTGGAATTACCTTTTGCGCGGCGTTAGTTGCTATTACTGGTATGGCAATTTACACATCTTTTGGACCTCCAAGTCAGCAATTAGATGATCCTTTCGATGATCACGAGGATTAATAGGGTTATTAATTTAACATAATGGTGGGCATTGCCCACCCTACTAATTATGAATTTGCAAATAATTTGATAGGACGCGGGTAATTTCTGCAATTACAATGGGCTTGGTGATAAAATCGTTCATGCCTACATCTAAACATATTTGACGGTCTGTTTCTAGGGCATTAGCTGTTAAAGCGATAATATAAGGTTGATTTTGAGGTGATTGACGAATTATTTTGGTGGCTGTGACACCATCCATTTCTGGCATTTGCATATCCATGAGAATGACATCATAGTATTTATTTTCTAACATGGCTAATACTTCTAAGCCGTTGTTAGCAATATCGGCAATATAACCAAGTTTTTTAAGTGTCAAAGCTGCTACTTTTTGATTAACTTTATTATCTTCAGCTAAGAGAATTTTTAATTGTAATTGAGAGTTTGTATCTTCTGATTGAGATGGTTTTATTGCATCTTTGGGAATTAAGTCAATAGATAAAATACCTTTAGCAATTAATGTAAAATTAAATATTGAGCCTTGATGATGGTCATTTTCATTTGCTATCCAATTATCAGGAGGAGTTCCGGCAATATTTCCTAAACTTTCTACCCAAATTCTTCCACTCATTAAATTAACTAAACTTTTACTAATTGCTAAACCTAAACCTGTACCACCATATCTGCGACTAATGGAAGCATCAGCTTGGGTAAATGGTTGAAATAGTTTTTGCAATTGATCGCTATTAATACCAATTCCTGTATCTTTAATGCTAATTATTACTTGATATTCTGGACATTTTTGATCATTAGCAATTAATTTACTATTGACTGACACATAAACGCTGCCAGAGTTGGTAAATTTAATGGCATTACCGATCAGATTGAGAAGTATTTGACGTAAGCGTAAACTATCTCCTAAAAGATGAAGAGGAATATTGGGATCTATGAAATATTCAAGGTTAATATTTTTTATATCTGCTTGTGTAGCCAGAAGACTACATACAGATTTGATGATATCTCTTAAAACAAAAGGTTGTTCTTCTAATTGCAAATTTCCTGACTCAATTTTTGAGACATCAAGAATATCGTTAATAATGGTTAAAAGGGCATCACCACTATCTCGAATAGTATGAATAAAATCTATTTGTTCTTCTGTAAGATTTGTCATTGAGAAGAGTTGGGTGATCCCAATTATACCATTCATGGGTGTGCGAATTTCATGACTCATATTAGCTAGAAATTCACTTTTAGCATTAGTTGCAGAGGCAAGTTCCAGATTGGAAATAGAAAGTTGTGCGTTGCTTTCTGTAAGTTTGGTTTCTATAATCTCCCTTTTTATTAACTCCTGTTGCAGGATTCTAGTATTTTCTTGAATCTTATTTGCCATGTCATCAAAAGCAATGGAGATTTGAGCAAGTTCATCTGAACCTGATAATTTAGTTCTGATATTAAGGTTGCCTTCAGCTAAACTATTACTAGCTGCAACTAATTGAGAAACTCGCCGAGTGAGAGTTAATTCAAAGAAAAACCATAATCCTAAACAAAATATAGTTAATGAACCATTGAATATGAGAGATCGCTTTAAAGCATCATTAAAAGCTTGTTGTTTAGTCCGGGTAAGATCATATTCAAAAAACAAAATTCCCACTCTAGAAGGGCGGATTTCGTTGGGCAAAACCTGTAGAAAAACGGGATAAATCGCAATTAGTTTTTTCTTATTTGGTGAGAGGATAATTTTTCCGGCTAGATTCTCTCGGACAGTAGTTAACTCAGCCGTATAATCTGCCGCAACTGTGTTACTTATGGGAGTATCTTCAAGTTCATAACGGTTGGATAAATGAATGATATTTTTATCATTAATTAGTATGACTAAATTGAGGTTGGGATCACTACCAAGTTGACTAATAATCGTAATTTCCGCATCTTCAATATCTGATCTGCGATACAAATATTCTAAGATTCTTGATGTTTGTCCTGCGGAAATCTGCAAATAGTCTTTAGTATTTAATTCTGTTTTTTTATAATTTTCGGCAACTTCTTGATTGAAAGAAGTTACTCCCAATAATCCACCACACAAGATTAAAACCGTCGGAATAGAAAATCTTAGAGGTAGGGGAAAACTTTTCATTTTTATGAGTTTTTCTGACTGGATAATTTGGCATTTTTAATAAAACGATCATCAAGAATATTTACAGGATCAATTGCTTTTGATATTAATTTATTTTCCATCATAATCTGGATAAGTTTTTTCATCCCGTTCACCAGAGCAGGATCAGTTTGATCGAGTAATTTTTGATTTTCTTGTAAGTTGGGTTGACTTAATCCTTTAAAAGCATCCAAAATTTGTTTAGAGGTTACTTTAGTGCGTTTTGCCATGCGATTCGCTGCATCTTGGGGATTTTTTTCTAAATAATCTAAAGCCCGAAATCGCCCATTGATTAATGCTTGAATGGTATCAGGAGAATTAGCGATCGCTTCTGTGCTAACAGCGATAATATCTACAATTTCTCCAGGAATCTGGCTACTATCAAATAATAATTTTGCCCCGGCTGCTAATAGTTTAATTCTAGCAGGTCCAAAGGTAACAACGGCATCTACTTTTCCCTGTTTATAAGCTCGTTCGTGTTCGATTGGTTCTAAAGAAACTATCTGAATATCTTTCACAGACATTCCATTCTTTTCTAAGGCACGAGCCATGAAAAATGCGCCTAAAGAGGTGGATTCTACACCAACCCGTTTGCCTTTTAAAGCTTTTATGTCTGTTATTTCTGGTTTTCCTAAAATCACATCTGCACCATGAGAAACATCCACGATGGCAATAATTTTAATGTTTTCTTGATTTGCAGCTAAGACTAAAGCTTGATCAATTGATAATCCTGCACCTTCAATTTCATTATTGCGATAAGCCCGTACTTCCTCTGTTCCTGAAGGATAATCTACCAATTTGATCGGGCTTTGATCATAATAACCCAAATCACGGGCTAGATATAAGGTTTCATATCCTGTCCAAAGGTTAGTACCGATGCGTAGTGGTGAGGAGGTTGAAGTGGTACAATTCGTTAAGGAGATGGCTAAAATCGCTGTAATCAAACTGAGAGGAAAATACTTGCGGAATTTGACGAAAAACACGCCTAATTGTTTTTTAATTAGGCTTGATAGATAATTCATAAGACCTCGCGGTAAATTAGAAACTCAGACACTTCAGTGTAAGATATAGAGGAGAATATATAAGATTTTTAAACATAGCTCAAGGGTCAGTTAATGAATTAAAAACTCATCTAATTTTATCTCACCGAGTAGGATTATGTTCATAAAAAGATGTAGAAATGATTCTTAATTTATTAAAAGAAGAAAGCAGAATGATTATTAGTCTTATTAAAAAACTAGAAAATTAAAATTTTTTCCCTGTTCCCTGTTCCCTTCTCTCAATTTCTCGGTTTAGCATAACAAGTACTGAAGAGCCGAAGTATTTTAAACTGAAATTCATTTTTCAATGCTTTAGTCTCTATATCAGGATTGAGGACAAGACTTGGCAGACAAGGCAGACAAGGTGACAAGGGAGGAAAACCGGACAAAGGAATGTACGATTGGCAATAAAACAAACTACAAACTGAGTATTTTGTGGATAAAATCCTCCTTGTCTACTATCCTTCCTCGTCATCAGTTGGTCTTGCCTTTACAGAGAATATTAAAAACCTACACCTGTCAGATTTGGATCCCCCCAGCTTATGCAGCTTAAATGCTGATTAGCTTAGTCAATTCTGAAAGAATTAAAAGTTAGCGGTCAAAGTCATTCGCTATGTTATTTTTATCACTTGTAATTATTCACCATTTTTAATTTCTTGACAAGGACAAAGAAATCTGCTAATAATTGTAATTTGTGGAAACTTTACCCTTTAATATAATCTCTTGGCTAACGTCATTGTCATAGGTGCCCAGTGGGGCGATGAAGGAAAAGGTAAAATAACTGACTTACTCAGCGGCTCGGCAGACGTGGTTGTCCGTTACCAAGGGGGAGTTAACGCTGGGCATACAATCGTAGTCCAAGGTCAGACGTTTAAGCTGCACTTAATCCCTTCTGGTATTTTGTATCCAAATACCGAGTGTATCATCGGCTGTGGAACAGTGATAGATCCACAGGTTTTAATCAAAGAACTCGATCAACTAGAACAATTAAATATTTCCACGGCTAATCTATTGATATCTCAGACGGCTCATGTTACCATGCCTTATCATCGCATGATTGACAAAGCATCAGAGGAAGTCCGGGGAAATCATAAAATCGGCACAACAGGTAGAGGTATTGGTCCTACCTACGCGGATAAATCGGAACGTACAGGTATCAGGATGTTAGACCTGATGGACACCGATGGACTTCGTGAGCAATTAGAGCGGACGATAAACTATAAAAATACCATTTTAGAAAAGCTGTATAATCTGCCACCCCTAAATCCGCAAGATGTGATTGAGGAATATTTAGGTTATGCAGAACGCTTGCGTCCTTTTGTCGTTGATACATCGTTGAAAATTTACGATGCAGTTTTGCGACGACGGAATATTTTGTTTGAAGGCGCACAAGGGACATTACTTGACCTAGATCACGGAACTTATCCCTATGTCACATCCTCTAACCCAGTTGCTGGTGGGGCTTGCGTTGGGAGTGGACTAGGCCCAACAATGATAGACCGGGTAATTGGAGTATCCAAAGCCTATACTACAAGAGTCGGAGAAGGTCCATTCCCCACGGAATTAGATGACGAAATTGGGGAATTGTTGGGCGATCGCGGTGCGGAATTTGGCACAACAACAGGGCGGAAACGTCGCTGTGGTTGGTTTGATGCGGTTATAGGTCGTTATGCAGTCCGCATTAACGGTATGGATTGTATGGCACTTACCAAACTTGATGTTCTCGATGAACTAGAGGAAATCAAGGTTTGTATCGCTTATGACATTGATGGTGAACGTTGCGATCACTTCCCCACTAGCGCTCGTTTGTTCGCTCGTTGTCGTCCCATCTACAAAACTGTACCAGGATGGAAAGTTTCAACAAGTCACTGTCGTACCCTGGAAGAGTTACCACAGCCAGCTCTAGACTATCTAAAATTCTTAGCAGAATTGATGGAAGTTCCGATAGCGATTGTTTCCCTGGGAGCAAGTCGTGATCAAACCATCATTGTAGAAGACCCTATTCACGGTCCCAAACGCGCACTGTTGCACCCCAATGGTATACCTGTTTAGTTATTAGTTATTAGTCATTAGTTATTAGTCATTAGTCATTAGTTATTAGTCATTGATAAAATAACTGACAACTGACAACTGACGACTGACAACTGACAACTGACAACTGACAACTGACAACTAACAACTGACAACTAACAACTAACAACTGACAACTAACAATTGACAACTGACAACTAACAACTAACAACTAACAACTTATATGGCAATTACACTCGAATCTAAAACACGCCCAGAAGGTAGCAAACCCAGAGCTTTGCGCCGTTCTGGCTTAATTCCCGCCAATTTGTATGGTCACAAAGGGATTGAAACAATTTGTCTAGTTCTTGACGCTAAAGTTGTAGAACGCTTGCTCAAACAAGTTACTGCTAATAAAACCGAAATTGAACTCAGCATTCCTGAATTAGAATGGACTGGTACAACCGTACTTCGTGAAATTCAGATTCATCCAGCCAAAGGCACACCTTATCACCTAAGTTTTTTTGCTGGCACTAAAGGCTAGAATTCAGGTAATAATAACTAAGAGAACCAGGGTTAGCCCTGGTTTTTTTGTTGAGAAATTACCTATAGTAGGGAACAGGGAATAGAAGCAACAATTTTCCCAATTACCAATTACCAATTACCAATGACAGACACAAATCTTCCCACTTTCATTACACAAATGTTACAGCCAGGATTTTATCCTCATTCCGTAACAGAACCAATTCAACTGATTCAAACTCATATTTCTTATGTCCTCTTAACAGGGGATTATGCTTATAAGCTAAAAAAACCGGCCAACTTTGGTTTCTTAGACTTTTCCACCCTAGAAAAACGACAACATTTTTGTCAGGAAGAGTTGCGCTTAAATCAAAGGGGTGCAGGTGAATTATATTTGGAAGTTGTCCCTTTAACTTTAGTCGGTGAACAATACCATTTAAGCGGAACAGGAGAGGCTGTAGAATATGCAGTCAAGATGCGACAATTTCCCCAATCATCACTTTTTAGTGAACTTTTTGCCAGTGGAAAATTAGAAGAAAGTCACTTGGAAGAATTGGGACGAGTGGTGGCGCAATACCATGCTCAAGCCCAGACAAATGATTATATTCGCAGTTTTGGGGAAGTCTCACAAGTCCGATTAGCAATTGATGAGAATTATCAGCAAGCTCAAAACTATATTGGTGGACCTCAGACAAAAGAGCAGTTTGAGGAAACAAAACAATATACAGATAACTTCTTTGTTCAATATCCAGAACTATTTAAAAGCAGAATTGACGGTAACTATATTTGCGAATGTCACGGCGATTTACACCTCAGAAATATTGCTCTTTGGCATAACAAAATCATGCTATTTGATTGCATAGAATTTAATGAGCCTTTTCGCTTCGTTGATGTTATGTATGATGTGGCTTTTACAGTTATGGATATTGAAGCCAGAGGACGTAAAGATTTAGGAAATGCTTTTTTAAATGCCTATGTAGAGCAAACTGGAGATTGGGAAGGTTTACAGGTATTACCTTTATATCTAAGCCGTCAAGCTTATGTAAGAGCCAAGGTAAATTCCTTTTTGTTAGATGATCCTAATATCCCCGCTACGGTAAAGGAAGAGTCAGCAAAAACAGCTTCTGCATATTATCGTCAAGCTTGGGAATATACTAAACCTCAACAGGGAAAACTGATTTTGATGTCGGGGTTATCTGGTGCTGGTAAAAGTACCACAGCGAAACATTTAGCACGGAAACTAAATGCAGTTCATCTCCGTTCTGATGCTGTGCGTAAGCATTTAGCAGGAATTCCTCTATTAGAAAGAGGTGGAGATGAAATATATACACCAGAAATGACTGAAAAAACCTATAGCCGATTGTTGGCATTAGGAATTATACTGGCTAATCAAGGTTGGTCAGTGATTTTAGATGCCAAATATGACCGTCAGGATTTACGAGCAGAAGCTATTTCTCAAGCTACAAAGCATCAATTACCTGTGCATATTATCAATTGCACTGCACCGTTAGAAGTCTTAAAAGAACGACTGCTTAACCGGACTGGTGATATTGCTGATGCAACTGCTGATTTATTAACATCCCAAATCAATCAATCTGAACCATTTACAGATCAAGAACAACCTTATATAACAGTTGTGGATACAACTCAACCACTAGAAGCACAATTATCAGGATTGATTTAATTTTTGCCTATAGGAATCATCAATGATGATTTAAGTATGTAGGGTAGGCATTGCCCACCCTACGTAACATTTCCACTATCAAATATTACTTCTATAGTAACAATACCTTAGCCAAATCAAAAAATTCGTTGATTCGTAGGTTAGGTTGGGTCACGTGAACGTTCGCGGAGCAATGGGACCAAACCCAACAAATACGTCGGGTTTCTCTTCGCTCAACCCGACCTACACAAAAATGGCTAAGGTATTGTAGTAAGTTAGGGTTTAGCAATACACTGAATTTTTAGAGGCTGTTTTAATTCTAAATTCTAAATTCTTACTGTTATGGCACCAAAAAACAATCTGCTAGGCAATATTTTCTCTTCTTCACCTAATTTCTTTTCTCAATTATTATTTGGGTTATTTATATTCATTATCTCCAGAACTGCTCAAGCTTCAGTTCCTTTAAGTCTATTTATAGCCATTATGGGGGGTGTCAGTTTGGGGTGGTTCACAGCCGCAAATGATAATAACCCTGAACCTAGCACAGTAGCCTCTAACGAGGGCATTGATGCTGGATTAAAATATTGGTTATTTTTTATGATGGGGTGTCTTTTTTTAGGTTATTCAGCACCTATGAGCATTGTGTTTGGCGCTATTGCTGGAGTTGGTGGTGGCTGGATTATTGGTTGGTGGCGTAGTGAGGAAGCATTACAAACACAATTATCTGAGGATATTGTAGTAGAAGATATAGAACAACCTAGTGAAAGAAGTGCTAAAAGACGTAAAAGAAAACCTACCAAACGTTTCCGTCGCATATCTACAACTTTCAATTTTCGATTTTGGGAAAAGTAATTAACAGTTGATAATTGACTAATTATGTTTCTATACCTATCAAAATTACTCCCATTATTTTTCTACCCTTTGGGTTTGATAAGTGTTTGTTTAATTGTGGCTTTAGTGACTTTGCGAAAACGTCCCCGCATGGCCACAATTGCCATTTCTCTATCTTTAGCTGTCTTACTGCTTTCTAGTAATGCTTGGGTGGCAAAATACATGATCCGTAGCCTAGAATGGCAAAATATCCCTGGGACTCAAATTCCTAATGCAGAAGCTATTGTTGTCTTAGGTGGTGCAACTAAATCAGCAACTTGGCCACGTCCGACGGTAGATTTAAGTGAAGCAGGCGATCGCGTTATTTATGCTGCTCAACTCTATTTTCAGAAAAAAGCCCCTATAATTATCCTTAGTGGTGGTCGCATAGATTGGCGCGGAAGTGGTTCTCCAGAATCAGCAGATATGGCCACTATTCTCACATCTATTGGTGTGCCAGCAGCAGCAATTATTCAAGAACCTGATTCTCTCAATACCTATCAAAACGCTGTCAATGTCCATAAAATACTTGAAGCTCGTGGTATTAAAAAAGTATTATTAATCACTTCAGCAATACATACGCCGCGATCTTTGAAGATTTTCAAACGTCAAGGGATTGATGTCATCCCCACACCGACAGATTTCCTGGTTAGTCAGGGTGAACTTGAAGAACTTACCAATACTCCTAAAGCTGCCATTCTTAATTTACTACCTGATACTAACAATTTAAACCAATTCACAAGTGCATTAAAAGAATATTTTGGTACTTTTATTTATAGCCTCCGGGGTTGGTTATAAAGGTGGGAATATTAAGTTGGATTATTAAAGAGAATAGACAACTAGCGATCGCAAATCTAATTTTGGCAACAATTCACTTTTACCTACAATACCTTAGCCATTTTTGTATAGGTCGGGTTGAGCGAAGAGAAACCCATAAAATACAAATTTATTTATCTTTATCTGCGTTTATCTGCGTTTATTTGCGTTTATCTACGTTTAATTCTGGAGAATTACCTGGAATAGGGAAAATAAGTTAAAATGAGTTATGGACCAAAAAATAAAACAAAACGATAGCTAAACCCTACAAATTCAGGTACACAAAGAGGGAATTAAATTTCTAGCCTGGTCTGAGTTTTATAAAGTAGTATCAAAAAAAATTCAGGTTAAGCTAGAGAAGAGAATCGTGCGATTCAGGTTCATACCCTACCAGGTAAAAAGCCCAAATGGTTCTTATCAAACAGAATTCAGGAGTCACAGAGTCAGAATTCAGTTGGGTATTCTGTGCGAGTGGCGGATGAATAACCGGCGTTTTTGCACCCCCACCAAATCGCAGATTTGGTGGTCTTTAATCAGTTGCAGGTCTGAATCTTCGACTGATTGATTCTGACTCGGTGGCTACTGACTCGGTGACTCGGTGACTCCTTCTGCAACTAAGATTATTGTAAAATTTGGTATTATCATTACTCCATGCTGCGAATTATTACTCAGCAGGCAGACGTTAGATCAGAAATTCAACGGATCTGCGATCGCACCCAAGATGATCAGGTAATTCACAAAGAAGCAACAGTGCGCGAAGTGTTGCAAGCGGTGAAGCGTCAAGGTGATAAAGCTGTATTACATTATACAGAAGAATTTGATCACCAAAGTCTCAAAGCAGACGAACTCAAGGTAACAGGATCAGAACTGGATGCAGCCTACCAACAGGTTTCTAAGGATTTGCTTCAGTCTATTCGTCTCGCTTGCCAAAAAATAGAAGCTTTTCACCGTCAACGAGTTCCCAAAAGCTGGGTACATTTTGACAATGATGAAGTAGTATTAGGCAAACGCTATACTCCCGTAGACCGCGCGGGTTTATATATACCAGGTGGTCGGGCTTGTTATCCCAGTACAGTATTAATGAACGCCATTCCCGCCAAAGTGGCAGGTGTCCCCCGTGTAGTCATGGTGACACCCGTCAGAAGTGGGAAAATGGTCAATCCGGCGGTTTTGGTAGCCGCCCAAGAAGCCGGAGTTCAGGAAATTTACCGCATTGGTGGCGCTCAAGCGATCGCTGCTTTAGCCTATGGTACAGAAACAATTCCCAAAGTCAATATCATTACTGGACCTGGTAATATTTATGTCACCTTGGCCAAAAAATTAGTTTACGGAACTGTGGGGATTGATTCTTTAGCTGGTCCTAGCGAAGTACTGGTAATTGCTGATGAAACAGCCAATCCTGTGTATGTAGCGGCTGATTTATTAGCTCAAGCAGAACATGACCCCATGGCCGCAGCGATTTTGCTGACAACAGATGCTAATTTAGCCAAACAAGTGCAAATAGAAGTAGAAAGACAATTGGTAGATCATCCCCGGCGGATAGATACAGAAAAAGCGATCGCCCATTATGGTTTAATCGTGGTGGTGGACTCCCTCGAAGCCGCAGCCGAACTTTCTAACGAGTTTGCACCCGAACACCTAGAATTGGAAGTTGCCGATCCTTGGGCTTTAATTAATCATATTCGCCATGCTGGGGCAATCTTCCTAGGAAGTTCCACACCAGAAGCCGTAGGAGACTATTTAGCAGGGCCTAACCATACCTTACCTACTTCCGGTGCAGCCCGTTATGCTTCAGCTTTAGGGGTAGAAACATTTTTAAAACACTCAAGTATTATTCAATACTCACAAACTGCTTTGGAAAAAGTGGCATCTGCCATTGATATCTTAGCAACTACAGAGGGTTTACCTTCTCATGCTGATTCCGTTAAACTCAGAGTAAAGGATTGACAATCTTAGATTTACTGGGCTTGATGCTTACCAAGTTGTTTTGTAAATAAGTCTTTAAAAATGACTCCTCCGTGGTCATGTAGGCTATCGTCAACTCCCCCAGGGTAACGATAGTCTCTTACAGAATATTGTGCTGAGGACGTAAAAGCGCTGCTAAATACTGTTTTTGTAGCATAAGAAATAGCATGACTAACGCCATGCTTCGCTATCAGATGAGTTAAAAATGCGAACAATTGCGGAGATTAATGAGAAAATCAGCCAGAAACGGGCGGTAGTTTGGACTGCTGAAGAGTTAAAAGCGCGAGTTGCGGAAATTGGTGTTAGTAAAGCTGCCAAAGAAGTAGATGTAATTACCACTGGCACATTTGAACCAATGGAATCAAGTGGTGCAATTATTAACTTAGGACATACTGACCCACCGATTAAAATTCGCCGTTGCTGGTTGGATGGAGTTCCTGCTTATGCTGGTTTTGGGGCGGTAGATTTATATTTGGGTGCTAGTTGTCCAGTTGACTCCGTAGATGGGGAAGACGTGCGAGAACGGGGTGGTGGTCATGTGATTGAGGAATTAATTGCCGGGAAATCTATCCAAGTCCGCGCTGTTGGCCAAGTTACCGATTGCTACCCTAGAGCCACATTTGAAACCACTATCACCCGTGACACTATCAATCAGTTTTATTTATTTAATCCGCGCAATCTTTATCAAAATTTTATTGTCGGTGTGAATGGAGGCGATCGCCCACTACATACCTATTTAGGACCATTGCAGCCACGCTTAGGGAATGCGGTTTATTCTAACCCTGGTTCGCTTTCACCCCTACTGAATGACCCTGATTTACAACTTGTGGGGATTGGGACAAAGATTTTTTTAGCTGGGGGTATTGGTTATGTAGCTTGGGAAGGGACACAACATTTTCCCTTACAAAAGCGGTTAGAAAATCGCACACCTATTGGACCATCGGCAACTTTAGCTTTAATTGGTGATGCTAAACAAATGGATGCCCGATGGATCCGAGGCTGTTATTTTAAAAGCTATGGACCATCCTTGATGATGGGTGTAGGTGTGCCATTGCCAGTATTAAATGCTGGTGTGGTAGCACACTGTGCTGTCCAAGATAAAGACCTAGTAGCGCCAATAGTAGATTTTTCTATTCCTCGTCGTGTCCGTCCTACCTTCGGTTTAGTGAGTTACGCCCAACTTAAATCTGGACGCATCACTATCGAAGGCAGAACGGTACGAGTAGCATCCTTAGCTAGTTTATTTCTATCCCGAAAAGTAGCTCAGGAATTGAAACAATGGATTACAGAAGGGATATTCACCCTCACTGAACCAGTAGCCCCAATTCCCATGGAACGTTCTTTTTTACCCCAAGACCGTTGGACGGAGTTTTAGAATTCAGGAGTCAGGAGTCAGGAGTCAGGAGTCAGGAGTCAGGAGTCAGGAGTCAGGAGTCAGGAGTCAGGAGTCAGAAGAGCAATGACTAATGACTAATGACTAATAACTAATAACTAATGACTAATAACTAATGACTAATGACTAATGACTAATTTCCAGTTGCTTTTGGCTTGATAACTGGCTTAGGAGTGGGGGTTTTGGGGATGGGTTTGGTGATGACAGTTGAATCACCCCCTGTCTTTTTAATGGGACGTGGGGCTTCTCCATTGCGTCTGGGAAGGAATGGTTTTCTGTCACCACCACCACCGGCACCACGAGGCGCTCCTTTGAAGGGTGGTTTGCGTTTTTTGGGTAAATCGGCGATCGCTTCGGCATTAACTACTACTAATGCGTCATCTTCCCGTTTAACATTGAAGTCCCAGAATTTACCCACAGCTTTTGTGGTTAATATTCCCTTGAGTTTCAACTTAAAATATTTAGCTTTATCAGTAGGTTTACGGGGAGCTTGTTTGATTTTCACCACCAAACTCCTTTCGTCAAAAGACTGGTAAACTACCTCACCACGCACAGAAAAGCCACCATCAGGGACTGCTGAGGAGGGTTTCGGGTGAATAGCTAACGCCACACTACCACTATCAGAAACTACTGTGGAATCTGGGTTGTCTTCATCTAGGTCATATTTTGCTAGATTTTCAGGTTCCCAAACGCCGACAATTTGCAGGTGCAATGCGTCGTTTTCTTGTCTAGTGCGGGGATAAACTACCCATAGATGTTCTTTTTCTAGGTCTAAGTGATTTTTGACTAAACTCATAATCCGACCTAAGAGGACGGCATTAAGTTCAACCCCATCTTTTGTGATTAGTGTTCCTTGGGTGAACTGTTCATCACTGGCATGGTAACATCCCCGAATTAACCCAATAGCTCGGTATTGAGTCGGTTCGCTCGGAGGTGGAATTGGTTGTTCTCGATTAGCAAAATGCCCATTAGATTCAGGCTTGCTAGAGTCAGTAGAGTGAGTGAGAGAATTTTCCAGTTTAGAGGATTGGTCTGCTAATGTATTAGCATTAACAGCGGGTTCAATCTCTTTTATGCCTTGGTTAGAGGCTGTGAAATTTGCAGATTCAGAAGACGGCATCAGGTCGGAATTCATAAAAACTCCTTGCGGCACAAGACATACCCCATGGTGGGATTTAATAAAGACAAAGGAAAAGAGCAACTAGGTAGCTGAATAAAAGGATATTTCCTTTTAATCTGGCCACTCGTTTGATGCTCTGTACAAAAATGAAGACGCTAAATCTGACATTTACACACTAAATGCGTAATTTAGCGTCTTTAATCCAGTTATGGCATTTGCCACGCTTCGCTATCGGAAGCATAGCATAGCGATAATTCTGACGGATCTTCCTAAAGTCATCACTTACTTTAGCAGGATAGATATTTATTTGTTATAAAATTCACAGACAAATGACCGTATTCCGCAAAGTTTTGGAAATTTTTAACTTTGCAATTAATTTCATTACCTTTTAGGAGCAAAATAATATTGTGTCTGAATCGCGTAATCGCTGGATAGTCCGAGTAGTGTTAGCTTTTGCTGTTGTGGCTTTTGTAGGGGTTTCTATTATACCCATCCTGACAGCGATTAATAAACCAGAATCATCTCCACAAAATCAGCCCGCTGGTGATAATAAATTACCTTCATCTGCACAAAAGTCAAAACTGGAAGATCAAGTTCGGGGTTATGAATTAGTTTTACAAAAAGATGCAGAAAATCAAACTGCACTCAAGGGGCTTTTGCAAGCGCGTCTGGAGTTGTTAAGTCAAAAAAGCCAAGGGGAAGTTAAACCAGCGGATATTCAAGCCATAATTGAACCTTTGGAAAAACTTGCTAAACTCAATCCCCAAAAGTCAGAATATGGGGTTTTACTGGCACAAGCTAAACAACAAATTGGCGATAAGGAGGGGGCTGCTCAAACTTACCGGACTATTTTAACTACAAAACCTGGTGATTTAAAAGCTTTACAGGGGATGGTGAATTTGCAATTAAGCGAAAAGCGTCCAGAAGCAGCTATTGGCTTATTACAAGAAAGTCTAGCTGCTGCTACCCAGGCTAATACTATTCAGCCAGGAAGTGTGGATGTAGTCGCTGTCCAAGTGCTTTTGGGTAGTGTCTACGCTTTAACGAAAAACGATACTCAAGCTATTTATGCTTATGATCAAGCGATCAAGAAAGATGCTCAAGATTTTCGTCCCGTTTTAGCAAAGGCAATGCTGTTTAAGCAACAGGGGAAGGTTGATGAAGCAAAACCTTTATTTGATAGTGCCATAGCTTTAGCACCGGCTAAGTATAAGGACGAAATCAATAAAGCCGCAGCAGTTTCTCAGCCTACTCCTATATCTTCGCCTACCGAATCATCTACACCTTCACCTACTCCGTAAGAGGTTGTTTCTACTCAAACCGACGTAGGGTGGGTTAGCGCAGCGTAACCCACCATTATCCCCTAAATTTATGGTGAGTTAGGACAGTAATCCGTAACCCACCCTACCCGAGTATTTTTGGGTAATTTGTTTTTTGTTGTCTAAGAGGATGTTTGAAAAGTATCAGAATTAATCGAGATCCCCCCAACCCCCCTTAAAAAGCTACAGTGTACACACAAGTCTTCTAGAGTTGCCCCACAACGTTTAGATCCCCCCAACCCCCCTTAAAAAGGGGGGCTAAATTCTTCAAAGTCCCCCTTTTTAAGGGGGATTTAGGGGGATCGGATCACGTTTAGCATCCTGTCTAGAGATGTGTGTACACCGTAGCCTTAAAAAGGGGGGCTAAATTCTTCAAAGTCCCCCTTTTTAAGGGGGATTTAGGGGGATCGGATCACGTTTAGCATCCTGTCTAGAGATGTGTGTACACCGTAGCCTTAAAAAGGGGGGCTAAATTCTTCAAAGTCCCCCTTTTTAAGGGGGATTTAGGGGGATCGGATCACGTTTAGCATCCTGTCTAGAGATGTGTGTACACCGTAGCCTTAAAAAGGGGGGCTAAATTCTTCAAAGTCCCCCTTTTTAAGGGGGATTTAGGGGGATCGGATCACGTTTAGCATCCTGTCTAGAGATGTGTGTACACCGTAGCCTTAAAAAGGGGGGCTAAATTTTTCAAAGTCCCCCTTTTTAAGGGGGATTTAGGGGGATCGGATCACGTTTAGCATCCTGTCTAGAGATGTGTGTACACCGTAGCCTTAAAAAGGGGGGCTAAATTCTTCAAAGTCCCCCTTTTTAAGGGGGATTTAGGGGGATCGGATCACGTTTAGCATCCTGTCTAGAGATGTGTGTACACCGTAGCCTTAAAAAGGGGGGCTAAATTCTTCAAAGTCCCCCTTTTTAAGGGGGATTTAGGGGGATCGGATCACGTTTAGCATCCTGTCTAGAGATGTGTGTACACCGTAGCCTTAAAAAGGGGGGCTAAATTCCTCAAAGTCCCCCTTTTTAAGGGGGATTTAGGGGGATCGGATCACGTTTAGCATCCTGTCTAGAGATGTGTGTACACCGTAGCCTTAAAAAGGGGGGCTAAATTCCTCAAAGTCCCCCTTTTTAAGGGGGATTTAGGGGGATCGGATCACGTTTAGCATCCTGTCTAGAGATGTGTGTACACCGTAGCCTTAAAAAGGGGGGCTAAATTCCTCAAAGTCCCCCTTTTTAAGGGGGATTTAGGGGGATCGGATCACGTTTAGCATCCTGTCTAGAGATGTGTGTACACCGTAGCCTTAAAAAGGGGGGCTAAATTCCTCAAAGTCCCCCTTTTTAAGGGGGATTTAGGGGGATCGGATCACGTTTAGCATCCTGTCTAGAGATGTGTGTACACCGTAGCCTTAAAAAGGGGGGCTAAATTCCTCAAAGTCCCCCTTTTTAAGGGGGATTTAGGGGGATCTGCGGGTGTTAGATACCACACGAAAAAGTTTTCAAACAACCTCTAAGCGACAGCGCAACCAAAGCCAAAAATCAAGGCTTTTTTCAATTTGAGAACTCCACAAAAAAAATGAACTGCTTGCAGCAGCGCTTCGCTATCCAATGGTATCTTGCCCGTCCTTGTATTATTAGGAATGTGAATTAAATAAAGTGCAAAAGTAGGGTGTGTTAGCGACAGCGTAACGCACCATTTCAGGTTAAGTCAGAATTGCAGGTTATTAAATTTGCGTTCCTTGACGGGCAAGATGCCCGCACTACAAGAAATTTTGGAATATTTTTTAAATTGGAAGTCTCTTTGGAGATGTCTATTTAATTGAATAGGAAAGCACCACCAAAGAGGTTGATATTCGCATTGGCGCTGGTAAATCCTGATGTCCCTGATAAGGTAACTAATAACTGACCGTTACCAAAACCAGTATTACCACCAATACCATCACCAATGCGTATTTCCGTATTTGCACCCAATTTCCTAACATCAAAATTGGCAATACCTGTAAAGTTCAGTTTATCACCACCGACACCGCGCACAAATTGATAAACTGTATCTGTACCATCACCAAGAACGTAATTAACGTTATCGACAACATTATCGTTGAAACCCAAATACAGGCTATCATTACCCAAACCACCAATTAAAGTATCTGAACCTGCATTACCAGTGAGGGTATCATTTCCTAAACCACCTGTAAGAACGTTATTACCAGTATTACCTGTAATGCTGTTATTGAGGTCATTACCTATGCCATTAATCGCAGTTGTTCCTTGTAAAGTCAGGTTTTCTAGGTTGGTGGTGAGGGTGTAAGTTACACTGCTGAAAACAATATCAGTTCCTTCATTCAGATTTTCTGTAATGCTATCTGCTGTATTATCCACATAGTAGGAATCATTACCAGCGCCACCAATGAGGGTATCATTTCCTAAACCACCAGTGAGAACGTTATTACCAGTATTACCTGTAATGATATTATTCAGGTTATTGCCTGTACCGTTAATAGCGGTTGTTCCTTGTAAAGTCAGGTTTTCGATATTGGTGGTGAGGGTGTAAGTTACACTGCTGAAAACGATATCAGTTCCTTCATTAGCATTTTCTGTAATGCTATCTGCTGTATTGTCCACATAATAGGAGTCATTACCAGCGCCACCAATTAAAGTATCAGCACCCGTACCACCTGTGAGAACGTTATCGGCTGCGTTACCTGTAATGATATTATTCAGGTTATTACCTGTACCATTAATAGCGGTTGTTCCCTGTAACGTTAGGTTTTCGGTGTAGGTTGTTAGAGTGTAAGTTATAGTGCTGTAAACGCTATCTATTCCTTGTCCTACTAATTCTGTAATGATATTTGCTGTACTGTCAACATAGTAGGAATCGTTACCAACACCACCAATGAGGGTATCATTTCCTAAACCACCAATGAGGGTATCATTTCCTAAACCACCATCAAGAGTGTTATTACCAGTGTTACCTGTAATGATATTATTCAGATTATTACCTGTACCATTAATAGCGGTTGTTCCGGTTAAAGTCAGGTTTTCTAAGTGGTTTTTTAATGTCCAGGTGATAGAAGATTCAACGGTATCTATTCCATCATTTAAACCTTCAGCAATGATATCACCAATATCGTCTACGACAAAGGTATCATTTCCTTTACCACCGATTAAAAAGTCTATACCTGTTCCCCCGTTCAAGTAGTCATTACCGTTTCCACCGGTTAAATCATCGTTTCCTGTACCACCTTTAACCCAATCATTACCAGTAGTACCGTTAAAGCTGATAGTACCTGTAAAGCCACTTAAATCAAAGCGTTCAAATCCGAATACTGTTGTCCCAGGAATATCTAATTGATTGGTGGTGTTACTGGTATCTATGGAGATAAGATCATTAACTGTCCCTCCGCTGATAATTAAGGTGTCTGTGCCATTACCACCTTTGATGGTGTCGTTTTGTTGTAAATTGCCCCATGTGCTGGTGATGGTGTCGTCTCCATAGTCAGCATCTATGATATCTTGTTGGGCTGTGGTGGTGAAGCTTTCGTTATCGTTAAGATCAGTTACACTGATGTTTAATTGTTTCTCAAAAAATAACCCCCCTTGGTCTGTTGTCCTGAGTCGAACGCTATAACTGTTTTTGGTTTCGTAGTCAAATATAGCGTTGGTTTTGAGTTGATTATTGGTAATGGTGAAGAAACTATTATCTGTTGCACCGTTCCCAGTGACTAAACTATAGGTAAAGGAGTTTGCTGTATCTGGGTCTGTGGTGGTGAGATTACCAATTACTGTACCACTAACTTGGTTTTCGGCAATTGTGCTGGTGGAGAGTGTGAGGTTGGTGGGTGCTTTGTTAGTAAACTCACTCACGTCAATGATTTGTAGTCCTGAATCAGAATCAGCAACATAAGCGTAGTTACCGACTACTTGCACACCATAAGCATAGCCAGAAGTATCATAATTGCCCTTGAGGGTGGGGGTAGTGGGGTTGCTTATGTCTATTATTTGTAGTCCTCCATCATACCCATCACCTACATAAGCATAGTTACCGACTACTTGCACACCATAAGCATTGCCAGAAGTATCATAATTGCCCTTGAGGGTGGGGGTAGTGGGGTTGCTTATGTCTATTATTTGTAGTCCTGAATCAGAATCAGCTACGTAAGCGTAGTTACCGACTACTTGCACACCTAAAGCAGCACCAGATGTATTATAATTGCCCTTGAGGGTGGGGGTAGTGGGGTTACTTATGTCTATTATTTGTAGTCCTGAATAATAATCAGCTACGTAAGCGTAGTTACCGACTACTTGCACACCATAAGCATAGCCAGAAGTATCATAATTGCCCTTAAGGGTGGGGGTTGTGGGATTGCTTATATCAATGATTTGTAGTCCTGAATCAGAATCAGCTACGTAAGCATAGTTACCGACTACTTGCACACCATAAGCATAGCCAGAAGTAGCATAATTGCCCTTGAAGGTGGGGTTAGTGGGGTTGCTTATGTCTATTATTTGTAGTCCTGATTCACTATAAGCTACGTAAGCATAGTTACCGACTACTTGCACACCATAAGCAGGGTCAAAATTGTAAGATGTATCATAATTGCCCTTGAGGGTGGGGGTTGTGGGGTTGCTTATATCAATGATTTGTAGTCCTGACCAATAATCAGCTACGTAAGCATAGTTACCGACTACTTGCACACCATAAGCATTGCCAGAAGTATTATAATTGCCCACTAATGTGGGTGCAAATACTCCCTGGTAGGTGTTGAGGGTGTCTGCAACAATATCTGACAAATGTAGAGACGTTCCATGGAAGGTCTCTGTAACGGGAATATTCACCTCTAATTCCCAATTTCCCCCTAATGCTGCATTACCGGTTTTTGTTGTGGAGGCGCTAATGGTTGCGGTTGTAATTTGATGTAATTTGTGAATAAATTCTTCCCCAGCATCCCCGGCGGCGACGTTACAGCCATATAGTAAAATATTCTGACGTTGCCAGTGTTGTAACTGTTGGGTGTAATTGTGAATATTGGTTAAGTTTAATTGACTATTTCCTAAATACAAGCATCCAGGAGAACCGTGGGAAAGGATGTGAATGGTGGTAATGTGGGGATGTTGTTGTAAAACTTGGCTAATTTGCTCAATCCCGTCTTGATTTGGGGAAAGAATCACCGTTTCTACACCCTCTACAACTCCTGCTTGGAGGGTCTGATAGTCAGAAAGGGAAGAATCAATAAAAACAATAGTTGTCGCGGTTTGACGCAGGGAAGAGTTGTTGAACATATTTTTTTCCTTTGTACTTGCTAACTAAGCTTTTATACCCGCCCGGAACTGAAGTTCCGGTCTAATAGCTAAAGTGCGTTAAAACGCACTGTGATGACATCGAAATCAGAAATTATCCTATTTCTCGAACAAATACCGCCAAAATAGTCGGTTAAAACCGACTTGAGCTATTAGACAGGGAATTTATTCCCTGGCTCAAGTCTCTGATGACATCGAAATCAGAAATTATCCTATTTCTCGAATAAATACCGCCAAAATAGTCGGTTTTAACCGACTTGAGCGTTTAGACAGGGAATTTATTCCCTGGCTTGAAGGTACTTGACACTGTTGAGCAGTGCTAAACCTCTACAAAATCTTATCCAAACAGGGTTAATCTGTGTATAATAATAAAAGATTTTTTTTCTAAACAAAACCGTAATTTTTATCTAATAAATGTTTTTTTTGTGACGTATACCTAGAGTCACGCGAGTGACATAACTAAAATGAAAGTTAAATAATTCATAAGTATAAGCTGTTACGCAGCTAAATTTAATATTTTCTAGCTTAGAGTCCTTGCAGTAAGGCTTTTGGGTAAAAAAGTGAACAGCCAAAGAGGGTGTTTGAAAAGTATTAAATAAAACCAATAATTTCCAAAAACCTAACCCCCCTGCCCCCCTTCCCTACGTTAGCGCAGCGTGCCGAAGGCTGGGAAGGGGGGTTTCAAAGCCTCTCTCCGCTTCGGGGAGAGGTTTACAAGAGGGGTTAATTTATTTTCCTTCTATGGCTGCGACTATCCCAAAGATGATAAACAGAAAGCCACCTACAAAGGTAATTTGCCGTTCGGATATCCTACCTGCTATTAATCTACCACCAATGACGGCGATCGCCGCACAAATAGAATGTCCTAATATTGCTCCCAGTGTCACACCAATGGGGTTATTTCCGGCTGCTAGGGCAATCGTGGCTATTTGTGTGCGATCGCCCCATTCTGCTATAAATGTTAATACGAAGGATTTCAGTAAAATTGACCAAACTGTTTTTTGCTGGGAATTATCTAAATCTGCTTTTTCTACTGCCTCTTGTGCCTCTTCTACTACTTCTTCAGTAGCGGATACAGCCATTTTATTGGCATCATAAATTAACTTTAAACCAAAGGCAATAAACAAAACTATTTCCGCATAATGAATATAACTTTTTGGTAATAAAGATACTACCTGTCCAAACATTACAGATAAAATAGTCATAGCCGCTAAAGCAGCTACCACACCAGTAAATACCAAGCGCCGTGGGTGGTGCATGGACAAAATTACAGCAATAAAAAAGGTTTTATCACCTAGTTCGGAAATGGTAATTAGTAATAAACCTGCGGTAAAAGCTGTTAACATTCTCTCAAACTCCTAAAGGATTTTTTTCCCGGTGTGGAGTATCAATGAGAGTCATCACAACTTCACTGAACTCCACACGTTTAAATGTGTAGTCAGTGAAGGTCTCGCTTTCAAATACTTTATTTATTCGCTATCTAAACCAGGCTCATCACCAGTATGTTGACTTAGATATACTGAACAGAAAATATTGATTTACTGCCAGCAGCTACTCCCCTTCTATATAGTTATGTATAATACTCTTTCTGGGGGGAGAAGTCAAGTCTTAGTAATAAAAAAATGAACCACGTTCGCGGAGCGTCCCGAAGGGATAGACACGAAGGACACGAAGAAAGAAGATTTTAAGAGAAATTTTGCGATCTAAAAATTACAATAACTTTAATATAATCGGTTCTTACGTTGTTTTTATGCAGAATTAATACTAAGATGCCAGTATTCGGCGATTAGAAATCGCTACTACACAAACGAAGTCCACCTTCGTGGACTAATCATTAAGTGTTTCAAACCCACGTAGGTGGGTTTTGTCTGTGTAGCCGCGATTTCTAATCGCTTGGGTTTATTATTAATTCCTAATTTGCGATTATGACCTATTTAGAAACCGCAGCCAAATTTTACAGCCAAGTTGCTCAAACACCAGAAATAGGATTGTGCTGTGTTCAAAGTACGCCTTTACAATTACCAGGGTTGAAAATTCCTTTAGCTATGCAGGAGATGAACTATGGTTGTGGAACTACAGTACATCACAATGAACTCACTAATGAACCTACAGTTTTATATGTTGGTGTTGGCGGTGGCTTAGAAGCTTTGCAATTTGCTTATTTTTCTCGTCGTCCTGGTGCAGTAATTGCTGTTGAACCAGTGGAAGCCATGCGAGAAGCTGCAACGCGTAATTTGCAAATTGCAGCAAAAGAAAACCCTTGGTTTGATCCTAGTTTTGTGGAAATTCGTCCGGGAGACGCTTTTAATTTACCTATTGCTGATGCTTCAGTTGATATAGTCGCGCAAAATTGCCTGTTCAATATTTTTGAACCGACAGATTTAACTCTGGCTTTAAAAGAAGCATATCGGGTATTGAAACCAGGTGGACGTTTGCAGATGAGTGACCCAATTGCTACGAGTCCTGTTCCTGGACATTTACAACAAAATGAACATTTACGCGCCCTTTGTTTGTCCGGTGCTATTACATATCAAGAATATACTCAACTGATTATTAATGCTGGTTTTGGACAAATTGAAATTCGCGCTCGTCGTCCTTATCGCTTATTAGATAAACATACTTATAAACTCACAGAAAATCTGCTTTTAGAAAGTCTAGATTCTGTGGCTTTTAAAGTAGAAATTCCCGCAGATGGTGCTTGTATTTTTACTGGTAAAACCGCGATTTATGCAGGTAAGAAAGAATTTTTTGATGATCAAGCTGGACATATTTTGCAACGTGGTATTCCTGCGGCAGTTTGTGATAAGACTGCCAAAAATTTAGCAATTGCCAATCCTGAAGAAATCATAATTACTGATTCCACATGGTATTATGATGGTGGAGGCTGTTGTTAATTTTATATAGTTATAGCTTGCGTGACAATGCAAGAATCATCCGCCACGCTACGCTATTAACAAGTCCTAATTAGGGCTTACTGAATAAAGCTAGAACCGTCTATTAATAAGGGTTTCGCGGAT
Organism: Dolichospermum sp. DET69; assembly: GCA_017355425.1. Classification (NCBI taxonomy): domain Bacteria; kingdom Bacillati; phylum Cyanobacteriota; class Cyanophyceae; order Nostocales; family Aphanizomenonaceae; genus Dolichospermum; species Dolichospermum sp. DET69. The sequence goes on from CP070233.1 coordinate 459,976, forward strand.
TTTAATAACAAGCAAGTGCAAGGTTTTGGCTTAGGGTGTCTCAAAACAGTTGCATTTTTCCTTGTCGGATATGGGAAATTGAGGATATCCAGATAGTTGAAACTGTTCCCTGTTCCCTGTTCCCAGTTAAGAGTTCCCTCTCCTCACAGACAACTTTTTCAGCAAGCCCTAATTAAAACTGCGATTCTCGAATTTCCTTTTGTAAAGCCTGAATTTGTGCAAGAGATAATTCAGTAACTTCAGAAATTTGTTGTAAATTCATGCCAGTTCGTAACAATTTTAAAGTAAACTTTCTGGTTGCTTCAGCTTCACCTTCTTGTTTACCTTCAGCTTTACCTTCAGCTTTACCTTCTTCCAAAGCTTCTTGATAAACTCTGGTTTGTTTCAACTCACTTAAACCTAGCATAGCTTCAATCTCCTCTCTGCTTTTTTTGGGTAATTTGTAAACGATAATTGTCTCAATCAGATTAATTAAATCCCGTTTGATTTTGGTATCAGTTAGTTGTTGGTTTGCTTGTGCAATTAAACGTTTTGCTAATGCTGGTGCAGCCTTCTCTGTTTCTACTACCAGTTTAACAACTCCCACCCCTAAAGAACTCACTCCCAACTCATCTAAGTAAATGCGTGTAACTCGCTCAAGTAGCAAGATTTCCCCAAATTGTAAATTCTGTTCTCTTTCTATATTACGACTAGGATAGATGATTACAGCTTGCCAAGGGTGAGGAGTTTTGTATTGTCGCAGGTAGAGAAAAAGCTCTGCAAAGAGACGATAATATAAATTATCATCGGGTTGAAATTGAACCTCGACAATGTAAAACGGCTTTTTGGGATCTTTGGTGGTTGGTAAAAATAAACCGTCTAAACGAAAAGCTAGTTGTTTAACTTCACGAGAGGTAAATTCATAAACATCTGCTTCTGTGGGAGAATTATTAATTAATTCAAAGAAAATGCTCGGAAATGCTTGAAATAAGCTATAGAAAATAGTATCTGTTTTCACGATAATTGAGTAATTCTTATATCTAATCTAGCTGAGTTTTCGCGCAAACATACAAAGGAGCAAAGACGCAAAGAAAGAAAATTTTCCTCGTTCCCAGTCTCCAGATTTACGGTTTCCTCGTTCCCAGTCTCTGACTGGGAATGTTATCTTTGAGGTTCTACCTCCAGGTATAATAGAGGCAGAGCCTCTTAACTACATTCCCACGCAGAGCATGGGAACGAGAAAATGGGGTAAAATCCTCAGATTTCTAATCTTTGCTTTTATTTCTAAACTAAGTATGGTTTAATTTAGATGGAATAAATAATTTTATAAAAATGGCTGTTTATGCCTAAACAAGATCCCGCAAAATTAAAAAAGGTATCCATTAGTCTTCCTTTTGGTATTGGTGCTGCGGAATGGGAATCTGACACAACAGAAAGGAAAGCCGCTTGGTCGTTGTATGTAGAACTGGTGACACGCATTGCTGTCCAGTCGTTAGAAGTTGACCAGGGGTTGGTGCGGGAAGCGTTGAATTCTTTGTATAGTTTATTCGGAACTACCCGCGAAATTCTCAAAGTGGCTGGACCTGATGTGGGTGCTTCTAAGAACTCAGTCGGGGGTATTGCTATTGCGGTGTTGAATAATGGGTTGCGACCATTTTTAGCTAAATGGCATCCTATTTTACAGGCTTGGGAAGCAAAACGACCTGTAGGGGTGAGTGTTAAAGAACATGAGATGGGTTGGTCAGAAGAATCAAAGTTGCGAACTGAGTTGGCTGCTTTGCGAGGTGATTTAGAAGAGTATGCGAAGGCTTTGGCGATTATTTCAGGTGTGGAGGAGTAAAATGTCTGATAACCAACTACAATTTGATGTTTTTCTTGCTCACAATAGTAAAGATAAACCCGAAGTTATAAAAATTGCCAACAAACTACGAGAAAGTGGTTTAAATCCTTGGTTAGATAAGGAGCAAATTTTTGGTGGAGACAATATTCACGAAGTTGTTTTTCAAGGAATTTCGCAGTCTAAAGTAGGTGCTTTTTTTATTGGACAAAATAGCTTGGGATCTTTTCAGAAGAATTTAGAACTTGGTGCAATAATACAATTTTTTTTGGAGAAAAAAGAAAAAGGTTTTCGGGTGATTCCCGTTTTACTTCCTGGTATCAGCGATATTCCAAATGAATTATTTCATTTAAAACAGTGGGCTTGGATTAAATTTACTAATTCAAATATTGAAGAAGATGAAGAAGCACTACAGGATTTGATCCGTGGTATTAGAGGACGAGAAAAAGTTATTCTAACGCCGCCATTAGTAACAACTACAAAATTATATAACTTAAGAAGTTTCCAATTTGAAACTTTTCAGATAAATAAGAGTGGGAAAGAAATTAACCGCATTACCAAAAACGCAGATTATTTTGACCAAAACTTGGGAAATGGTGTAAATTTAGAAATGGTAGCTATTCCTGGAGGGACTTTTATCATGGGTTCTCCAGAAAATGAGGAAGGTTATGATTCTTCTCAAAGTCCACAACATCAAGTTACTGTTCCCCCGTTTTTCATGGGTAAATATCCAGTTACTCAAAAACAATGGCAAGCTGTAGCTGTACTGGAAAAGGTTAAGATTGATTTAGAATCTGATCCATCTAAATTTAAAGGTGATAATCAACCTGTTGAGCGTGTATCATGGGATGATGCTCAAGAGTTTTGTGCCAGACTCTCCCAAAAGGCAAATAAAATTTACCGCTTGCCTAGTGAAGCAGAATGGGAATATGCTTGTCGTGCAGGAACTACTACCCCGTTTTATTGTGGGGAAACAATTTCTACAGATTTGGCTAATTATAATGGTAACTACACCTATGGACAGGGACAAAAAGGAGAATATCGAAAAAAAACCACAGTGGTAGGAATTTTTCCGGCCAATCCTTTTGGTTTATATGATATGTGTGGTAATGTGTGGGAATGGTGCGAAGATGAGTGGCATGAAAATTATATAAATGCGCCTATAGATGGCAGTGCTTTGACAAGTCTAATTGTTAACAGCAAGCTGCTGCGCGGTGGTTCGTGGATCAACGGTCCTGGGAGTTGCCGGTCTGCTTGTCGCTACTACTACGACCTCGACTACTACATCAACGATATTGGTTTTCGGGTTGTATGTAGTGGTGCGGCGAGGACTTATTAGCACTCTACACTCTTGCTCTTTTGCGCTCTGCGCTCTTGATTCTTTTCACTTCTCTAGCGTAACGGAGTGGAGCGATCAAAAATATTTTATTTAGATTTCGGGAATAACTGATGAGTTGTTCCTCCATGATATAGGAAACTTTCGATTTAGTCAAGTGGTATGTCCCAATTATCAATAGTTTGCCACTTCCCGCTGTCTCTTCGGTTGAATGACTTTTAAAACATCCTCTTATGGAAATTCGTGCTAGAGATGCTTCTATGATTACACCTTTTTTTCAGCAGCTAAATTCACCTTTGACAAAAAAGCAAATCAATGTTTTACAAATTAATTTAGGAAAGCGTTGTAACCTAGCTTGTAACCATTGCCATGTAGAAGCTAGTCCCAAAAGAACTGAGGAATTAACACCGGAAATTTGTCAACAATTAATCACTTTAATTGAAAGATTTCCACAAATCAAAATTGTTGATTTAACTGGTGGCGCTCCAGAAATGAATTATGGTTTTAAGTTTCTGGTACAAGCTGCTAGAAAATCAGGTAAACAGGTAATTGTCAGATCAAATTTAACAATTTATTTTGTTGATGGATTTGAAGATTTACCAGATTTTTTGGCTCAACATCAAGTAAAGATTGTTGCTTCTCTACCCTGTTATTTAGCCGATAATGTGGATAAAATGCGGGGAGATGGTGTTTTTGATCAATCAATCAAAGCTTTGCAATGGTTGAATAAGTTAGGTTATGGTCAAAACCCGAATTTAATTTTAGATTTGGTGTATAATCCGCAATTACCAAATAGTGCAGATTTTTCTCTAACTCCTGAACAGCAAAATTTAGAAAGGGCTTATAAAACCTTTTTGATAGAGAAATTTGATATTCGATTTAATCATCTTTTCACAATTACTAATATCCCTGTGGGGAGAACAAAGTTTCATTTAGAAAGAAAACAGCTTTATTTTAGCTATTTGCATTTTTTAGAGTCTCATTTTAATGCAAAAACAATTGATGGTTTAATGTGTCTTGAACAACTTTCTATTGATTATTTGGGGAATATTTATGATTGTGACTTTAATCAAATGATGAATTTATCTGCAAAAACTAGCAATGGTGAAAAGTTGACAGTCAGTAAATTGTTGGAAATTGGTAGTTTAGATATAATCAAGGAAATCCAAACTGCTGAATATTGCTATGGTTGTACTGCGGGGGCTGGTTCTAGTTGCGGTGGTGCTATTAGTATAAATTGACAAAAGTTAAAAAAATATATATGTCATCAAAAAATTATTTTGTAAAGAAATTTGGGGTAGTTCAACTTATAATTTTCAGGTGAAGTATGATATAGGGGAGTTAAGTCTCCTCACACCACATTTTTTATTAAAGCCGTGAATTTATTTTTTTCACGGTTTTTATTTTTTATGACAATTAATTACCGGAGTCAGATCCAGAATCCCAAAAATGGTATGATCCGGGCAGATGACTGTTAGTAAAATTATATGGCTTATTGGCTATTTCAAGGTAATCCCGAATATTATCGAGTTTTAGATGCTATTAAGGAGTTAGAACAACTACCTTGGTTAGTAACTCGCTATGCTAAAGATATCGTTCCCGGTGATGGTGTTATTATTTGGATATCTGGTAAACAAGCAGGAATTTATGCAATTGCAGAAGTTATTGAACCTGCTCAATTTTTGACTCAAGTACCGGATAAAAAATATTGGTTAGATTCGACAAGGGCTTTAGGAAAACAACAAGCAATGATTAAATTTACGCATAAACTGGTAGAATCTGCTGTGTTGAAAAATAGGTTACAGGAAGATTCTCTACTGAAAAATTTATTGATACTTCGCGCTCCCAATTCCACTAATTTTAAGGTAAGTTACCAGGAGTGGGAAGGGGTGCAAAAATTAATTCAGGAAATATAGGAAATAATAAAATTTAAACCTATGTTATATTTAATTAGGTCTGCCTACTAATAATGTTTATTTCTAATTTTAATAAATTCCCTGACTTTATAGGACAATAGGGAATCTTATTGTGAGCATCTGAAAAAAAATATTACTTTTCAATCCCTAGAATCTCATACTCCCTATAATAATTAAAGTAGCTGCACAAAATCAAACATCAAGTACAACACTGGAATTGCTATTTTTGCTGCAACCAAAGCTTGTAGGATCATCTCAAAATTGTGCCTACACGCTTGATATTATCATCTTAGCAGGTCAATTTACAACATCCATCACGGGAGAATAGCAAATCTATGAGTAGAATAGAAACCCGCACTGAACCAATGGTGCTAAATATGGGACCTCACCACCCATCAATGCACGGGGTTTTACGGTTAATTATGACACTAGATGGTGAAGATGTGGTTGACTGTGAACCAGTCATTGGCTATCTGCACCGAGGAATGGAGAAAATTGCTGAAAACCGGACTACAATCATGTACGTCCCCTACGTCAGCCGTTGGGACTACGCTGCGGGGATGTTTAATGAAGCTGTGACAGTGAACGCACCGGAAAAATTAGCGGGTATCACTGTTCCCAAACGCGCCAGCTATATCCGCGTGATTATGCTGGAATTAAATCGGATTGCTAACCACTTATTATGGTTTGGTCCGTTCCTCGCTGACGTGGGCGCACAAACACCATTTTTCTACCAATTCCGGGAACGGGAAATGATTTATGATCTGTGGGAAGCTGCAACTGGCTACCGCATGGTTAATCATAACTATTTCCGCGTTGGTGGTGTGGCTGCTGATTTACCCTATGGTTGGGTAGATAAGTGCTTAGATTTCTGTGAATACTTTATCCCTAAAGTTGATGAGTACGAGCGCTTAGTTACCAATAACCCCATTTTCCGTCGTCGGATTGAAGGTTTGGGAACTATTACCCGTGACGAAGCGATTAACTGGGGACTTTCTGGACCAATGTTACGCGCTTCTGGGGTAAAATGGGATTTACGGAAAGTTGACCACTACGAATGTTACGATGATTTCGATTGGGATGTGCAGTGGGAAACTGTGGGTGATTGTCTTGCTAGGTATATGGTACGGATGCGAGAAATGCGCGAATCCGTGAAAATCATTAAGCAAGCGATCGCCGGATTACCCGGTGGCCCCTACGAAAACCTGGAAGCCAAGCGGATCATGGCTGGGAAAAAATCCGAATGGGATGCTTTTGATTATCAGTTTGTTGCGAAAAAAGTTTCTCCTACTTTTAAAGTTCCTAAAGGTGAAATTTACTCCCGTGTCGAAAGTGGTAAGGGAGAATTGGGAATTTATTTAGTTGGTGATAATAATGTTTTCCCTTGGCGCTGGAAAATTCGCGCTGCTGATTTTAACAACTTGCAAATTCTCCCTCATTTACTCCGGGGAATGAAGGTTGCAGATATCGTCGTTATTCTTGGTAGTATTGACGTGATCATGGGTTCTGTTGATAGATAATAGACATCTTCAACAAATATTTGGAGACGTTCCATGGAACGTCTCTACAAAAGTTATTTAGGAATTTTATTTAATTCTTAATTCTTAATTTTTAATTGTTTCCAGTTGGGTTTGATGTTGGAATAAAGGACGGACAATTAAATACCCAGCCGCAAAACCAGTCACCATAATTAATAAAATAGTAATTACTAGCCACCAACCGTTTAATCCTTTTATCTGAGAATGAGGATTAGGAGAATAACGGACTTTTTCTTCTTCTATAAATACTGTTTCTGACACCGGAGAATTTATATTCTTGATATGTACAGCAGACTCCTGACGACGTTTTTGAGGGGGTGTAGCTTTTATTACTGGTTTTGTCCGGGGGACAGCAGCTTGTTGACGGGGAGTTGCTGTCTTAACAGTTGGCTTATTTGTATATTTAACCTCGTTATTGTTACGGGGTACAGGCTGCGGTTGAGGTTGATATTTTACTTCGTTATCAAGTTGAGACGGTGCGGGAGAACTGGGTGATGGTATACTAATGAACTTTTGCAGTTCTAAGCAAGACTGAATTACCTGACTAATTTCTTGACGCAGTTGTTGATTTTCTTGGACTAATTTCTGATTATGATTTGTAACTACATCCAACTTGGATTGGACTGCTTGTAACTCCGCTGTTAATTCTCGATAAACACAAAGGGGAACAGAGGGTGGGTAGTTGGTAGGTGGTTGACTATAGTTAGATCCTGTAGTTGTTTTCATGGATATTTGAGTATCAAAATACAGTAATTAGAGTAAGGATAAGCAGGAACTGAATATAGTTATTTGTGAGATTATGCCCAAGAATAATAGAAAAATGCAAAAAAGGCAAAGATTGGGAATTAGTAGGGGTAAAGCAAGAGCTAAACCCCGACAATGGTATAAGTATAGTAGCTAATTATATGTTATTAATGCGACTTATATAAAAACGGGTCTATTTTGTCAATAATGGGAAAAAGTGTCCTACAGGTCCTTGTCCTTTACCAATATCTAGGGAATAGGTAAGAGCATTTGTAACATATTCTTTTGCTGCTTGCGCTGCTGTCCATAAGTCTTTACCTAAAGCTAGGTTAGCAGCAATGGCCGCTGATAAAGTGCAACCTGTACCATGAGTATTTTTTGTCTCTACCTGTTTCGTTGTTAAAATCTCCAATTTCTCCCCATTAAACCAAACATCAACACCCCGCAAATTTCCAGACATTCCTCCTCCTTTGACTAAAACAGCCTTTACTCCTAATTCCCTGTGCATAATTTCCGCTGCTGCTTGCATATCTACTAAAGAAGTAATTTCCAACCCGCTTAAAATTTGTGCCTCATAGCGATTTGGTGTAATAATAACAGCTTGGGGAATCAGCGTATTCCGTAGGGTTTGCACTGCATTATCATCAATTAATTGCGCTCCTGTGCGTGATACCATGACGGGATCAACTACTAAATTATCAATTTTATAAGCTGCTATTTGCTGGGCTACAGCGGCGATAATTTCTTGGTTGAGTAACATTCCTGTTTTGGCTGCTTGCACTCCAATATCCTCTACAACCGCCTGAATTTGGGCTACAACCGATTCTGCCGCCATAGCATCAACCCTTGTAACTCCTACGGTGTTTTGGGCTGTAACACAGGTAATAGCACTTGTTCCATGCACACAGTGAAAGGCAAATGTCCGTAAATCGGTTTGAATTCCTGCACCCCCACCACTATCAGAACCAGCAATAGTTAAAGCAACGGGAACTAAATTTTTGTTTGTGGTCATGATAGAGTTTAATTATTTAAAATACATATACAGCAGATTATAGGTAAATGAGGGACAAAATTTAACTAAAAAATCAAGACAAGCTCTGGCGATTATAAATCACGGAACCACACAAACAAAGTCCACCTCCGTGAACCAAGAAAAAATACTTATATTTTACAGTATTTACTCAATGAAATACGATACCGATACTCAATTAAACTTAAATTTCTCCCAGCAATCTGAAATTATCTCAAATTTGCAGGTAAAGCAATTCTCTGTTGCTGACGCGGAACTTATCCTTTATTCTCGCTATTTTTCAGAGACAGAAAGTGATGTAATGTTTCAGAATTTATTGACGGAAGTTAATTGGCGACAAGATCAGATAAAGTTCTATGGTAAGGAGATCAATATACCCAGACTGACGGCATGGTATGGGGATTCTGGTAAATCCTATACATATTCAAATATTACCATGAGTCCAACTCCTTGGACACCTGTTTTATTGACTATTAAACAGAGGATTGAAGAAGTAGAGAAAATATCTTTTAATAGTGTGTTGATTAATCTTTATCGTGATGGTAAAGACAGTGTTGCATGGCATTCTGATGATGAACCAGAATTAGGGAAAGATCCAATTATTGCTTCTGTGAGTTTTGGGGGTGTCAGAAAATTCCAGCTTCGACATAGATTTGATAAAACATTAGATAAAGTGGAATTTAATTTAACTCATGGTAGCTTGTTAATGATGAAAGGGAAAACACAGGAATTTTGGCAACATCAAATCCCGAAAACTGCTAAGTCTGTAATGCCGAGAATAAATCTTACTTTTAGAATCATCAAATGAATTTGTTTACAGCTATAGATATTAGGGAGAATTTTAAAACAGTTATCCATCATTTTGTAAAACTTTAAATGGTTTATTGTTGATTTCCCATAGAGTAATTTCTAAATATAGTTGAGTTTTGCAGAAGTAAGCTACTTCATAAGCAAGTCGTAAACTTCTCTCAAGACTATTTGGTTCAACATCAACTGCTTTATTAGTTCCAATAGCTTTGCGTAAACCAATTGATAAAATTTCTACCAAATCATGACCACAACAGACTTGCCAATGATCATGATTATTGATTTTTTTGCTATTTAACCCTTGTTGTAAATCTTCATCTTTTAATGCGAAAGCTTGAGATTTATTTTTGACTTCTTGAATTAGTTTTAGTTCATTAAATTGCCAGTTTTTTTCATCAATAAATTTGCTAAATGTAATACCATTAAAAGTTAGATTTAATTTATCAACCTGAGAAATATAACGCAAATAACCAATTGAAATAGCAATTTTCAGTAATACTTCCCTAACATCTTGATTTAAGTGGGAAATTTTTTCTTCAGAACCAAATTCAGCAACTACTTTTTCCAAAGCAGGAGACTTGATTAACATAGTTTCAAGATCATGAGTATCTGTAGGTAATAAATTAGGACGTTTGTTTGCTAAATTTTCAAGACGATCAAAATCTGCATCAATAATTGCTAGAACTCCCTGAAAATTTGATTTTTCCAAGATTTCTAAAATTTCAATAGCACACTGCTTACTAGATGGTTTTCCCGCAGTAATTTCTAAGTGACAAGCTAATTTATTCACAAATCTTTCATAAAAAACTTTGTCGGAACTTCCTTCTACTAATAAGAAAGATCCTGAATAAGTCTCTCTCAATTGTCTAATTTTGTTAGCAACACGGTCAACTGTTATAAATTCTCTCACTTTCCTGTACCTTTCAATTCAACCGTTAAATCCCAGCGATCTTGTATAATATCTGGTGAATGAGTAGCTATGAGAATATCTACATTAGCAAGCTTTGTAATTTCTTGTAAGTCTTTTAAAAACTGTATTTGCCAACCTACATGAAGCGATAATTCAGGTTCATCAATCAAAACTAAGGAATTAGGTTGAACTTTAAATAGTAGTTCATATAAAAGCACTAATTCATGTTGTTCACCTGATGATAAATCATTTGGTGAAAGTATTTTTGAATCAGACAATGAAGAATTGTAAAGTGTTGTGAAAATGAACCCCTTTTCTTTGCTAAAATTTATTTCTTTATAAGAAAATTTATTATTAATAATTCTCTTCAATAAATTAATTTTGATCGCTATTTCATTAAATACATTCAACTTCTTTTCTACATCTTCAACATATACAGATAAAGCATTTTTTGTACTTTCATCTATGTCTTGTGGTTGAATTTGAAACTCCGAATCTTCATCTTGATCTAAAAGACCTACTTCTATAAGACGAGAACGAGTTTCTTCAAGTTCTTTAAGTTGATTCCGAAGGTGTTCATCTGTTAAATCTGGTGATGATTGTTGTTTTACAACTCTCATAGGAAAACTTCTATCAAGAGATTGAGATATTGTTCCATATTCCTTAAATTTATCTTGCATTAACTTGGCAAGTTCATTAGAATATGCAGATACAGTTGATTCAATTGTAGGTGTTCTATCATCGAATTTTAAACGGAGATTAGGAACTAAGTTTAGTAACCGTTGCGATTCTATAAGACGAATATGAATATTATTCTTTAATTTTTCAAGCCATTCTGCTTCTGATTGAAATTTCACGGGTAATAAATCACTAAAACGCTCTAAAACTTCTTCTAAAGAAAGATTTTCTTGAGTAGGAGTATAAAGCCATTTTCTAGATGATATTCGTTCTAATCCTGGTATAAGGTCATCCAAAATACGTAAAAGATTTTCTGTATCAGAACGACGTTTTGGCTTAAAATTAATTATATCTACATTGTTATCATGAAAATTAAAAACAAAATTGTTCTCTATCTCTTTTGAGTTATCAGTATTTTTGATAATCTCAATATTACTATCATCATCAAATTCAACACAAAATTTACTAAAAGGAATAGTTCGTAACTCCGAGTATCGGGAGTTAAACAATCCATTTAAAATTCTCAACATTGCTGTTTTGCCAAACCCATTAGGTCCATGAATGACCGTGATTCTATCATCCATATTTAATGGAATTACATGATCAAAAATTCCAAATAAGCCACTAACTGAAATTTGCTTAATTCGCATAATAATTAACTCCTATATTCATAGCGTTACAGTAAACGTTAACAGTTTTCTGATTGCAAATTCTTTAATGTTCTTTGCAAAAACTTACCCCATTCTGCTGCAAGGGGAACTTCTGTAAAAGGAACACAAATTGATTTAGAAGTAGTTAATAAAAACTCTATTTCAATTTTCCGACCTTTTGAAGGGGGATTTTCGATATCTACAGCATTACCATTTACCAGAAAGCGGATTTCTTGAACATCTAATAAAGAAAAAGTTTCTAGTTCAATAGGTCCTTTAGTTGTGGGTTTTCCCCAAGTAATATCATCACCTTTTTGCGCTAATACTGCATAAATATCATATTTAGCTCGTTCAAATTGTTTTGCCCAAATTTGATAAGCTTGGAGTTTCTTAAATTCCTGTGAACCTTGCCACGCTAACCAGAAAAATGCTACTAACAAAGGCAACCATAAAAGACCACGTTCCATAATAATTCGTAATGCCTCTTTGAGAGGAACTTTGTTAAGGTATGTCCAAAAATCAACAAGAAGATAGAATTTGCTCTAAAATCTCCCAAATACTATTTTACAATATCTAATATAAATAGGGTTTGCTGAAAAAGTCTTCTCGTGAAGGCTAGGAGTCAGGAGTCACCGAGTCAGGAGTCACCGAGTCAGGAGGAATAAAGAGGAGGAAGAAGAAGGAAGAAGAAGGAAGAAGAAGGAAGAGAAGGTTGGACAATTAGTCCTCAAATTTACGCGATTATTTTTGATGAAAATGCAAGGGTTTTAAACATCTATTGTCAATAATCTTGCACTTGTTTGGTTATAAAACCCTGCAAACCTTTATCTATCAACCCTTTTGCTTTCTTTTTTGCAAACCCTAAATATAGCGATAGCGAAGCACTCCGCAGGAATCCCTTGAGCAAAGCTACAAAATTCAATTCTCTAACTTCTCGTGAGTATTGTTTGGCTCAACCTTTACGAGTGAAAATCTCTTAAGAATCTCAGTGTCTAAAGACGGTGAGATTGTCAATTTAAACATTGCCGTAAACAGGAATTGCAGCACCACGGACATCAATAGCTGCTTTTGAGGCTAAAAAGCAGATAACTTGGGCGATAGATTCCGGTTTTACCCATTTATCAGCGTTTTCTGCACCCGCAGTTTCTCTATTTGTGGGGGTATCAATGATACTGGGCAGGATAGTATTAGCAGTAATATTAGTATTTTTGGTTTCATCAGCTATCGCTTTTGTTAAGGCTATCACACCAGCCTTAGCCGCAGAATAAGCTGCTAATTTCCCCACAGGTTCTGCACCAGCGCGAGAACTGACGGTAACAATTCGCCCATAGCCATTTTCTAACATACTTTTGAGGCTATATTTGCAAGTTAAAAAAGTTGTATTTAAGTTTGAATCTATTTGTTGTTTCCAATCATAAAAGCTGTATTCATGGGTTTTTCCCATAGAAAAACCGCCGACTAAATGAATTAAAACATCCACTTTTGTCATCCGGCTGATCAGTTTTTCTACTGATGCTTCATCTTCTAAATTAGCAGGAATAAAATTAATTCTGGCAAAATCCGCAGGTGAGATAATTCCCTTGAGACGTTCTACATCTTTGGGATTGCGATAAGGAATAGTCACCTCTGCACCTTGGGCTATAACTGCTGGTGTTACACCTAAACCCAGTCCCCCTGTGCCACCTGTAAGTAAAACTTGTTGACCTTTCATAAAAAGACGCACTCCTTGGATCTTCTTCCTTCAAGATAGCGCGGATTTTTCAGAATCAATTTAATTATTTACTTTCCTGTTGTCTTCCGTAATAGAGACGCGGAATTTCGCATCTCTAATTGGAGAAACTATTTAAAGCTGTGGTTGTAGATGTTGTACTAACTGTGCGGCTTGCATGACACCTTCAATTTTATCGATGGGCTTTCCTTGTTTAAATAGTACCAGAGTTGGTAAGGCGGAAATCCCATATTGACTTGCCAATTCTGTATACTTTTCTGTATCAATCTTGACAATCCGTAAACGGTCTTTTAATTGAAGATTAACCTGTTCTAAAATAGGTGTCATCATTTGACAAGGACCACACCAGTCAGCATAAAAATCTACTAACACAGGTACATCTGAGCCGGAAAGCATTTCTTCAAAGCTGTTGAATTGTTTTTTGGTTGTCATAACACACCAATTTTTAATTAATTGTTTGTTTTAATGTTACTTCTTAGAATCTGGAATTTGTATATGTTTATATTTTTTATAGATCCCCGACTTCTCGAAGAAGTCGGGGATCTGGGTATTAGTCCTTACATAGTCAAAGAATGAGGATTGGTTTCAATCAACTTAGCAAAGTCTTGCAAGAATCCGGCGGCATCAGCACCGTAAATAATGCGATGATCACAGGTAATAGTAACTTGCATTTGTTGACACACACCAAATAATCCGTCGGCTGTGGCTACTACTTGGGGACGAGATGCACCAATGGCTAAAATAGAACCTTGTCCAGGAGGTAAAATGGCATCAAAGGTATCTACACCAAACATTCCTAAGTTGGAAAGGGTAAAAGTACCGCTGTTGTATTCTACTGGTTGTAGTTGTTTAGCTCTAGCGCGTTCTACTAAAGATTTCCAGTTGCGAGATAAAGAGTAGATATCAACTGCATCTGCATTCTGTAAAACTGGTGTAATTAAACCACCATCACCCATGGCTACGGCTACAGCTACGTTGATGTTAGCGTGATTAACAACTCCCTGATCTGAGTAGCTGGCATTGAGAATGGGGTGTTTTTGTAATGTTACGGCTACTGCTTTGGCTAGTAGCGCGGTCATTGTTACACCTTTGGACTTAATTTGTTTGTAAAGTTTATCGAGTCCATCTGTGCTAATTGTGTAACTGACACGGAATACAGGTACAGATAGACTGGCTACCATGCCCCGGACTACAGCATTTTGTAAGGTCGTGAATGGTACTACTTGACCAGGAACAGCGGTACTAACTACTGGTGCAGGTGCTGGTGCAGTTACTGGTGCAGCTACTGCTGTAGCTACTGCTGTAGCTACTGGTACAGAGGTAGTAACGGGCTGAACTTTACCGACTGCAACTTCTACATCTTCAGCGACAATGCGACCGTAGGGACCACTACCTTGCAGGGTATTTAAATCAACTTTGAGTTCTTTGGCTAATTTGCGGGCGCGGGGTGAAACTACGACTCTGCCGGGTTGATGGTTAGAACCATTTTGAGATGCGGTGACAGGAGTAGCAACTGCGGCAGCAGCGGTAACTGGTATGGGTGCAGGTGTGGAGGGAGCAGCAGCGCCACCTGCGTTGGCTAAGGACTTGGCTGTGGCTATTTCTGCTTCTGTTTCGGCGATATAAGCGATCGCTGCACCGACTGGGGCAGTTTCACCAGCGGGAACAATAATATAGGCTAGATATCCTTCATAGAAGGTTTCTACATCCATATCAGCCTTATCTGATTCGACAACCACCACCGTTTCGCCTTTCTCCACTTTATCTCCAGGTGACTTGACCCAGGAGACAATTTTGCCTTCGGTCATGGTGGAACTCAGCGCCGGCATAAATACTTCGTTAATGCTCATGATATGGTGGTTTCAGAATCAATAATATATGGACTTTAATCTATAGAATTTTAACAGTTTTGTCATCAAGTGGGTGATTTTTTAGAAAAATCAGGTCTTATGAGAACTATCTGTTTTTTTTCCAGAAAACACAACCGCTTACTTCATTGTCGGCGGTTTTGGGGAATTGAATATATTTCTGTGGGAAGATAGTTCTTCCTTGTCAAGTTTACGATAACAAATTTAAAATAATTTGTCAACCCTCTTAATTATTAATTTCCCCCCCCCCCCCCAAAGTCAGAGTAGAGGTCAAGCGCAATGCTGATTAGTGTCAACTTACTGCTTATAGGATAGCTTGGTAAGCGTAAAACTCAGTGGCTAAAGCCGGAGAGATATAAGCGACACGGGCGAATTTATTCGCCTTCAATCTTCATTTCTTCTATAAGCTTATCAGTAAATTCTCTTAATCGTTCTTGCCAGTTTGGGACGGCCTTTAACTTTGCCTTGACTCCAGGTAACACTTTAAAGCAAACAGGGTCTTTGTCAAACGGCTGTTTACTTGCGAAACCTAATTTGTTATTTTTTTGAAATGGCATCGCTATTTACTAAATATGTTGATATACTAACAATATCACAGCATTGCAGGTCGAAACAATGTCTAAGGCTAAAAAGTTAATGGGGGTCCAACAAGTTTTATTATCCCCAGATAACGAAACAAAAACGGTATTAGAGTATCTTTGTCAACAATCAGGCAAGATTTATAATAGTGGTGTTTACTTTGCTCGACAGACATTTTTCAAAACTGGAAAGTTGCTAACTAACAAGTTTGATTTGATTTACGAAAAATCTATCAGTAAATCACTTGTAGCTCAATCAATGCCGTCAGTCCCGATGCAACAAACTTTGATGTCAGTAGCTGAAAGTTTTAAATCTTTTAAAGAATTACGCTCTTTGTTTCTCAAAGGTCAATTACATTTTAAACCTAAAGTACCAGATTACTTAACAGGTTCTAAACTTTTCAAGGTCGCTTATCCAAATTCAGGAGGACAACCCCCAACATTAATTAACGGGCAACTTAGATTTTCTCTAGGATTAACTGTTAGACGATGGTTTGGTATTTCTGATTTTTTCCTAACAATGCCTTCAAACATTGATTACTCAAAGGTTAAAGAGTTTACTATCCTCCCTAAGAATGAGGCTTTTTATCTGGAAATTTCTTATGAAGTCGAGAGACAAAAGCATGATTTAGATATTAGCCAAGCTCTGTCAATTGACTTAGGAACTGCCGATAATTTAGCTGCTTGTGTTGATACTTTGGGTAATTCTTTATTGATTGATGCTCGTTCGATGAAAGCAATGAATCAGTTATGGAATAAGAAAGTATCAACCCGTAAAGAAAATAAACCAGAAGCTTACTGGGATAATTGGTTAGACAGAGTAACCCGTAAACGCAACCATCAAATGAAAGATGGCATTAATAAAGCTGCAAAACTAATTATTGACCATTGCCTAAAGTACAGCATTGGTACATTAGTAATTGGCTGGAATGAAGGTTTTAAATCTAATGCCAATATGGGTAAATTAAACAATCAAAAGTTCGTTCAAATGCCTTTGGGTAAACTCAAAGACCGACTAAAACAATTATGTGATTTACACGGAATTAGATTTCAAGAAACTGAAGAATCTTATACGTCAAAAGCATCTTTCTTGGATGGAGACTCCCTACCCGTTTATGGTCAAAAACCAGAAGGGTGGAAAGCATCGGGTAAGCGCGTTAAACGTGGATTGTATCAGTCAGCTAATGGTTCAATTGTTAACGCTGATCTAAACGGCGCAGCGAACATTTTAAGAAAAGTAGCCAGCAATCTAAGCTTAGACTTAGGCTCACTGGGTAGGCGTTGTTTGACGAACGCAGCGAGAATTAGGCTTTGGGTTTTACCTAAATCTATTCTGTCAGTAGAATCTCAGTGTCTTTAGACCTGAGAGTGTCAATCTTATGAAAATGAATTTTAGAAGGATCTAGTTTTGATAACTGTGGAGGCAGAGCCTCTGTGATAGCATTCCCAGTCAGAGACTGGGAACGAGATATGCTAAACTTCTACTTCAGTGGTAATGTTTAGATATCACCACGAATTTCTTCGACAATGCCATCACGCAGGACAACTTCAACCTGCATTTTACTAATCAGGTTATCTCCTAGTTCAATGCGGAAAAAGCTTTCCATTTGAAATTGGTTGACTTCTTGATCTAATTCCAACAATTGTACTTGTTGGAGGTTTTGCAGCATTTGATTTTTCTGCTCTAGAAGTTCACTTTTCTTCTGATTGACTTGAAGTTGAACATTGTCAATTTGTTGGAGTGTTTGTGGTCCTGGGGGTTGAACACTCTGTTTTTGAATGGCGCTAACTGCTCTTTGACCTTCAACGTCTAGTTGTTGCAGTTGTTGGTCAACTTGGTTAATCTGACCTTGTAGTTGCTGTTGCACTTCCTCTTTCCAGAGACTCGTAACTATGGCTTTGACATTAATCGGGCGTTTTAAAAGCAATTGCGGGTTGGAGACATCCATAAATATTGTACTTAGGAAATTATTTGGTAAACATTCCGTCAATAATATCGCAATATCGTTCCATAACAATATGACGACGGATTTTGAGAGTTTGTGTCATTAGTCCATTTTCAATTGAGAATTGTTCCTCAATGAGTTTGAACGGTCCAATACGATCATCGGCTCGATAGCTGGGACGGTTTTGAACTTCTCTATTTAATTCTTGACGAAATAAATCCTGGACTATTTTACCCTCTAAGTCAATCTTTTGAGTATTATTTTGAGTTTGGTCCCATTTTGCTAAGGCTTCCAGGTTAGGAACAATCAAAGCGCCAATGCTCCGTTGATCTTGTCCTACTAACATGATTTGGTCAATGTAGGGCGATCGCAAACAAGCATCTTCTATGGGCTGAGGTTCGATATTTTCGCCGTTGGTTAAGACAATGGTATCCTTTGCTCTACCTGTTAATACTAGGTCATTTTCGGGAGTTACCCAACCTAAATCACCGCTATCAAACCAACCCTCTGCGTCTATAGCTTTCTTTGTGGCTTCGGGATTTTGATAATAGCCCTGCATGATTTGTGGCCCTTTGAGCAGAACTAAACCCCGTTCTCCTACTGGTAGAGGTTGACGAGTTTCCGGATTGACAATTTTAACTTCCGTACCGGGAATTGGCTGTCCTGACGAACCCCGTAAATTCCGCCAAGGACGACGGGCATTAGTTACGGGTGAGGTTTCCGTCAAACCATAACCTTGTAATATTTCAACGCCGACAATTTCAAAAAAGTTATCTATGTATCCAGGTAGCGCCCCACCACCACTAATGACGTGCTTAATGTTGCCACCTGTGGCTTCTCGCACTTTGCCATAAACTAATTTTTCACCTAGTTTATGGAACGATAACAAACCTAATTCTACTATTTTGGCTTGCGATCGCTCAATCACTGAAGCATGAAGATGATTCAAACTCAATCCTTGAGAAATGCGTCGCGCTTCAATATATTTCTGGCTCATTTCCAGTAAAAACTTCACCAAGCTTTGTTTTTTGGCTGGTTGTTCGCGGAATTGCTTTTGCACTCCTTCATAAATTGACTCCCATAATCGAGGCACAGCAATCATGTAATTGGGTTTAAATTTCTTTAAATCTCCTTTAACAGAACGCAAGTTAGTGTAAATTTGGGTACAGCCTTGAGAAATTAAGAAATACTCACCACTGCGTTCATAACTATGCCATGTAGGTAAAATGCTGAGAGCTATATCTCCTTTTTCTGGTTGTACTACCGTTCCCAAATTTTTAACTTGGTGCAGCAAATTTTTGTGAGATAGCATCACACCCTTAGGTTTTCCCGTAGTTCCAGAGGTATAAATTAGGGTGGCTAAAGTTTCGCCGCTGTATTTAGTTGCTACTAAGGTGTTGTTACTACCAATGTCTAATAACTGAGAAAAGTTCACCACTTGAAAATTAAGTTCTGTGGATGGTATTTCATCAGAAATCAGCACTACCAGTTTAATCGGTAATTCATTGAGGCTTTCTCCTAGTTTATTGAGAGTTTTGATATCCTCAACTACTAGCGCTGTACTACCACTATGGGAAATAATATAAAGTAATTCTTCTTTGTCTGCTTGGGCGCTACGAACTGCATTTACCGCTCCAGCAGTCATGATACCCTGATCGGCAATAAACCAACGGGGACTATTATCAGCAATTAGAGAAACCCTTTCACCATAGGTAACTCCTAATGTCTGCAAACCAGCCGCAAATTGTTGAATTTGCTCTGACAACTGACTATAGGTAATTTTAACTTCTGGTTTAGAGTGGGGATTATGTAGAGCCACAATATTACCAAATTTCTTGGCAGCTAAAGTCCAAATTTCTGGTAGTGACTCAACTTTTGTGTAATCCACTAAACTCTGTAATGCCAGGCTTTCTCGCTCGGAAATATTAGCTAAGAAAGAAGTTGCAGATTGGTTATTTGTCATTGTTAAATTAAATTAATAACGCTATCTAATATTTAGTTTACATATTATTGGATAAAAATTACTGAATTATTCCCCCGTTCCATCTACAAAAATCTATGCTAAACTGATTATAGATAAACTAAATACTATGGTTACGTCTTATTACTTTCCATATATTTTAAGACTAACCAAACTGTTCCTATGTAATTTCGTTTGGGAATAATTCCCTATGGGTTTAATGGATGTATTATTGCTTACCGTCATCAATGCTGGGGCTTGTTTAGTTTTACCAAAGCTGCTATCTATGATTGTGGTTCGTAAACCTGAACAATCTTCCCTATTTTCCCTTGCTTCTAGTTGCAAATCCGCCAATAGGAAAATGACGAGTTTCCCATATTGTACAGTTTACTCATTAACTGGTAGTCAATTTTGTAAATTTAGTCCGCGTTTTTGTGATCAATGTTCTCTTAATTAAAGAGAATAAAATTTTAAGTGTAATCAAACGCAGATAAATTGGCTTTGTCTGCGAAAAACTAAAAGTCAATATCATTTTTAATGGATTTCTGTTTTTCACGGCGCCATTTTGCTCTAACTAAACGAATATCGTCAAAACTGTAGCTTTCACCTAAATTTTCTCGAATGGGTGTGAGCGCAATATCACCAACAATTTCTAAGACGTTCCAGATTTTTTTCTGGCGTTCTAAGGGGACTAATTGACTTAAATCTAGAGGTTGTTTTTTCTCAATTAAGTCGGAGAGATGACGAATAATTGTTGTAGGACGGATGTTGCGTTTGTGCGCGATTTCCTGAATACTCAAACCCTGGTTATATAACTCTAATGTTGTTAGTTCTGTATCGGAGGGTGAGTTAGGAGAAGGTGAGAAATGAACTTGATTAATGGTTTTTTCTGGTAAACCTTGTTCTTGACGATATGCTTGAATTTCTGCTAGGAAACTTTTGCCATATTGGGATAATTTATGACTACCAACTCCAGAAAGATTGCCAAATTCATCTAAAGTGTTAGGCTGCATTTGTGCCATTAATTTTAAGGTAGAATCATGGAAGATGACGTAGGGTGGCACTGCTTGTTCGTCTGCGAGTTGTTTACGAAGCGATCGCAATTTTTGCATGAGAACTTCCACATCTGCGGCTTTACCACCACTATCTTCCCAAGTAACTTTTTGAGCAATGGGAACAGCAATAGAAACTGTGCGTTGTTTTCGCATTACTTCCCAACTTAAAGCATTAAGTTTTAAAATTGAATAACCATCAGATGTTTGTTCTAATAAACCTTGATGTAAAAGTGATCTTCCTAACATTCTCCATTCATCTACTGTTTTATCTTTACCAATTCCATAGGTAGAAAGTTGATCATGTTTATTAACAACGATTTTCTGATTTTTTCCACCTCTTAACACATCAATAATATGTAACATCCCAAATCTTTCTTTAGACCTAGCCACACAAGATAAAAATTTCATGGCTTCAATTGTCCAATCTTGGATAGGTTTGGGGTAAAGACAATTATCACAATTTCCGCAATTTCCCGGAAATCTTTCCCCAAAATAACTTAATTGAATTGTGCGTCTACAATCTGTTCCTTCTGCATAATCAATAACTTGACGAAGTTGCTGTTTAGCTATTAGCTGTTCTTGCGGATCTGGTTTTTGATTAATACTCCATTCAATGGTTTTAATATCACCATAATTAAAAAATAGTGTACATTTGGAAGGTTCATCATCTCTGCCGGCTCGTCCTGACTCTTGATAATAACTTTCTAAATTTCGGGGTAAATCAGAATGAACTACAAACCGGACATCAGGTTTATTAATGCCCATACCAAAGGCAACTGTGGCTACCATTACCCGCACATCATCCCGAATAAATCGAGTTTGATTTTTTGATCTTTCATCATCACTTAAACCAGCATGATAAGGCAGAACTGAAACTTGATCATTTTGTAATTTTAAAGTTATTTCATCAACTTTTTTCCGGGTTAAACAATAGATAATTCCTGAACCTTCATTTTCTCTAACTATTGCTAATAATTCGGCATAAGCGCGGTTACTTTTAGCGCGGACTTCATAATGAAGATTTTGGCGGTTAAAACTAGCAATATGAATACTTGGCTGTTTTAATCCTAATTGTTCAATAATATCAGCCTTGACTCTATCTGTAGCAGTAGCAGTTAAAGCAACTGTAGGCACATTAGGATAACGTTTTCTGAGTAATCTTAGTTGCCGATATTCTGGGCGGAAATCATGCCCCCATTCGGAGACACAATGGGCTTCATCAATAGCAAATGTAGAAATACCAAATTTTTCTTTAACTACGTCTAAAAGAGGGAGAAATCGGTCACTGACGAGACGTTCTGGGGCGACATAAAGTAATTTTATTTTACCATTCATGATCGCTTCTTCACGGGAGCGAACTTTATAGGCATTAAGACTACTATTCAGAAATGTGGCGGAAATATTATTAGTTCGCAGTGCTTCTACTTGATCTTGCATTAAAGCTATCAATGGTGACACTACCACTGTTAAACCTGGTTTTAATAGTGCTGGTAATTGAAAGCATAGAGATTTTCCGCCACCTGTGGGCATAATTACCATTAAATCACGATTTGCTAAGGCATCTTCAATAATTTGCCTTTGTCCAGGGCGAAATTGATCATAACCAAAATGATGTTTTAAGTGTTTTTCTAAGTCCGGGTACTGAAGCATGGTAGATGGCCACTGCGTGTCTGGGTTGTGATGAAGATATTAAAATTTTAACTCACGTTGGGGAATTGGAAGAGGGATAGTAGTTATAATTATAGACACAAGATTAATGAAAATTGTCTGATAGCGAAGCGTGGCGTTAGCCATATCAGGATTTCCACCGATTTTAGGATTGACAGAATGAAGATGAGGGTTTTCTCCGTAATTACCATTTATAGGAAATTGTCAGAATCAGGATTTCCACCGATTTTAGGATTTACAGGATGAAGACGAGGGTTTTCTCCGTAATTACCAATTATGGGAAATTGTCAGAATCAGGATTTTAGAGATTTACAGAATGAAGATGAGGGTTTTCTCCGTAATTACCATTTATAGGAAATAACAATGACACAAGAATTGATGGAATTAAGACAAAGTATCTTGGAAGGACGTTATGATGATGCGTTGGAAATTGTTGATGATTTGGAGGATATGAGTAAACAGGGAACTTTGCGAAAAATAGAAGCTTTTTTAGTTAGGTTGGTTATTCATCTGATTAAAAATCAACTTGAACAGCGGTTAACTAATTCTTGGATTGCTTCTATTTCTGATTCTGTGATTCAAATTGCTAAATTAAATATTAAAGATAATCAAAAATCCTATTATATTAAATCTGATGAATGGGGTGAATATTTAGTGGAATCTGTAGAAATGGCAATTCGTCCAGCTAGTGCGGAGATTTTTAGTGGGACGTTAAAACCAAGTCAAGTTTCTCAAAGATTGAATCGAGAAGAATTGATTGATTTTGCGGAAAATCTTTTGTTGTTAACTTATGAATATCAACCTAAAGAGTTAGCAAAAATGATTGATAATTATTTAGCAGAATTACCAGGTGGTGAAGATTGGTTTGAGTAATTTTGAAAGGATAGATATTTTGGCTATATTTTTAATTAAGTTTGAAGCTGCTAAACTAATCAAGAATCAGAACTGATGCCAAGCTTGATAAAATTCTGGATAGGGCATATTTTGGGCGCAGTTCCAAATCAGATCATAGTCTTCACTATCTAGTTTATAGCGACGTAAGACTTGTAGCACCAAAGATATATCTTGAGTGCTAGTGACTATCTTCCCTAAGCTTTTAGCTGCTAGTTTATGGGTATATTCATTCTGTGATTTATCCAAAAGTTGCACTAAAGCGGAAATGGCTTTTTCATTGCCCATACCTATATTGCCTAAGCTTTCTACTGCCCAAACAATAGTTTCATCATTTTCTGATGTATTTATAAGTTGCAATAAAGTAGAGATAGATTTTTCATTCCCATGATCTATATTCCCTAAGCTTTCAGCTACTTGTACAAGGATAGATTCATTCTGGGATGTATCCAAGATTTGCACTAAAGCAGCAATGGCTTTTTTATCATCAGCGCCTATTTCTCCTAATATATAAGCTGCTTGACTAAGCGTGTCATCATCTTCTGATGTATCTATAAGTTGGATTAAATCAGCGATCGCTTTTTCGTTATCAGTTTCTATTTTCTGTGGGTTTTTAACCGCTTGCAAAAAGATGGCTTTTTCCTTGTCAGTGTCTATTTTCCCTAATCTATAACCTGCCAACGGACGAGGATATTTATTGTCTGATATATTCAATAATTGTAATAAAGCGGAGATGGCTTTTTCATTGCCAATGCCTATCTTTCCTAAGCTTTCAGCCGCTTGATTACGGGTGTCATTATTCTGTGACATATCCAGAATTTGCACTAAGGCAGATATGGCTTTTTCATGACCCATACCTATTTCCCCTAAACTTTTCATCGCTCGTATACGGATATTTTCCTCCTGTGATGTATCCAGAAGTTGTACTAAAGCATCTATTGCTTTTTCATTACCTATGGCTATTTTCTCTAAACTTGTAATTGCGAGAAAAAGGGTAAAATTATGTTGTAATGTATTTATTAATGGTACTAAAATATCTATAGCTGTTGTGCGCTCGGTTTCTTGCAATCCTACTGTAACTGGTTCTTCAATACTATTAAAACGATAATAATCTAATTTCCAATTAACAAGTTGCTGGACTATTTCATTGGCTTTTTCACAGTCTTTGAATTCAGCAATTGCCGCAGCCGCTAAAAAATAGGCTTGATATCCATAAAAACCTTTACCTTCATATTGCACACAACCATCTTCAAAATCTACCAAAGCTTGAATGAATGCCTCTTTTTCCTGTTTGGGTAAATCTTCGCGCCTAAACCAGGACAATATTGCTGGTTTCCATTGTGGTTCAAAAATGCGGTATTGTTGGGTTTCTACGGGTTGATTTTTATGGTTTCTGGGTAAAAAAAAGTCCCAGTCATCAATCGCTGCTGTTACAAAATCTTTTGGTTCCATAAATTTACTATAAATTAAGCTGCATAAAAGTTATTTCGATAGTTATAGTGGATATTTCACAAAAGCTCATACCAAAATCCAGTATATCACTTCAATAAACAGTCATATTAAATGTAACAATATAAATTGTTAACTTTTTTGAAACTCACATCATGAAAGCAATTTGGAACGGCGCAGTTTTAGCCGAAAGCGATAATACCGTAATTGTCGACAGAAATCATTATTTCCCTGCTGACAGCATTAACAAGCAATACTTCACAGACAGCAGCACCCACACTACTTGTTCTTGGAAAGGAGTTGCTAGTTATTACAGTGTTGAAGTTGATGGACAAATCAATCAAGATGCAGCTTGGTACTATCCTAGTGCTAAAGAGAAAGCTAAAAATATAGAAGGTTATGTTGCTTTCTGGAAAGGTGTAAAAGTTGAAGATTAGATTAATATGAGCGGGGTTTCCCTGCCCTCGATTGTATTTCATCTGACCGAGAACCGCTATGTCTTTTAGCCAGGGAATAAATTCCCTGTCTAATAGCTAAAGTCGGTTAAAACCGACTAATTATTTCGTTGTGATCTAAATCTTTTTCTAATCTTTAGCTATGACAATATCATTAGATTTAATCACAGCATAAGTTACTATATAGCGGTATGCACTTGAATGAGATCCAGTAGTTTCCCCGCCCCTACTATATTGCTATTCTTTTATCCAGGGAATCAATTCCCTGTCTAATAGCTAAAGTCGGTTAAAACCGACTAATTATTTCGTTGTGATCTAAATCTTTTTCTAATCTTTAGCTATGACAATATCATTAGATTTAATCACAGCATAAGTTACTATATAGCGGTATGCACTTGAATGAGATCCAGTAGTTTCCCCGCCCCTACTATATTGCTATTCTTTTATCCAGGGAATAAATTCCCTGTCTAATAGCTAAAGTCGGTTAAAACCGACTAATTATTTCGTTGTGATCTAAATCTTTTTCTCATCTTTAGCTATGACAATATCATTAGATTTAATCACAGCATAAGTTACTATATAGCGGTATGCACTTGAATGAGATCCAGGGATTAAATTTCAAAATACCTGTAGGGGCGGGGTTTCCCCGCCCTCAATTGTATTGCTAAAGTCGGTTAAAACCGACTAATTATTTCGTTGTGATCTAAATCCTTTTCTAATCTTTAGCTATGACAATATCATTAGATTTGATCACAGCATAAGCTTCTGTACCTTCAAATAATTCTAACTCTTCAGCCGAAACTTTAGTAATCATTGAAGTTAACTCAACCCTATGAACAATTTCTAAAGTTACTTCGGTATTAACGCTTCCTGTCGTTATGCGTTTGACAACTCCTTTTAAAACATTACGCGAACTGACTTTTAAAGCTTTTTTGGGACTAACAATCTCAAATTCAGGATGCTTATTTTCTACTTTTTCTTGTGAAGTTGATGATGATATATTCGGTGATGAATATTTATTAAGTCCCCGCACTAACTCCCGCAAAATCTCTGTTTTAGTCCGCTGGGAGTTTTGACAAAACTCTTCTAAAATCTTGCGTTCTTCTTCTGATGTTTGGAATGTCACCCAACCTTGGTCTTTTCTTGGCATAAAATTACTACTTTATTTAGTAAGTAAGTATAATATTTATATAGCAATCCTAAATAATTTCTGAAAAATAAAATAGTAAGTAGTGTAGGGTGGGCAATACCCACCAGAGGCTGGTTTTAGTGGGCAATGCCCACCCTACGTATAGTATGGCTACGCTACGCAAGCTATCAAAAATCAAATAGGAATCCTATACAATACTAGCAAGAGTCAATGTTTTTTACTTACTTGTATAATTGAATAGAACATATCAAAGCATTTTAATTTTGTGAACTTTTATATCGGGTGTGCAGTTTGGGCTTATAAAGGTTGGGGGGGTAAACTTTATCCCCCAGGGACTCGCAGTGGTGACTTCTTAAATCTTTACAGTCGTCGCTTTACTACTGTAGAAGGAAACACTACTTTCTATGCTACACCTAATGCAGAAACTGTTACCCGTTGGGCGACGGAAACACCACCAGGGTTTGAATTTTGTCTGAAATTACCTAAAAATATCACCCACCAAAAATTACTACAACCCCATATTTCCGAAGCTTTAGCTTTTTTAGAGCAAATGCGCCCTTTAGGTACGCATTTGGGTTCTCTATTTGCCCAACTCCCTCCCAGCTATTCTCCGGCTTTACTGGAGGATTTGATGGCTTTTTTGACGGCTTGGCCACGTTCAGAGACACCCTTAGCATTGGAAGTTAGACATATTGACTGGTTTCAAGAACCTCATGCTAGTAATTTGACAAGTTTGCTAGAGGAATTAGGGGTAGGGAGGGTATTATTAGATTCACGTCCCATTTATACCGGAGATGATGACCCACAGTTATTATCAGAACGACGTAAACCTAAATTACCTGTGCAATTTAGTGTCACCGCGCCCTTTACTTTGATTCGCTTCATTTCTCACCCACAGTTATCAATGAATCAGATATTTATGGAAGAGTGGGTTAGGCAAATTCAAGAATGGTTACAAGCAGGAATAAAAATTTATTTCTTTGTGCATTGTCCCACGGAAGATATGTCTCCTATTAATGCTCGTTATTTCCAACAGTTATTAGAAGAAAGTGGTGTAGTCGTTCCCCCTCTTCCTGGGAACAATTTGCAACAATCTCCTCATCAACTCAGTTTGTGGTAATAAAATAATAATTAACACCAAAGGATCTGAAAATGAATCGGCTGCTTTATGAAAGTTCTGTGTCATATAAAGGATATTTAATTATCCCTTTTATTTTTGGTAAATTTGATGATTATGAAATTTATTCATATAAGTTATTGGCAGAAAATGGGCATAAAAGCCGATTTCATGCTGCGGACAATCCAGCAAAAATGTATGGTAATACTGTTACCAATATTCTTGATATTGCTAAAGAACATATTGATATAAAGATAGACTTTATAAATCAAGGTGATTATTTTAAAACTCGCTATATTTATCGTCATAATCTAATTATTGTTTATCAAAAAAATGGTAGATGTTATTATGACCATTATGCACCAGAATCATTAATTAATATTGCTGCACCCAAATTATTTTCATCATCTTATGAATGTTTAAATTGGGTACAAAAAGGTTTAGATGGGAGAAATAAAGGTTAATGTTACTATAATTAAAACTATTTTATTCCGGGTATATTGCCTGTCAATTTTATTAATTATGGCATTTTTCTTGCTCATAATTACACTCATTTAATAGTGGATCTGACGTTGTGTCAATTAATACAGATGACCATGATTGAAACAAATCTTTCATTCTAAATAGATTCTTTGAAAAGGTTGTTTTCGATAACGACGGTAAATATCAAAATCACTGTCTAATGTAATAATTGCGGAAATATTTAACCTTTCAGAGATAGCAATTAGAGATAGGTCAGCAAAATCACCAGGTAAATCAGCGTACTGTTCATTGAGTTGTCTGATTCGAGTAAAGTCTTCTGGTAACAAAGGAATACATTGATAAAGTTTTTGTGCTAAATCGTTGAGAAATTCATTTTGTGTCCGATAATCTTTATTCAAAAGATACATTACTTCAGTCACACAAGGAATGGTAGTAATTAGTTGACTTGAACATTGCTCAAAAAAATTAAAAACTGAGTTATGATAATTGTCTTTAGCACTGTAATAAGCTACTAAAATACTGCTATCAGTGAGAATAATAGGGGGATAATCTTTCATTGATTATATTGTTGATGACGATTTTCAATATATTCAGCAACGATTTTTTTACGGGTTTCTCGTAATGATAAATCAGCAGGAGCATCTTGTAGGATATTTTGAGGATGACCTCCTCTACGTTCCGCTAAGGTTTGGCGAGGTTTTAATGTTTGCCAATGTTGGTGAATTAGTTTTTTAAGCAGTTCTTCAGATGTCATATTTTCTTGAGTCATGATTTCTGCTAGGTAGGTTTCTGTTTCTCGATCTAGGTTGATAGATAACATTGTTACTTCCTGTGATAGTCTTTTATATTTTATAATATTTTTAAGGATATCTAATTATTTTTTTGTTTTTGAAAAATTTAATTATAATCATTATGTACCATTTTGATGACTAAGAAAAGGTTAACCTATGTCAGAATAAAAGCATAGAGTTTGCAGGTTATGACAATGAGTATTTTAGAAACCATTATCAGAGAACTATCATCAGCACCAGAAGCATTGCTATTGCAGGTTTTCAGCTTTATCCAGTCTGCAAAAGATGATTCTACTTTAGAATCCAATTCCTCTAGTTTGCCACGAATTCCAGGCTTACATCAAGGAGAAATTTGGATAAGTGATGATTTTAATGATCCTTTACCGGATGAATTTTGGTTAGGTGAAGATGAATGAAAGTTTTGATTGATACTCATGTATTTATTTGGTGGACAAGTGATTCTCAAAAGCTCTCACTTCTGGTTTACAATCTTCTCGGTGATTCCAATACTCAAGTATTTTTAAGTGTTGTCAGTATTTGGGAAATGCAAATTAAGTTATCTTTGGGTAAGCTTCAGTTAAAAACGGCGTTACCTGAACTTATTGAGGATGAGATTAAGCGCAATCGAATTAAGTTGTTACCTCTGGATTTATCTCATATTTATTAATCTATCTAACCATCATCGAGATCCTTTTGATCGCTTGTTGATATCTCAATCACAGAGCGAAAAATTAGTAATTGTCAGTATTGATGCGAAATTTGATGGTTATGAGATAGAGCGATTATGGTAAATTATATTTTTCATAATTTTTGTAGAGAAATTCCAGAGAATATCTCTACAATCTTTTTCATTTTAAGCAATATTAGAAAAACCTAAATCAGGAGGAATATCTTGCAGTCTTCCTGGTCCGATAGCTTGTAATCCTTCTTTGAGGATAATATCACCAGTATACAAGGCTTTACCGACTATCACACCTGTTACACCTTGAGGTTCTAAAGCTAATAAACTTAATAAATCGATGACAGAACTTACACCACCAGAAGCAATTACGGGTATGGAAATTGCCCCAGCGAGTTCTCGTAATGCGTCTAAATTCGGGCCTTCTAAAGTACCATCACGGTTGATATCAGTGTAAATGATGGCTGCTGCACCTAATTCTTGCATTTGTACAGCTAATTGGGTGGCTAATACTGTTGATGTTTCCAACCAACCACGAGTAGCAACTAAGCCATTACGGGCATCTATGCCAATAATAATCTGTTCGGGAAATTCTGCACAGAGTTCTTGGACTAGCTGGGGTTGTTCGACGGCGACAGTGCCAAGAATTGCCCAATTGACACCCAGATTAAATAATTGTACAACACTGGAGCGATCGCGCAATCCTCCCCCAACTTCAATGGGTATATCAAGTTCATTTCTAATGGCTTCAATGGCTGCTAAGTTAACGATTTTCCCAGCCTTCGCGCCGTCTAAATCAACTAAATGTAGTCTTGTCGCGCCTTGGTCTGCCCACATTTTGGCAACTTCCAGGGGGTTTTCGCTGAATACTTGAGATTGTGCGTAATCTCCTTTGTATAGTCGCACGCAGCGACCTTCTAGTAAATCAATTGCGGGGATTACTTCCATAATTTGTCAGTTGTCAGTTGTTAGTTGTCAGTTGTTAGTTGTCAGTTGTCAGTTGTCAGTTGTTAGTTGTTAGTTGTCAGTTGTTAGTTGTCAGTTGTCAGTTGTTAGTTGTCAGTTGTGATTAAATAATTATTCTCTGTTCCCTGTTCCGGTGTTCCCTGTTCCCTAATTCTTGTACTGCTTGGCGAAAGCCTAATACTAGTAAGATATTAGCAAGGGTTAAAAATACTTCGGCACTGCCATGCAACCAGTCTACATTGGCTAGTTGTTCTCCATACTGCATTTTGGCGTAAATGGCGGCGGGAATGGTGATAGCCACAAATACCAATGTCCCGTAAAATCCATATAGGGCTAAACGTGGCATTTGTGGACTGCGGCTGATAAACCACAAGAAACCCAAGTAGGGAAACAAAGACAGGGCAAAGAGGGCTTCTTTTGATATCATTGTTCTGATTTGATAGATTGTGTCTCAATGGGGCTTACAGACTTGGTGGAACGCCAAATTATATAAGCTGCTGCCCAGAGAGTAAAGTTACCAACTAATGTCATGGTAGCTTGGAGGGTGACAACCCATTCTAAAGATTCGGAATTGTCGAAATAATGCCAAGTGCAAGCACACATTGCGCTAATTAAAGCTGGTAACATGGCAAAGGATAATCCCCACCAACTCCGATTTTCTGTCAGTTCACCGTATCTCCAAATTAGCCAAATTGCGGCTATCCACTCAATGACGCTAGAAATATGAATTATCCAGGTGGGAATTGAAAGGGCGTGCATAATTAATTTAAAATCTAAAATCTAAAAATGGGGAAAATGCGGGTTTTATTGTCTGGGTATTACGGTAAAGGTAATGGTGGTGATGAAGCTTTGTTAGCCACACTTCTGCAAATGTTACCATCTGATGTTACGCCGGTGGTGCTTTCTGGAAATCCTGAAGAAACTCATCGGCATTATGGTGTGGAATGTTACAACCGCATGGCGTTTTTGTCCGTTTTTAAGGCTTTGCGTTCTTGTGATGCTTTTGTTTGGGGTGGAGGAAGTTTAATTCAAGATGTGACTAGTACCATTAGCCCTTTTTATTATGGGGGATTGATGGCTTTAGCTCAAGTTATGGGTTTGAAAACTGTGGCTTGGGGACAGGGTATAGGTCCTCTGTTACATTATCCAACTCGGTTTTTAGCCAGGAGAAATTTTGCAGGTTGTACTCATGTGAGTGTGCGCGATCGCTCTAGTTCTGCATTATTATCAAATTGGAGTATACCTCATATTATTGCACCTGACCCGGTTTGGGCATTGGAATCGAAGCCAGTCCCGAAATTAGTAGATTTACCAAAACCCAGAATTGCAGTTACTTTAAGAAATCATCCTCAATTAACAGAAAATCGGTTAATAAATTTAACTCAGGCTTTAGTTAATTTGCAGAAAGAGACCCAAGCTTTTATTCTCTTATTACCATTTCAAAAAAGCGAAGATTTAGGAATTGCGGAAAAAATTCACACTCAATTAAAAGATGTGAGTAGAGTTATTTGTTCAGAAGATCCGCAAATTTTAAAAGGTGTATTTCGCGGTGTGGAAATGTCCATAGGAATGCGTCTTCATAGTTTAATTATGGCAGCTAGTGAAGGTTCTCGTTGTTTTGCATTGAGTTATGATCCTAAAGTCAACCGATTAATGGAAGATTTAGACATACCTGGCTGGGATTTAAAGGATTTACCAGATGATGTAGATTTAATTAGTAAAACTTGGATTAATTATTATGATCATGGTGCATCTTTGTCATCGGAGAAAATCCAATCTTTGGTAGATAAGGCTTTTTTGCATCGGGATTTATTAAAGGAAGCGTTAAAATGAAATTTAGCTAAATTTGAGATCGTAGACATTTGTAGGTGTCAGCGTCCAAATATGAGAATTTAAAGGCATACTCTCAGCACCAATCCGGGTTTTTTAGTTTAGATGGTGAGTCTATGCCTTTTCATCTGTCTGGGGTGTGGGGGTATCAGCAATATCGCTCTTATAAACCCATAGATAATTTGATTTTTAATCTTTAAACAATATCAGAAATCCCTCTTGTGTAAAATGTTTATCATGGGTTAAAATTTCCATGATGTTGAGATTTTTCATTGTTATCATAGAAATACAGTCTGTTAAACTATATCCTTTATCAAATCTTTGTTGAAATAACTCTAAACCTGCTAGAAATGATTCATGAGTCTGAGGTATTACTTGAATATTATGATCTTGAATAATTTGAACTACTAGCCGAGAAACTGCTACTCTCATTGGTGTGGGAAAGGAAGCAAAAAAATTTATTGTTTCTGTTAAAACTTCCTCTGTTGTAATAATTTCAATATTTTCAAGATTAACCCTATAGCTTTTTACAGGCTGATACCACGAATCACTTTTATTAATCAACGCTATCCAATAAAACGTATCTGCAAAAACTCTTTTCATTATTTATTGTCTATTATTGTATGGATTTTTGTTGATAAAGATAGTAATCATGTTTTTCTGCTCCATCAGTAGGAAGTGTTTCTAAGACTTCTTCAGGAATGTCTTTAATAATATCATCAGCTACTTCCCAAATAGGTTTATATTCAGTTGGTTTCGAGTTGGTTTTTTCTTTGATAGCACGAACGAAATTAAGTATTTGGGTTAGTTCAATTTCTGGTATTTGCTGTATTTCTTGTATAATTAGTTCTTTGGTTTGCATAAGATGATGGTATTTTAAGGGATGACTAATATGATTTTAGCAAGAGTTTTGCAAAGAAGTATAAACAAAAGGCCAAGCCAGAAAAAAGAAATCATTGGGGAAGTTGGTTTTTTACCATAATAGTTTGTTTATGCCTTTTCATCTGTCTGAAGTTTGTTTTTGGCGATTAAATATTTTGAGACTTGACAAGATGTAAAAACTATGTTATGATTACGAGTCTATCCGCGCATATATAGTATAATTTTGTATTATTAACATCATTAAATATCCCTAATTTCTTTGATCCAATCATGCTGTATCAAAATCAATTATCCTAGAAGTTGAGGATCTAAATCCTGTTAATCCTTAAATCCTGTAAATCCTGATATGGCTTGCGCCACGCTACGCTATCAGACAAAATATTATTTCATCATGTTACAACCAGGCAAATGTTTAAAACAACGTCCTCATTTTGTTATGGAAGCAGAAATTGGTATTGGAGGTTTTGGTGTTACTTATAAAGCAAAACATCAAGATTTGAATTTTCCCGTTGTTATTACGTTCTCGCTACAGTTCAGGGTTTACATTTAACTTGTGATTTTATTGTTTACTCTGCTGCTTTGTATAGTTGATATTTATTCAGATTTAAAATCAATTTTGTCATAAATATCTACCAGAGAAATTTGACAAGGAACAGAAGTTAAATTTAAAGTATCATTAATATCTTCATATTCTAAAAACGTCCATTTTTTATTATCAGTTTTCACGTATTGTTCAACGTGAATTGTATATTGATCAATTAAAATATATTCTTGAAAATTGCCAATAGTCCGATAAGCTGCAAATTTTTCATCTCTATCATAACCTTTAGTAGATTTTGATAAGACTTCAGCTATCATCACAGGGTTAGTGATAGTGTCATTTCTTCCTTCTTCAAATATTAGAGGAGTTTGGACAACCATGACATCAGGATAAGTATGAATCCGTCGTTTAGGAATCCAAAGCCGTTGGTCTGTATAATAGACTTCGTAAGGCTGACGCTTGAGGGCAAAATGTATGGCAACATATAAATTACCAGCTATTTTATTATGACTTGGTGTTCCGCCTGTCATGGGTATAATTAGACCATCAATATATTCGTGACGTAGTTCTGAATTTACCTCAAATTCCAGGTATTCTTCAGGTGAATAGTAGCGTGTTTCTTGTGCAAGAGTCATGATATTCATATCCTCAAAATACTTTTTGCATTTCCTTTGATTAGTTCTTGTTTTGCTGTCATGACTTTACATCGTTTATTTCGTGATTTATATCATTTTTATTTGAGTGTTTTTTTGTAAGTTGTTTTAGCTGTTTAAGTACCCGATAACGGTTACGTCCTGATATTACATCATCGGTTGGTTGATTTTCATAATCAGTTGGTTGATTCTCGTACCATTGATTCACCACAGAAACAATATCATTTATTGCCTCGTTGGTTAATTTTCTAAATTCTGGATTTGGATTTAACTTCAGTTTGTTACTTTTTTCTTGATCAAGAATTGGTTCGAGAATCCATTTGTAATATCCATTATCATTATCCAGAGTAAAGAAAAATAGACATATTGGAAAATTACACTTTGTAAATCGTGATTGCAGAACATTTATATCTGCTCCTTCTATATTGAAAATATCATCATTTTGAATTATTTTAGGTGTGGATTTTACAGCTTTTATTTCCACACCAAAAAGCCTATTAATATCCTCACCTTTTTTGCTAATGGAAACTAGAACATCTAAATCATAATCTTTTGTATCTCTATAAACAATCAAATCATCACGTTCAGTTAAAGATACTATTGCTAAAGCTTTTGAACGTAAACCAATATACCAAGGTTGTTCTGTTTGCATTGCTTCATCTCCATTTAAACTGGGAACTTAAATTGTTTTGTTTATTCTGTGTATAAGGTTTCCAGAAATCATTGACTTCATTCCAAAGGATTTCTCTATTTTGTTTATCAATAGGAAATTCAGTAGATAGGCTTGAGAGAGATTTTAAATTTTCTCCATTAGCAGAAACTATATAACCTGTTCTTTGAATTTCATCAATTCCAACTATATAAGTTGGTGCTGGATAAGATGCTATACCAATTACAGATTTTTTTTCTACTTTCACATTGAGGCGGTTATTTTTAGTACAACCTTGTCTGGTAGTTTTGACTTGTACAAAGAAATAGGGAACACAAGAAACAGCACCTACTCAACAATAAAATCAACATACTGCCATTTATCTCCTAAAAACTGTGGCTTAAAAATTGGACCATCATCAGAGTGAAATTCTGTGATTAAAAGGTTAAATAACCATTCACCTCTTTGTCCTAGTGCATCCCTCATTTTCTTATATATATCCCTATTTTAATTGAAGTTATAATTTTATTCATATAATAACAGGGTAGGCAATTTTGCCCACCCCATACAGATTTTACACAGTTATACGAAACTAACCTAAATTAATTCCCTTCCCGCAACTTATCCAAAACACCACGATCTTCAAGAGTCGAAGTATCCCCGGATATTTCCTGACCTGCTGCCAGATTCCGCAATAAACGCCGCATAATCTTACCAGAACGGGTTTTCGGTAACGCATCAGTAAACCTGATTTCACCAGGTCGAGCGATCGCCCCTATTTCATTAACAACGTGCTTCTTGAGTTCCTTACTCAACTCCTCACTGGCTTGATAAGTCCCCTGCAAAGTCACAAAAGCCACAACTTCCTCACCCTTTAACTCATCCGGTTTACCGACAACAGCAGCCTCAGCTACCGCCGGATGAGACACCAAAGCAGATTCTACTTCCATCGTTCCTAGGCGGTGTCCAGACACATTCAGGACATCATCGACGCGCCCCATGACCCAGAAATAGCCATCTTCATCCTTTCTTGCACCATCGCCAGCAAAGTACGTATAATTACCATCTTGGGGTGGAATATGTTCCCAGTAGGTGCGACGGAAACGATCTGGATCACCATACACATTCCGCATCATCCCTGGCCAAGGATGACGAATCGCTAAATAACCGCCTTCATTTTCTGGAACAGAATTACCTGACAAATCCACAACATCCGCGATAATACCAGGGAAAGGCAGGGTAGCTGAACCTGGTTTAGTGGCAATTGCCCCAGGTAGAGGTGTAATCATTATTCCACCTGTTTCCGTTTGCCACCAAGTATCCACAATCGGACAGCGTTCACCACCGATGATTTTGTGATACCACATCCAAGCTTCAGGGTTGATAGGTTCACCCACACTTCCCAATAAACGCAGAGAAGAAAGATTCCGGGCTTTGGGTAAATGTTCACCCATTTTGATAAAGGCGCGAATTGCCGTTGGTGCAGTATAAAAAGTTGTTACACCATATTTTTCAATCACATCCCAGAAACAACCAGGATTAGAGGCACGGGGCGCACCTTCATACATGAGAGTGGTTGCACCGTTGGAAAGGGGACCATAAACTATATAGCTGTGTCCAGTAATCCAACCTACATCAGCAGTACACCAATATACATCTGTGTCTTGGAGATCAAAAATCCATTTGCTGGTGATATGACTATATAAGTTATAACCGCCTGTGGTATGAACTATCCCCTTCGGTTTGCCCGTACTACCGGAAGTGTAGAGAACAAACAGCATATCCTCGCTGTCCATTGGTTCTGCGGGACAATCAGCAGAAACGCCTTTTTGTAAATCGTGCCACCAATGGTCCCGTCCCGCTGCCATCGGTGTCGTTTGATTTGTACGTTTCACCACTAGCACATCTGTAACGCTGGGGACTGCGTTATTGTCTAAAGCTTTATCTACCTGCTCTTTGAGAGGGACAATTGCATCTTTGCGCCAACCACCATCGGCTGTGATTACTAATTTAGCTTCTGTATCGTTCAAGCGATCGCGCAAAGCTTCAGCACTAAAACCACCAAACACAACGCTATGGGGTGCGCCAATTCTCGCACAGGCTAACATAGCAATAGCTGCTTCGGGAATCATTGGCATATAGATACCAATGCGATCGCCTTTTTTTGCTCCCAACTGCTTCAATACATTAGCAAATTGACAAACTTCTCGATGTAATTGGGCATAAGTCAGAGTCCGTGAATCTCCCGGTTCACCTTCCCAAATCAAAGCCGCCTTATTTTTCCGCCAAGTGGTAAGGTGTCTGTCAAGACAGTTGTAAGAAATATTAATCTTACCGTTGACAAACCACTTAGCAAAAGGTGGTTGCCAATCTAGCACAGTGTCCCATTTTTGAAACCAATCTAACTCAGATTCTGCTAATTCTGCCCAAAATTGCTGAGGATCAGCTTTTGCTTTGTCGTAAAGACGCTGATAGTCTGCTAAACTTTTGATCTGGGCTTTTTCCGAAAAATCACTAGCAGGCTGAAATAGCCGCTTTTCCTGTAAAATGGATTCTATAGTTGGTTGAGACATAATGATGGATGCAAATGATATTGTGACTGAAAACTATTTTTAACGAAGTTGGGCAAAAAAACTGGAAAGTTTCATGAAATCGCGCTCAGTGTAAAGATTATTTACGGATATGTTAATCTAGTCTTACTTTAGTTTGACAATTAACTAATGCTGAATTGTTCAGTACCGCCGGAAGATACCATAATAATAATAATGTTTTTAACAACTTTATTTACCGATTTAGTAGGATATAACTCTTTAGATACTGTGTTAGTGTTTTACAATAGGGTATAGTTTGCAAGCAAGAGAAATTAAGGATAAACTAAATTTACTGATCGAGCGAGCTTCTGGGATAGATCCAAATCTCACCACAAAACTAAGAGAGATAGACCGTTGGATTAAACATATCAAGCTTGGTTCTCTGATATCCAAACCCATCGTTGTCGCTTTTTTATTAGAAGTGATTACGGACTCTAAGGTTTGGTTAGCAATTAAATCTTTACCTTCAGAGGAAGACCAAAGACTACAGTTTGAGCAAATGACCGCCAATGAGAGGTATTGGTACGGTTATCTATTTCCTAAATGGATAAATGCCACAGACACCAAATTTTATATTTGGAAGAAAAAAATGATGGCGGGGGAGTTTAATCAGGCTGATAGTGATATTATTAAATATATAGCTCAGGATGTTGTTCACCGGGAAGGGGATTTTTGGCGGCGTTATATAGCTGACCTTTCTATGGCAACAGACCTAATTGTTAGCAATCAACAAAATAAACCACTCTGTATTCAAGTTACCAGTGTAAGTGAAGAATTCCATAACACAAAATATCAAAAGTGGCAAAATTCACTGCAATTGTGGGAAATAGGACGAGGATTGTTTCTCAGTTACAATCCCCAAGAAAATGATTTTATCCATCAGTTAGTCAATGTGGCACTGTATAACAGTGATCATCTTGACGAAGGAAAGTATGTGAATTTTTCCTGATTCCCAAATATTGAAATCGAAATCTGTGTCCTAGCCAACATCATTAATCCGCTGAAAATACCATTTATGGTTAACCAACAACAGACTAATAATAGCGCTCAACTCGAAGACTTGACTGAAGCGTTAGCAGCAGCCAGGAATATGCAGCAAGATTGGCTAAATTATGGACTTAATTTTGTCCATATTTATGTAGAAGATGTGGAAAGTGATTGGCTAGAAAGTTGGGGAGATGATGAAATATCCAATCCTTTATTTGATGCTATTAAAGACTTTTTAGTGAGTGATGATGATGTAGCTATCAAAATTAGAAAGTATATAGGAGATACATCATTGTTTGATTTAGCAGTAGACTTAGAAGAATGTTTGAGAATATCTAGAGAAAATGATAAAACATCTGCTGTGAAAGAGGTGTTAGCAAATGATATTGATTTTGATATTGATGATCTGGAATTATGGAATTTAGCTAATAATTTTGTAGATAGATGTTATCCAAAAAATTTAGAATCTAGAACTATTGAAGTATAGTTTGAGGTTATAGCGGTTCTCGGTCGGATGAAATACAATCGAGGGCGGGGAAACCCTACAGGGTTTGTAATTTAATGACTGTATCTCATCTAAGTGCATACCGCTATATTACTTTTCAATTAACCCTGTGGAGACTTTTCATAAAACGTTTCCATATTATTCTATCCATATGTAGATGACATCACTTACCTAAAACGGATATGAATCTTAATAATTTATTCTTAACCAAAAGATAATTTATCACTCTTTGTTGCTATAATAACGATCAATGTATCAGTAAATTAAACTAGATACAATAAATCATTAGAAACACAAATCTTATTCATAAATCAATATATATACATAATCAGGTTCAAAAATTGTTCCTGAAGTGTTGCTATTGATTCTTAACTTTATAACCAATCTGTGAGGAGTCTCTATGAACATAAAAATAGCTAATGCTTGTGGTATAGGCGTGCTGTACCTATTTGCAGGAATATTACCTGCACAAGCGATGGATGCGTTTGCTGAAGGTTTTGCTAGTTTAGGTGAAGATACACATAATAGTCAAACTGTCAACTCTTCCAAAATTAGCACAGCAGGATTAAGTGATCAAAAAGTCGCTTCTTCAGCGACCGACGATAAGACACAGACAGATTCATCAATGGAACAGGTAACATCTGTATCTCAACTTTCCGATGTTCAGCCTAATTCATGGGCTTTTGGAGCATTACAGTCTTTAGTTGAGCGATATGGCTGTATTGCAGGATATCCCAACGGGACATTTCGCGGGAATCGGGCTTTAAGTCGCTATGAATTTGCGGCTGGTTTAAATGCTTGTTTAGATAGAATTAACGAGTTAATTGCCACTGCAACTGCTGATTTACCATCAAAGCAGGATTTAGAGACATTAAAAAAACTGCAAGCAGACTTTTCCACCGAAGTAGCCACATTACGGGGAAGAGTAGATGTAGTAGCAGCACGGACAGCAGAGTTAGAAAAAAATCAATTTTCTACAACCACTAAATTAAGTGGAGAAGCGATTATTTCTGCTATTGGTGCTACAGGGGGTACTCCTGGTGGAAGTGATCCAAAGATAGTTTTAAACAACCGAGTTCGTTTAAACCTGCTCACTAGCTTCACAGGTAAAGACTTACTTATCACTGGGTTGCAAGCACATAACTTTTTGGGTGGTGTGGATGGTACTGGTAGCGTCCAAAACGGTTTGGGATTATCTTCAGGTTTACTCAGTGCTAGTAGCGCTCGCACCAGCTTTGAACCGCAATTTCCCGGAGTTGACCCTAAAAATTTATCGGCTGTTGGTGCAAACTCAGTTCAGCTTTACAAACTGCTGTATATCTTCCCCGTTGCTAAAAAATTAACCTTATTTGCGGGAACGGGTGCAGAAGTATCTGATGCTTTCCCTGCGGTTACACCCTTCTATGGAGAGGGACAGGAATCTATTTCTCGGTTTGCTAACTTAAACCCTGTCGTCAGGGTTTCTGGAGGGACTTCTGGCTCTGGTTTAGCCTCTGCGGCTGGCTTTATTTACAGTGTATCCCCTCAACTTGATTTGAGAGCTTTATACGGTAGCGTAAATGCAAATCTGCCTCAAAGTGCGGCTGATATAGCCCCTGGAGTTTCCGGGACACCTTTAGGCTCAGGAGTCTTTAGTGGTAGTAGCGTTATAGCTACACAATTAACTTTTAAACCCTCCAAATCCATAGATATTGGCTTGAACTATGCGAATAGTTATCACCAAATCAATATTTTAGGTACGGGATTAACTAGTAGTGATATTGGCGCATTAGCAACAGTTCCTTTGGGAACACCTGTCAAACTCAACTCATTTGGTGGAACTGTTAATTTGCGGTTTTCTCCCAAAATAGCTTTGTCTGGTTATGGTGCAGCTATGTTTGTGGATGATTCTTCTCCCTCTGTGACTGCTTCCACAACCTTTACTAGTTGGATGGTAGGTTTACACTTTAATGATTTAATCAAACAGGGTAATAATGCCGGTTTGATTTTTGGACAACCTCTATATCGGACTGATGCTAGTGGAGATGCTAAACTTGCTGACGCTGGGGTAAATAGAGCCGTTCCTTATCATTTAGAAGGTTACTACCGTTTCCGTGTGAATGATCATGTGAGTATTACTCCAGGTGCGATTGTCCTGTTTAATCCTGAAGGAAACAAAGATAACGAAACCACAACTATCGGGGTGCTGCGGACTACCTTTACTTTCTAAGCAAAAATCAGTTTAAATTTTTCATTAGAAATTGAAAATCAAAAGATAGTTGTAGGGGTTTAGCAGTGCTAAATCCCTATTTTTACGCTAAATCATTTATTTTTTAAGGTGCGTCAGACTCGATAATTTAGTAACAATCAAGAGGCAGTTGATAGATGGTTTAGATTGCTAAATTGTCTGCATCAGGATTTACAGGATTGTTGTTTGTGGGTTGTTTGTGATGATTCAATGATTCAATTGTCTGAATCAGGATTTACAGGATTTTAGGATTTACAGGATTGTTGTTTGTGGGTTGTTTGTGATGATTCAATGATTCAATTGTCTGAATCAGGATTTACAGGATTTTAGGATTTACAGGATTGTTGTTTGTGGGTTGTTTATGATGATTCAATGATTCAATTGTCTGAATCAGGATTTACAGGATTTTAGGATTTACAGGATTGTTGTTTGTGGGTTGTTTGTGATAATTCAATGATTCAATTGTCTGAATCAGGATTTACAGGATTTTAGGATTTACAGGATTGTTGTTTGTGGGTTGTTTGTGATGATTCAATGATTCAATTGTCTGAATCAGGATTTACAGGATTTTAGGATTTACAGGATTGTTGTTTGTGGGTTGTTTATGATGATTCAATGATTCAATTGTCTGAATCAGGATTTACAGGATTTTAGGATTTACAGGATTGTTGTTTGTGGGGTGTTTATGATGATTCAATGATTCAATTGTCTGAATCAGGATTTACAGGATTTTAGGATTTACAGGATTGTTGTTTGTGGGGTGTTTATGATGATTCAATGATTCAATTGTCTGAATCAGGATTTACAGGATTTTAGGATTTACAGGATTGTTGTTTGTGGGTTGTTTATGATGATTCAATGATTCAATTGTCTGAATCAGGATTTACAGGATTTTAAGATTTACAGGATTGTTGTTTGTGGGTTGTTTGTGATGATTCAATGATTCAATTGTCTGAATCAGGATTTACAGGATTTTAGGATTTACAGGATTGTTGTTTGTGGGTTGTTTATGATGATTCAATGATTCAATTGTCTGAATCAGGATTTACAGGATTTTAGGATTTACAGGATTGTTGTTTGTGGGGTGTTTATGATGATTCAATGATTCAATTGTCTGAATCAGGATTTACAGGATTTTAGGATTTACAGGATTGTTGTTTGTGGGTTGTTTATGATGATTCAATGATTCAATTGTCTGAATCAGGATTTACAGGATTTTAAGATTTACAGGATTGTTGTTTGTGGGTTGTTTGTGATGATTCAATGATTCAATTGTCTGAATCAGGATTTACAGGATTTTAGGATTTACAGGATTGTTGTTTGTGGGTTGTTTGTGATGATTCAATGATTCAATTGTCTGAATCAGGATTTACAGGATTTTAGGATTTACAGGATTGTTGTTTGTGGGTTGTTTGTGATAATTCAATGATTCAATTGTCTGAATCAGGATTTACAGGATTTTAGGATTTACAGGATTGTTGTTTGTGGGTTGTTTGTGATAATTCAATGATTCAATTGTCTGAATCAGGATTTACAGGATTTTAGGATTTACAGGATTGTTGTTTGTGGGGTGTTTATGATGATTCAATGATTCAATTGTCTGAATCAGGATTTACAGGATTTTAGGATTTACAGGATTGTTGTTTGTGGGTTGTTTGTGATGATTCAATGATTCAATTGTCTGAATCAGGATTTACAGGATTTTAAGATTTACAGGATTGTTGTTTGTGGGTTGTTTGTGATGATTCAATGATTCAATTGTCTGAATCAGGATTTACAGGATTTTAGGATTTATAGGATTGTTGTTTGTGGGTTGTTTATGATGATTCAATGATTCAATTGTCTGAATCAGGATTTACAGGATTTTAGGATTTACAGGATTGTTGTTTGTGGGTTGTTTATGATGATTCAATGATTCAATTGTCTGAATCAGGATTTACAGGATTTTAGGATTTACAGGATTGTTGTTTGTGGGTTGTTTATGATGATTCAATGATTCAATTGTCTGAATCAGGATTTACAGGATTTTAGGATTTACAGGATTGTTGTTTGTGGGTTGTTTGTGATAATTCAATGATTCAATTGTCTGAATCAGGATTTACAGGATTTTAGGATTTACAGGATTGTTGTTTGTGGGTTGTTTGTGATGATTCAATGATTCAATTGTCTGAATCAGGATTTACAGGATTTTAGGATTTACAGGATTGTTGTTTGTGGGTTGTTTGTGATGATTCAATGATTCAATTGTCTGAATCAGGATTTACAAGATTTTAGGATTTACAGGATTGTTGTTTGTGGGTTGTTTATGATGATTCAATGATTCAATTGTCTGAATCAGGATTTACAGGATTTTAGGATTTACAGGATTGTTGTTTGTGGGTTGTTTATGATGATTCAATGATTCAATTGTCTGAATCAGGATTTACAGGATTTTAGGATTTACAGGATTGTTGTTTGTGGGTTGTTTATGATGATTCAATGATTCAATTGTCTGAATCAGGATTTACAGGATTTTAGGATTTACAGGATTGTTGTTTGTGGGTTGTTTGTGATAATTCAATGATTCAATTGTCTGAATCAGGATTTACAGGATTTTAGGATTTACAGGATTGTTGTTTGTGGGTTGTTTGTGATAATTCAATGATTCAATTGTCTGAATCAGGATTTACAGGATTTTAGGATTTACAGGATTGTTGTTTGTGGGTTGTTTATGATGATTCAATGATTCAATTGTCTGAATCAGGATTTACAGGATTTTAGGATTTACAGGATTGTTGTTTGTGGGTTGTTTGTGATGATTCAATGATTCAATTGTCTGAATCAGGATTTACAGGATTTTAGGATTTACAGGATTGTTGTTTGTGGGTTGTTTGTGATGATTCAATGATTCAATTGTCTGAATCAGGATTTACAGGATTTTAGGATTTACAGGATTGTTGTTTGTGGGTTGTTTGTGATGATTCAATGATTCAATTGTCTGAATCAGGATTTACAGGATTGTTGTTTGTGGGTTGTTTGTGATGATTCAATGATTCAATTGTCTGAATCAGGATTTACAGGATTTTAGGATTTACAGGATTGTTGTTTGTGGGTTGTTTGTGATAATTCAATGATTCAATTGTCTGAATCAGGATTTACAGGATTTTAGGATTTACAGG
Source organism: Dolichospermum sp. DET69 (assembly GCA_017355425.1). NCBI lineage: Bacteria > Bacillati > Cyanobacteriota > Cyanophyceae > Nostocales > Aphanizomenonaceae > Dolichospermum > Dolichospermum sp. DET69. Next base: position 504,209 of record CP070233.1, read on the forward strand.
ATTGTTGTTTGTGGGTTGTTTATGATGATTCAATGATTCAATTGTCTGAATCAGGATTTACAGGATTTTAGGATTTACAGGATTGTTGTTTGTGGGTTGTTTGTGATGATTCAATGATTCAATTGTCTGAATCAGGATTTACAGGATTTTAGGATTTACAGGATTGTTGTTTGTGGGGTGTTTATGATGATTCAATGATTCAATTGTCTGAATCAGGATTTACAGGATTTTAGGATTTACAGGATTGTTGTTTGTGGGGTGTTTATGATGATTCAATGATTCAATTGTCTGAATCAGGATTTACAGGATTTTAGGATTTACAGGATTGTTGTTTGTGGGTTGTTTATGATGATTCAATGATTCAATTGTCTGAATCAGGATTTACAGGATTTTAGGATTTACAGGATTGTTGTTTGTGGGTTGTTTATGATGGTTTAGATAATTCAGACAAAAAATAGACTCAAAAACATCCTGAAAATCCTTTAATCCTGAAAATCCTGATTCAGACAAAAAATAGACTCAAAAACATCCTGAAAATCCTTGAATCCTGAAAATCCTGATTCAGACAAAAAATATGCTCAAAGACATTCTGAAAATCCTTTAATCCTGAAAATCCTTTAATCCTGAAAATCCCATTAAAGTCAACAGACTAGGCTACCTTCTGGAAACAAATTTTCCTTTCTGACTGAGCTTTAAAGTCAGAACTAAAGTTTTAGGGAATAGAACACTTTCTGTTTCCTGTTTTCTATTGCCTTTTTTTGTAAATTTTTCTTAAAACAGTATATTAATCCAACATATATTAATCTCATACAGTAGAATAGCGTAGAGAGTAATAAACTAAGTATTAACCGTTATGAATTTGCCAAAATATTTCCTGTACCTAAGAAAACTAATCAGCATTATTTCACCCACACTATTAATTACATCTGCCCTGCCTACACAGTTACTGGCACAGCCATTACCAATGAAAATAAGTCTGGAGTTCCCGTCTGGAGATTCTAGAGGCACACCTAAATCAACACTAGGTGGAGGAAGAAGAGGAAATTCGTGTCTCACACGTGACAAAAAGAAAGCCTCTTTAACTGCCTTAATGCCCAACCGAAGTAATAAAAGCCTCACAGTTTCCGCAACTCCAGAATTCTATTTTTATGTTCCTACAAGTACTGCAACCACCGGAGAATTTGTTATCAGATCCGGTGAAGAAGATGGTTTCGAAACAACCTTTCAAGTACCTAGTAAATCAGGAATAGTAAAACTGCAACTCCCCTCCCAATTCCCTCTGAAAACAGGTTTAACATATAAATGGTACTTTGCAGTCATCTGTGATGATCTTGACAGAAGTGCCGATGAATATACACAGGGAATAATAGAACGAACAGCTATCAGTAAATCTTCGAATGAGGCTCTTCAGCAAGCAACTCCTTTAAAACAAGCAAAAATTTATGCTCAGTATAATATTTGGTCAGAAACTCTCACCAATATTGCCCAGTTACGCATCCAAAAGCCAAATGAATGGAAAGAACTGCTAAAATCAGTTGGTTTAGAGGCAATAGCCGAAGAACAGCTAGTTGATTGTTGCCAATTAAACCCTAAACTTAAGTAAAAATGGATGCAAACAATCTGAAAAATTTTCTTTGGCAAGGACGCGGCTTGTGGAGTACCACACCAATAATTGCCTTAGCAGTAATTCTCATCCGTTTTGTAGGTTTATTACAGAGCTGGGAATGGGGCGTTTTTGACCAATATGTGCGTTGGCGACCCCCAGAAACCCGTGACGACCGCATTGTTATTGTTGGTATTGATGAAGAAGACTTGGCTAATCTCAAACAAGTAAAGATTACAGATCAAGTATTAGCTAACTTCCTCAACAAACTTAAAGCCAAAAAACCAAGAGCCATTGGACTTGATCTGTATCGTAACTTACCTGAATCACCCGGTACTTCAGAATTAGAACAGGTATTTAAATCTACCCCTAATCTAGTTGGTATCGAGAAAGTAGTAGGAAAAAGCAGATACGAACGAGTAGCACCACCACCAGTCCTCAAATCTTTGGGTCAAGTGGGTGCAAATGACTTAATGGTTGATTCAGATAACAAAGTGCGGCGCGCTTTGATGTATGTAGATACGGAAGACAAGAAAAAAGCTTACAGTTTCAGCTTACATTTAGCTTTGCGTTATCTGGAAAAAGAAGGAATTGTCGTCAGCAAAGATTTTCGACTAGGGAAAACTAAATTTATTCCCTTTGAAAGTAATGATGGTGGTTATGTTCATGCTGATGCTAATTCCTACCAGATATTAATGAACTATCGAGGAAACAACAGTTACTTCGACACCGTTTCCATGACAGATATTATGGAAGACAAAGTACCTGCTGGTTGGGGGAGAGAGCGTATCATCCTCATTGGATATACAGGAGAGAGTTTCAAAGACTCATTTTTTACTCCATACAGCAGCGAACTTCTCAGCTTCTCAAAACAAATGAGTGGGATAGAAATTCATGCCAATATCACCAGCCAAATTATCAGTGCAGCCTTAGAAAATCGCCATCTATTTAAAACTTTCTCAGAACCTCAAGAGTGGGTATGGATAATATTTTGGAGTGGGGTTGGTGCGTTATTGACTTGGAACTTGCGATTACAAGACCTATTCACATTTCAGAGGGCAGCGGCTGCTGTACTGGCAGGAGGCGCTTTACTAGGTAGCACCTATCTAGCTTTTCTATGGGGTTGGTGGCTACCCGTAGTTCCACCATTTTTAGCACTCATAGGCTCAGTGGTTGCCATCACAGCTTACATTGCTCGTACTGCTGGAAATATCCGCAAGATCTTTGGGCGTTACTTAACGGATGAAGTTGTAGCTAATATACTAGAAAGTCCAGAAGGATTGAAACTTGGTGGTGAACGGCGGCAAATTACCATTTTTACATCCGACTTAAGAGGATTTACAGCAACATCAGAAAGATTACCACCTGAAGAAGTTGTCAAAATCCTCAACTTTTATCTGGAATGTATGGCAGATGAAATTACCAGGTATCAGGGAACTATTGATGAATTCATGGGTGATGGGATTTTGGTACTTTTTGGCGCTCCTACAGCCAGAGAAGATGATGCTGTTAGAGCCGTTGCTTGCGGTATCGCCATGCAGTTAGCTATGGTCAAAGTTAACGCTAAAATGCAGGAATGGGGTTTACCAGCCCTAGAAATGGGCATCGGTATTAATACAGGTGTTGTGGTCGTGGGCAATATTGGCTCGGAAAAGCGCACTAAATATGGCATCGTTGGTAGTCAAGTAAATTTAACTTATCGCATTGAGGGCTATACCACAGGTGGTGAAATTATTATTTCTGAATCTACTTTTCAAGAAGTAGAGTCAATAGTGGTAATTGATAGTCAAATGCAAGTTACTCCAAAAGGGGTTCAAGAACCAATCAATGTTTATAAAATAGCTGGCATTACCGGGCAATACAATCTTTTTCTCTCTCAACATCAAGAAGAATTATGCACTCTTCCTGAACCCCTTGCTATTGAATATGCGTTGGTAGATGGTAAAGATATTGGTAGTTTATCTGTCAAAGGACTTTTAGTGCGACTTTCAATCAATGAAGCAGAAATTTGTTTTGTCAGTGAAGAACTTCAAGAACCACCATCTTGCTTAACCAATATCAAACTTAATTTATGTACACCCAATCAATCGGGAGAAACAGGCGATATATATGCCAAAGTTTTAGAAAAATCTGCCCAAATAGGGCATTTTTGTATTCGCTTTACTGCCAAACCTCCAGAAATTATCAGCAAATTTAGTAATTTAATTGAACAAATTAATTCACAAAATTCTCAATAATTTAGAAGTTAGGCATCAGAAATCAAAATAATTGTAAAATTAATATATTCGATACCGAATAATAGCAAAATGACAAAATTGATATTTTTAGGTTCTGGTTCAGCTTTTACAGTTGGTGCCAATAACTTCCAGTCTAATATGATCTTAGTAACTGAGCAAAATCATAAACTATTAATTGATTGTGGCACAGATATTAGACTTTCTCTCCATGCGGCTGGTTTATCATATCTTGATATTACCGATATTTATATTAGTCATCTCCATTCTGATCATGTAGGAGGACTTGAATATATTGCTTTTAGTACATTATTTGACCCCAGGTGTCAAAAGCCAACTATTTATTTAAGCAAAGATGTTTCTAGTAATCTTTGGGATAGAACTTTATCAGGTGGACTCAGATTTCTTGATGGCGATATTGCGACGATAGATACATTTTTTAAAGAGCATAAAATTAATCATCATGGTCATTTTACCTGGCAAGAAATCAAATTTGACCTCGTCAAAGTTAGTCATGTTAATAATGGCTTTTATCTGATGCCTAGCTATGGATTATTTTTTACATTAGAAGGCGTTAAAATATTTTTATCCACCGATGCTCAATTATGTTTAAATACAAATGGAGAATACTATGAGCAAGCAGATATAATTTTTCATGATTGTGAAACATCACGTTATCAAACTCCTGTTCATGCCAATTATGAACAATTATCAATGCTACCAGCAAAAATCAAAAATAAAATGTGGCTATATGGTTATCAACCGGGTTTTCTGCCTGATGCTAAAAAAGACGGTTTTTGCGGTTTTGTAAAGTGTGGTCAGGTTTTTGAATTTTCATCTTTAGAGAATGTTTGATAGCTTGCGTAGCGTAGCCATAAAGTGTTTCGCTTTAATGGCATTCATACTCAACCAGGTGAGGTAGTTGTAGTAACAGGAGATTGTCCTGAATTGGGCAATTGGGATATTAGTAAAGCTTGTGTTCTAGAATACATCAATCAAAATACTTGGTTTGGAGAAATACCTTTTGATCAAAGTGCTGGTCAAGCGATCGCTGATAAATATGCCATTTTTAGGGAAAACCAAACCCCCCTGCGCGAAAATATCGTTAGCCACACTCTCTAATCTCAAAATAACGTAGTATACTGGGGTTAATCGTATTTAACCGAAAGATGAAATACCTAACCCCAGAACAAGTTTATAAACAGTTCGGCTATCACCCTAAGACGACGGCAGAATGGGCTGACTTAGGGAAAATAGAATGTATCCGTTCCCCTGGTGGACATCGAAGATATCCAGAATCAGCGTTTATAAAAACAGTCTCAACGGATAAAGAGCGGGTTCTTTACGCCCGTGTCAGCACAAAAACCCAGTTGTTAGACCTTGACACACAAATAGAATTTTTAGGTAAAACCTACCCAGGATGTCGAGTCGTCAAGGATGTGGCTAGTGGCATGAATTGGAAGCGGAAAAACTTTCTTAAATTAATGACTCAAGTTGCCCAGAATCAAATCTCTGAAATTGTCGTAGGGCATAAAGACAGATTATGCAGATTTGGATTTGAGTTCGTTGAGTGGTTTTGCAACCTTCACAGCTGCAAAATTGTTGTGGTAAACAATGCCAAGTTATCACCACACGAAGAGTTAATGCAGGACTTTATGGCTATCATGCACTGCTTTTCCTCCAAACTTTACTTCCTTCGGGCTTACAAGAAAAAAATAGCCGAAGAGCAAAATATTCATGAAACAAATAGTAGTCAATACGAGTCAATGGGTGTATAGTAGTAAAAGACGTAGTAATCCAAACTCATGAAACTCAAGGTAAAGAATCAGTTAACCGTTACGAGAATCGCTATTTTAGGAACTGAAAAACTAAATAACTGGAAATCTAACGAGCTTGATTTGATCGCTTTGAGCTTGGGTAAACTACGCTCTGACCTGTGGAACGAGTTCGGGTCGTTGAAAGCCTGGGGTGTTTCTAAATTTGAGATTGACAAACAGCTACGCACCTTAAAAGACAAATATCAATTACCTGCTAAGTTATGGGAAGCGACTCTCTATGACGTAATTGATGATATTCATTTAGTTCAGGCTGCTTGTGTTGAGAAGGTGATAAAATCTTTGGGGCAATCGTTCCAGTCTTTTCAGGCTAAAAAAGGAGTTTTACAACTTACCTTAGAAAGTCGGGAATGGTTGGAACATCCCAAACTTTGCACCTTAGTTAGAAAGTTTTGGTATCGAGGACACACGAAAGTTTGTAACCAAATTATTGTAAAGGCTTATGATACTAAAACAGATGATAAAGGTGTGGTGTGGTTGCGTTTTGGAGGTTTAACTCCATGTAAAACTCTCAAACTACCAACGACTTTACCAACAGAAATCAAGTGTCAGATAAGGCTAATTAAGCGTAATAGTAGATGGGAAATTCATTACACAACTGATATCCAAAAAGCTGAAAAAAAGACCGAGGGTAAAATAATTGGATGTGATAGAGGTTACACCGAAGTTTATGCCACATCTTCTAATGATGGTGCTAGATTTTTAGGTAATGATTTTGGTAAAATCCAAACTCAAGAAACCGATTACAGAACAGCGAAACAAGTAAAACGTAATAAAATCAAGTCAGTTTTTAACAAGTCTACAGCTAAAGGAAATGGTGCTAAGGCTGATAGAATTAAACGGAATAATCTTGGTAGAATCAAGTGGGACAATCGGGAAACATCCTTTAAAGGTAGGATTCAAACAATAGTTTTTACAGCTACGCATGACTTGATGACAGATGCGATCAAGGTAGCTTTTGAAGATTTGACGGAGCAAATAAAAGGCAAAAAGCCCATGAGAAAGCGCATGAAGAGAAATGTTTCTTCATGGTGCAAGGGGATAGTTGCGGATGCCCTCAAACAAGTTTCAACCCGTGTAGGTTGCACGGTTGTTAGTGTTAATTGTGCGTATACGTCACAACTTGACTCCAGATTTAGTACCTTAACGGGGACTAGAAATGGTGACAAGTTTACCGGACATGATGGGGTCGTGATGCACTCAGATACTAACGCTGCTGATAACGTTCTAGTAAGAATGGGTGACGTTGAAATCACTCGTTACATGAAACATTCAAACGTAAAAGTAATATTACTAGAACGAACTCAGAAGTTTCGGGAATCCCTAATAGTGGAGACTGAAGCGAAACCGGGCAAGGATAAGCCCCAGACTCTAGAACCTAAAAGCAAACTTGCGAACAAGGTCAATCAGAGAGCGAACTATAAGCAATTGACGTTGTTTGACCAAGGTTTAACTACGTTATTTGTGTATCCCGTCGCTGGATTTTAGCAGAACAAGGAACTGTGAAATGGCGCGACAATTGGGCTAGTTAACCGTGGGGTTTGGTGTCTTTATCAATCACCTAATCACTCACAAAAAACTGGCTTTTTGTGAATAAATCTAGAACTACCGTCACCATACAAGCACCAGCCACAAGAGCAATTAAAACCACAGGAGATAAATTATTTCCCGCAATAGCTAAGAATAAAACAAAACTTCCCGCGCCCAGACGATAGACACTCAAAATTCTCCCTGTTTGCATTTTATCTAAAACACAAGTCGAGAAATTAATCACGGCTAAAACCATTAAGCATAGTGTTACCGCACCACAAAAAAGCCAACGTTCATTTCCTGGTAGAACATTAACTCCACTTTTAGCAATTATATGCTCAACCCCTACCCCCATTGCTCCTAAACCTATAGCTAGGAACAGGTGAGAATAAAGCCAAGTGAGAAAGATTTTGACTCTACCTGCTTTCATAGTTTCTAGTGGTGAAACATCAACGCTATCGAAATAAAGCCACCAAAAACTAAAAGCAATACTCACACCTAACACAGCCATTAATATTGATGAGGTATCCCATTGTTTTCCTGCTACCCCCCGCACGACTGCGTGCATTGATTCACCCAAGACAATAATTGTAAATAGTCCTAGACGTTCGGGAACATGAGACATATTTGGTGGGATTTGAACTGCTAAATTACCTGTACCTAGCGGAGTCATAAATTCTATTAGCAAACCTAATACCCAGAATCCAAACCGCCAGGGAACTGGCACAAACAGTGAAACTAACCACAATGCTATACCAATACTAAAACCTTTGACATACCAATTAGTTAAGGGACGAGCTTCTGTGACATAGTGTCCGGCAATCAGATATTGAAGAATAAGAATACAACGAGCAACTATGTAAGAAATAGCAAATTCTTGAGAAGATGTACTTAAACCATGATGTAAATTTACCGTCAAAGCGACAATAATTGACATTTGTAGTAAAGTTAGCAAGCGATCGCCAAGGTCGTCAGTATCAAAAAGTGTAGCGTAAAAAGTAGCACCTATCCAACACCACCAAATAGGTATAAACAGAGCCACAAAACCAATAAATCCCCCCAAAGAAACATCTTTACTGAGATTATGAGATAATTCAGCGATCGCTACTACAAACACTAAATCATAGAAAAGTTCCAACCAAGTTGCACGTCTTTCTTCATGCTCCTCGTCAATGCGTAATCTAGGCGGTTGCCATAAATTTTTTTTCATGAGTTTAGGTACTAAAAACTACTAGCCAAAAACTATTTTAGGGGGTTTAGGAGATATTTTTATAAAAAATTTACAGCACTTCCCGATGTTATGATGTTCGTCATATGATCAAAAACTGCGGTACATTTAACAATTAGGATTAAATAGGGTTTGCTGAAAAAGTCTTCTCGTGAAGGCTAGGAGTCACCGAGTCAGGAGTCACCGAGTCAGGAGGAATAAAGAGGAGGAAGAAGAAGGAAGAGAAGGTTGGACAATTAGTCCTCAAATTTACGCGATTATTTTTGATGAAAATGCCAGGGTTTTAAACATCTATTGTCAATAATCTTGCACTTGTTTGGTTATAAAACCCTGCAAACCTTTATCTATCAACTCTTTTGCTTTCTTTTATGCAAACCCTAAATATTGAAAACCCTGTTAGATAAGAGAACTTCACAAAAAAGATGATCCAAATTTCTGATATCAAAATGTTAAAGAATAACACTACGTGTTGTATCATATTTAATAGAACCGACATAGATCACGTGGAAAATAAACATTCAAATAGCTTTTTCAACTAATTTTTGTAACCTTGGAGCATTTTCATCATGACATTACAAAATAGATACATTATCGGTACTGACAATTTTCAGAACTGGAGTAAGGGTTATAACACATCAGGTTACTTAAAAGTATTGCCGCATCCAGACCTAAAAGTTGTCTTTAAAGACCCATTTGCTAACTGGCAAAAAGATCATCAAAATGGTCAGTATAAATCAACAGATGCAACTGGTACGTACTACTCCAGTTGGGGACCAGATAAAGAGTTAAATGTCACGTTAGACATGAAGTACCTAAGCCAGATCAGCATTGATGGTTTTGGTACTTTAAAAGCAGGTGACGGGATCATTCCTTGGTTAAAAGACCAAACAGGAAGTCAGGAAACAACAGCCTATGAATTTCTCCGGGCATATAATGGTTTAGTTCCTGGACCATTGCTAGTTGCAGAACCTGGCGACACCATCAAAATTACCCTCAAAAATAACTTAAAACCTAGCTCAGTTGCGCCATCTGCTCCAGAACAACCAACAAATCTACATACACATGGACTACACGTTTCACCCGTAGGAGCAGGAGATAACGTTCTTGTTAGCGTTGCTGCTGGAGATACTAGAGAGATATCAATTAAATTACCTGATAATCACGCTATTGGATTTGACTGGTATCATCCTCACTTGCACGGGATAACTAGTGAGCAAGTGGCTTCCGGTTTAGAAGGTCTTTTATCAATTAACGCTCCATACAACCTCCCCGATCTAGACAAATTTAATGTTACAAAAGAGCCAATCTATACCCTATCCATTAATACATTTGGGATTCAGCAAGAACTAAGAAATGCCAGCAATGATGATCCTTTAAACCAGAGTGCAGATGGATTAAAAGTTCCTGCTGGTACACCCCTACAAATAACTGATGGGGCTTATCAACTTTCTGATGCAGTTTTTGGAGGTTACAACGCTAAACCAGGATTCTATGATCCAAAATACCCGGTTGGAAATCCTACAACCCGTTCATTTGAATACGGTGGCGGAGGTTTATCAGAACCAGTAGAAAATGTCATTCACACCGTTAATGGACAATACAACCCCACAATAGAAAACGTTCACACAGGCAAATGGAGTCTCTTTAACTTCGCCAACATGAGTATCAACTCATTCCACCTCTTACAGTTGGTGCATGAAGATGAAGATGGTCATCTGACCCCTGAAGAAGTTACCTTGGTGTCTATTGACGGTAACGCCAGCGGTGTCGTAGAGGGGACGAGAAGAGAAGTCACACAGTTTCCAGTCCTAGCACCTGGAGATCGTGTTGCTATTCAACACGCTTTTACCAAGCCAGGTAAATACTACTTTCTTTCCAATGGCACAAATGAAATTCTCGATCAACAATACGTATCCAAACTTATTAATAATGGTAAAGGCTTTAACGATGGTCACTTAATTTGGGCTCCTCAAGTTTTAGCTACTATTGAAGTCACGGGTGATGAATTGGCAGTAACTGATTTACCTCCCTTCCCTGAAGTTTATGACGTTTTAGTCGAAGAAAGTAACAAGATTAATGCGACTATAGAAGCTGCCAAAAAGGGTGTTGATCGGGAAAGAACTTTTGTTTGGGATGCCAACGTAGGTGGTGCTATCCTGGCTGGCAATTCTCCTAGTGATACCAAAGTCAAAACCTTTGAAGGCACATATACAATCAACGGGGAATATTTTTCCACACAGCCCGGTGAGAGTATGCCCCCCCTGGCAATGCCTATGTTGGGGACAAAAGAAATTTGGACTATTGTGAATAAATCGGGATTGCTAAATCCCAATTTACCCCAAGGTTTAAATATTCCTTTGTCAGAGTGGCATCCATTCCACATTCACCAAAATGACTTTACTCTTTTAGAAATCAATGGCTTGAAGGTAGAAGATATTCAGCAAACCTACTTAGCTGGCATCTTAGCTGATACGATTTCTCTACCACCTGCCTATGTTGATGGTACTATTACCAAAGATAATCCTTACGGTACACCGTTCAATAGTCAAGTCAATAACCCTGCTACAGGTAAAGCATCAGAGGTGAAAATCCTGATGAATTTTGAGGATTTTCCTGGCAGCTATGTCAATCACTGTCATATTCTTTTTCATGAAGATGCCGGGATGATGGCTACTATCAGAGTCATTCTCAACACAGAAGATACCTGGTTGGGTTTGGGGGTGGATCAGAATGCTAAAGGACAAATAGAGTTGGTTAGAGCTAACAACTATCAACAAAGCATTACTCTCAACCCCTATGGTGACAACTTCAACGCAGGAATTGATCTAGCGATCGCTGATGTCAAGTATAAAACCATCAATTCAGCAGAAAATCAGAACGTTACTGATAACGTTACTGACATCATCACCATTCAGAAATCCCTGGAAAAAGCTAACGATAAATTTACCGTTAAAGTATTTGATGGTGAAACATTAATTCACAAACAAGAAACAGGGACTAAAAAAATTACAGAGGCAGAAAACGCTGCCCTGTTAATTACAGAATTCAATCCCTTCCAAAATATCACTGCATCCAAAAACCAAATTGCCTCAGTCGCATCAGGTGACATTGATGGTGATGGCTTTGCAGATATCATCGTGGGTTTAGGTGGGGACATAGCACCCATAATTGAGATTTACAGCGGTAAAGATTTTCAGTTGATGAGTCGCATTAGTGCCTTCCATCACGAAACTTTCACAGGTAAAATCAACCTAGCAGTTGGCGATATCAACGGTGATAACTATGACGACATCATTGTGGGACAAGGCAGTGGTGGACGTGGCTTAGTCGAAGTCTATGACGGGATCTTAATTCAGGAAAAAGGTAGTTTGGTTGGCAAAGATACAGCACATGATACAAAACTGCTATCCCAAGTTTTCCAACCCTACGGCACTAACTACACTGGTGAAGTAGATATCACCTCTGGTTATGTTCTCCAAAGACCAGATGAACCCAATGGCTTCCGTGTTCAGACCAACAATGCCAACCTGACTACAATCGCTAAGGGTAATAAACCTGAAGATTATGAACAAATTCAGGTATTTACCTATATGGGTGGAACTCATCATGAGGATCATCAAAGTAGCTCCCAGGAAGAGGAACTTCGTCTTGATGTCTCATTAACCCCCACTGGTAACACCCAAGAAATCTTGGGAACTTTTGCGGATCTGACTGGCTTACCCAAAGGTGAACCAGTTATGTTTACCCGCAGGAAAAATGGTGAGTATGAAATTATTCACCTGGGAGCAAAAAACACCCCTGAATCCTGGACATTTGGTGAAGCCACTAACCAGTCAGTTACAGAAATAAGTAAAGGGAATGGCAAAGATATTTTCACGCTCAACGGTGGTAGTAACGGCAAAATCAAATTAAAAGTCACCCTGGAAGAATACAGTTCTAGTTTCGTCAACGAAATGGGAGTATTTTCTGTTGATGGTGATGATGGTAACATTGGCGGTATAGCTCCGGGAGCATCTGGTTACACTGAGGCAGCTTTAGCACGATCCAAAGTTGTGTTTTCATCCATTGCCAATTTACCTACAGGCTTTAATAACACTGGTATATCTAGCCTATTAGAATTTAACTCTGGTGAGAGAGTGAGATTCTTGTTAGTTAATAACAGCACTTTAAACGCTGTATCATCTGGAGTCACCCCGAAAACAGAAGTGTTGTTTTCCGAAACATCCCAACAAATTGATACTTTAACAGGTGGTGAATTTTCCCTCAAATGGCAAGATAAATCTGCCAACAGTAACCTTAAAGTCAAAATTAAAGCTACCAGTGAAAGTTTATTGCAGGGTACGAGCCTGCAAGGTAATTTGGCCGGAGAAATCCTTGATTTTAGATCTGCTACCACTGATGTCAAGGCTGAGTTTAAGGTTTACAGAGAAGCAGCATTTAACAACTTTGTCGGTTTTTATCCCATCTTAGATGCAACAGGGAAAATTGATACTAACAAAGATGGTAAAGCCGATTTTGCCCCAGGTGATGCAGGTTATCTCCAAGCCGCTATTAATTCATACCTGAAAGATATGCGACTATCTGTCAGCAACCAAGGGGAAGCAACTTACCAAGGGACTTTTGCCAAAGGCTCACTCTTTGCACCATTTATGATTGCTGATGGCACACCAGAGGCAGTTTTAGGCAATTCTGGTAACATTCCCGCAGTTTATTTCCCATTCTTAGGAGCTAATTCAGATCGGGCTGATCATATTCGTCTACTAGGCAATAACGTCTTTGGTTTTGAAGATTTACCAAATGGTAGTAGTGACAGAGATTACAATGATATCATTGTGAAAATTACTGTGGTTTAAGTTATGGGGGGTGAATTTACGTTTACCCCTAATCAATTTAGAATTCTCCTGTATGTACTTATGACAGATGAGAATTTAAACCATAAAAATTGTTTTGATTACGTGGTGTGAGATTAATAAAATGTTGGCATTAATAAAATTACTCGCTAGTCCAATGGTAGTCGTGGGAGCGATCGCTACTTCAACTTTAATAAGTAGTATTGCTGCTGCTCAGGTAGTATTGACAGATAATTCCTCCCCATCTGAATCAACTACCCTATCTAATTCAATTGATCCTCTCCTGGATAGTTCCTCTACTGTTAGCCCTGTTTTAGATCAAAATGGCAGCAAAGCAACTACCCTATCCAATTCAGTTGATCATCTCCTAGATAGTTCCTCTACTGTTAACCCTATTTTGGATCAAGTTGATAGCAGTGCCGATCAAGATATGGCACAAATTAATAGTGTGGCTCAGTTTTCTGATGTTCAACCAACAGACTGGGCTTTTGGTGCTTTACAGTCCCTAGTTGAACGCTATGGCTGTATTGCAGGTTATCCTAATGGGACATTCCGTGGAAACCGTGCTATCAGCCGTTATGAATTTGCGGCAGGGTTAAATGCTTGCTTAGATCGGATTAAAGAATTAATCGCCACAGGCACGAAGGATATTGTCGTCAAAGCTGATTTAGTTTCTTTGCAGCGGTTAGAACAAGATTTCTCCTCTGAACTAGCAACTCTCCGGGGACGTGTAGATACATTAGAAGCTAAAACTACCGAAATATCTGAAAATCAGTTCTCTACTACTACTAAACTATTTGGTAATTTAAGAGTTCAAAATAATGCCTATTTCTCCGGTGATGGTAATCCCCAAGCTAATATGCAATACAACCTATTCCTGGGGTTACTTACTAGTTTCACAGGTAAGGATTTGTTACTCACTGCACTTGGTGCTACCAGCAGTGAATTTCCTAATTTAACTACAAACAATAATGGTAGAGATGTGGGTTCTACCAGAGAAGGTGCCAGTGATACCACTGGTTCAGGTGATACTGGAGGAAATGTCAGAATTATAGGTTTGGAATATCAATTCCCTGTCGGAGAGAATTTAGTTATAGATGTAGTAGCTGCTAATCGTTATCGTTTTAGTCCCGTTTTACTATCTAAATTTGCTCCTTATTATCGGATTGGCGGTGGTCCAACCAGTGCCTTTGCTGAAGCACCTCCTATTTATCTCGTTGGTGCTGGATCTGGTGTTTCTGCCAGTTATAAGGTTGTAGACTCGACAGTGCTAACTTTGACTTATTTATCAACTTTTGCCAATGATGCCAATGCCGGGGGTTTATTTAACGGAGATTATGTAGCGTCTGGACAGATTAACTATAATCCCAATCCTGGGCTGTTTTTACAATTGTTATACCAGAACGGCTACTTTGCTCCTGGTAATTTTGGTTTTAATAATGGTCAAACTTTTAGAGGTAACGGTTTTGTAGGTAGTGCTTTAGCAAATCGCTTTGATGATACTGGTGTATTATTCCGTGATGCTTCTGCTGTTAGTAGTAATGCTTATCAGGCTGGTGGCTATGTTGCTATTAGTCCCAAGGTACTAATTGGCGGTTGGGCTAACTTAATCAAAGCTAGGCTAATTGGTAAAGGGGATGCTGATATCTGGACTTACTCAATTCAAACGGCTTTTCCTGATTTGTTTAAGCGAGGGAATCAGGGGGGGTTAATTGTGGGAATGGAACCTACTCTCACAGATGTGAGAAGTCAATTACCTTACGCACAATTCAAAAAAGATAAATCATTGCACATAGAAGCATATTACAAGCATCAGATTACAGACAATATCTCAATTACTCCTTCTGTCACCTGGATTACAGCCCCTAATCAAGATGCTGACAACAAAGATATTGTTATGGGTGGGCTGAGAACAACATTCAACTTTTAGACGGCTTAATCATTTAATTCTGTGAGTAGGGGTTTAGCAGTGCTAAACCCTTAAAAATCTAGTAATTTCGTAAAAGTCCATGTCCCAAATGTGTTTAGTATAATTAAGCAATATCAACCAAATTATCGGTAAAAAGTGTGAGAAATAATCCCAGCCTTTTTACCAACAAGTAAGAATTGTTAACCTAATCTTAATTTAGTTACAAGTTAAATCCCACATTCCGCACCCTTGACTGTCACAAACGGTGATTACGGAGGTAAATTGATAAAAAAGGAGTAAAAAAATACATTTGTTCCTTTTCTGATAAAACATTGGTGGCAATTATAAACTACAACATAATATTCCGAGTTTATGCTGTATACTCAAAAAAGGTTAGTTAACCATTAATTGAGAATAGAATTCAAAATCCAGTGGATACCTTGATAGAGGGTTCTTTTTAGGAACTACGGTCAGAAACGGTAAGTTCTACCGAGATTGTCTGTGGAGCGGGCAAACAAGATTAGAAGTCATTCTAAGACCGCGATGAAGCAGGAAATAAACACTAAGATTATCGCTGTCCAGATGTGTCTAGACTTTGGTAATTTTGGGTAAGTTTTATAGAACGGCTAACAAATCTTGGTTTCTGATTACGGAACTAGAATTGTAAATCTCAATTGTTACATAGTTGATAGATGCCAAGATAATTAGGAAAAGTCAAGCTATGAAGTATGAAAATGCCGTTTTAGATGATTTAGAACTTCAAGAGGCTTTAAAACAGATAAATCCGAAATTTGGTGATTTTGTTACGCGAGTAGCAGGTGAAGCTTGGGGACTGCCATTAATTGACCAAAAAACCAAAGCCTTGATTACCATTGCTGTTGATGTCGTCAACCAAGGACAAGCAGGACCTGGAAGCCCCTTTGGTGCTCATGTCGGTATGGCTCTCAAACAGGGAGCAACTCCTGAAGAAATCGAAGAACTGTTATTGTTTCTTTGCGCTTATGCAGGATTTAATAAAGTTGCAGGCTGCTTTGGGGCTTTGAATGAAATTATGAGAAAATAATTTTCGGTGTAATTCTGGAATCGGCTAACCTTGATTTGTAGTTAAAGAAAGTGTAATTATTGAAGTGCAGAAACACGGATATTTGGGAAAAATAAAATCCTATTTTTTCACAAAGAAAAGTTCAGTTGTATGCCACTGTAAGAGTTAATATAGAAATGATAATTATTAACCTTAAAAAAACAGACATAACAACTCACTTTTAGTTTGAGACAATTGCATTAAACGACTTCAACCTTGTCGCTGAATAAACTTTTTCAAATATTCTGCCTCTGTCTAGTGGTAGAAAATAAGTCCGAGTGTAAATATAGGCGATCGCTTGATTTGTAAAACTTAATTATTATCAGCTTTTAGCCTTTATTTTCATCAAAGTAACATCAACAGTAATTGAAATTTAAGTATTGGTGGAAAAAGGACAGCAATAATGCTTTCAGCAATTAATAACGCAATCAAAACTGATTATTCAGCACGGGATCAAAAAGGAAAAGTAGCCTTTTATGTACTCCTGTGGAAAAGACAAGGAATCTCCCTAGAGCTTTTTGATGACTATTGGAGAGACGTACACGGACCAGTTTGTGCGAGATTACCAGGACAGCATCAATACTGGCAATTTCATGTAGGACATAATCAAGGTGGTTTCTATCCAGAAATTCCCAGACTAGACTATACAAATGACTCAGAAGATAATTTTGATGGGATTGCCGAGCTAACATTTGCTAGTGACGCAGATCGTCAGACATGGTTTACAGCCTCAGCCATCCTCATGGATGACGAACATAACCTATTTCGTAAAGCCATCGGTTACAACAGCAATCCTGGCAATTCTATTACATACATAGATAGAATACCTACAGGCGATCCCAACGGCGAAAGTGGCGCGATCAAATTTCACGTCATGGTGAAAAAAGCCAATGGTGCAAGTACGGAAGCTTTTCGGCGTTATTTCACCGAAACTTTTGCCCCTAAAGTTAGCAGTAGTGATTCCATCCTCAAATTCCGACTACATTTATTTGAAGAAGTAGATAATTCTCGTCCAGATGCAGCAGGAGTTGGTCATTATGAACCAGCCGAAAAGCAATATCATGCAGCTTATGAAATTGCCTTTGCTAATCATCTAGAAAGAGAAAAGTTTTTCGCATCTTCTGAATATTTAGCAGCAGTAAAAGATGCCGCTAAATATATTAAACAAATCCAACCATTTCCTGAAAGATCAGCTTATACCTTTGTTTATGAAGGTGATATGACTCTGGCTGGAAAACGCAGTTCCTCCGTAGCAGAACTGATCACAGAAATTGGTGCAGTTAATCAAATTCAAGAAGACATAGAATCTCTCATGCTAAATCAAACTCTTTACAGTCAACAAACCAACGGATCTTCTTCCCAAACCAGCCAAAACCAGCCAAAAGCAATGAAAAAAAGAACAAGTTATTATACTGGCTTATCAGCCGATTATTCTCGTCCCGGTTTAGTTACTCCTTACGTAGCCAAAAAACTGATCGAGGATGGAGAAAGAATTGTAGCGATGAAAGAACCAAAATTACCAGAAATTGGTCCGTATTACACCCTCGCACAAATAGAACAAGAAAACAGAGATTGGTGGCCTACCCATTGTGAAGCCTTAAGACAAGGAAGAGGCGATATCTTAACTGGAGAATATCGTGATGATCTAGTTTATTTTTGTCAGGATGGACCATACCAAGGTTTAGAACAACAAAAAGAAAGAGAAAAACATTGGTGGGCTTTAATTGCTCAACCAGGAGTGACAATGTGCTGGCCAATTGTCATGTTTTTTGGTGAACATACTTACTTTGAATGGAAGTGTGTGGATGATGAAACCAACGAAACATTAGCTAAAGGTAATGTAACTTGGGTGCGTCGTGGACATCGTGGTGCTTGCTATTTGAAGACAGAGCAACTAACTTTCTATCGTGATGTTTTTGCTGCTAATGAATTATTGACTTTGATCACTACTGCTTAAAATGCAACAGGAGCGAGTGGACAAAAACGCGGTTTTGGATGACCTTGAACTTCAAAAAGGTCTAAAACAAATTAATCCCAAATTTGGTGATTTTGTCATTCGGGTCGCAGGTGAAGGTTGGGGTTTGCCATTAATTGACCAAAAAACTAAGGCTTTGATTACCATCGCTATTGATGTTGTTAATCAGGATCATAGAGGTCCTGGCAACCCTTTCGCTGCTCATGTAAACATGGCTCTCCAGCAAGGTGCAACTCGCGCAGAAATTGAAGAACTGCTTTTGTTTCTTTGTCCTTATGCGGGATTCAATAAAGTTGCGGCTTGCTTTGCTAACCTGAATTTGATTTTTGATCATGCAAATAGCACACCAAGGATAGCAGAAATGCTGACAATGAGTAGAAAGGCAATCACAGCAGATTATTCAGACCGGGATCAAGAAGGGAAAGTCGCCTTTTATGTACTCCTGTGGAAAAGACACGGCATCTCTCTAGAGCTTTTTGATAACTATTGGAAAGACGTACATGGGCCAGTTTGTGCCAGATTACCTGGACAACATCAATATTGGCAGTTTCATGTAGCTCATAACCAAGGTGGATTCTGTCCAGAGATTCCTGGTTTAGACGATACAACAGACTCAGAAGATAACTTTGATGGTATTGCCGAGTTAACATTTGCCAGTGATGCAGACCGTCAAAAATGGTTTACAGCTTCTGCCATTCTGATGGATGATGAACACAACTTATTCCGCAAAGCCATCGGTTATAACAGCAGTCCTGGCAATTCTATTACATACATAGATAGGATTCCTAACGGCGATCCCAACGGCGAAGTTGGCGCAATCAAATTTCACGTCATGGTGAAAAAAGCTAATGGTGCAAGTACAGAAGCTTTTCGACGTTATCTCACCGAAACTTTTGCCCCCAAAGTTAGCAGTAGTGATTCCGTCCTCAAATTCCGACTACATTTATTTGAAGAAGTAGATAATTCTCGTCCAGATGCAGCAGGAGTTGGTCATTATGAACCAGCCGAAAAGCAATATCATGCAGCTTATGAAATTGCCTTTGCTAATCATCTAGAAAGAGAGAAATTTTTTGCCTCTTCCGAGTATTCAGCAGCCATAAAAGATGCCGCTAAATATATTCAACAAATTCAGCCATTTCCCGAAAGAACAGCTTATACCTTTGTTTACGATGGTCAAATGACCCTGGCAGGTCAACGGAGTGCCAAAGTAGCAGAGTTAATTACTAAAATTGGAGCTGCTAATCAAATCAAAAATGATATTGTTACCTTAATGGTTGGTGGTCAAACTAATGGCAAAGGTTTAATCAACAATGGTCAAACTGATTTAAAGCATACCCCCTTGACTACTTCTGGTTTAGGTCATTTGTTGCAAGGCGTTCAACACGTCGGTGTCACAGTTGATGACATGAAACAATCCCTCGAATTTTACACAGAAATATTAGGAGGGAAATTAGTTGCTGGTGAAAATGAGTTAGTCGGTGATGTCATTCAAAATACTCTTTTTCAACAAGAAGAACTAGATGCGATCGCCAAAGGTATTGATCCAAAAAACCTAACTATTCCCCATCTCAGAAGCACCAAAGAAGACGCATTAGATGTCAAGTTTATTTCTTTTGGTAACACCGCTGTAGAACTAATCTACTTCCGAGAAGCGGGTAAACCTCATGCCTCTCATGCTTCAGTTCCTACCATTCCTTCCCACATTGGTAATGTCAATGCCATGCACATTTCTTTCAACGTCAAAGAAGGCGTTGATTTGAATGTTTTTGCCAATATGTTAGAAGCAGAATGTCATAAAAGAGGGATGACAAACGTCGTTTGTAACCGAGTTGTCCACGTCAAATCTGAAGCCGAAAGAAGAGCCGTTGCCCTCAGATATAATTCTTTTAAATTTTGGAACGAACCAGAGTCTTTAGCAGCAGGAGAACCAGAAATAGATTGGAGTCATGACCCAATGGAAGGTTGGTCTTTGTTCTACTGCAAAGGACCAAATGGGGAACAATTGGAATTTAACCAAGTTACCCGTAAAGTTAAAACCAGCTTCCAAAAAGGAATGGCAGAATATAACCAAGCCAACGGCACTACATTCACCTTTCCAGAAGCAATAGTTACCAACTTCAATCACACAGGAAACGGCCAACATCCTCAAATTGACCAGATGCAAAATCACAACTCTGGCAATTTAACAGCAACCAATAATGGAACTATCTCCATGTCCAAACAATTTCCCGGAACAAATACAGACTTAGTAAAGCGATTATTCTCCAGAGGGGAAGCCTTTGATGCCGAAGGTTTCATTGCTTTTTTTACAGATACACCAGTTTATCAATTTGGTAACTTTGATGTCTGTTTGAATAAAGAAGCCATCAAAAAATCAGCCGATGCTTTCTTTAGTCAAATTGATGCGGTTTACCACGAAATCAAAATGATCTGGGAAGTCGGCAACGTCGTCTTCGTAGAAATGGATGTTCTCTATTGGCGTAAAGATGGCTCAGTTATCTCACTTCCTTGTAGTGACATCTTCCGAGTTGAAGGAGATAAATTCAGCGAACTGCGGATTTTTATGGATGTAAATCCCGTATTTAACCCTACAATTCCTGTGCCTAAATCTGCTTCTGTGTTAACAGTTAGCAAAGGACAAAAAATGGTTCCTCCCGACACCATGAGGAGACATTTTGCCGAACATCCTGAAGGTAAACAAAGAGTAGCCCAAGGATTTATTCCTAAATGGTCAATTGCCGGGCCAAAATGGCCTATAGATGGTGTTCAACCGCCATCACCACAATTACAAGTAGTTGGGGAACTATCAGCCGCAATCATGGCTGAAGATTGGGAAAAAGTCAAAACTTACCTGACAGATGACCTGTTTTATAAGGTTGGTTCAGGTGAGCCAATGTATGGACCCAATGCAGTTGTAGATTTCTTTAAACACACCTTTAAAACTACTGCTAAGTTTTATGGTCATGATGCTCGAAAAATTTGGATAGAACCAGACATCATCACCATTGAAATGGACGCTAAATATGAAATGGTGGGCAGTAAGAAACACGTGGTAGTTGCCTGTTGTGATATCTATCGGATGCGGGGAAATAAGGTCAGTGAATGGCGAGTTTATGCTGATATGACCCCGTGGCAAAACTGAACTGAAATCATTTAGGAGAATAGTTATGTCACATAAAGTAATAGACCTATTACAAGCAGCTTTTGATCAACCCAATCTACAACAGCAACTGCATTCTGCTAATACGGCTGAACAGTTTGTCAAGATTGCTAGAGAAAACGGCTATGAATTAAGTCAGCAAGAATTGGCAGCAGCACTTGGCAAAGTTCATATGGTTTTTGGCCAAGTTGTGGAGTCAATGATGGGTGATTTGATGGCACAAGGCGCAACTGATAATGCCGAAACTGCCAGCATAGAGAGTATTTCTGGAACTAATACAGACTTAGTAAAACGCTTGTTTTCCAGAGGTGAAGCTTTTGATGCTGAAGGTTTCATTACTTTCTTTACCGACACACCAGTTTATCAATTTGGTAATTTTGATGTCTGTTTAAATAAAGCAGATATTAAAAAATCAGCCGATGCTTTCTTTAGTCAAATTGATGCCGTATACCACGAGATCAAAATGATCTGGGAAGAAGGAGATGCGGTATTCGTAGAAATGGACGTGACATACTGGCGCAAAGATGGCTCAGTTGTTTCACTGCCTTGTTTTGATATCTTCCGAGTTGAGGAAGATAAATTCAGTGAATTGCGGATTTTTATGGATGTAAATCCTGTATTTAATCCCTCAATTCCCGTTCCTGAATCTGCTTCTGTATTAACAGTTAGCAAAGGACAGCAAATGCTTCCTCCCGGCACAATGAGAAGACATTTTGCCGAACATCCTGAAGGTAAACAAAGAGTATCTCAAGGATTTATTCCTAAATGGTCAATTGCCGGACCAAAGTGGTCAGTAGATGGGAATATGGAAATGCCGTCAGAACAGTTACAAGTAGTTGGGGAACTATCAGCCGCAATCATGGCGGAAGATTGGGAAAAAGTCAAAACTTACCTGACAGATGATCTATTTTATAAAGTTGGTTCAGGTGAGCCAATGTATGGACCAAATGCAGTTGTAGACTTCTTTAAACACACCTTTAAAACTACTGCTAAGTTTTATGGTCATGAGGCTCGAAAAATTTGGATAGAGCCAGACATCATCACCATTGAAATGGACGCTGAATATGAAATGGTGGGCAGTAAGAAACACGTGACAGTAGCTTGCTGTGATATCTATCGAATGCGGGGCAACAAGGTCAGCGAATGGCGCGTTTATGCTGATATGTCTCCTTGGGGTGAAGCTGCTGGTAAATCCGTTGCGCTGGATAAAGAAAAGGCTTCCCAAGTGTTTCCAGTAATTGTGGTATTTGAAGTCGAAACATGGAAACAACAAGAGATTTTAAAGAGCATTGTTGATTACATGGAAAACCACGTTAAATACCAACCAGGCTTTATTTCCTCCACTTTGCACAGAAGTTTAGATGGTACTAGAGTGATCAACTATTCCCAGTGGGAAAGCCCAGAATTCTTTAAGAAATCCATTGATGGTAAAATGCGATCGCTCGAACCAAAAATATTCCAAGAAATCTCTCCAGACGGACATCTATACGAGATTTATCACCAAGCCACAGCTTAAAGTTACCCCAAATCAAGAAATTTATTGATCTGCAATATTCTTGATTTAAGCAGCATTAACTAGGGGTAAACGGTTGTTTACCCTTACCTCTAAACTATTGTATTTTTTCACTCTGTCATACAGTTTTTACAATTCTCTTAATTTTCCAAATCACCAAGGATTAAAATTTAGATGACAGCTACTAGTAAAGGTAAAATCGGTGTACTCGTTGAAGAACATTTTGACGGCACAGAGTTCCGCCGTTTTAATGAATATTTTCCTGAACAGGGTTATGAAGTAGAGTATATTTCCCATCTTTGGGGCAACAAAGAACTACACTTTGGTTCCAACCCCGAAAATGATCAAGTAGAATATCATGTCACTGTCAGCACAGAAGTTAAAGACGTAAAACCCAGCGACTATAAAGGCATTATTTGTATCGGAGCCTATGCAATGGATAGACTCCGATATGAAGTCAATGTCAAAAAAGGGCAAAAAAATCAAGCTCCAGCCGTGGTTTTTCTGCGTGATGCCGTCGCTGAAGATAAAGTTAAATTAGGGACAATTTGCCATAGCTTATGGCTATTTTGTGCAGATCCAGACCTAATTAAAGGTAAAAAAGTCACCTGCGCTCATAACATCATCTGTGATGTAGAAAATGCTGGAGCAGATGTTATTTATGAAGGTGATGTTACTACAGATTTAGTCATTGATGGTAATCTGATTACAGGCAAACATCCCGGCATGGTTGACCAATTTATGGAAATTTTTGTCCAAGAAATTGAAAAAAATTAGTCCTGTACGTACGTAATTTAACCCAATCAATTCTTAACAAAACGAGGATATCTTATGACTACCAAGGTAGATTTTACCTTTTCTGACCTCATCGCTGGCTACGTTACCGAATATGACGGTAATAGCGATACCTTTGGACTAAAAACTTCTGATGGCAGAGAATTTGAAGTTAAAATCAGTCCCATGGCCTATGCGAAGTTAATTCAAAACTTTGATGAAGGCTATCCTGATGCAACTGCCAGCATGAGAGCTATGCTATTACCAGGAAGGTATTTGTTTACATACGGGGTATTTTATCCAGATAAAGATATCTTTGATGCTAAACAGATAGTTTTTGCTGGTCGTCAGAAAACAGATTACGTTTTCGAGAAACAAGATTGGTGGATAAAACAGGTGAATGCTTTAGGTAAATTTTACCTCAAAGCTCAATTTGGCGATGGTGACTACGACTACCGCAGGTATCGCACTACTTTAAATCTCAGTGGTGTACAATCAACCACCAATTTCCGCCAAGAAACCGATACTATTTCTCGTCTAGTCTATGGTTTTGCGACTGCTTTCTTGATGACAGGGAATGATAGCTTCCTCAAAGCTGCTGAAAATGGGACTGAGTACCTGCGGGAACACATGAGGTTTGTAGACTTAGACGAAGGGATTGTCTACTGGTATCACGGTATTGATGTCAAGGGAGAAAAAGAAGATAAAATCTTTGCTTCTGAATTTGGGGATGATTACTATGCTATCCCTGCTTATGAACAAATTTACGCCCTAGCGGGTCCGATTCAAACCTATCGGTGTACTGGTGATCCCCGCATTATGGATGACACGGAGAAAACCATTAAGCTATTTAACGAGTTTCTACTCGATAAAAGTGAACAGGGCGGATATTTCTCTCACCTCGATCCATTGACATTAGATCCTCTCAGCGACTCATTAGGACAGAACAAGGGAACAAAAAACTGGAACTCCGTCGGTGATCATGCTCCAGCTTACCTAATTAACCTGTGGTTAGCGACAGGTAAACAAGAATATGCTGATATGTTGGAGTCTACTTTTGACACTATCGAAAAGCATTTCCCTGACGACGAAAATAGTCCATTTGTCCAAGAACGTTTCTTCCAAGACTGGTCTAAAGACACATCTTGGGGTTGGCAACAAAACCGCGCTGTCGTCGGTCACAACCTGAAAATTGCCTGGAATTTGATGCGGATGCAAAGCCTCAAAGCTAAGGATAGCTATGTCAATCTCGCTCAAAAAATTGCTGATGTCATGCCAGCAGTGGGTAGTGATCAGCAACGTGGTGGCTGGTACGACGTTGTAGAACGCACCCTAGCAGAAGGTGAAGAGCATTATCGCTTTGTTTGGCATGATCGCAAAGCTTGGTGGCAACAGGAACAAGCTATCTTAGCCTATCAAATTCTCGCAGGTATTCTGGATAACAAAGAATATCACCGCTTGGCTCGTGAATCCGCAGCATTTTATAACGCTTGGTTCTTAGATTTAGAAGAGGGTGGGGTTTATTTCAACGTTTTAGCTAACGGTATTCCCTATCTAGCTGGGGGTAACGAACGGGGTAAAGGTTCTCACTCCATGAGTGGTTATCACTCCTTTGAATTATGTTATTTAGCAGCAGTTTATACAAACCTGCTAATTACTAAGCAGCCTATGGACTTCTACTTTAAGCCTATTCCCGGTGGATTCCCTGACGATATTCTGCGAGTATCACCTGATATTTTACCACCCGGTAGCGTAAAAATTGGTAAGTGCGAAATTGACGGCGAACCTTATAGCAATTTCGATGCAGAAGCTTTAACTGTCACATTACCCAAAACCAGCGAACGGGTTAAAGTTAAGGTACAGATTGTGCCTGTATAACTAGAGAGAGAAAAAAGGGAGGAGTGTTTCTCACCTCTTCCCCATATCTAAGTATAAATCTACCGGAAGTTGGCAAGATGGAAGAAACTAAAATTGAGATTAATATCACAACGATTGAAGACATAAACATAGTTGTGGTGAAGGGTGATATAGATGCCAGTACAGCACAATCGGTGACAAAAAAAGTTTTACCACTAGTAGAACCAGGAAGTAAAATTCTGCTCGATATGACTGCTGTACCTTATATGTCCAGTGCGGGTTTGCGAACTTTGTTAAGTGTACATCGGCAAGCAGCATCCAAAGAAGGAAAACTGGTGCTTGTGGGTTTGGTACAAGATGTTAAAGATACAATGGATGTAACTGGATTCCTAGAACATTTTGTCACTACTGAAAACCTGGAAGCAGGATTAGCAGCCCTCAAATAAGGAAAAGTTTAATGGAAAGAATTGATGTTCATCCAACGCATACTTATGAAGGGTTTAAATTACGCAACGGAAAACCATTTCCGTTTGGTGCAACCCTAGTTCCAGGAGGGGTTAACTTCTCGATCTTTTCGAGTTATGCCAAATCCTGTACTCTAGTTCTATTTGAAAGACACGCCAAGAAACCATTAGCAGAAATTCCTTTTCCTGAAGAATTTCGGATTGGTAATGTTTATTGCATGACTGTCTTTGACCTGGATTATGAAAATCTGGAATATGGCTATCGGATGGATGGTCCGAATAGTTTCCAGGAAGGTCATTGGTTTGATACTAGCAAAGTCTTGATGGACCCCTACGCCAAGATTATTGGTGGTCGGGATGTTTGGGGTGTAACTCCAGACTGGAATGATATTTATCACCATCGGGCGAGAATTGCTTTTGATGATTTTGACTGGGAAAATGATCGTCCGTTGGAAATTCCCCCAGAGGATCAAGTCATCTATGAAATGCACGTTCGCAGTTTTACCCGTCATCCTTCATCTGGTGTGAAAGACAAGCATCAGGGAACATTTGCGGGTATCAGGGACAAAATTTCTTATCTCAAAGAGTTGGGTG
Source organism: Dolichospermum sp. DET69 (assembly GCA_017355425.1). Taxonomy (NCBI): domain Bacteria; kingdom Bacillati; phylum Cyanobacteriota; class Cyanophyceae; order Nostocales; family Aphanizomenonaceae; genus Dolichospermum; species Dolichospermum sp. DET69. The sequence continues at coordinate 530,816 of CP070233.1, forward strand.
TCAACGCTGTGGAGTTGATGCCTATTTATGAGTTTGATGAGTTTGAAAACAGTCGTCCTAATCCCCAAACTGGCGAAACTCTATATAATTACTGGGGTTACAGTACCGTTGGTTTTTTTGCCCCCAAGGCTGGTTATGCGGCTACGGGCAAATTTGGGATGCAGGTGGATGAGTTAAAAACACTGGTTAAAGAATTACATAAAAACGGGATTGAGGTAATTCTTGATGTAGTTTTCAACCACACGGCTGAAGGTAATGAGCATGGTCCGACAATTTCTTTTCGAGGGATTGATAATAAGATCTACTATATGCTGACCCCAGAAGGGTATTATTACAACTTTAGCGGGACTGGTAATACTCTCAACTGTAATAACCCCATTGTTCGCGGTATAGTTTTAGATTGTCTGCGTTACTGGGCTTCAGAATATCATATTGATGGCTTCCGATTTGACTTGGCGGCTATTTTAGGTCGTGACCCTTGGGGCGCACCTTTAGCAAATCCACCTCTGCTTGAATCTTTGGCCTTTGACCCGATTTTGGCTAAGTGTAAACTGATTGCTGAAGCTTGGGATGCTGGCGGTTTATACCAAGTAGGTTCTTTCCCAGCTTACGGACGTTGGGCAGAATGGAATGGTAAATACCGTGATGGTATTCGTAAGTTTTTGAAGGGTGATGGTACGGTTGGGGATGCTGCTCAACGTTTGCAAGGCTCTCCTGATTTGTATGCTTGGTCTGGCCGCGCTCCGGCAACATCAATTAATTTCATTACGGCACACGATGGTTTCACCATGATGGATCTGTTTTCCTACGATGGGAAACATAATGAGGCTAATGGTGAAAATAATAACGATGGCACTAATGATAATGATAGCTGGAACTGTGGTTGGGAAGGTCAAACAGATGATCCAGGTATCAATGCTTTACGCCGTCGGCAAATTAAAAATGCCCTGGCTATGCTGATGGTAAGTCAAGGTGTACCCATGATTCTCATGGGTGATGAAGTGGGACGCACTCAGTATGGTAATAATAATACTTATTGCCACGATAATGACTTAAACTGGTTAGACTGGAAACTATTAGAAACTAATGCAGATTTGTTTAAGTTTTTTAAACACTGTATTGCTTTCCGTAATCTCCACCCAGTGTTAAGAAGTCCCTGGCATTTCCAGAACCGCGATTATGTGGGCAGTGGTTATGCAGATATCACTTGGCATGGCACACAGGCATGGAATGCAGATTGGTCTGATTCTAACCGCAGTCTGGCTTTTATGCTTTGTGGAAAACACGCCAAGCAAGGCACAGTGGAAGATAATTATATCTACGTGGCTATGAATATGCACTGGGAATCTATGTGGTTTGAACTTCCTGGCTTGCCTTTAGGCATGAATTGGCATATTTTTGCGAATACTGGGGCTACAACACCGCATGATAGTTGGCAACCTGGGACTGAACCAATGTTAGAAAATCAATCGGGGTTGCTTTTGGGCGATCGCTCTATGGCAATTTTGGTAGGTAAGTAAATTCAAGTTTGGCAAAGTTAAATTTGCCAACTTTCAACTTTCAACTACTTTTTTGTAATTCAAATACTAACAGGAAATTATGGCTTTAGAAGTAACGCTACAAACAAGTGAAGATATCGCTCAAATTACCTTAGTTGGAGAACTGGATGCTAGTACAGCAACAGTTTTTAAAGACAAGGTAGAAGAGGCTGCTAAACTTAATCCTCAACGTTTAGTGCTGATGATGCAAGGACTAGAGTACATGGCCAGTGCCGGACTCCGGGTGCTAATCTTCGCTAAACAAAAGATGGGAACAGATGTAAAAATCTATATGGTTGGCACTCAAGAGACTGTATTAGATACTATTACGAAGACTGGCTTTGACCAAAGTGTTTATTTGGTAGATGAGTACGACGCTTAATAAATAAGCAGATTGTAGCAATTTGACATTGCACCAAACACAATCTGAATTTAATTGTAGAGACGTTCCATGGAACGTCTCTACAGGGGTTAGGAAATCACAAAAAATCATTTTCATAGATAAAATTAGCAACACTAGAAATTTGAAAAGATATCAATCTTCGTTTCTGGGAAAGTTGCAAATATTCAACTGAATTATCGATCAATATCAAAACCAGTGTTTATGGAAAGTTTAACCGTATCGGGAACATTAGACTCTTTAGGAGCGATCGCTAAATATGTGATCAAAGCGGCTGAATTAGCGGGCTTGGATAAAAAAGCCACCTATAAGCTGCGTCTAGCAGTTGACGAAATTGCCACTAACATAATTATTCATGGCTATGAAGAAGCTGGTTTACAAGGACAATTAGATATATCTGGGACTTTTCAGGAATCAACTTTAACAATTTGTATTGAAGATACAGGAGCCAAATATGATCCTCACGAAAAGGTGACTGTCGCAGTTGAAGAATTAAATAAGCCATTGGCAGAGCGTCCCATAGGTGGACTGGGAGTATATTTAGCCATTCAAGGTGTTGATGAATATTTCTATGAACGTGAAGGAAATAAAAATCGCAACATTTTTATTGTCAATTGCAAATAGACGAGTTTATAGATGTTTGTTTAGGGTATATTGAGTTAATTCAGCCCCGATTAATCTAAGTTAGTAGGTTAAGCATTTGCACAATAGAAAACATACAGGTATTAAGCATCTAATTTTTGAGACAACTCAGTTTACAAGTTCATGGTGGGAATCATTTGCTTAGGGGGAATGTCACTGACTCAACCCTAAAGGGATTGAGCTTGTAAAGAACAAACTTTACAACACAAGCAGCGACTAGCCCATTGAGACTAATCCTGATACGCACTTCCGAATACTTCCCCAGTATGGCTTACGCCACGCTACGCTATCGGATTATCTGCAAGACTGTTTGTTAAGTCGTTGGTTAAAGACAAGACATTTTGGATTAGTTGGGCGAGGGGACTTGAACGGGTTTGCTGGTTCCCGGGATTATATCCATTCAAAAATCAGCATTTAAATACCACAGTGAATAAATTCACTCGTGTCGCTTCCCTCTCACCGGCTAAAGCCACTGAGTTTCCCGCATACCGCGAGGTTTTATGAATTTTAACAATCAAACTCAAACAGTAGATTACAAAGAACTAGAATCACTCCGCTGCGAAGTAGCAAAACTCAGAAATGAAAAAGCTGTTTTCAAGGCTCAAAGTCATTTGCTAGAAAAATTAGTATCAATGGCCCGCTCTTCAACGGAAGGGGAGGTACTAAAATCAGCATTACAGAATACATTAGATGTGGCCACGGATCAAACTAACTCGGAAAAAGGTAGTTTGTTCTTGCTTGAACCTTCTGGAAAGGTAGCAGACGCAATTTTGTCACGCACAGAAGTAACGTCAGAACAACGCAAGAATCTGATTGGTAATGTATTAGATAAGGGTTTAGCTGGTTGGGTAATCCGTCACCGTGAACTAGGATTAATTACGGATACTGAAAATGATGATCGCTGGCTTACCTTGCCTAATCAGCCTTACATTGTCCGTTCGGCTTTGGCTGTTCCCATTATCAGGGGTGAAGAATTACTCGGTATTATTACTTTATTGCATTCTCAACCGGGGCATTTTAGTCAAGAAACAGCTAATCTGATGCTGCTAACGGCCGACCAGATGGCTTTAGTCTTGGAAAATGCTCGTCTGTACTCCAAACTTGATAAATATTCCAAAGCTCTTGATGCTGAACTAGAAAAGGGACGACAAATACAGATTGATTTTCTCCCCTACGAATTGGTTAAATTGCCTAATTGGGAAATTGCTGCTTGTTTTTATCCAGCCCGTCAAGTAGCTGGAGACTTCTACGATACTTTTGAACTTCCTAATAATCAGGTAGGACTCGTAATTGCGGATGTATGTGATAAAGGGGTAGGAGCAGCATTATTCATGGCTTTAATGCGGAGTTTAATCCGTGTTTTTTCTTCAGAAACGCAATTGCGTGGACTGGCTTATCAAATTCTTGAGGACAATCAGCCCATTGGTGGTTGGATTGGTGAGTCTGACTTCAAAAATTTAGATCACCTAAATGCGCTGCAAGCAGTTTCCAGAACAAATGAATATGTTGCCCAAAATCACTGGCAAATGAGTATGTTTGCCACCATGTTTTTTGGTGTTCTAGAACCGGAAACGGGAATACTTACTTATATTAATGGTGGACATGAACCACTGTTTATTGTTAACCAATCTGGTGTGAAGAATATTCTTAAATCCACTGGGCCAGCGGTAGGGATGATGACTGGGAGTAAATTTAAAATCCAGCAAGTTCAGCTTGAACCCGGTGATATATTGATTGGTTATACTGACGGTGTGACTGAAGGCAAAAACCCTGAAGGTAAGTTATTTACAGACAAGCGACTGCGAGATATTCTGGAGCAGCCATCCAGTTCGGCTAAGGATTTGCTCAATTCTATTAGAACTAATTTATTTGCTTTTGTTGCTGATGCTCCACAGTTTGATGATATTACAATGCTTTGTGTAGGCAGACTTGCGGAAGATGAAGAAGGAGTCACCGAGTCACCGAGTTAGGAGTTAGGAGTCAGAATCAATCAGTCGGGGATACCCTGCACAGAAGCAGACAACTTCAGATAGTATTGAGTTGTTATTGGTTATTTCCGCCGTTCCTGCAACTTGCGATAAACTGCTTTTAAATCAACTTTGTGATGTGCTAAAGCTACGAGGGTATGATAAAACAAATCTGCAACCTCACCAGCAATACCATCGGCATCATCATCCTTACAAGCCATGACTACCTCGGCGCTTTCTTCACCAATCTTTTTCAAAATCTTATTATCACCACCAGCCAATAACTTACAGGTATAAGAACTTTCATTGGGATGATCACGGCGATCGCAGATCACCTCATACAACTGTGATAGACTATCCCCTGGTGGTGGTGTTACCGTCCCATCAACCTGATGAAAACAACTACGTTCCCCAGTATGACAAGCAACATCACCTAACTGCTCCACCCCTACCAATAGAGCATCGCTATCACAATCATAACGAATACTTTGCACCTTCTGAATATGTCCAGAAGTCTCGCCCTTATGCCAAAATTGCTGACGAGAGCGACTCCAAAACCAAGTTTCCCCAGTTTCTAAAGTCTTTTGTAATGATTCTTGATTCATCCACGCCATCATGAGTACAGTACCATCCAAATAATCTTGGATAATAGCCGGCACTAAACCCTGATCATCGTAGCGAATTTTTTCCACAGGGATAGCAGATTGGAGAGATTGCTGTTTGGAAGAAGACATACTAGTTAATTTACAATAATTCTTTGACTCAACATACCATTTTCAGCTAATTCTATACCATAGAAATTCACAAGCAACTTTTCACCCTATTCTAAGATAGAAGCTCAATTTTAATCACCAATCATTAGGAGATACCCTTGGTAAACACCTCAATTAAAACCACAAAATCCCAAGAAATCTTTGCTGCTGCTCAAAATCTTATGCCCGGAGGAGTCAGTTCTCCCGTCCGCGCATTTAAATCCGTTGGTGGACAACCCATAGTATTTGATCGTGTTAATGGCGCTTATGTTTGGGATGTAGACGGCAACAAATACATTGACTATGTTGGTACATGGGGACCAGCTATTTGTGGTCATGCACATCCAGAAGTAATATCTGCACTACACACAGCCTTAGATAAAGGAACAAGCTTTGGCGCTCCCTGTGTCCTCGAAAACGTATTAGCCGAAATGGTTATTGATGCTGTTCCTAGCGTCGAAATGGTAAGATTTGTCAATTCTGGAACAGAAGCTTGTATGTCCGTATTACGACTGATGCGAGCCTTCACTAACAGAGAAAAAATTATCAAGTTTGAAGGTTGCTATCACGGACACGCGGATATGTTCTTGGTAAAAGCTGGTTCTGGTGTCGCTACCCTGGGCTTACCCGACTCACCAGGAGTACCAAAAGCAACAACAGCCAGCACGTTAACCGCGCCTTTCAATGATTTGGAAGCCGTAAAAGCCTTATTTGAAGAAAACCCCAAGGAAATCGCTGGTGTCATTCTCGAACCAGTAGTTGGTAACGCCGGTTTTATTACTCCTGATGCCGGTTTCTTGGAAGGACTACGGGAACTTACGCAAGAGTATGGAGCATTATTGGTATTTGATGAAGTGATGACAGGCTTCCGCATTGCTTACGGTGGCGCACAAGCAAAATTTGGTGTTACCCCCGACTTAACCACTATGGGTAAAGTCATTGGTGGTGGTTTACCTGTGGGCGCTTATGGTGGTCGCCGCGACATCATGTCAATGGTTGCCCCAGCAGGCCCAGTTTATCAAGCAGGGACTCTATCCGGTAATCCTTTGGCTATGACAGCCGGGATTAAAACCCTAGAACTACTTAGCAAACCCGGTACTTATGAGTATTTAGAAAAGATTACTAAACAGTTAGCTGATGGGTTGCTAAAAATCTGCTCAGATACGGGTCATGCTGCTTGCGGTGGTAATATCAGTGCCATGTTTGGGCTGTTCTTTACTGCTGGCCCTGTTCATAACTATGAAGATGCGAAAAAAGCAGATACAGTTAAATTTGGTCGTTTTCATCGCGGAATGTTAGAGCATGGTATTTACTTAGCACCATCTCAATTTGAAGCTGGATTCACTTCTTTAGCACACACCCCTGAAGACATTGAACAGACATTAGTCGCGGCCAAAGAGGTGCTATCTAGTCTGTAAATAAGCAAGAGGTAAAGGGCAAAAGTAAAGATAAATTTCTTTGCTTTTTCCTCTTTCCTGCCTCTACGAATAATTTGAGAAATTAAACCAGATTTTTATAGTTAATAATGATTTAATGGCTACAATTTGAAGTAGTATCAAATAGCTTTGGGAAATAGTTTAAAAAATTCCCGCATCAATAACTTAGGATAAATTTGAATTTGCTCTTAATCATGTAATACAGCACTTCCTGCTGTTATGAGGTACATCATAGCCCCCTCCTCACTTGCCTACCGTGTACACACAAGTCCTACCTGTCTTTGTTTCCGGCTATTTAGCCCCCTAAATCCACCAATTCTGGGGGACTTTGAAATTCTTGTTCCCCCAATTTTGGGGGTTAGGGGGCGATTCGGTCAGGGCTTGGCTAAATTCAATCACTTGTGTGTACACCGTAGCCTCACTTGCGGGGAGGGGGTTAGGGCTGACAGGTGTAGGTTTTTTACATTGAGATTTATAATAGGGGCCAGACTTGGCAGACAAGGAGGGAAAGTGGACAAGGAAGAAGGACAAAGAAGAATTAAAACCCATGAAGATAGGGAACATATCGGGCAGAATTTTCCGGTTCTTTCTCTTCACACTCCCTTGTCTACTTTCCTTCCTGGTCTTCCAAGTCCCGCATAAAACCCAATTGTAAAAAACCTATACCTGTCAGGGGGGTTAGGGGTGGGGTTCATGTACCTCACTCAATCAAGAACCGCTGTAAGAGTATAGTTAGACCCATTATTCATCGGGTAACGAGTTAACAGTGCATGAGCTATTGCGTAAATCCCACCTGTTCCAATCCTCAAAATTCAGCCTCTAGTCAGATATGTCAGGCTTGTGGCTCGCAATTGCTGTTACGCGATCGCTTTCGCGTGGTAAAACCAATAGGTCAAGGTGGTTTTGGGGCAACATTTTTAGCAGTAGAGGAAAAGCTGCCAGGCAAACCACCTTGTGTAATTAAACAATTACGTCCATCAAGTACAACTCCGTATATATTAAAAATGGCCCGGGAGCTATTTGCCAGAGAAGCAGAAACTCTAGGTAAAATCGGTAATCATCCGCAAATACCCAGGCTACTGGACTATTTTGAAGATAGTAATCAATTCTACTTAGTTCAAGAATATGTGAGCGGTTTGACTCTCCAACAAGAGGTGAAACAAAATGGAGTTTATAGTGAAACCGGAATCAGGCAATTTTTAAGTGAAATCATGCCATTGTTGCAATATATCCACGAGCAACAGGTAATTCACCGCGATATTAAGCCAGCTAACTTAATCCGTCGTTCTCAAGATGCCAGACTGGTACTAATTGATTTTGGTGCTGTCAAAAACCAAGTGAGTCAAATCACAACTAGTGAATCAGAAAAATCAGCTTTAACAGCTTATGCAATCGGTACTCCTGGTTTTGCGCCCCCAGAGCAAATGGCTATGCGCCCAGTTTATGCCAGTGATATCTATGCAGTGGGAGTGACTTGTATTTATTTGCTGACTGCGAAAATTCCTAAAGACTTAGAATACAATTCCAGCACAGGTGACATTCTGTGGGAGCATTTGGTAGAGGTTAGTGATCATTTGACCAAAGTATTGAAAAAAATGTTGGATGTGTCTGTACGCAATCGCTATAAGGTAGCACAAGACGTACTCACAGCTTTGGACATAGAGCCATACTTAGATAGTTTATCTCAAGGTTTACTATCCCAACCCACTGGATTTGCACCAGCACAAAACAATCCAAATTTTGGTGTTGATTCTATTGGTTATACTCGTGGTAACAATGATAGTGTCGCAAAATTAGCTGCATCTATTCGAGCCAGAAAGGATAAGACACCGGACGGAACGGAACAAAAACATGGACAAATTCAGGGTAGAGAATTTGTTCCTAAATCAGCCGCTAAATCATCTCCGAAATCACCTACTAGAGATGTTGTCACTAATATTGATAATCCATTATCTCCACGAAAATTAGATTCCCAAGGTCTACTAGCAGCTTATCAAAAAGGCAGACGGGATTTTGCAGCCTATCACTTTATGCGCTTGAGTGTACCTGGTGCTAACTTATCAGGAATTAATTTCCATGCTGCTCAATTTGATAAACCCAATTTTCAAGCAACTAATCTTCAGAATACTGACTTTGGTAGAACAAGTTTAAAAGAAGCAAATTTCAAAGAAGCGGATTTAAGCAAGGCTTATTTTAGTAATGCTGATTTAGAAGGTGCAGACCTTAGAGGTGCAAACCTGAGTCAAGCTTATCTGAGTCAAGCTAATCTGCGGGGAGCTAATTTGTCCGGAGCTAATCTTACTGGTGCTAAGGTGACTGATGAGCAGTTAGCTGTAGCTAAAACTAATTGGCTAACGGTGCGGACTAATGGTAAACGTGGTTTATTTTAATTAATCTTAATGAATCAAATTTACAGTATAAGGAGCTACATTTTTTTGTCTCAGACTCTAAGAGGTTGTTTGATAGCGTTCACGAAGTGTGCCGAAGGCATAGCGTGGCGTAGCCATAAAGTCATGATTGATGTAGCAAATATTTTTTACCCCACCCTAACCCTCCCCTGGGAAAGGCTACGGTGTACACACATCTCTAGACAGGATGCTAAACGTTATCCGATCCCCCTAAATCCCCCTTAAAAAGGGGGACTTTGAAGAATTTAGCCCCCCTTTTTAAGGGGGGTTGGGGGGATCTAAACGTTGTGGGGCAACTCTAGAAGACTTGTGTGTACACCGTAGCCTGGGAAAGGTGAGGGAACTTCATTTTCCGATTTCCCCCCTTTATCAGCTATCCATTACCCACATCTTTCTTAATATTTGAAAGCCTTGTGGGACAAGGCTTTCAAGCCTCAATTCACAAACTGTAACAATCCTTATTGACAGGGTTATTGACAATAAAAAATCGAGAAATCCAAGCATAGTAAGGATTGGAGCAATTGCTCACAAAAGTGTTGAGAAAGATCCGGGTAATGAATAGCTTTATCAGGGGGGATTAAGGGGGGTAAAAAATCACGACGGATTACTTTTCAAACATCCTCTCAGCGCAGAGTCACAGGGAAAAATTAACAGAAAATTTAGGCGTTTCTGAAACCAAGTATAAATTTAGATGTAGAGACGTTCCATGGAACGTCTCTATCAGGATTTTGAGATCATTGAAAATCAATTTCATCCCTCCAATCAGCAACGCCAGAATTTAAATTAAATCATTATGTCTAAAATATACTATTTTTATGAAAACTGTTATCTGCTAACCATCTGACTTTCTATTTCAGCATATCATCTCTAAATGTTCGTTTCTGTCAAAAATTTAGAATTGATTTGTCATCTGTAACGCAATAAATTGACTAAATTATTTCCTTTAGTATAGAAACTACATTTTTAGGCTTTCCAGGCTTTTGTTTTCTACCTGATATTTTTCTTTAACTAATTTTGAAACAGCACTGAAAAGGTATGCAGTTGTGCAAAACCACAAGCTACAAGGTTCATTATCTTCTCAGTCTATTCTCCGATTAGCGATAGCTATTGCTATGCTGGCATCTTTATCTGTAGCTAGTATTAGTGTTTTTATTGTCCTCAAGTTTCGGGATATAGATAATCAGAAACTAGCAAATCCTGCGTTAACAATGCCAGAGATAAAAACAGTCACAGCCCTAGGTAGAATTGAACCAGAAGGGGAAGTGATTAAATTATCAGCGGCTATATCTGGAGAAGGGAGTCGAGTCGCAAAGATATTAGTTCAGGAGGGGGATATGATCAAAGCCGGACAGGTAATTGCTATTTTAGATAATAGCGATCGCTTGCAAGCAGAATTAACTGAAGCCAAAGCAGAAGTAAAAATAATTCAATCTAAAATTGCCCAAGTTCAAGCAGGTGCTAAACCTGGAGAAATTACGGCACAAAGAGCTATCATTGACAGATTAGCCGCAGAAAGCCAAGGTGATACTGATAGTCAAAAAGCAACTTTAGAAAAATTGCAAGCTGAATTACTCAATGCTGAATCTGAAAATAAACGTTATCAGGAATTATATAGAGAAGGAGCAATTTCTGCTTCCCAAAAAGATAGTAAAAACTTGAACGTAGAAACAGCTAAAAAAAGTCTTCAAGCAGCACAGTCACAGTTGAAAAAGCTGGAATTAAGTAGTCAACAAAAAATAAAAGAAGCTTCAGCTACATTAAATCAAATTTCTGAAGTCAGGAAAGTAGATGTAGATGCTGCAATTGCTGAATTAAATCGAGCAGACACAGTAGTTAAAAAAGCTACTATTAATCTTCAACAAGCTTATGTAAAATCGCCTCAAAATGGACAAGTATTTGAAATCTACACTCATCCAGGAGAATTAATTTCTAATAATGGTATTGCTGACATTGGTAAAACCAGTCAGATGTATGTAGTTGCTGAAGTTTACGAAAGTGATATTACTAAAATTATTCAAGGAAAACAGGTGCGGATAGTTAGTGATACTTTTACTCAAGAATTGCAGGGAAAAGTCGAACGAATCGGTTTACAAGTAAGAAAGCAAAATCTCACTAATACAGATCCTTCTAGCAATATTGATAACAGAATAGTAAAAGTCCATATCCGACTAAATAAAGTTTCTACTCAGCAAGCAGCCAAATTTACCAATATGCAAGTTAAGGCAATTATTAGTCTTTAGTTATTAGTCATTAGTCATTAGTCATTGGTCATTAGTCTTTAGTTATTAGTCATTGGTCATTGGTCATTGGTCATTAGTCATTGGTCATTGGTCATTGGTCATTGGTCATTGGTCATTGGTCATTGGTCATTGGTCATTGGTCATTGGTCATTAGTCATTGGTCATTGGTCATTAGTCATTGGTCATTGGTCATTAGTCATTGGTCATTGGTCATTAGTCATTAGTCATTGGTCATTGGTCATTGGTCATTAGTCATTGGTCATTGGTCATTGGTCATTAGTTAAAAACTCTTCTTCTTTCTTCTTCTTTCTTCTTTCTTCTTTCTTCTTTCTTCTTTGTTCTTCTTTCTTCTTTCTTCGTGTCCTTCGTGTCTTCGTGGTTCATTAACTCCTAATAACACAGCGTAGCGTAAGCCTGACTCCTATGATTCCTTTTTTTCAACAATTGCGACGACGAACTCCTGTGGGTTGGTTACAACTTACTCATGAAAAAAGCCGTTTATTAGTAGCAATCGCAGGTATTGCTTTTGCCGATGTTCTTATGTTTATGCAGTCAGGCTTTCAAACCGCTTTATATGATAGTAATACTAGATTGCATCGGAGTTTACAGGCTGATATAATTCTTATTAGTCCCCAAGCCCGTAGTTTACAAAGTATGTCTATTTTTTCCCGGAGACGACTTTATCAAGCAATGGATGTACCAGGGGTAAAATCTGCCGAAGCTATGTATTGTAACCATATTATTTGGAAGAATCCCCAAACACATTCAGAAACAGGAGTTTTAATTATTGGTATCAATCCAGATCAACCAGCTTTTGATTTGCCAGAAATTAATCAACAATTACAAAAGATTAAATTACCAAATACAGTTTTATTTGATCTTGCTACTAGAGGAGAATATCAACAAGCAATTAAGAAAATTCAACAAGGTAAAACTGTCACAACCGAAATTAATGGCAGCACAATCACTATAGGTGGTTTATTTAAACTTGGTGCTTCCTTTGCTGCTGATGGTAGTTTAATTACCAGTGCCGATAATTTCTCCCAAATATTTGCTAGACAGCCTACAAGTAGCGTGAGTATCGGTTTAGTTAAAATCAAACTAGGTTATAAAACAGAGCAAGTTATTGCCAAATTAAAAGCTTATTTAAAAGATGATGTTAGAGTTCTCACTCATGATGAATTTATTCAGTTTGAAAATAATTTTTGGAGTAATTATTCCCCCATTGGATTTATTTTTAACCTAGGGGTATCAATGGGATTCGTAGTAGGAGTAATTATTGTTTATCAAGTTCTCTCCACAGATGTTAATGCCCATTTGCGAGAATATGCCACTTTGAAAGCCATAGGATATCGTCATTACTATTTACTAACTATAGTTTTTGAAGAAGCTTTAATCTTAGCAATTTTAGGATTTTTTCCAGGAGTAGCCGTATCTTTAGGACTTTACCAGCTAACCCGAACAGCAACAAATTTACCCATGTATATGACGATAATTCGTGGTGTACAAGTCCTACTTTTAACCATAATTATGTGTGCTATTTCTGGAGCAATTGCTACTAGCAAACTCCAATCTGCTGACCCTGCGGATATGTTTTAAAAAGTATGTATAACGATTTTAATCTCGGTGATGTACAGCAATAGACAAGGTAGTTCACGACATCAATTTTTCTTGTCAAAGTACCGTAGGTATTCATAAAAATCAGCCCATAACAGGATTTTACACTATAGTAAATCGCAAAGCCTGTAGGGGCGCAGGGCCTGCGCCCTCAATAATATTCCATCAAGAGCGATAACTATAGCGGTATGCTATTAACGATTAAAAACCTTGGCGATAACTATAGCGGTATGCAATCTTTGTGAGATACAGTCAGTAAATCGCAAAGCCTGTAGGGGCGCAGGGCCTGCGCCCTCAATAATATTCCATCAAGAGCGATAACCGCTATATCCTATTACAGCGGTTTCCGCTCTTATGAGGTACATCTTAGCCCCCTCATCGCACCCCCCTCAATCCCCCCGCAACGGGGGGAAGAAAAGGATAAACTTTTGATATTGGAGGGGGTTGGGGGTGGGGTTCTTGTACCTCATAACACAAAGGAAGTGCTGTAAATGCTATTAACGATTAAAAACCTTGGCGATAACCAACGCTCAAACCATAAGAATTGGGTGGACTTACATCATTACCACTATCATTTTTGTAAGAGCTTAATCCCAAATATTTAAATTCAGCAAAAGCATTACCTTTGTTGGCAATTTCATATTGAAGACCTACTTTTCCTTGATAGGCAAAAGATGAACCAGTACCAAGGTCAGCTTCTGTTCCCTGATCTTTAATCTTGCCGCTAATGATACCAACACCTATACCAGCACCAATGTAAGGACGAAATTTAGAACCAGTCGGGATATCATAGTAGCCATTAACAAGTACAGAAGTTGTACTGACATTGCCATCTAATGGAAAGGATTGAGTATTGACAGTACCTTTATTAATACCAAAGGAACTGTAATTAAGTTCCAATTCAGTGCGATAGTTTTTCAACTGATAACCCCCAGCTATGCTCCATTGAGCGGTAGAATCCAAACCAAAGTTAACTTGATCAAATGCATCCCTGACTTTTAAATCGTTACCAGGGGAAGCAATACCAACACCTCCACTCACATACCAGTAATTACTTGCAGGCAATTTAGAATCAGTTAAATCAATAGAAGGCTCATTATTCTGAGCTACTAAATTAGACGAATTAGATTTCTTGATAGTCAGTAAACCAAAAAGTTTTTCCCAAAGAGTGATTTTTACGGAGTGCTGACGCTATTGCTACAGACGCAGCAGGCATCACTAACAAAATACGACAGATACTCATGTACTATAGAATACCAAATATATAAGAAATAGTTATCATAATTTGCACTGGATCAAAATATGAAATGATGAAAGTAGTGTGTAGCATATTGGCTGAAAAAATTGACTGTTTCATCTCTAACAAAAGCCACGCGGGGCGAGTCTACAGAAGAACTCGTTTTAACCGACTCAGAAACTCTTGATGAGGTTATTCAGTGTTTAGTAGAAAATTTTTCGATTGAAACGCAAGGAGCCTGTGACCAACAAACTTTATTCGAGATTCTGGTTAAAGCAGCCAGCACTGGAGACAGTATTGAAAACACAGCTAAATTGTTAAAAAATATTCCGACAGCTAATGATATTAGATATCATCTCAATAAAATTAACAATTTTGAGGAATTAGAAGCGCAAATAAATCAAGCATTAAAAAGTCGAATTCCTTTAGGATTAAAAAAAGGGTGTTTGAAAATAGCGATTGATTTAAATTTAATTTGTTATTATGGTCAACCAACATCGTCAGAATTACCCTACATATATCGAAGTGAAGCTAAATCTGGTACTAATTCATTTTATGCCTATGCCACTTTATATGTTATTAGTAATAATAAGCGTGTAACTCTAGCAATAAGAGGTGTTCGCCAATTAGATACTAGTGTGGCTTTAATTACTTATTTATTAGCAGAACTTGAATCCCTAAAAATAAATGTAAAAAAACTCTATTTGGATAGGGGATTTTTTAATACTCCTGTAATTAGATGGTTACAGGCATTAGATATTCCCTTTCTTATGCCTGCTATCAAGACTGGAAAAAAAGGAGGAATCAAACAATTCCTCAAGGGTAAAAAAAGTTATAAAACTACCTATACTATTACAAGAGACAAAGATGATTTTGTCACATTTGATTTATGGATCGTCTGTAAATATAGAAAGGGAAAGCATAAAAAGCATGGGGTTCAATACTTTGTTTATGTTGCTTATAAGGTCAAAACAAATTTAAATTATATCTATCAAGATTATCGAAAAAGATTTGGCATTGAAACCAGTTATCGTCTGAAAAATATTTGTCGAATTAAGACGAATAACAAAAATCCAGTCTTGAGATTACTATTCATTGGAATATCCTTTCTTCTAATTAACATCTGGGTGAATCTACTATGGCTCAAAATCAGTCGTAAAAGGAAAGGTAGTAGATTAATTTATCGCACACTTTTTACACTCAAACAGATGTTAGCCTTTTTATCTCAAGCCCTACAGAAGAAATATCAAGTCGTTGAAAGCATTTATATTCCATCCGGTTAGCGTCAAGAAATTATTAACCAGCTAATCATAAGTAATTATTATCTATACTATGTCTGCTGATTAGAGTATCGGGAATAAAAAAGTATTTTATACTACACAGTATTTGGCGATCTCCCTTCAGGAAAAAACTTTTTGGTTTACTGATAGTAGGTAATAAAGAAGAATTTGCCATTAAATCAGCGGCTTTTCTCGAAACTTCCTCAGCTTGAGCAGAGGTAGTGAATAAAGTAGCTAAGATAGCAACTACAAAAAAGCACAAATTTTTATTCATGATGTAGATAAACCTTAATTTTCAACCTGAAAAACGAAATTATTCTGAGTTAGAGACGTTGTCAAATTGACCTTAGCTGCGATACCAGCAAGGCCTTTCCTGAATCTGATTAGCTTTGGTTATAAAAGCATTTCTTCCCCCCAGTTACATCACAAAATTTGATTTTAGTGACACAACTTACAATTACAAATGTGACACAACTACTTACAGGTGTCAACCCCAGGAGAGAGTTATTCCCTATCTGACCAATTTATAGACAAAACTAGACATATATCAACAGATAGATACAAGATTTTAGGTGTAAACAAGAGTAAACTTGCTCAAAAATTAGTTATATCCATAAAAACAGCCTAATATTGGGATATTTACTAGAAAATAACCGCAAAAATCATCTTATTTATAGATGATTTTGTGATAAAATTACAGAAAGAGGTAATGAGCCTCCTGTTTTTTGTTAAAGTGTTCAACAATAAATTTATAAATATCCCCGTTAACGAAAAATGAGCTTATGGACTCCCCTCCACGCCCAAATACATCGGACGATTCGCGCTCGTCATCTATTTGAGCATAACCAAAAGCTATTAGTCGCGGTTTCTGGTGGACAGGATTCTTTATGCTTAATTAGATTATTATTAGATTTACAACCTAAATGGGGATGGGATATAGCCGTAGCCCATTGTGATCATTGTTGGCGTGAAGATTCCCAAGCTAATGCTCACCACGTCGAAAATTTAGCTAAAACTTGGAATACACCTTTTTATTTAGAAACCGCTAACCAACCCGTCAACAGCGAAGCCACAGCTAGAAATTGGCGATATCAAGCATTAACAAAAATTGCTCAACTTAATAACTATCAATATATTATTACCGGACACACCGCAAGCGATCGCGCCGAAACTTTACTATACAATTTAATGCGTGGTACTGGTGCAGATGGTTTACAGGCATTAACTTGGCAACGGCCACTAACGGAGAATATTATCCTAGTCCGTCCATTATTAGAAATTACCCGTTCCCAAACAGAACAGTTTTGCCAAAAATTTAATTTACCAATTTGGGAAGATTCCACCAATCAAAACTTACAATATCCACGCAACCGCATTCGTCAAGAATTAATTCCATATTTAAAAGAAAATTTTAATCCCCAAGTAGAAGCCAACTTAGCGCAAACAGCAGAACTTCTTCAAGCAGAGGTAGAATTTTTAGAACAAACAGCCCTTCAGTGGCGGCTAGAAGCCTCAAGCAAGGGTGATAAAGATAATTTACAAATTGATAGGCGAATCTTACAAAAAGCACCATTAGCATTGCAACGTCGTGTCATGCGTCAAATCCTCCAAGAAATACTTCCCGACTCTCCCAACTTTGAACACATTGAAAAATTAACAGCCTTAATTACAGCCCCCAATCGTTCCCAAACAGATCCTTTTCCTGGAGGTTTGACAGCAACAGTACAAGATGATTGGATTGTTTTCAATTAATCAATAAAGAAAGATTTTGAGCTTTCCTTCTAACAGGTTGTTTGATAGCTTGCGTGGCGTAGCTATAAAGTTTTGGAGGTGATTTTAGGCACTTACTGATTCCCCCTAACCCTTAAAAAGGCTACGGTGTATACACAAGTCCTACCTGTCTTCGTTTCGGCCTATTTCGCCCCCTAAATCCCCCAATTCTGGGGGACTTTAAAAATTCTTGTTCCCCCAATTTTGGGGGTTAGGGGGCGATTCAATCACTTGTGTGTACACCGTAGCTTAAAAAGGGGGGAACTAGTAGTCTGTCAAATAAATTTTGACGGATAAGAAACGAACCACGAAGGACACGAAGGAAGAAGGAAGAAGGAAGAAGGAAGAAGGAAGAAGGAAGAAGGAAGAAGGAAGAAGGAAGAAGGAAGAAGCAAAATGGCAACGAATGAACCCGTCAATTAGTTCTTGACAGACTACTAGAGTCAAAGTCCCCCTTTTTAAGGGGGATTTAGGGGGATCTTAAAATATTTGATACACCATAAGAGACTTTTAAAACATCCTCTAAGATGCTAATGCCTCTGGCAGATTCATAAAACTCTCAATAACCTGACGCAGATCAGTAACAATTTGCCGATGAGAATCACCAATTGCTTGAATTTGAGTTAAAGATTCAGCAATTTTTTGTAATTGATACCGTAACCCATCAAGAGCATCCTGAATAGGTTGCAGAGCTTCTTGATAAAGATTGACTCTACCCCAACATTCAGCAGTTGCTGTTCGTAAATTCAGTAATTGCTCCTCCAGGGATCTTACTTCCTGACGCTTGGCTTCTACCTCCTGGGTTTGATGATCAATTGTTCCTTGATCTGTTTCAATAGTAGTGATCATCTGAGCTATATCACTCTCTAGCTTTTCGATTTGGGCAGATTTTTGCTGTTTTTGGGCTTCAAGTTGTAAAACCATTGCTTCTAAATCACTAGATTCACCCTTGATATCTACTGAAATCCCTTGTCTTTGCCACAATACAACTTGGTTCTGTTGGAGAGTTTTTTGCTGTCCAATCAAATTGCGTCTTTGTCCAACTAAGCTTTCGTTCAGCATCTGGTAAAGATCCTGTTCATCAGCTAGTTCTAATTCTAAATTTTCCCGTTCTTTCTCAGCGGAATGGATAATTTTTTGTTGAAGTTCTTCTATAAGTTCTTGCTTGTATTTAAGTTCCTGCTCTTGTTCTTGCACAAAGTCAGAGTCCCTATCTAACTTCTCTTGCCAATTTTGTACCATTTTCTCCAATTCTTTCAGAGGCATTTGCTGCAAAGCTGCCACATCAATTTCTGGTTTAGGAACTTCAGTATCAGTTTTAGTCGCCAAAATATGCAGCTTTTCGGAAAATTCCTCCTCAGTTTCTAGATGCTGTTTCACTATGGCAGTCAATTCCTGTTTACTACTAACTGTTGTTATTTTTAATTGCACCTGGGTAATTTGTTGAGCTAAAGAATCCTGTTCCTGCTGCAATTCATTTTGGCGACCAAACAAAGTTTGCACCAGTTCATCTCCCTCCTTTTGCTGTTGATTAGCCCAGTGACGTTGGATCTCCAATTTTCGCCAGTGTAGGTTTAAAGCATCCTGTTGCTTCTCGGCAAATTCAAAAGCGTAATTAAGACTTTCCTTAACCATGTCAATGGGAGCAGTTTGACTAGATAAGCGATTAAGTAAATCACTTAATGCCTGATTACGTCCTTCATCTATAGATTGAGAATGTTGAACGTTTAACCTGATCTCTTCTAAACAGCGCTGCTCAACCCGCAAATGTTCCCAGGCACTTTCTAGCTCCTGGCGATTACGTTCAACCTCTAACCGTAAACGGTCAATTTCCGTGCGAGAGGTATTAACTAATTGCTGTTGTGTATCTATCCGTCTAGAGTCATGTTCCAGTTTTTGTACTTCGTCCCAACGGGATTCCATTTCCATTTCCCGGCGATTCAGTTCCTCAATTTGTAGCTTCAGCGACTGTTTCCACTGGTCAATTTCCTCTTCCTTGAGTTTAAACTTTTCCACCTGTCGGGAAAAATTCTGCAAAATATTCACCAATGGACGACCTGCATCTTGAATCCGCTGCACTTGACGATTCGGACTCAATTCCACCAGTACCAATGCGCCATCATTTAATTTACCTGCGTCATCAGCAGCAATCATCTCGTCCGGGACTGGACTCCAATTTTGATCATTACGTTGACAAGCAATCAATTTTAGTTCGCTTTTGCCACCGCCACTAAGTAAGCCACCCTTCTGTTTTTGAACTTCTGCTAAATACAGCACACCGTCAATCCTTTTGATGTACTTTGTGTCCGTGTTCTAGGATATACTTTAGATGATTCTGTTAACTTGGTTTTGTTTAACATTAGTCTAGTACCGCTTTCTCGGAATTTAGAATTTAGAATGAATACAGCATAAGCTTTTCAGAGATTCGGAATGGTTCATTAACTTACGCCATCCGGTACTAGTAACAAAAGTAAGATAAAGCTATTTTCTTAGACATGACATATATTGATATTTGCTGATACTTAATTAAAATCATAAGAATACCCGGTAAGTGGGAAACTCAGCGGCTTGGCTCCCTGAGAGGGAAACGACACGGGCGGTAATAAAGGCTTTGAATCTTTTTTCATTACCGCCTTGGAGTTGGGGAATTCGGGGTACTCTTGTGATGTACTTTCAACGGGACAATTACCGATTCAAATTTCCCAACTCTGTACGCGTAATGTGTTGCTCCGAAGAGCCTCCCATTTCTGGGGTAATGTTAGCTTCGTCAATGTTTTAAGAGCTTGTTAGGCTTGCAACACTGTTTCAGTGACTTTGAAACTGTTTAATCACAAACGACAGAGCAGGGAACTAGCTACGCATTCCAAGGTGTCGTGACTCAAAAAACGTAGTCAGTGAAGACTTAGACTGGTCAGTACAGCTTGCAATTTCTTGCAAGCCCAGTCCCTTTAGGGCTGGGTTACTGACTTTTACTAAATCTCCTAATTATATATTCTCAACCAATAGTTTCAGGATGGCTTCCGTGCAATCACTGTCTTTACCTTTATGATACTGCACAATTAACCGAGTCTCTGAGTTAGGAGTAAAAATTTTTGCCTGTCTGGCTTTCAACTTAATTTTTATACCTCATGCCAGTGGATATCGCTATATTACAATATTGACCCCTAGGAAACATCATGAGAATATAGAAGTCAAAATCAAGGTAGGTGTAAAAAGTAACCTGTAAAAAAGCTGATCAAGAAATTTCCGAATTTCATAAATTTTATTTAGACTGAGTGTAACCTATAGAAATAAAAATAGTGCTGTTGTGAACTGTGAGACAATCAAGTCAAAATTCATCAGGTAATAACACTGGAACATTAAGGAGCGCTTTGTAGCTAAATGCAGGGAAATTTAAATGAGATTGATATTTGCAGCATCCTACAACTAATTGAGTTAGGACAGCGGACTGGACAGTTATGGGTGGAAGCCCATACAACACATCAAAGTCACAAACTCAGTGGAGAAGAAACTTTCAAAAATCGGCAAAAAGCGGAAAATAGACCACAATCATGGTTTGTATTTTTTCTCAATGGTCAAATTGTCTATTGCCAAACAGGTGACAGTAGTTTATCGCGGCTTGATGATTATTTACGTCATTACCGAGTTGAACAGCGACTTGAATCCAAACAACTGGCATCCCTAACAGTCACTAATTCTCCAGAGTATGCTTATATTTGGGCGCTTTTAGAGCAGAATATTATTACTCCGAAAATTGCTCGGACAATAATTTATGGTTTAGTACAAGAGACTTTATTTGATCTGTTGAGCTTACACCAAGGCAGTTTCATTTTTAATTTAGGGACAGCGCTAGTACCACAATTAACCACCTTTGAAATTGCTCCGCTAGTTGCCAAAATTACGAAACAAGTGCAAGAATGGAAACAATTATACCCACATATTCAATCTACAGAACAATTACCTATTTTAGCCGACAAGGCTAAATTAAGTGCCTCGCTATCAGAAGATACAGTCAAAAAATTACATAAATGGGCTGATGGAAAAACTTCTTTACGCCAACTAGCTCGCTATCTCAACCGTGATATTTTAACATTAGCAAAAACTATATATCCTTACGTACAGGAAGGTTGGTTGCAATTAGTGTATTCGGATACGAATAAATTCGGCAAAGAAAAACAAAATCTGGAAACAAAAAAATATAAAGGGCGAATAGTATGTATTGAAGATACATTAGTGATCTGTGAGACAATAGAATCCATCTTAAAATTACAAGGTTATGAAGCGATTTCCATTACTAATCCCTTGCAAGCCCTTAGTCTCGTCTTTCAACTTCAGCCAGATTTAATTCTCTGCGACATTACGATGCCGGAATTAGATGGTTACGATATTTGTGCTATGTTGCGGCATTCCACAGTATTTCGGGTTGTACCAATTATTATGCTGACTGGTAAAGACGGATTTATTGATCGCGTTCGTGCCAGGATGGTAGGAGCAACTGATTATCTGACGAAACCCTTTACAGATCAAGAATTGCTAATGCTAGTAGAGCAACATCTTAATTGAGATTATTCTACAGGTATACAAATAGGATATAAGAATTGTTAATTGGGTGCAAGATGGGGTAAAAGATGTTATCACAAGAATAAAATTAGTTGTCTAACTAACTTCCATATACCGTAAAGTAGGGAAACAATAGACTTAATTTATACAGTTAATCTTTGTTATCAGAGCATAATTATTTTTCTGACCGGAAAATCTAAATTAGGAGGTAAATGGACATTTATGAGCACAATTCTAATCGTTGAAGACAGTCTTGCCCAAAGGGAGATGATTACAGACCTTCTGAAAGCTAGTGGCTTAAAAGTTACCCATGCAAGCGATGGAGCAGAAGCTTTAGAGGCGATTCAAAAGGCACCTCCAGATTTGGTGGTTTTGGATATTGTCATGCCCCGCATGAATGGCTATGAACTCTGCCGTCGGTTAAAATCTGATCCTAAAACCCAAAATGTTCCTGTAGTGATGTGTTCTTCTAAAGGTGAAGAATTTGATCGCTATTGGGGGATGAAGCAAGGAGCCGATGCCTATATAGCTAAACCCTTTCAACCAACTGAGTTGGTAGGAACAGTTAAACAACTACTGCGAGGACAAGGATGAAAATAATATGGGGAGCATTCCAGATTTTTTAAGTGGTACTGGGCAAGATCAATTCCGTCCCGAATTACAACTAGAGAGTCCTGAAGGTGAGTTGCATTTGCGGTTTTATCTGCCCTCACGTCAGGAGTTTGCATTACAAGCCACTGGAATTCGGGAAGTAATTGAACTTAGTCCTAATCGGATTACACCAATTCCTAATACATCTCCCTTGCTTTTAGGTACACTAAATTTACGGGGACGCTTGATTTGGGTGGCTGATTTGGGTCAATTTCTCGGTGAAACAACCCCATTAAACACGGATTGCTCAGAAATACCCGTAATTGCTATTGAAGATCAAGATACAATAGTGGGCTTAGGAGTAGAAGAAATTTGTGGGATGGACTGGCTTGATGTACAGTATCTAAGGCCACAAAATAACGTACCAGATGCTATGTCCCCATTTTTGCGTGGAGAGTGGTTATTTGATACAGAAAAAGAAAAAAAATATTTACGATTACTAGATCAAATAGCAATTTTACGAAGTGCGCGGTGGGCAGGGTGAACTTAGTCATTAGCAATGAAAGAAATACAGGCGAAATTAACTTGGGAGGGAGGAAATGGAAACACGTATAGATGATAGCGAAGTGCTTCGCAAGAATCAAGAGCTAACTTATGATCAGGCAAGAATAGCTTATGAACAGCAAGACTATGAATTAGCTGCGGTTGTAATTAATCAGTTGATGCAAAATTCACCAGATGACCCTAATGCACACTTATTGAAGGGACACATCTATTATATGCTACAACAATATGATGTAGCAAAGGATGGATACAAAAGCGTATTGCATCTAACAGACGATCAAGAAATTATTAATCTTGTTCATCATTGTCTTGCAACTATACAACAGTATACACAGCCTTTTGGTGATTATGAACCTCCATCTAATAGTTTGGTAACAACTGAAGAATCTTTGGATGTAGGGATGATAGCGAAGCACTCCGCAGAAATCGGGAATTTGAATGGCAGTATCAACTCCTGTGAAGAATACGAACCAGTCCTAGATCCTCTAGAACATAATCCGTTTGCAGATCATCCAGATGGTACGGAATTTGACAGCAATTCATGGGATGGTGCGATGACTGATGATCCCTTTGGTCTATCTACTGAATATCTCTCAGCTGATCCGATATCAGATCAATTAGAGTTACCACCTTTTTGGCAAGAAGAAATTTCTGTCGGTGATAATTATGCTGATAGTAATAACAATTTAGGTAATGGAAGTTCAGTAATAAGTGATGATGCCCAAAGCTATTCACCTTTTGCAGAAACAAAATTATCGGTTGATGATGACCCTGAAAATCAACCTAAGCTATTTCTAGTAGGGGAAGATATAGACGACTTGATGGATGAGCATTTTGCAGACTTAAACACCAGTCTAAAAGATCCATATTTAGAGATTGATGAACAGGCAGTCAACAATAATATCAGAAATAATTGGCAAGATAGCCGAGAAAATGATTTGTCTAGGAGTGGACAAGATAGTTTAGTGAATGAGATTTCTGGGGAAATAGCACCTGTGTCAGGGGGCCAACTGAATCAGCATCAACCAGTATCAGGATCATTTACCAATAATTCTTCGTCACCACAACGGGAGCTTAATTCTAACTCTTCATCAGCAAAAAGTAATTTTGATGATGATAGTTTTGATTTGGATGCGTTTGAATCTGCTTTTGGGGCAGAAAATGAAGCAGATTTTGGTACTGAAACTTTTGTTTCCATTAAAAATACCAGTAATATTTCCAGCGGAGACAGTAATAAGAATAATATAGAGTTTTTAAACGACTTTGATGAATTCGATGATCTCGGTGATATACCAGGATTTGAACTCACTGAAGATGGCAGTTTTGATGATGGAGGAATGCTATCAGAATCTTTAGATAGTCGAGGAAGTTCTCTAAATCAATTTGTTGATGACTCCTTCGATGATTCCTCCGCAGCACTTCGCTATCAAAAAGGTGATTCATATCAAGATATTAGCCGTCGTGACGAAGAACTATTCACAATTACAGGCACTCAAGAATCAGTTCCTGTCTTTACTCAATTAGACGTTGCTAAGACAGAACCAATTGTAGCCTTAGAACAAGGAATATTGGCACCATTTGAAAATGCCCCCTTAGACCAGAAACAATGGTGGATAGCTGGAACTGTAGGTTTGGTATCAGTGGTAGGTGTAGCTCTTGTTAGTGCATTGGCAATTGCAATTTCACCAGCCCAACAACGGGAATCAGTGAGAAATACAGGGTTGTTAATGGCCTTAGTTGCCGGAGCTACAGGTGCAACCACTGCTGGGTTTATGGGTAATCTCACTCTCAAACAAATTCGTCGTACCACTAAGGATCTCCAAAGTCAGTTTGATTCTGTTCGTCAAGGCAATTTGAATGTGGAAGCGACAGTCTATTCACAAGATGAATTAGGCTACTTAGCCACTGGCTTTAATGATATGGCTAGGGTAGTTTTCACAACTACCAATGAAGCCCAACGGAAAGCCATTGAGATGGAAGAAGCTAAAGAAAATCTGCAACGTCAGGTAATTCGCCTTCTTGATGACGTAGAAGGAGCAGCTAGAGGAGATTTGACAGTTCAAGCGGAAGTTACAGCGGACGTACTTGGAGCGGTAGCTGATGCCTTTAACCTGACAATTCAAAATCTCCGAGATATTGTCCAACAGGTAAAAGTCGCAGCCCGGGACGTAACCAAAGGTTCAACTAATTCAGAAACCTTTGCGAGAGCCTTGTCTGGGGATGCTTTACGACAAGCCGAAGAGTTAGCTGTCACCTTGAATTCTGTCCAGGTAATGACTGATTCCATCCAACGGGTAGCAGAAGCAGCCAAGGAAGCGGAAACTGTAGCCCGTGAGGCTAGTAAAATTGCTCAAAAAGGAGGAGAAGCGGTAGAAAATACGGTAGCGGGGATTTTAGAAATTCGAGAAACAGTGGCGGAAACTACCCGAAAAGTGAAACGATTGGCAGAATCTTCCCAAGAAATTAACTCTATCGTTGCCATAGTTTCGCAAATTGCCTCCCGTACCAATTTATTAGCTCTTAATGCCAGTATTGAAGCGGCAAGAGCAGGAGAAGCAGGTCGAGGATTCGCTATTGTGGCTGATGAAGTGCGACAGTTGGCAGATCGATCTGCTAAGTCCTTGAAAGAAATTGAGCAAATCGTGATGCAAATTCAAAGCGAAACTAGCTCAGTGATGACAGCAATGGAAGAAGGTACACAACAGGTAATTCATCAAACTAAATTAGCTGAAGAAGCCAAGCGATCGCTAGATAATATTATCCAAGTAGCAGATCACATTGATATTTTGGTACGATCAATCACTAGTGATACCGTAGAACAAACGGAAACTTCTCGCGCTGTCGCACAAGTAATGCAATCTGTGGAACTAACAGCACAAGAAACCTCTCAAGAAGCACAGCGGGTTTCTGGAGCCTTGCAACATTTAGTGGGAGTATCCCGCGACTTGATTGCCTCCGTGGAACGTTTCCGAGTGGAAACTATCGAATCAAGGTAAAAGGCAATAGTAAAAAGGCAACAGTAAAAATTAATGTATACTTCTGTGCGTATTACATCACAGCGGCAATAAACTAACTAGGGCTTGCATAAAAGGAAGCAAAAGGGTTGATAGATAAATGTTTGCAGGGTTTTATAACCAAACAAGTGCAAGATTATTGACAATAGATGTTTAAGACCCTTGCATTTTCACTCTTCTATAACCGCGTAAATTTGAGGACTAATTGTCCAACCTTCTCTTCCTGCTGACTCCTGACTCCTAGCCCATGGCTTACGCCACGCTGCGCTTTCACGAAAAGACTTATTCAGCAAACCCTAACTAACTATGCAGCCGGAACAACAACAACGGATTTTAGGTTACTTTCTCGAAGAAGCTAGAGAACACCTGAACACCATCGAACAGGGCTTACTGAATCTCCAAAGTACCCTGAACGATTCAGAAATGATTAATGAAGTCTTCCGTGCAGCCCACTCTATCAAAGGTGGTGCGGCTATGTTGGGTTTGAGTAGTATTCAACACACATCCCACCAACTTGAGGATTGCTTCAAAATTCTGAAAGAACATCCTATTCAAGTAGACCAAAGGTTAGAATCTTTACTTCTGGATATATGTGATACCTTAAAAGCTCTAATAGACAATCTTGGCAATCCCTTTGGGTTATCAGAGGAAAAAGCTCAAGCTTTGATGTCTAAAACTGAACCAGTCATGCAATGGCTGAATGAGCATATAGAAATACTGTTAAAGCAGGGAAATGGTGGAGCAAAAAGCTTCAATAACTCACCTGTGACCCGTTTACAACTAGATGTAGCTGTTCCCACACAGGTACAGAAGTTACCTATAACAACTAAACAAAATCAGGATTGGACAGAGTTTCAAACTCAAGTGTTACAAATCCTTCGGGAAATGTTGCAACAGTTTAAACAAACTAACTTAGGGAATTCTCGCGAAAATTTGCAAGAATGCTGTTACCAATTAGCAAAAATTGGCAGAGACTTAAATTTATCAAATTGGTGCGGTTTGTGTGAATCGGCAGCCCTGGCTATATCCAATCCTAATAATAGTTATCTGACTTTAGCCAAAATTATTATTACTGAGATTAAACAGGCTCAAGAATTAGTTCTCCAAAATAGAGATGCGGAAATTGCTATTAGTCAACAATTAGAAACTCTGTTCCCGCTCCTACAACGGTCGTTATTGGAATTCGAGGAAACAGCAACTGGGGAAACTTTATTTACAGACTCAACAGAACTAAATTTAGAATCAGTAGCATCAGTAAATATCACTAACACAATTGAATTTACTGATCAACCTTTGTTTAATCATCATCAATCAATCTTCACTCACAATTCTTCAGAGATCGGACTTTCTGAGTTAAACACTCTTGCTGATTTATTTGAAGGTGATACACCTGATTTAGATGATACTTGGCAACAAGAAGAAATACTAGAAGTAGGAGCGAACGGCCGTTCGCCCCTACCAATTACCAATAGTGAAGTTGAAAATAATAATCATGATTTAGCTGATTTACTCTTCTTTGAAGATGACGATAACCAGGCAATAACTGCAAATCATCAAGAGGATTTAACTCTCTTCTTTGATGAAAGTTTCTTAGAAACGGAGAATATATCTTTATCAAATCTGCAACAGTCAACAGTTAATTTTCAACCTATAGAATCTAGTAATCTGTTGTCAAATAATACAGATTCACAATTTCCATCAGATGATGTATTGCTAGAATTAATCTCGATTTCCAGAGAATCTCGTCAGCCTAATCCTGAAGATGGGGCAACTAGCAATAATAAGTTGAAAGAGTTATTAACATTCACCGCAGATGATGAATTATTGTTTACGGCTGAAACAACTGAATCAGAAAATCTGGCTATCTTAGAACCAGCGACAGAATCGGAAATCAGTTTTGATAATTCTTTCTTGTTAGAAGATCAATATGCTGGAGATACTGAACCAGCAAATCTGGCTATCTCAGAAACAGCGACAGAATCGGAAATCAGTTTTGATTCCTTCTTGTTAGAAGATCAAGATGCTGGAGATGCTGAACCAGAAAATCTGGCTATCTTAGAAACAGCGACAGAATCGGAAATCAGTTTTGATAATTCTTTCTTGTTAGAAGATCAATATGCTGGAGATACTGAACCAGAAAATCTGGCTATCTCAGAAACAGCGACAAAATCGGAAATCAGTTTTGATTCCTTCTTATCGGCAGCCGAAAATGCTAAGGATAAGGTAAATAAAGATGCCAATTCGACCGCAGAAATTATTCCCACAACCATAAAAATATCAAAAACAAAACCACCAGCACCAGAAAGTTTATCATTAAATAATATATTTGCAGAACTGGAAAAAAATACTCCACTGTCAATAAGTGAAATTGATGATTTATTTAGTACACCAGAAATAACAACTAATCTTGCTAATTCAGTAGATAATCTAGATAACTTCTGGGATGATCTAAACACAACTAACTCAGAAAGCACTGCTTCAGGTAATCAAGATGTAGCTAAAGAATTAGAGGAAAGTCTATTTAGTGCGTCAGTTGAAAATGTGGCAAAAAATCAACAATCAACTAGAAGTAATAGTTTAAACAAAAAAGAGTTTGATCTAATTTTTCAAGAGCAAGAACAATCTTTCGATCTATTTTTTACATCAGATACCGATAGCGGGGCGCAAGCCACAGATAATCTATTTGATGATGTTATTGCCACAAACTCTAGTTTTAGCAATGTTCCCATAGTTGAATCTAGGGAATTATTTTTGCCAGAAATTAATAATTTTTCCCAATCTCCAGAAGAACTTAATTCAATACCAGAATTTACTTATCAATCTCCAGAAAAAACGGCAAATATCCCACTAGTTGAGATTCTTGAAGATAGCAATGATGACAATTTAATCTTGTTGGCAGCAGAAATAACAAGTTCTTCAAGTGATGTTTCTGAAGACTTGATTACAAACACTGATAGGAATGATTTAGCAATATTTGCTGAAGCAGAATCTAACTTAGATTTTACTGTACACTTTGCTGAGTTTAACTTAGAACTAGAATCAGATTCGACAACAGAACTAGCCGCAGATGTTTTTGTAGTGGGTGAAACTTCTACAGAATTAGAGTGGGAAAATCTGGTAGAGGAATCTTCACTGGATGAGTTTGCAGGAATAGAAGCACTTTTAAATGAACCTACCAAAGAAAATCTGGTAGAGGAATCTTCACTGGATGAGTTTGCAGGAATAGAGGCACTTTTAAATGAACCTGCCAAAGAAAATCTGGTAGAGGAATCTTCACTGGATGAGTTTGCAGGAATAGAAGCATTTTTAGCCGCAGCATCAGGAGAAATTACTAATCAGGAATCTATTGAAGATGAAGATTTTGCAGCATTAGAAGCGTTGCTGGGTGAGAATGAAGACAACAAATTAGAGATAATTTCACCGCCACCGGCAATTATTCAACCTGCGGTAATTAAATCTCAAAATAGTTTTTCAGACTTGGGACTAGAAGATGAATTTAGTGAATTAGAGGATTTGTTAGAACAGGCTGATAAAACAATATCTAGCTCTTCAGCAACATCACAGAAAACTTCTAACAGTAAAATCCCCCGTCCCATGACTCGACGGACGATAAAAGAAGAAAGTATGAAGATTCCAGTTAAACAACTGGATGATATGAGTAACTTAGTTGGGGAGTTGGTGGTAAATCGTAATACATTAGAGCAGGATCATGAACGTCTGCGACAGTCACTAGATAGCCTCTTGGTTCAGGTACAACACCTCTCAGATGTGGGAGTAAGGATGCAGCAATATTACGAGCGATCGCTCTTGGAAGCCTCTCTCCTATCCAGTCGCCGCTCTAGAGAATCTGATAACTCATCTGGTCATTCCCATAATCGTGGGTTTAGCGAAATCGAAATGGATCGGTTTACGCCTTTTCATAGCCTGGCGCAAGAAATGATTGAGTTCATCGTGCGAGTCCGGGAGTCAGCCAGTGATATTGACTTTGTTACCGAAGAAACAGAACAGGTAGCGCGACAGTTACGCCAAGCAACTAGTCAGCTACAAGAAGGATTGACAAAAGCCCGAATGGTGCCATTTAACCAAGCGATTGATCGTTTGCGGCGAGGAGTGCGGGATAATGCCATTAGATATGGCAAACAAGTAGAGTTAGTCACAGAAGGTGTTGATACCTTAGTTGACAAAATGATTTTAGACCATCTTACAGATCCTTTGACTCACATGGTCAATAATGCGATCGCCCACGGAATCGAAACTCCAGAAGTGCGTCAAGCAGGGGGTAAATCACCTGTAGGTATTATTAGCATTCGCGCCTTACAACAAGGAAACCAAACGATTATTTCCGTCAGTGACGACGGCGCAGGTATTGATCATCAAAAAGTTAAAAATAAGGCAGTTAAAAAAGGTATCCTCACCCCCGAACAGGCAAAAACCATATCTCGGATTGAAACCTATGAACTTTTATTCCTCCCTAACTTCAGCACCGCTGATGAAGTAGACGATATCAAAGGTAGAGGTGTGGGCATGAACGTTGTCCACAACGATATTAGCGAAATTCGCGGTACAGTTGGTACTGACTCCAAACTAGGTCAAGGAACTACCTTTACTATCCGTCTGCCACTAACTCTGAGTATTTGTAAAGCCCTATTCTGCATCTGTGATAGAACCAGAATCGCTTTTCCAATGGATGGTGTAGAGGATACCCTAAATATCTCCGCCAAAAACATTCAGCAAGATGCTGATGGAGAATCATTTATTGTCTGGAGAGAGACTATCCTTCCCTTCAAACCGTTAAAAGAAATATTAGTTTTTAATCGTCAGCTTAGTCGTGGAAACGTCTATGGTACTAAGACAGAGGATGACATGATTTCTGTAATCATTGTTCGCTCAGGTAATACAATGATTGCCTTACAAATTGATCAAGTCCTGAGTGAACAAGAAATTGTAATTAAGCAATTTGAGGGGCCAGCACCTAAACCTAGTGGTGTAGCTGGTGCTACAGTTCTTGGTGACGGCATGATTATGCCCATTGCTGACGTGCTAGAAATCATTGATATCTTTCAAGGTAAGATGTCTAAACATATTGGTGGCAATTGGCAGCACCCAGGATTACCATCAATTAAGGTTGTTCCCGCTGAAAAAATAGAAACAACAGTATTAATTGTTGATGACTCAATCACAGTTAGAGAACTTCTATCTCTTACCTTTACCAAAGCTGGTTATCGTGTAGAACAAGCCCGCGATGGCCAAGAAGCTTGGGATAAACTTCGTTCTGGTTTACCTTGCGATATCGTTTTCTGTGATATTGAAATGCCCCGTTGTGATGGACTAGAATTTCTCTCACGGATTCAGAAAGATGGTTCTTTCGGCCATTTACCTATTGCGATGCTCACCTCTCGTGGTGCTGACAAACATAGACAAATGGCATTACAACTGGGAGCTAGTGGCTACTTTACGAAACCTTATTTAGAAGAAGCGCTTTTAGAAGCAGCTTCTCGAATGCTCAAAGGAGAAAATCTTGTAGCTACTACTTAACTCTAGGAACGCAAATTTAATAACCTGCAATTCCGACTTAACCTGAAATGGTGCGTTACGCTGTCGCTAACACACCCTACTTTTGCACTTTATTTAATTCATATTCCTTAATTTGTCAGCCGTAGGGGTTTACGGTGTAAACCCCTTAACTCGTTTCCCATACAAAGTAGCTTATGCCTACGAGCAATCAACTAATTGGCATTTACAAAAATCTAAAATTGCTTAGGAACGCAAATTTAATAACCTGCAATTCTGACTTAACCTGAAATGGTGCGTTACGCTGTCGCTAACACACCCTACTTTTGCACTTTATTTAATTCATATTCCTTAATTTGTCAGTCGTAGGGGTTTACGGTGTAAACCCCTTAACTCGTAAACCCCTTAACTCGTAAACCCCTTAACTCGTAAACCCCTTAACTCGTAAACCCCTTAACTTGTAAACCCCTTAACTCGTAAACCCCTTAACTCGTAAACCCCTTAACTCGTAAACCCCTTAACTCGTAAACCCCTTAACTCGTAAACCCCTTAACTCGTAAACCCCTTAACTCGTAAACCCCTTAACTCGTAAACCCCTTAACTCGTTTCCCATGCCAAGTAGCTTATGCCTACGAGCAATCAACTAATTGGCATTTACAAAAACCCAAAATAAACAGATTTCCTCTATCTGACGTGGTTGGTGAGCAGTTCGACAGGTGTTACAGTGAGCTTGTCGAACTGCTCACTGTAACACTTGCCGAACCACACCCTACTCAATAAGTTATTCCCAAAGCCGAAAACGAGGCAATTTCGTTCATTCATATCATGGCAAGTTAGTGAGCGTGCGTAAGTCCTAGTACTGTGGGCATTGCCCAGCCTACGTAGGGCTTGCCGAACAAGTATGACCTACCGTTAGGCATATTCTTAGCGTTTTCAAGATATTCTCACCCAATCCATGTATGCTAAATATTAAAGTTTATTTTCATACATTATAGGAATAAAGCTATGAAAATCGTTCATGGCACTTGGATACCAAATGCAGAAACCGAATTTATTCAGTCAGGCTCTTTTTATCTGTGGATAGAAACGCCTATACTCAAAAAGAAATTAGACCCTAAACAACAAATTCATCCTGGACATCTAGCCAAGGGTGACTTAATCAATTTTTTAGCCCAGGAATTGGGAATTAAAGAACCTGTACCGCAATTAAACCAACGTATATCTAGCAAATATTTTGCACTGCCAACCGCAGATAATCAACCTTTACCTTCACCAGAATTAATTAAATATCTAGAAATAGAAACACCAGAAGAATACACAGAATTTCAATATTGGCAAGTAGATTGTTATGAAACTTTAAGTTCTGTCAAAAGTAATATACCAGCCATTAATATTATTAGACTACTTAACGATATCCATTTTTTAGCAATTAATAACCTGAGTGAAATTCAACTTGGCTCAGATTTATTATTTTGGTATCATTATACGCAATCATTTAAACAAATAATCCTCAAAGACCAATATATTCCTACTCTGAAATATCGAGAATTAGAACTTCCCCAACCCAAAAGTAACAGCAAAACTAAAAAAACGATTCCACCTGCATTTGAAATCTATGGTGGATGGTCAATTATTTCTGAGCAATATGAAGCCAATATCCAAAAATATATTGAATATATGCCATTGATTTGTGTGGCAGGTTCAACAGTAAAAACTGAGAATATTGAATTTTTTAACCAAGAAACATTATTACGCCATTTTTCTGAATTTATCCTCAATAATATAGTTACTCACACATCATCAACTGCTGCCTTTGATAAACAAATTACAGATTCCTTAGTTTACTATTGTTTTTCTCAACAGCATAATTTTCACAAAGTAAATGTCAACTTAGAAGAATATAAACAATGGCAAACATGGAAAAATAAAATTACTCGTTCCCAATCAGAATTACCCTTTTATCTGTGTTTTCAACTCAATTCCCCTGCTGCTGAAAAAATAGATAACTGGCAAATGCAGTTTTTGGTATCTAGTAAACAAGACCCTTCTCTCAAGTTACCTTTGGCAGATTATTGGCCAATGAGTCAAAAAACTAAAACAGGTCTACACAAGCAATATGGTGAAAACTTTGAAACTAATTTGTTGTTAAATTTAGGATATGCGGCGCGGATGTTTCCTAAATTATGGCAAGGATTAGAAACAGATAGTCCCATGGGAATGGAATTAACATTAGAAGAATCGTTTTCATTCCTCCAAGAAAGTGCTTGGGTATTAGAAGATGCGGGTTTTAAAGTTACTGTTCCCGCTTGGTATACTCCTACTGGTCGTCGTCGTGCTAAACTGCGACTCAAGGCTGCCGGTAAAAGTCGTTCTGTAACTAAAGGCAAAGAAAAAAGCTATTTTGGTTTAGATTCTTTGGTGCAATATGAATATGAATTAGCAATTGGTGAGGAAGTTGTCACCAAAAAAGAGTGGGAACAATTAATTAATGCTAAAGCTCCTTTAGTGCATTTTCGCGGTCAATGGATGGAATTAGACCGAGACAAAATGCAGCAATTACTAGAATTTTGGCAGTCTCATGGTGATGAAAAACCAGAGATGTCTGTGCTGGAATTTCTGCAACGTAATGCCGAATCTGGAGAAGATTGGGATATTGAACATGATGATATTCTGTCAGATATGATGGCGAAATTACAAGATAAAAGTAGATTAGAGCCAATTTCTGACCAGCTAAATCTACAAGGTAATCTGCGCGAATATCAAAAACGTGGTGTTGCGTGGTTAGAATATTTGGAAAGGTTGGGTTTAAATGGCTGTTTAGCAGATGATATGGGTTTAGGTAAGTCGGTACAGGTAATTGCTAGACTTGTGCAGGAGAGGGAGTCAGTTGATTCTGTGCTACCAACCCTGTTAATTGCACCTACATCTGTGGTTGGGAATTGGCAGAAAGAGATTGTTAAGTTTGCGCCTCATCTTCAGAGTATGATACATCACGGGAGCGATCGCTTACAAAACCCTGCTGATTTCAAACAGGCTTGTCAACAACAGGATGTAATCATCACTTCTTTTACTTTAGCTCGCAAAGATGAAAAGCTCCTACAAAGTATCGAGTGGCAACGGATTGTTTTAGATGAAGCGCAAAATATTAAAAATCCCAAAGCTGCACAAACCAAAGCAATTCTTAAACTTTCTGCTAAACACCGTCTGGCTTTAACAGGAACTCCTGTGGAAAATCGGTTGCTAGATTTATGGTCAATTTTTAATTTTCTCAATCCTGGTTATTTGGGTAAAGAAGCACAGTTTCGTAAATCATTTGAAGTTCCCATTCAAAAAGATAATAACCGAGTCAAATCAACGACGCTGAAGAAATTAGTTGAACCCTTGATTTTACGTCGGTTAAAAACAGACAAATCTATTATTAATGATTTACCTGATAAAGTTGAACAAAAACTTTACACCAATTTAACTAAAGAACAAGCTTCATTATATGAAGTAGTTGTTAAAGATGTAGAAGAGAAATTAAAAACAGTCGAGGGAATTCAACGCAAAGGATTGATTCTTTCTACTTTGATGAAATTAAAACAGATTTGTAATCATCCGGCTCAGTTTTTACAGGATAATAGTGAATTTTCGACTGAACGTTCTCACAAACTTAGTCGCTTAGTAGAAATGGTAGATGAGGCAGTTTCTGAAGGTGAAAGTTTACTCATCTTTAGTCAATTTACGGAAGTATGTGCAGGGATTGAAAAGTATCTTAAACAGAATTTACGCTGCAATACTTACTATTTACATGGTGGCACAAGCCGGCAACGTCGAGAAAAGATGATTACTGAATTTCAAGAACCTGATACAGAAGCATCTGCATTTATATTATCATTAAAAGCAGGTGGTGTCGGGATTACTTTAACTAAAGCTAATCATGTTTTTCACTTTGATAGATGGTGGAATCCCGCAGTTGAAAATCAGGCCACAGATAGAGCTTTTCGGATTGGACAACAAAAGAATGTGTTTGTGCATAAATTTGTGGCTATTGGGACTTTAGAGGAGAAAATTGACCAGATGATTGAAGATAAGAAAAAACTCGCTGCTGCTGTTGTCGGTAACGATGAATCTTGGTTGACAGAGTTGGATAATGATGCTTTTAAACAACTTATTGCTTTAAATAAAAGTGCAATTTTGGAGTAAAACTGGAGGAAAATATTATGGTTAAATTTAGTCGAACATGGTGGGGTGATAGGTTTATTAAAGCACTGGAAGATTTTACTGATGATGGTCGTTTGCAACGAGGACGTTCCTATGCCAACAATGGTAAAGTCCTAAATTTTGAAATAGAGCAAAATCATATCACGGCTAAAGTTAGAGGTTCTGTTAATCCTTACTTTGGTGTGTATAAAGAACCAACTTATAAAATTTCCATTGAAATTAAAGAAATAGCTAAAAGTAGTTGGAATGAAGCTGTTCAAAAGCTATCATCTAAAGCTAGTATTGTTTCTAGATTATTACTGAATGAAGTACCTGAGAATATAGAAGATACTTTTAAGGAATTGGGATTACATTTATTACCGCATAGTAGTGAAGACTTTAAAACTAAATGTTCCTGTCCAGATTATGCTAATCCTTGTAAACATATAGCTGGTGTTTATTATTTAGTTGCTTCTCAATTGGATAATAATCCCTTTCTGTTATTTGAATTGCGAGGTTTATCGAAAGATGAACTTCAGTCTAAACTGGCTAATTCTAATTTGGGTAAAGCACTAGCACAGGAATTGAATGCTCAAGAAGTTAGTTTAGAATCTTCTGCATCGTTTTATCCCAAGCTAGAAAAACAATCTGTTTCTGAAAAGCCAAGTGTGAGAGAGTTTTGGTTAGGGACAAAGCGTTTACCTCAAACGATAGAAGTCTCAAGTTCCAGTGGCGTTTCGGCAATTCTTGTGAAGAAACAAGGCGATTTTCCAGCTTTTTGGCACAAAGATAATTCTTTTATTGAAACAATGGAGGAACTTTATCAACGGGTAAAAACGAAAAATCAAAGTTTAATGTAAATTTGAAGAAGGAGTCAGGAGTCAGGAGTCAGAATCAATCAGGCGGGGATACCCTGCACCGAAGCAAGCTTCTGTAGGGGCGTATAGCAATACGCCCCTACCCCTGTTCGATAAATCAGAATTTAGAATAAAATCAACTTGCTATACTTGTCCATCAAATGGGCTAAAAGTTGTAAGTCTATCGGCTTAGAAATATACTCATTGACACCAGCAGCTAGACAACGTTCTCTATCCCCTTTCATTGCCATTGCCGTTTGAGCAACAATTGGTATGTGCTGATATTTAGGATTTTCTCGTAATTGCTGCACCAAATTTAAACCATTAGTATCCGGTAAACTTACATCCATTAAAATAACTGTTGGTTCTATTTCTTCGAGACTATTCAACATTTCTGCCCCATTCTTTACCCAAGTTACTTGATATCCTAATCTTCGCAAATAAATCCCTATTAATTCTCCATTGGGTAAATCATCTTCTACCAGCAAAATTACAGGTGGAGAAGTCATACTGTCATCAGCACAAGGATGACTGACTACTTGTAAATCATATTCTGCTGTTATTTCTATAGCTGTTAAAACTTTTTCTATTGGTTTGAGGGGTAGTAAGATACTAAACCGAGAACCTTGATCAACTACTGATTCTAACTCTAAATAACCACCGTGAATTTCTGCCAATTTTTGAGTCACAACTAATCCCAAACCCGTCCCCTCATTACGACCAGTTGCGGAATTGACTACTTGACTATAGGGTCGAAATAGTCGAGATTGATCTTCGCAAGAGATACCTATACCAGTATCCCAAACTGTAAACCGCAAAAATCTATCTTGACTAGAAATCTGTAAGCCAACAGTACCTTTTATGGTCAATTTAATAGCATTGAAAAGTAAATTCAATAGCATTTGTTTAAGTCGCAAAGGATCAGCCATGATATCTTTAATATCTGCCTCAATTTCTAAACGCAGTGTTAAACCTTTATTAGCAGCTTTCTCTTTTACCAAAGCTAAAACATTCCGGCATAAGGTAGAAATATCAATAATTTCCCATTCCACTTCTAGTTGATTGGCTTCAATTTTAGAGAGATCTAAAATATCATTAATCACTGCTAGTAAATGCTTACCACTGGATTGAATGATCTGTAAATATTCTTGATGACGGGCTTTGTCAGGTTCGTAACCCTGTGCCAATAGTAAATGAGTAAAACCAATAATCGAACTTAGAGGGGTGCGGATTTCGTGACTGGTATTCGCCAAAAACTGATTTTTGAGTTGATTAGTGCGTTCTAGCTCTTGATTAAAATTAGCTAAATGTTGAGAATGTTGCTGCAAAGATTGTATTTGTAAAAGTTGTGCTAATGCTGTACGACAATTTCCCACAGTTTTTGTGATTAATTGCAACTTTAGATACAAGAAAGCATCTTTCAATAAATTGCAATTGGATGAAAAATTGCTTGTATGAATAATTAACCATCCTTTCATCCCTTGAGGATTTTCAAATAAATACCAAGCAGTTTGGGATTTTTGAGTCTCCATTTGCTCTACATCTTTAAGATTGATAGATTTATTCAATCTCAAAGTTAGCCTCTGCTCTATTATCTCCAAACTAGGAGTTAATGATGATGAATGGGAAATATAGGAGATTTGACCAACTATTTGCTGTGGTTCAAATATGGCAATAGCTACGATACACGGGGTGAACGAAATCAGACTATCACTTAAAGCTGTGTGCAGTTCATTGACCATTATTTGGAAAATTTCTGCTTCTGTAGCTATTCCTGATGTAGTGGTAGTAGCCACAGAAATTAGATAATCCTGGAGACGAATTTGCAACTTATTCAAGTTGCTTTCTAGCCATAATTGATACCGCAGATGTTTAATTGTTGTCAAAAGGGGCTTTTCGTTTATTTGTGAGTTTCGTTCTGGTAAGCTTGAAGACTGCTGCATTCTCAACTAGACCGCTGGAAAAAATATCCTGCTTACAAATAAAAATGTAAACAGCATTTATGTATATTAACTTACAAATGCTTTTTATATATAATCTATAACTGGCAGGGCTGAATGTGACGAAGATCCCAAAAGTGATTAAATACAATCAATTACTAGTAAGTAGGTTGGCGTTAAAAATTGTCGTTGGGGCAAGGGAACAGGGAACTCTTAACAGGGAACAGGGAACAGGGAACAGGGAACAGGAAGAGAGTTTTGGGCGATTTTACTTTTCTTCACATACATTTAAATTTTTCGGTTCACCTACTTAATTTGCCAAATAGTAAGTTCCAAAATTTACAATAATTTCACGGTAATTTGATAATTTATGGATATACAACAATTTGCTCAATTAATCATCAATGGTATTGCTGTAGGTAGCATTATTGCCCTAGCAGCGGTTGGACTCACTTTAACCTATGGGATTTTGCGGTTGTCTAATTTTGCCCACGGTGATTTTCTCACATTGGGTGCTTATCTGACGCTTATGGTCAATGGTATAGGTCTAAATATTTGGCTATCAATGATCGTGGCTGCTTTCGGCACAGTAGGGGGAATGTTACTAGCGGAAAAGTTGCTGTGGTCAAAAATGCGGTCTATCCGTGCTAGTTCGACAACTTTGATCATTATCTCTATTGGTTTGGCTTTGTTCCTCCGCAATGGAATTATTTTTCTCTGGGGAGGTAAAAACCAAAACTATAATTTGCCGGTTATCCCGGCTTTAGAATTTAGGAATTTAAAAGTACCACAAAATCAATTATTGGTACTGGGATTAGCTATTTTGGCGATTTTATCGCTGCACTATTTGCTACAAAATACCAAAATTGGTAAAGCAATGCGGGCAGTAGCTGATGATTTAGATTTAGCTAGAGTTTCTGGTATTAATGTTGATAGAGTAATTCTCTGGACTTGGGTAATTGCTGGAACATTCACTTCTTTGGGTGGTAGTATGTACGGGCTAATTACAGCGGTGCGTCCGAATATGGGCTGGTTTTTGATTTTACCTTTATTTGCTTCGGTAATTTTGGGAGGAATTGGCAATCCTTACGGAGCGATC
The DNA here is from genome assembly GCA_017355425.1 of Dolichospermum sp. DET69. Lineage (NCBI taxonomy): Bacteria > Bacillati > Cyanobacteriota > Cyanophyceae > Nostocales > Aphanizomenonaceae > Dolichospermum > Dolichospermum sp. DET69. The sequence continues at coordinate 570,421 of CP070233.1, forward strand.
GCCGCAGCCTTTATTATTGGTATTGCCCAGGAAGTTAGCACCCCTTGGCTAGGTTCACAGTATAAACAAGGTGTAGCCCTATTAATTATGATTTTGGTACTGCTTATTCGCCCCAAGGGTTTATTCAAAGGCACGATTTAAGCAGCACCAGCCTACTTTTAGAGAACTCCACAAAAAAAATAATCCAATCTTGTGGGATGGGCATCCTGCCCGTCCTTGTATTATTTAGCAGGCAAGATGCCTGCACCACAAGAAAATTTGGGATATTTTTTATTTGGAAGTCTCCTAATCAATAATGTGGAAGTAGTAAGCTGCAACTAAAAAGTTAACAGCCAAAAGTAGCAATGCCCAACCAGTACGGAAAACATAGGAAGGTTTAGCAGCAGGTTTACTTTTAGCGGTCATAAGCGATTCTCCTAAATTTAGTGACTTTTTAAGAAATAGCAAACTCAAGCGCCAATTTTGCAAATTCTTTAGAAATATTTTTGTAAGAGGATGTTTTAAAAGTATCTTATGGTGTATCAAATATTTTCAGATCCCCCTAAATTCCCCTTAAAAAGGGGGACTTTGACTCTAGTTCCCCCCTTATTAAGGCTACGGTGTACACACAAGTCTTCTAGAGTTGCCCCACAACGTTTAGATCCCCCCAACCCCCCTTAAAAAGCTACGGTGTACACACAAGTCTTCTAGAGTTGCCCCACAACGTTTAGATCCCCCCAACCCCCCTTAAAAAGGGGGGCTAAATTCTTCAAAGTCCCCCTTTTTAAGGGGGATTTAGGGGGATCGGATCACGTTTAGCATCCTGTCTAGAGATGTGTGTCCCCTGCATGGTAGGAACTGCGAACCAGGGGACCGGAACGGACATGATTAAATCCCATATCCTTAGCTATGTTACCCAGTTCTGTAAATTCCTCCGGTGTCCAATATTTTTGCACGGGTAGATGTTCTAATGAAGGACGCATATATTGACCAATGGTGAGGCGATCGCAGTTTACAGATCGCAAATCCGCCATTGTCTCCATCAATTCCTCGATAGTTTCTCCGTGTCCCACCATCACACCTGATTTTGTCGGAATCTGATGATTAAATTCCTTAACTGTTGCTAATACAGCCAAAGAGCGGTCATATTTTGCCCCTCGGCGCACCGTCGGGGTTAACCTGCGGACAGTTTCGACATTATGGTTAAAACAAGCTGGTTGAGCTTTAATAATCATTTCTAAGCTGTGACGTTGCCCTGCTAAACCGCCACTCCCCCAAAAATCAGATGTCAGCACTTCAATTTGAGTTTCGGGGTTAAGGTAGCGGATAGTTTCCATTGTCTGGACAAAATGATTTGCTCCCCCGTCAGCTAAATCATCACGGGCTACAGAAGTTAACACCACATACCGCAATCCTAAAAGCTGGACGGATTCTGCGACCTTTTGCGGTTCTTCCGCATCTAAAGCCATTGGGGCATGACCTTTATCTACTTGACAAAAAGCACAGGCGCGGGTGCAAGTTGGACCCATTAATAAAAAAGTCGCTGTTTTTTGGGCGTAGCATTCACCCCGATTCGGACAGCGACCTTCTTCACAAATTGTGTGAATTTGTCGCTGCTTAATGATCCGTTGGACAGTAGAGATTTCACTAGCTTTGCCAATAGGACGGCGCAACCAGCTAGGCATCGTCATAATTTCTGACTTGATATCAACTTGTTGTGGAGAATTCATATAACGATTTGTTAGTTAAGCAAAAAGTGGGAGGGCGTAATTACGATTTACATAGCGGTAGTGTGGTTTTAACCATACCCCTAACTGGGAACTTAGGTTAATAAGTCTTTAACTACATAAATATTATTTCTGTGTAGTCTATATAACTATGATGCAAATTGATCATAATGTCAGTAGAAGTTTCATACAGCACTAATGTTTTTTGGAATTTGTGTCAGAAAATACTCTTCCCCAATCTACATAAATTTTGGATATAGTGAGAGAATTATTAAGAGTAGTCGGTAATCAGGCATCTAAACATAAAATTTTTAGTAGAGTAATCAGTTGTGGCAAGTAACAAAATTTTAGTTATTGACGACACTACCGTTGTCAGGGTGAAAGTACGAGAAATGTTACCTCCGGGTAATTTCGAGGTGATAGAAGCAAAGGATGGGTTGGAAGGATACAACCTGATGCGTAAGGAAAAAGTCAGCTTGATCATGCTGGATTTCCTCTTGCCAAAAATGAGTGGTTGGGAGGTTTTTCAGAATATTCAAGCTCAACCAGAGTTACGGAAAATTCCTTTAGTCATTATGTCAGGCCGCAAGGAAGAGGTAACGGAAAAATTTGTAGAACCATTTGAATATTTTGAATTTTTAGGCAAACCTTTTGATCAAAAGCAACTCATTGGGGCTATTAAGTCAGCAATGGTTAAGTCGAAAAAGGAGCGCCCAGACTTAAATACATCTCCAGTTGATTCTGTAAACAAACAAACTATCCTAGCTGCTGTTAATGGCGTAGATTCATCCGCCCAGATAAAATTACTAAATGACAAAATTGTCAATATGCAAGGAGAAATTGACAGCTTGAAAAAACAGCTTAATCAAATTGTGACTTTCATTAAACAGAAAATTAAGTAGGGTTTGCTGAAGTAGAAAAAATAAACCTTTTCAAAATATTGAATCATGCCAATTCGCTATTGGTGGTTGTTGTAAAAATTTACCCCACCCTAACCCTCCCCTTTCTAAGGGGAGGGAACATGATTTTCCGGTTTCCCCCATTGATAAGCTACGGTGTACACACAAGTCTTCTAGCCCACCTTCCGCACCCTAAACTGTCACACAACGAAAAATGGTCGTTTGGGGATTTGAGATTGGCGATCGCCACCTGAGATTTCGACAATTTTGTATCAAAATTATCATTAAAGGTATTCAAAAATCCGAAATTACCGATTGTGACACTAGGGGGTGCGGAATGTGGGTTCTAGAGTTGCCCCACAACGTTTAGATCCCCCCAACCCCCCTTAAAAAGGGGGGCTAAATTCTTCAAAGTCCCCCTTTTTAAGGGGGATTTAGGGGGATCAGATAAGGTTTAGCATCCTGTCTAGAGATGTGTGTACACCGTAGCCCCTACAAGGGATAAAATTCACTTTACATATTTGGGGAATCTTGTCAATGCGTAAATCCTAAATTGTTTAGTTTACTTTAGTAAACTTTAGCTATTAGCCTGGAACTTCAGTTCCAGGCGGGTCTGTCAGCCAAACAAATAAGCCATCTGTAGCTTATAGCGTAAATCAAATCGGACAGCTATAGCAGCAAACTAAGCAATCAAACTGAAATTACTACTACTGAGGGTGATATCAGGATTACTTAAACGGGCAAATTCAAACACTGCTGTTGCACCCAAAAGGTTTCCGTCTTGGTTATAGAACAAACTGCCAGTATTTTGACTAAAAACAACATGAGCATTACTAGCGTCTACAAATTCATCATCAGTGACAACGGCAAAATCAGTTAAAGCCTGTCCTGCAAGATTAGTAATGGCATTGAAAGTAATTTTGCTTAATACAATCTGGTCTAGTCCCGCTTCAAAGTTGCTAATGTAATCAATGCCTAAGCTGGTAGCAAAGACACTAGAGCTTTGAAATAGATATTTATCATTACCAACTCCTCCCGTCAGGACATCATCACCAAGTCCTCCCCAGAGGGTATCATTACCGGTTCCACCGTCGAGAATATCATTACCAACTCCTCCCCAAAGGTTGTCATCTCCTCCTAAGCCTTGCAGTTGGTCATTTCCATCACCACTACTGAGAATATTATTCAGTGTATTACCCGTGAGACGGTCATTTCCTGTGCCACCTGTAGCATTTTCAGTCACATTATTAGCAGAAAGAATGAGTTTGAGATTGCTATTAACTGTTTGTGATGTGGTGACACCTAGATTTACATTCACCGCAGCAGTTGTTCCCGTAAAATCAATAGTATCAGTTCCCCCTGTTGCCGTTTCTGTAATTGTGTCAGTTCCCAAGGCACTATTAGCAACAAAGGAGTATGTATCATTACCATTGAGACCTGAGAGGGTGTTATTGGCACCGTTACCAGTAATGACGTTATTACCCGCATTACCCGTGCCATTGATAGCCGCTGTTCCTGTGAGGGTGAGATTTTCTACGTTGGTTGTTAGAGTAGTGGTAACAGCGGCGCTGAGGGTATCGCTTATGGTTGTAGTTACAGTTTGGCTTGTACCCAAGCTGGCATTAGTGGGAGAATTAAGGGTGAGGCTAAATGTTTCATTAGCTTCATTTATGGAATCATTGAGAATAGGAATATTGATCACTTGACTGGTAACACCAGGGTTAAAGGTGAGAGTTCCGCTGGTGCTGGTATAGTCTGCTCCTGCTATGGCTGTACCGTTAGCAGTGGCATATTGGACGGTAATGCTTTGGCTACTGGCGCTAGTAAGAGTAACTGTGTAGGTGACGTTTTGAGGGTTGGTATTACCTTCAACTATGGTCTTGTTAGCACTGAGGTTAAGATTAGGTAATAAGTCATCATTAGTAATAGTTCCTATGACGGCCGTTGTTGTCCCAATGGTGTAATCTGTTCCTGTTGCCAAAGTTAAAGCCACAGTTTCATTACTTTCAACAATTGTATCGGCTGTGGGGTCTATGGTTAAGGTTGCGGTACTCGAACCAGCAGCAAAGGTAATAGTTTTGCCTGTTCCTGGTGTTGCACCAGTGTAGTCGCTAGTATTAGCTGTACCAGTGATGCCATAGTTGACGGTTAAGGCATTGGTGGTACTTCCGGTACGAGTAAAAGTGTAAATTAGGTTGGTTGTACCGTCTTCTAGGACGCTGGTGGGGGATACTGCTAGGGTAATGGTGGGAAGAGTCACATCATCATTAGTAATAGTACCCTGAGCTTGAGCATCTGCAATACTCGCATTTGTGGCGTTACTCAAGTTAACAAAAAAGGTTTCGTCCCCTTCAAATAAACTATCTCCAAGGACAGGAACAGTAATTTGTTTACTGGTTTCTCCAGGGTTAACATTAAAGATTAATGTTCCCGTTGTGGCTGTGTAGTCACTTCCTGCGGTAGCTGTGCCATTAGCTGTAGCATAATTAACGGTGACAGGTTGGAAAGTTTCACCAGAAAGGGTAACGGTAAAGGTGGCGTTTTTTGTCCCACTGTTGCCTTCAGTTAAGGTAACATCATTAATACTGAGATTGAGGTTAGGGGCGGGTTGAAATTCAAATGCCCCGATATCAACTGTACCACTGGAAATTCGGGTAAATCCACTGCCTCGGTTATCAAAGGGGATATTTTCGCTATTATTGCCATCAAAATCAATATCAAAAACGTCTGTTAAAACTAAGGCGTTATTGCCTTTATTAATTGCTGGGCTACCGCTAAGTAGTGCATGAGTAAAAATGCCATTACCATTATCTTGTAATGGTCCAAGTTTAGGATTGACGTTAACGATATCTGTTCCTGTGCCAATTGTGCCACTTGCTCCTGAAAGATTGCCGATTAGGTTGTTATTATTGCCATTAACGTTGCCCTCAATATCAGGAGATGTGCCAATATTTCCAGCAACAATTGAATTTTTTAGGTTAACAGTAGCGCCATTATAGTTACTAGTATAAATTCCTCCACCGCCGTATGAACTGGTACTTATATTCTGAGTAATCGTACTATTAACTACATTTACTACTCCACCACTTGCCTTAATTCCACCACCATTGTAAGCTTGATTACCGCTTACTGTACTGTTAATTAAGTTAATTGTAGAATCGGAAGATTCTATTCCCGCACCAATGTTGTTATAAATAGTGCTAGTGCTGATGGTTAAGGTTCCGACACTATAGATACCACCTCCTGAACTTCCAGTGTTATTTTTAATCGTTGTTCCCAACAGAATAGCTTGACCAGAATTATAGATACCACCACCGTAGGTAGAAGAACCAACCACTTTATTATCAGCAACAGTTGAGTTGACTAAAGCTAATACACCACCATTGAATATTCCTCCTCCGTCCGAGAAGTACGATGAATTGGAATTGTTTTTTACAGTTGTGTTGAATAATAAGGCTGTAGCATTCGAGCGAATATAAATCCCACCACCATCTTCAGTTGTTAATCCTCCTTTGACTACAATATTGCTCAAGTTTAAGTAATTAGACACCTCAAAAACACGATCTGCGCTTGTCAAACCACTAGCATCAATTGTGGCAGGTTGAGTTCCTGTTGATTGAATGGTGACATTACCAAGAATATCTAAATCTCCCCCCTTGGTATCAGTGAGAGAAAAGGCAGTGAGACTATAGGTTGTTCCCCCTGTCAAATTGATAATGTATTGGTTTGCTATATCACTGTTAGCTATTAAAATCGCATCCCGCAAAGATAACCCACCCGTAGCACTACCATCATTTTGATCTGCGGTTGTATTTACAGTTAGGGTAATAGCTGGATTGGGTAGTGAATTACCTCCCAAAATGATAGGATGGGGTTCATCATCGGTAATAGTGACAATTCCTGATCCAGCATTGGGATCAATTATGGCATTCGTGGGATTACTAAGGTTAACAAAGAAACTTTCATTAGCCTCAGCAATATTATCTCCCAAAATATTCACATTAATGGTTTTAGTGGTTTCTCCTGGTGCAAAAGACAATTGACCACTGGTAGCTGTATAATCATTTCCAGCAATAGCGTTATTATTAGCTGTTGTGTAATTAACTGTCACTGTCTTATCAGTTACGGCATTTAATGTAACTGTTACAGTTCCCGTTTTTGTGCCACTGTTCCCTTCAACAATAGAAATATTATTGATTTTGATAATAGGAGAAGGGATTCCTTGAAACTCAAATGCACCAATATCAACAAGATTATTTGCAATTCGAGAAAAACCCGTTCCGCGTTGATCAAAAGGAATGGTTTCAGTCGTATTTCCATCACCATCAAGATCCTTCGTGTCTAAGGGAACTAGACTATTTTTACCCGCATTAATCGCTGGACTTCCATCTAATAAAGCATGGGTTTGGGTTGTACCACCGTTATTTTGTAGAGGACCAAGGAGAATATTGGGTTTAACAATATCTGTTCCTGTGCCTATTGTGCCACTTGCTCCATTTATGTTGCCTATTAAGTTGAAATTATTCCCGTTAATTGGTCCATAAATATCAGGATTGTAAATGCCTGTGTCAAAATTACCTGCAATGATGGTGTTTTTGGTGTAAACTTCTCCTGGATTGTAGTCATCATCGAGGTTATAAATTCCGCCACCCGTGCCGTTATTATTACTGTCTAAATCAGCAGTATTATTAGTAATAGTGCTATTATTGAGATAAGTTTTTTCTTGATTGAAAATACCGCCACCATTTTCTTTAGCACTATTACCACTAATTGTAGTATTACTCATGGTAATAATTCCCTCCGTATCATAGGAAAAACCATCACCATTGAAAATACCGCCACCATTTTCTTTGGCACTATTACCACTAATTGTAGTATTATTTATGGTAATAGTTCCCCCCGTATAAGAGTAAATACCATCACCATTGGAAATTCCACCACCACTTTTTTCAGCACTATTATTACTAATAGTTGTATTGGTAATGGTTACTGTTCCACTGTTGTTGAATCCACTGTTGTTGAAAATACCACCACCCGAACCAGCCGCACTATTATTACTAATAGTGCTGTCTTTTAAAAGTAGAGTTCCATAATTTGTAATACCGCCCCCATTGGGGTTAAGATCAGAACCAGCAGATGCGACGGTGATGGTATTATTAGTAATGAGACTATTACTAATTTCTGCGGTGCTAGTATCAGCGATAAAAACTGCACTTATAGACGCGCCAGTAACAGTCACACCATTCAAAATAAAATAGGCATTTTCTTTGACATCAATTGCCGAATCTCCAAAGCCTGATGCAAAACTTGTTTTTAAATTTGTTGCGTCAATAATTGCTTTTTGAGTGCCAACAGATTTAATGGTGATTTTTCCACCGGCTAAAATATCTAAATCACCTCTGACTGCTTCTTGCTCATCTCCTCCATTATTAAGTGAAGCAGTATTCTTAATACTCAATGAATAAGTTTGTCCTCCCTGCAATTCAATAACGTAATCATTGGTTGTATTAGCATTGGCTATTAAAATCGCATCCCGCAAAGATAACCCACCCGTAGCACTACCATCATTTTGATCTGCGGTTGTTGTCACTGTTAAAACAATTGGTGTATTTTGCTCTACAGCAACTTGTTCACCTCCTACAGTAATATTTGCCCAATCATTTTCTGTGTTAATTCTGCCTAATTCTTGAGTTGTTAAATTCTGTCCCCGCAGCAATGCTGAGAATTTTTCCCCTTCATCTCCTAGAGTATCTATTTGATTAATTTGACCATCAATAAAATGCCCAATTTCCTCTAACAAAACCGCACTAATAGCTTCTGCTGTAGAAGTTGCGAGAAAATTAGCTGATAAATAAATCTTATTGGTACTACTGGCATAAGCCCCATTAGCACCACCAAGAATATTACTATCAAGAATTTCAATTTGCGGAAGTTGACCAAAATCACCAGATAGCCATTGTAAACGCAGAATTTCCGCACCGCTGCGATTGTATTGCGTACCAAAAGCAGTATCGAAAACCTGCCAGAAATTGTTTAAACCAGAAAAAGTGCTGAGTTGGTTATAGGTCAGTGTCAGGGCAGAATTGAGTAGAGTATTCATGGATTTAATTAATTAATTATTGATATTAAAATGATGTTTGAAGGCAATAGGATGTGTCACAACTTGTAACACTTTTTAGTTAAAGACTATACACGCACAAGTTTGACACAAATACTGATAAGTGTCAAGCTATATATCTATGCGACCAGTTAGGATATTTTTAATCATAAAAATGGGTAATTGGACATTGAAGATCAGCTTCATTACCAATTACCCATTATTTTAGGAATAACTTAAAATTCCTGTGACTGTTGATTTGTAATAACACTAGCTTGTGTACTGGCAACTTTTGCTGCTTGCAACATAGGAGTGTTAGTAACAGAATTATTAGCCAAAGTAAACAAAGGATTGGATAAAATTCCAGAAATAGTAGTAGCTATTAAAGTTACTACCAACCCCACTTGTAAAGGTCTAAGTCCTGGTAAATCCCACCGAACTTGAGGATAATTCTTGACTACATCGGACATTTCCTGGGGTTCTTTGACTACCATCATTTTCACTACCCGAATATAGTAATAGATGGAAACCACGCTGGTAACTAAACCGAGTAATACTAACCAGTAAAGTCCAGCTTGCCAACCTGCCCAAAATAGGTAAATCTTCCCGAAAAATCCGGCTAATGGGGGAATACCACCCAAAGATAACAGGGAGATACTCAAACCCAATGTTAAGAGTGGGTCTTTTTGATACAAACCAGAATATTCAGAAATTTGGTCTGTTCCGGTTCTCAGAGAGAACAATACCACACAGCTAAAGGCGCACAGGTTCATAAACAGATATACCAGTAGATAGAAGATCATACTGGAATAACCGGCATCAGTTCCCGCAATTAAGCCAATCATCACAAACCCAGCTTGGGCAATAGATGAATAAGCTAACATCCGTTTCATGCTTGTTTGAGCTAGAGCAACGACGTTACCCAAAATCATACTCAGCACAGCCAAAGCGGTGAAGACAAATCTCCACTCATCAGCCACAATAGGAAAGACAGTGGTTAATAAGCGAATAGCGAGGGCAAATCCTGCTGTTTTAGAACCGACGGATAAAAAGGCAATAACTGGGGTGGGTGCGCCTTCATAAACGTCCGGTGTCCATTGGTGAAAGGGTGCAGCGGAGATCTTGAAGCCAATACCCGCAATTACGAAAACCAGAGCAATTACTAAACCTAGAGACTGACCTACATTAGCTGTAGCAATACCCTGAGCGATCGCAGTTAGTTCTGTTTGTCCACCGGATAAACCATACAGCAGTGAGACACCATACAAAAATACCGCCGTACTGGAAGCACCAATCAAGAGGTATTTCAGTGCTGCTTCATTGGAACGGGGGTCACGTTTTGTATAACCGCTCAACAAATAAGAGGAAATACTCAAGGCTTCTAGAGAGATGAAAATCATCACCAACTCATTAGCGCCGGACAAAAACATTCCTCCCACAGTCGCAGTCATCAAAATGGCGATAAATTCGGCTAAAGCCGTACCACTTTGTTCGACGTAGCGAATGGACATTAATATTGTCGCCATTGCTGACAACGCGATGATACCGCGAAAGATAATACTCAGGTCATCACCGTTAAAGCTACCAGTGAAGGCTATGGGATTAGTTGTATCCCATTGGAAGTATAGAGCAATAATCGCGGCTGTTAAACCAGCGATCGCTAGATATCCAATCCAGCGCGCAGATGTCCGTCCCAAAATCAAATCAACAATCAAAACCCCCAAGAGGGTAACAATGACAATTCCCTCTGGTAAAATCGTTCCAGCATTTAACTGGGATGCAAAATTAGCAAAATCCATGAGATATATAGGTTTTAGCGATTAAACATTAGGGATAACACAAGTTTATTCTATCTATACTTCTTGACTAAAATTGCATTGATCTTTCTATCTTTAACAGTTGGAAATTTATATATTTGATTTTAGCTTAACAGCAAGAAGCCCCACGTCTCACTATACCGGAGCGTGGGATGAATGCGCGTGAGTTGAGTTGCGTAGCCCAAATTGTATTTAAGCGTAGCGAAAACAAAGAAGGCTACAGCGACGAAACGAACAAAATATTGATTTTATGTTATTATGACCAGAGTAGGTGTAGTCCAATTAAATGCTCCAAATGCAGCCTACAAAACAAAAAACAAATCTCAAAACCAAAGAACCGTGGGGCGCACGGTCTTAAAGCTCAGTTAATGTCCTCATAGAGGAGTCACTGAGAAGCCCACACTCACCTGAAAGGGAGTGTGTGGGGTACGTCACCTATCCGCAAATGTACCGCAATAACTCAAAATAAACAGTAGAGTACATAACTGAACTGTTCAGAGTGGGGCAATTTTTCTGAAAGACCTTCGCCGTTTTTTCAAATTCTCATACTGCTTTCGCTAGTGGCATGAATATTTCAACGGCTTCAAACGGTACAGATATTTTGTTTTCTTCTGTCCGTTCAATTAATCCGAGTTCTTCCAGGCGATTTACGTCTGTGTGTACGTTTGAATAGTTTCTTTCGGCTGTTTTTGCCAGCGCGTAAATACTGCATGGACCTGTTTTGCTTAAAGTATCAAGCAAATCAAGTCAAGCAGGCGTTAGCTCGCTAAAAAGTGATTTTGTAGATTCAAATGAAAGTCTAAAATTTACTGGCTTTCCAATTTCGGAGTCTTTAATTTGTTGACGAGCGGCTCGGATTGCAGAACCACGCTTGGCTACTTCAATAATTGCTTTCATGATTCACTCCATGTTTCGAGTAGCAATATTATGGGATGAAGGATGGGCAAGCGATCGCACTAAATTTTTTTTAAAATAGTAACAGTAGGATGTATTAGCGTAGCGCATAATAATTACAAACTAATCATAATTACAAGCAAAAAGGCGCGTTAAGTAACGCACTTTACAATATCTAGAATCATATTTAAGCATCTAATAGAGGCATAAGCAAAGGAATTGGGCGATCGCGGTTCTTTCTGTAAACGAGAAAATCGCTATCGAGAGTAAAAATCAGACTGCTAGGGTATAGCTCCGACATTCGGACTAATTCGGCATCTGCTAAAGAAACTGGTACTGATTGATAGCGACTTAATAATGTCATTACTGTCACCAACTCCGCATCCAAATCAAACTGAATAATGATCTGTTTCTGAGCTAACAATTGCAGCAAAATTTCTCGCCCCCTTTTTACTCGTTGTAACAAAAACCAACTTTCTGAAATCACCGCTTCACAAGTTAGTAATGGGGGAGCAATTTCCTTTAATTGTTCTGTTACCCAAGTATGGTGGCCATCATTGCGGTCAATTAAAGCCAGTAAAATCCCTGTGTCAACAATTACCTGATAGTGCATCACTGGCCATAGCCCTGCATATAATCAGGATTTGTTGAAAGATCGCTTGGCCCCTCCCCTGCCCCAATCAAATCTTGGGCTACCTCAAAAAACGAGGAGGAATTTGTTTTTAGAGACGTAGTGATTGCTTCCTGACGTTTTTTCCAAAGAGATTCTACAAAAGTTAACACCTGATACTGATCTTCCGTCGGTAATACCTCTACCGTTTGTAAAATTTGTTTAGATAAGGTAGACATACTAAGTTATTCCTACAAAAGACACGACCTTATAATTACGACAAATATAACATCAACTTCTCCATAATGAAAAGCGAACTGCTTGCAGCAGCGCTTCGCTATCGCAATTTAGAATCTTTGTTTATGTTTTATGTTAGAGGCTTCGCTATCGCCCTACAGGGTATGTTACAATGACCAGAGTTATTTCTCAAACAAAATGTAAATGCGACAAGTTTCAGTTTCAGAAGTAAAGGAAGATTTTGCTTACATTATGGATAGCGCCCAACAAGAACCCATTCTTGTTAAGGAACATGATCGCAATTATGTGGCTATTATTTCGATGAATGATTATGAAGATTTGGTAAAGATTAAAAATCTTCGTTTAAAAAATATATCGGCGGATTTAGGGGCAGAAGCTCAGGCAAATGGACTAACCTTAGAACTGTTAAACGAGATACTTGACGGCGATCGCACTATAATTTTTCCCATTCATCTCTGTTAATATGGGCTTGTTTTAGTATTTTGCTCAATAAACCTATGCTAATGTCGGCCTCATGAGGATTAGGAATCGTGAGTTTGAGTTCTGATACTTTTAACCGAGACATTCCCCGACATCTGAGATATCGTGAATATCTAGTATAACATCACCAACTGAGTTAGTGAAGCTAGTATAACATCACCAACTGAGTTAGTGAAGGTGGTATCCCACATGGCCTTAGAACATAATTCTAAGGCTCTTGATTGTCTATCAACGAGTTCAATACCCAAATTTTCTCTAGAACTACCAAGTTTTCTAAGGAAAGGTTTATTTTCTTTGTAGCCATTCAAGTCTATTCGGAACCATTACAGTTACTCAAAATATTTATTGACTTTAAATTAACTACAAAACTCTCGTATATATTTAATATTATGAACCTATTGTTGGAAAATGTCAATAGATGTCTGAAGATTTGATGTCCTATTCTTTACTCCCTTAACCAAGTATTGATGTTTACCACCTGAATAAGGACCTTCAAAGCCTGCTTCTTTAAGAAAAATAACCAGTTCCCGCCATTTTATGGCTTTCCAAGTAGGCATCAGGCAGCCTCTTGTAGTGAATTTAAGCCCACACCATCAAGCACGGGGAATTGATGACCCAAACGGATTCCCACGATAACCCAGCCTTCTAAAGCATCTTGCAAGTTCTCTCGACAGGATTCCAGGGTGTTGGCTTGACTCCACACACCTTCACAATCAGGAATTTCCCCGTAAAAAGTACCGTCTTCTAGCAACTCATAGTTTGCCTTTTGCATGGCTTTGGCAATGTATTCAGTTATCATTACTGTTTGCTCAAACGAATTCCAACTACCTTAATAGTATCACACAAATTTCCTGTTGTACTAATGCTAAGTTTATCATTGCGTTTCTCAATTTTTTTAATTAAGAGACTTCCAATTAAAAAAAATATCCCAAAATTTCTTGTGGTGCGGGCATCTGGTCCCCTAATAATATAAGGACGGGCAAGATGCCCATCCCACAAAATTGGATCATCTTTTTTGTGTAGTTCTCTAAATAAAATATCTTTGTAATCATCGCACAGAATATCATTTTGCCCAAAGTTTGTCGGTGTTATTGAAGATTACTGGGTTGAACAATGTTCAACCCCTACGTTGATGATAAAATCGGCTATAGCGCTGCATACCCCATAAGTATTGTTAGCAGGGAATAGTGAACAATTTACATAGCTTGACAAGTCTCTACTGAGAGTAATATCAGCATTACTTAAACGGGCAAAAGCTATGGTTAAGCTAGAAATTGCTGATCTGTTGGCTTCCACACCCGCCCAGAAATGAATTTCCGGGCTAATAACCAAAGTTTACTCAAGTAAACTGGGGATATTTTCGGATTTTTAGTCATCAAAAGACAACTTTTGCTATTAGACAGGGAATTCATTCCCTGGCGGGTTATGGATTTTGCGGAAGACAGCTATAGCAGCAAATTAAGCAATCAAACTGAAATTACTACTACTGAGGGTGATATCAGGATTACCTAAACGGGCAAATTCAAACACTGTTCCTGTACCCAAAACGTTTCCGTCTTGGTTATAGAACAGACTTCCCGTACCTTGACTAAAGACAATACGAGCGTTACTAGCATTGACAAATTCATCATCACTAACAACTGCAAAGTCAGTTAAAGCCTGTCCGACAGTATTAGTAATGGCATTGAAAGTGATTTTACTTAATACAATCTGATCAATTCCTGCTTCAAAATCGCTAATGTAATCAACGCCTAAGCTGGTACTAAAGACACTATCACTTTGAAACAGATATTGATCATTACCAACTCCGCCCGTCAGGACATCATCACCAAGTCCTCCCCAGAGGCTATCATTACCGATTCCACCGTTGAGAATATCATTACCTGCTCCTCCCCCAAGACTGTCATCTCCTCCTAACCCTTGCAGTTGGTCATTACCACTACCGCCATTTAAGGTATTATTTAGAGCATTACCTGTTAGACGGTCATTTCCTGTACCACCTGTCGCATTTTCGATGACGTTATTAGCAGAGAGAATCAGTTTAAGATTACTATTGACCGTTTGTGAAGTTGCAACACCCAAATTCACATTGACAGCAGGAGTCGTCCCAGTAAAGTCAAGATTATCAATACCCCCTGTTGTTGTTTCCGTAATTGTGTCAGTTCCCAAGGCACTATTAGCAACAAAGGAGTATGTATCATTACCATTGAGACCTGAGAGGGTGTTATTGGCACTATTACCAGTAAGGACATTATTACCTGCGTTACCCGTGCCATTGATAGCCGCTGTTCCTGTGAGGGTGAGGTTTTCGACGTTGGTTGGTAGAGTAGTGGTAGCAGCGGCGCTGAGGGTATCGCTTATGGTTGTAGTTACAGTTTGGCTTGTACCCAAGCTGGCATTAGTGGGAGAATTAAGGGTGAGGCTAAATGTTTCATTAGCTTCATTTATGGAATCATTGAGAATAGGAATATTGATCACTTGACTGGTAACACCAGGGTTAAAGGTGAGAGTTCCGCTGGTGCTGGTATAGTCTGATCCTGCTATGGCTGTACCGTTAGCAGTGGCATATTGGACAGTAATAGTTTGGGTGCTAGTGCTGGAAAGAGTAACGGTATAAGTAACGTTTTGAAGGTTGGTATTACCTTCAACTATGGTCTGGTTAGCACTGAGGTTAAGATTAGGTAATAAGTCATCATTAGTAATAGTTCCTATGACGGCTGTTGTTGTCCCAATGGTGTAATCTGTTCCTGTTGCCAAAGTTAAAGCCACAGTTTCATTACTTTCAACAATTGTATCGGCTGTGGGGTCAATGGTTAAAGTGGCTGTGGCTGAATTAGCTGCAAAGGTAATAGTTTTGCCTGTTCCTGGTGTTGCACCTATATAGTCGGTACTATCGGCTGTACCAGTGATGCCATAGTTGACAGTTAAAGCATTAGTGGTAATTCCAGTTCGGGTGAAAGTGTAAACTAGGTTAGCTGTACCATCTTCGGTGACGCTGGTTGGAGATACTGCTAGGGTAATGGTGGGTAGAGCTACATCATCATTATTGATAGTACCCTGACCTTGAGTATCGGCAATAGTGGCATTTGTGGCGTTACTCAGGTTAACAAAAAATGTCTCATTACCCTCCACACTGGTATCACCAAGAATGAGTATTGTGATAGTCTTAGTAGTTTCATTTGTGGCAAAGGTGAGAGTACCAGTAGTGTTAGTAAAGTCGGTACCTGCTGTTGCTGTACCATTAGCAGTGGCATAGTTAACAGTGATAGGTTGACTAGCAGTACCAGAACGGGTGACGGTAAACACTGCATTGGTTGTACCGCTATTTCCTTCCGTGATAGTTACATCATTAATGGAGAGGGTTGGTAAACCATCATTATCAGTAATAGTTATGGTTTGATCTGAAAATTGTACTTTTTGAATTCCATATAATGTATCTATACCATCACGATTATTGACAGAATCGGTAATGGTAAATACTCCTCCTGAACTGGTAATTTGATATTGGGAATAAGTACCTGAATAAACAGCCGTATCGCTTCCTTCACCTCCATAAAGGGTATCAGAACCAGAACCACCGGATAATTTATCATCTCCTTGTTCACCGAATAAACGGTCATCACCTCCATTTCCTTGGAGGCTATCATTACCGAAACCACCAAACAAATCATCCCGATAAGAAGTTCCCGTGAAAGTGTCATCAACCACCGCAGTCTTGAAATTAAAATCAGTGGCTTGTAGTTGACTTTTACTAATACCATTGATTTTTAGTTGATAATAACCATCCGCGTAATAGTTGTAATAACGGGTGGTAATTAAGGCATTAGCGTTAATATCATCACTGGTCAAAGCTAAGATAGTGTTATAGTCACTAATACCAATAGTTCTGACATCAATTTGGTCTTCTCCTTTGATAAAATCACTAACTATATCTTGGTTTTGGGCAGAAGAAGAATCAGAGAAATATTCTAAGGCAAATTGATCTTTACCAGCACCCCCATAAAGGGTATCAGAACCAGAACCACCGGATAATTTATCATCTCCTTGTTCACCGAATAAACGGTCATCACCTCCATTTCCTTGGAGGCTATCATTACCGAAACCACCAAACAAATCATCCCGATAAGAAGTTCCCGTGAAAGTGTCATCAACCACCGCAGTCTTGAAATTAAAATCAGTGGCTTGTAGTTGACTTTTACTAATACCATTGATTTTTAGTTGATAATAACCATCCGCGTAATAGTTGTAATAACGGGTGGTAATTAAGGCATTAGCGTTAATATCATCACTGGTCAAAGCTAAGATAGTGTTATAGTCACTAATACCAATAGTTCTGACATCAATTTGGTCTTCTCCTTTGATAAAATCACTAACTATATCTTGGTTTTGGGCAGAAGAAGAATCAGAGAAATATTCTAAGGCAAATTGATCTTTACCAGCACCCCCATACAGGGTATCAGAACCAGAACCACCGGATAATTTATCATCTCCTTGTTCACCGAATAAACGGTCATCACCTCCATTTCCTTGGAGGCTATCATTACCGAAACCACCAAACAAATCATCCCGATAAGAAGTTCCGGTGAAAGTGTCATTTGCAACTGTGGTATTAAAATTAAAATCAGTGGCTTGCAGTTGAGTTTTGCTAATACCATTGATTTTGAGGCGATAATAACCATCCGCGTAATAGTTGTAATAACGGGTGGTAATTAAGGCATTAGCATCAATATCATCACTGGTCAGAGCTAAGATAGTGTTATAGTCACTGATACCAATAGTTCTGACATCAATTTGGTCTTCTCCCTTGATAAAATCACTAACTATATCTTGATTTTGAGCAGAAGAAGAATCAGAGAAATATTCTAAGGCAAATTGATCTTTACCAGCACCCCCATACAGGGTATCAGAACCAGAACCACCGGATAATTTATCATCTCCTTGTTCACCGAATAAACGGTCATCACCTCCATTTCCTTGGAGGCTATCATTACCGAAACCACCAAACAAATCATCCCGATTAGAAGTTCCGGTGAAAGTGTCATTGACAACCGCAGTCTTGAAATTAAAATCAGTGGCTTGTAGTTGACTTTTACTAATACCATTGATTTTTAGTTGATAATAACCATCCGCGTAATAGTTGTAATAGCGGGTGGTAATTAAGGCATTAGCATCAATATCATCACTGGTCAGAGCTAAGATAGTGTTATAGTCACTGATACCAATAGTTCTGACATCAATTTGGTCTTCTCCCTTGATAAAATCACTAACTATATCTTGATTTTGAGCAGAAGAAGAATCAGAGAAATATTCTAAGGCAAATTGATCTTTACCAGCACCCCCATACAGGGTATCAGAACCAGAACCACCGGATAATTTATCATCTCCTTGTTCACCGAATAAACGGTCATCACCTCCATTTCCTTGGAGGCTATCATTACCGAAACCACCAAACAAATCATCCCGATAAGAAGTTCCGGTGAAAGTGTCATTTACAACTGTGGTATTAAAATTAAAATCAGTGGCTTGCAGTTGAGTTTTGCTAATACCATTGATTTTGAGGCGATAATAACCATCCGCGTAATAGTTGTAATAACGGGTGGTAATTAAGGCATTAGCATCAATATCATCACTGGTCAGAGCTAAGATAGTGTTATAGTCACTGATACCAATAGTTCTGACATCAATTTGGTCTTCTCCCTTGATAAAATCACTAACTATATCTTGATTTTGAGCAGAAGAAGAATCAGAGAAATATTCTAAGGCAAATTGATCTTTACCAGTGCCTCCTGTTAGTATATCAGAACCTAATCCCCCGGATAATTGATCATTTCCTCCTTGTCCAGAAAGTGTATCATTACCGCCTAACCCTTGAATGACATCATCTCCAGATGTTCCCGTAATATTGTCATTACCTGACGTTCCCGTAAAATTCTGCTGTTCTACCTGAATAAATTGCCCATTTACCGTAATAGTCGCGTGATCATCCTCAGCCTTCAAAGCCTGTAAAGTCTGAGTATCCAGACTGTAACCCTGTACCAACTCAGCAAAAATCGCCCCTTCATCTCCAGCACTATCACTGAGATTGATATGAGCATCCACAAAATGTCCAATTTCTTCTAACAGCGTACCAACCAAAGTTTCTGCTGTAGAAGTTGCGAGAAAATTAGCTGATAAATAAATCTTATTATTGCTACTAGCATAAGCCCCATTAGCACCGCCAAGAATGTTACTATCAAGAATTTCAATTTGCGGAAGTTGACCAAAATCACCAGATAGCCACTGTAAACGCAGAATTTCCGCACCGCTGCGGTTGTATTGTGTACCAAAAGCGGTATCAAAAACCTGCCAGAACTTCTCTAAACCAGCAAAGGTGCTGAGTTGGTTATATGTCAGCGTCAGGGCAGAATTGAGTACAGTATTCATGGATTTGATTAATTATTGGGATTAAAATGATGTCTGAAAGCGATAGGATGTGTCACAACTTGTAACACTTTTTATTTGAAGATTATACTAGCACAAGTGTGACACAAATACTTACAAGTGTCAAGCTCTATATCTATGCGACCAGTTAGGATATTTTTTTAAATGGACAAGGTATTGCAAAATCTTTCAGATACAGTCCTACTTGTTCTAGGGCTGGGTTAAGGTACAATTCATCAGCAATCAAACCGTTAGTAAGTGTATATGTAATAAAATTAACCTGGTTTTTGTAAATAATTGTGCCAAAACGATAATATTAAGTATAAAAAAACTAAAAATTACGAATCAATCGTAGAATTTGATCATGAAGCTGAAATTTTTCACGGCGAAGTTATTAATATTAGAGATGTGATTACATTTCAAGGCAGTAGTGTAGAGGAATTAAAACAAGCATTTCAAGATTCAATAGATAATCAAAATAACTTGATTTTTTAGTAAAATAGTCATGCGATCGCGGTTTAATAGAGAGTGAGTGAGATAGCGATCGCATTAATGGTATCTTTCCCAGTACATTCAAGGGTAAAGCATGAGCTAAACCCTGACCTAGAGAATCCAACAATTCAGCCATTTTTAGGATAAAAGGGCGAATATAATTGGCCAGGACTATTAATTATTTCAATGTTGCTGATTCTAAAGCCTGTTTAAAATCATCCAAAGAACTAACTGTTACAGCCAGTTTCAGCATTTCATCCAAAATAGATAGATTAGAAATCAGAGATAGAGATACTATAATCTCTAAAGAAACCTCACCTAGTCGAGCTTGTAAAACAGTTTTGATGTAATTACGAGCATTTTGTAACGCACCAATCTCCTTACCAATCTCTTTACCAATCTCCTTACCAATCTCTTTACCGCGTTCTATTGCCATTTGTTCTGTAGGACTGATAAAAGGCATTTTTCTTTCCTCCTCAAAACTGTTAATTTTCTTCACTAACTTTTGCTGTAATTGCTCAGGTAATGTCATCATCATGTCAATGATTTTAAAGAGTTTCACAATTTGCTCTTTATTTAATCCTCGTTCATAAAGTCCGCGAACTAATGTCCATTTCCATTGCTCCCGTTCTGATAAATTACCAGTGGTTGCTTTAGTTTTTAAATGTGCCATGACTATGATAGCAAAGGGATTGGTATTAGTTTCTAATTCTGGCCAACGCGATTCATAGTCAAGCAGTTTAGCAATGGGAAATTTAAGACTAACTTCACACCCGCCAATGGCATAGCTATAAGTATTAGGTCGCCATTTATTACTTTCATCACCTAAAACAGCTAGACTAACCACAGGTTTGTGATACAGATCAAAGGAACGATAATTATAAACATACATTCGTTCACCAAAATCTACTTCATATTGACTTTGAATTTCAATGTGAATCAATATCCAAATTACTCGTTTATCAAGTAACCAAACTTGATAAAGTTTATCAGCAATACGTTTTTCTGTGGCTGATGAAGCCGTAATTTCCTGTAGTTCTTTATCAAGAGAACGAGGGGTTTGTCTCCAATCAATTAATTGATGGACTTCAGGAAAAAAGAAGATTAAGAAGCTTTCAAAATACTCGTTTAGTGCTTCTTTCCATGATTCATCATAATTGGCAGTTACTTCTTTCATAATTAACTTTTCTGGGTAACTGGACTTTAGAGGATGTTTGAAAAGTATTAGATGAAACCGATAATCTCCAAAAACCTAACCCCCCTGCCCTGACAGGTGTAGGTTTTTAATATTTTCTGTAAAGGCAAGACCAGGAGGACAAGGAAGGATAGTAGACAAGGTGGATTTTATCCACAAAATACTCAGTTTATGGTTTATTTTGTCCGCTTTTCCTCCCTTGCCACCTTGTCTGCCTTGTCTTCCAAGTCTTGCCCTCACGACAATGTAAAAAACCTACCCTTGTGAGACCCCCCTGCCCCCCTTCCCTAAGAGGGAAGGGGGGTTTCAAAGCCTCTCCAATCATAAAAGCTGCTCCTTTTCCCTCCCTTGTAGGGGAGGGTCAGGGAGGGGTGCGGGGAGAGGTTTACAAGAGGGGTTAATTTATACATTAAAAACTTGTTCATTCATCCTCTAAGGGTTTAGCAATGCTCAAAGATGTCAATCTTGCCGTGAGTCAGTCGAATGGTTAGGCTAGAAATTGCTGATCTGTTGGCTTCCACACCCGCCCAGAAATGAATTTCCGGGCTAATAACCAAAGTTTACTCAAGTAAACTGGGGATATTTTCAGTCATCAAAAGACAACTTTTGCTATTAGACAGGGAATTCATTCCCTGGCGGGTTATGGATTTAGTTAAACCTGTCACCTCAATGATGGCATCCGTAGTTTTTAACCGCCCATTTAACATTAAGTTGACACCAATGAGCTTTTGCTTTACCCCGACAATACCGACCCATTGACGATCACTAACTTTCGCTGTAATTGCTTAGGTAATGTCATCATCATGTCAATAATTAATTATTTCAATGTTGCTGATTCTAAAGCCTGTTTAAAATCATCCAAAGAATTAACTGTTACAGCCAGTTTCAGCATTTCATCCAAAATAGATAGATTAGAAACCTGAGATAGAGATACTGTAATCTCTGAAGAAACCTCACCTAGTCGAGCTTGCAAAACAGTTTTGATGTAATTACGAGCATTCTGTAACGCACCAATCTCCTTACCAATCTCCTTACCAATTTCCTTACCAATCTCCTTACCAATCTCTTTACCGCGTTCTATTGCCATTTGTTCTGTAGGACTGATAAAAGGCATTTTTCTTTCCTCCTCAAAACTGTTAATTTTCTTCACTAACTTTTGCTGTAATTGCTCAGGTAATGTCATCATCATGTCAATGATTTTAAAGAGTTTCACAATTTGCTCTTTATTTAATCCTCGTTCATAAAGTCCGCGAACTAATGTCCATTTCCATTGCTCCCGTTCTGATAAATTACCAGTGGTTGCTTTAGTTTTTAAATGTGCCATGACTATGATAGCAAAGGGATTGGTATTAGTTTCTAATTCTGGCCAACGCGATTCATAGTCAAGCAGTTTAGCAATGGGAAATTTAAGACTAACTTCACACCCGCCAATGGCATAGCTATAAGTATTAGGTCGCCATTTATTACTTTCATCACCTAAAACAGCTAGACTAACCACAGGTTTGTGATACAGATCAAAGGAACGATAATTATAAACATACATTCGTTCACCAAAAGCTACTTCATATTGACTTTGAATTTCAATGTGAATCAATATCCAAATCACTTGTTTATCAAGTAACAAAACTTGATACAGTTTATCAGCAATACGTTTTTCTGTGGTTGATGAAGCCGTAATTTTCTGTAGTTCTTTATCAAGAGAACGAGGGGTTTGTCTCCAATCAATTAATTGATGGACTTCAGGAAAAAAGAAGATTAAGAAGCTTTCAAAATACTCGTTTAGTGCTTCTTTCCATGATTCATCATAATTGGCAGTTACTTCTTTCATAATTAAATTTTCTGGGTAACTGGACTTTAGACTAAGAGGATGTTTTAAAAGTATCTTATGGTGTATCAAATATTTTCAGATCCCCCTAAATCCCCCTTAAAAAGGGGGACTTTGAGGAATTTAGCCCCCCTTTGTAAGGGGGGTTGGGGGGATCTCGATTAATTCTGATACTTTTCAAACATCCTCTTAGACTAAGAAGCATATTGTGCAATGCAAAAACATCCATAGCGGTTAATGAAAACAGGCTGTGCTTTTTTTATCTTCTATTATTAGGGTGTCTAAGTATTAAGACGCTTGTAATCAAGTTTGCAGGTGTAATTTATATAATTTTAGCACTTCTTCACGTATAAGTTAATTTTGACACAACACCCGAAAAAAATGGCAAATTAGAAAAATTAAGCTAATTTTAAATTATTTATATTTCCCTAATCTTTAACAACTGTGAGTCTTGTACTATTAAATTCCAGGGATATTTTACAAACTATAGTCGCCAACTATGCGCTAGATAAGTTAAAGATGGAAACAACTAACAATTGACTCTTAAA
The DNA here is from genome assembly GCA_017355425.1 of Dolichospermum sp. DET69. Taxonomy (NCBI): domain Bacteria; kingdom Bacillati; phylum Cyanobacteriota; class Cyanophyceae; order Nostocales; family Aphanizomenonaceae; genus Dolichospermum; species Dolichospermum sp. DET69. The sequence continues at coordinate 593,662 of CP070233.1, forward strand.
GGTGGCTGCTCCCATGCTTAAAAGCACCACTGCGCCTAAAGTTGAGAAAAAATTCTCCCCATAGGGTAGTTTGTGTAAGTATACAATCACTGCTGAGGCGTGATATTTCATCTTGACATTTCGCAAAAATTAACCCAACTTAACTATTTAGCTGCATAGCTATTATTCTTTTTAAATTTCCATGTCAACTCTTGTTATCGTCGAATCTCCCACAAAAGCGCGTACCATTCGCAACTACCTACCAAAAGACTATGTGGTAGAAGCTTCAATGGGTCATGTCCGTGACCTTCCCCAGTCGGCCAGTGAAATTCCCGCCGCCGTCAAAGGGGAAAAATGGGCGCAGCTTGGGGTAAATGTAGAAGCCGACTTTGAACCAATTTATGTTGTCCCCAAAGACAAAAAGAAAATTGTCACTCAGCTAAAAGAAGCCCTCAAAGGCGTAACTGAACTGATTTTGGCCACAGACGAAGACCGGGAAGGGGAAAGCATTAGTTGGCATTTATACCAATTGCTCAAGCCTAAAGTGCCGACAAAGCGGATGGTATTTCATGAAATAACCAAAGAAGCCATTCAAAAAGCTTTGAAGGACTGCCGCACCATTGATGAGCAGTTAGTTCGCGCCCAAGAAACCCGGCGGATTTTAGATCGCTTGGTAGGATATACCCTATCGCCGCTGCTGTGGAAAAAAATTGCCTGGGGGTTATCCGCTGGGCGAGTGCAATCTGTAGCAGTCAGATTATTAGTCACAAAAGAACGACAACGCAGAGCCTTCCATGAAGGTACATATTGGGATTTAAAAGCCATTCTTGAGCAAGAAAAAACTCCTTTCAGTGCCGTGCTAATAGCTCTAGGAGGCACAAAAGTTGCTACAGGCAGCGATTTCGACTCAACAACGGGCAGAATTACCGCAGGTCGCAATGTCGTCTTACTCAACGAAGCCGAAGCCGAAGCCCTAAGAACCCGCCTAGAAGGAAAACCTTGGACAGTGACAGAGATGGAAGAACGTCCTGTCACCCGCAAACCTGCACCACCATTCACTACTTCCACACTACAACAAGAATCTAACCGCAAATTGCGCTTGACGGCACGGGATACCATGCGGGTTGCCCAGAATTTGTATGAGCAAGGGTATATTACCTATATGCGGACAGATTCGGTGCATTTATCCGATCAAGCGATTACCGCCGCCCGCAATTGTGTAGAACAAAAATACGGGAAAGAATATCTTAGTCCCCAACCAAGACAATACACAACCAAATCTAAAGGCGCACAAGAAGCACACGAAGCCATTCGTCCCGCTGGTAGCAGTTTCCGCACGCCCCAAGAAACCGGTTTAGGTGGAAGAGAATTTGCTGTATATGACTTGATTTGGAAACGCACTGTCGCTTGTCAAATGGCTGACTCTCGCCAAACTCAAGTTACTGTGCAGATTCAAGTGGAAGACGCTGGTTTTCGTTCCTCTGGTAAGCGCATAGATTTTCCAGGATACCTCCGCGCCTATGTAGAAGGTTCTGATGATCCTGAAGCCGCTTTAGAAGATCAAGAAGTAATTTTACCTGCTCTTAAAGTTGGAGATCATCCTCAATGTAATGAACTCGCAGCGGTAGGACATGAAACCCAACCTCCCGCCCGTTACACCGAAGCAACTCTCGTTAAAACCTTAGAAAGTGAAGGTATTGGTCGTCCTAGTACCTACGCCAGCATTATTGGCACAATCATTGATAAAGATTATGCCCAACTGGTGAATAATGCCCTAGTTCCCACTTTCACCGCTTTTGCTGTGACTGATTTACTGGAAAAACATTTTCCCGATATTGTTGATCCCAGTTTTACTTCTAAAATGGAGCAAACCTTGGATGAAATTGCCACAGGTGAAGCTAAATGGCTACCTTACTTAAAGAAATTTTATCTTGGTGAAAAAGGTTTAGAAACTTTAGTCAGGGAACGAGAAACCGAAATTGATGCTAGTCAAGCCAGAACTGTACAACTAGAAAATTTAGATGCTAAAGTCCGAATTGGTAAATATGGGCCTTACATCGAAGTTACCAATGGTGAGGAAGTAATTACAGCTTCTATCCCCAAAAACCTCACACCGGCTGACCTGAACCCCAAACAGGTGGAAATTCTCCTCAAACAAAAAACCGTCGGACCAGACCAACTTGGTCGTCACCCGGAAACTGGAGAACCAATTTATATCAAACTTGGTACTTATGGTCCCTACGTTCAGTTAGGCGATAAAACTGAAGAAAATCCCAAACCTAAACAAGCTTCTTTACTCAAAGGTGTAACACCGGAAACAGTCACTTTAGACATGGCTGTTGGTTTATTATCCCTCCCCCGTGCCTTGGGAACTCACCCAGAAACTGGTGGTAAAATCCAAACTAGTTTAGGACGATTTGGCCCCTATGTTGTCCATGATCAAGGGAAAGAGGGAAAAGATTACCGTTCCCTAAAATCTACAGATGATGTCTTGACAATTTCTTTAAATCGGGCTTTAGAATTATTGGCAGAACCCAAAAAAGGGCGTGCGTCCAGCAAGAGTAAGTCCAAAGAAGCTTTACGGGAGTTGGGTTTACATCCAGAAGATGATTCCCCAGTCAATATCTATGATGGACCCTATGGACCTTACATTAAACATGGGAAAACTAATGCCAGTATTCCTGAAGGTGAATCAGTAGAAAATATCACGTTATCGACAGCTATCGAATTACTTTCCGCCAAAGCATCTACAAAATCTCCTCGCAAAAGCACTAAATCAACTACTAAGTCAACTACTACTAAATCAACAACCTCTAGAGGGAAAAAGAAAGACGCTGCAAGTTAAGTTAGACCCAGGGAGCAGAGTGATCTTCTTCCTTCTTTCTTCGTGTCCTTCGTTCCTATATCCCTCCGGGACGCTCCTTCTTCCTTCTTCCTTCTTCGGTGACTCCTTCTTCCTTCTTCCTGATTCGGTGACTCCTGATTCGGTGACTCCTGATTCGGTGACTCCTGAATTCATATCACCAATTACCCATTACTAATTAAGGATGTGATAATCTAATAAGTAAGGGAGAACACAAAATTAGAATTTCCTGGTATCTAATACCATTTTTATGGAAATGTGTCAACCCCATAAAGGCTAAAGGTGCGATAATATGCCGGTTTTTGCGACCCGGTTAAATAAAATTGAGGTAGTATCTCAGGAGCGGTCAGTTTAATGGATTATATAGAAAAGCTGCTGGAAAAGCTAAAAGAATTAGCGCGGAAGTTAATTGATAGCCTGCTAGGTCCAGAAACTGAGCCGGAACCGGAACTGATTCCGATTCCTGTCCATGAACGTTCTATGGGCCGTCGTTAAAATCTTGAAGGTGTGAGGGTTGAATTTGCCAGCTTTAAGTATTCTGGTGCTGCACGGTCCAAATCTAAATTTGCTAGGACTCAGAGAACCCGGCATTTATGGTTCTTTAACCTTGGCAGAAATTAATCGCTTGTTAGAGTCCAAAGCTATGGAACTACAAGCGAAAGTGTCGTCTGTGCAGTCAAATCATGAAGGGGTTTTAGTAGATGCTATTCACGGAGCATTAGGCAAAAATCAGGGAATTGTCATTAATGCTGGAGCTTACACTCATACTAGTGTAGCTTTGCGAGATGCGATCGCTGCTGTTAATTTACCTACTGTTGAAGTACATCTGAGTAATATTTATCGTCGGGAAGATTTCCGCCATCATTCTTATATCGCACCAGTGGTAATTGGTCAAATAAGTGGCTTTGGCGCTCAAAGTTATCTATTAGGCTTACAAGCACTAGTGTATCATTTACGGCAGTAATAGGTAATGGGTAATGAGTAATGGGTAATAGGTAACAGGAAATTAGGAAATAATTACCAATTACCAAGGATGAATTATGCGTTATTCTCTCGTTAATCGGGTTAGGGGTGCTTTTCTAGGAGCTTTTTTAGGAGAGAGTTTAGCTAAACCGAATAGTTTTAATTTGGGTAAAATTGCCGTTTTAGGTACGGAAAGTTTAATCAGTTTAGGCAAGTTGGATGTAGATGACTGGTTAAAGCGTCAACAACAAGCAAATATTAAATTAGAAACAAATATTAACTCCTGGGGACAAATAATTCTCGCTACATTACCAGTGGCGATATTTTTTCATGAAGATACTGGGAAAATGCGAGAAAATATCCTAGAAGTGCAAAAAATATGGAATTGGCAAAATGAGCCAGTGGTAAGAGATGCTAGTTTAATCATAGGATATGCGATCGCTCAATCCCTCAATGAAAAACTTAACCCCCATAGCCTCATTTCTGAAATGGTTAGTTTTTTAGATCAAACATCAACTTCTTTACCACAACAATTAATAAAAGTCAATGACTTATTAAAAAAAGGTGCGGGACTAGAAACAGCACGAAGGGAATTAAGCAGTGCAGAAAAATTAACTAGTAATATTGGTTTAGCTTTTTACTGCTTTCTGAGTACCCTAGAAGACTTTCCCCTAACTGTATTACGAGCTAATCAAAATCACGATTTTGCCAATCAAAATGTTACAGGTGCGATCGCTGGAGTATTATCGGGGTCATATAACACTACAGTTGGTATACCTGTAAATTGGCAAATTTCCCCCTCAGTCACTAACTCCCCAGCCTGGGGACTTGAGAATTTTACCCAAATATTAAAATTAGCCGATACAATGATGGCGGTGTGGTCTGGAGTTTATAACTTTAGTAATGATTGTGGCAAATTTGTAGAGACAAGATATACTATTTTTGCAGCTCCTCATATTATCCGTAGACGCTGAAATAATTTAAGAGACTTCCAAATAAAAAAATATGCCAAAATTTCTTGTGGTGCAGGCCAAACAGCCTGCTAATAATATCAGGACGGGCAGGATGCCCATCCCACAAGATTGGATCATCTTTTTTGTGAAGTCCTCTAATTCAGCGAAGCAGGCGGTTAATTGTACCGGACACTTGGAGACTGTAGTATTTAATCCTAAAAGGGTTAAAATGCGAACCGCTATCCCTCCTGAAGTTGTTATGCAGCTTGGGCGGCGTTCACGATAGCGTGCCGGAGGCATTAGCCATATTTGGGGTATTTCGCGGCAGGAAAGATGAAAACGCAGCAATTTTTGCATTCCTTGAGTCAGCAATTAAGGCAATGGCAGCGACAGTATAAAATCCTATTTTGTGAAGGAAAGTGTCAACAGAAACTGCATAGGAATTTTTTCAATAATCTACTTCTGTATTTATCAGCACATAGTCACCAGGGAAAACAAGGAAAACGGGGACAGACACAAAAATCAACTGTTAAATTAGTTAGAAAAACCAGTGGTATTGATAAAGTTATTTTCAGATGGGTACACCAAAAACGCGCCTCACTAATTTTGGTGTTGGCCATATTATCACTAACAAGTGTAGTGGGTCATGACTTATATAATCAACCAAGAATGAAAGTTGATAATATTGCTTTCCAAACATTTATTGCTCCCTATTCGGATCATATTGAAGATCGACAGGAGACAGAACAGCAACGACAAAATGCTATAGATAGATCTGCGCCAATTTTGATGATTGATAACCAAATAAATGAGGAAATCAATGAGTATTTAGAAGAAATTTTCGATAAAAGTAATCAATTGCGGGGGATAGTTGGTACTTTTCCCTTTGCTGACACTTCACGGTTATCAATTTCTACTCAACGTTATCTTAGGACTTTTCCTGAATCGGAATGGCAGAAAATCACAGGAACTTTAGAAAATAATAGAAAACAGAATTTAAAAAAACAAAGTTCAAAATTGTTGTTACTGCCGCAAAGTTTAATAAATGGCAAAAAACTCTCTAATTCATCAAATTTTCCAGGATTACCTTTGCCTAGTTATGGAAATCATAGTGATGAAGCATCTTTTATTCAAGCATTATCAGAACTGGAAGCTGATCAATTTACTGCATCAGAATCTGATTTTTTAGAACTGATTAATCAAATATCACAAGTTAGGCAAGGATATAATCAAGCTATTAAGAAAGCATCACAACTAGAAACTGGACAAGTAAAAAAAATTTATATAGAACCTATTATTTTAGATTTAACTGATAATGATTGGTTAAAAACACAAACTGGAATTCATAAAATTGCCGAGCGAATTCTTGCCCAAGGTATATCTGCTGGATTACCTAAAACTATTTTGAATGATGCAGTTAGTTTGCAAGTAGAATTATCTGTACCTAGTGAAGCTGAACCATTAGCAAAAAATGTATTATTAGCCGTACTAAAGCCAAATATTAAACAAGATGAAGCACAAACTAAACAACAAGGTGAACTGGTAGCCAATAAAATACCATCTGTAATGATGCAGGTAGAAAAAGGAGAGATAATTGTTAGTAAAGGAGAAAAAATTACAATCAGGAAATTTCAGGTATTAGAACATTATCGCCTGATTTTCCGCCAAGTGAATTGGATGGGTTTAACAGTTGTTTCCATACTTATTACGCTAGTAATTGGAATTTTTGTTTGGTTAGAAAGAAAAAGTCATAACTATTTGCGACAACGCGATCGCCTATTAGTTTTACTACTTACCATCAGTGTTCCCGGAGTATTAGCAATGAGTTTACCCTATACTACATGGAGCGCTATTGGTTTATTATTAGGCAGTTTCTATGGCCCAACTATAGGGATAACAGTGGTGGGGCTATTGTCGTTGGTACTACCGATTACCACCGATACAAATATTTTGGTATTGCTGGCTGGGGCTGCGGGAGGAATGTTAAGTAGTTATGTAGCGCATAGATTGCGATCGCGTGAAGAACTAGCATTATTAGGTGTTATCACTGCCTTAACCCAAGGTGGGGTATTCTTATTATTAAAAATTCTCACTGGTGGGGTATTTGGTTCAGGTTGGTATGTTCTCCAAGAAGCAGGTTTATTTGCTGTCTCTGGCTTATCTTGGAGTGTTGTGGCTTTGGGTTTAAGTCCTTATTTAGAAACACTATTTGATGTCATTACCCCCATCCGGTTGGCGGAATTAGCTAACCCCAACCGCCCATTATTAAAGCGACTAGCTACAGAAACTCCAGGAACTTTTCAACATACTTTATTAGTGGCAACTTTAGCGGAAGCTGCGGCTAAACAATTGGGATGTAATGTAGAGTTAGTTAGGGCTGGAACTCTATATCATGATATTGGGAAAATGCACGATCCTCTAGGATTTATTGAAAATCAAATTGGTAGTCCTAATAAACATGAAACAGAAATTAAAGATCCTTGGGAAAGTGCAAGACTAATTAAAAAGCACGTTACGGAAGGGTTAGTAATGGCCAAGAAACACAGTTTACCAACGGCAATTCAGGCTTTTATTCCCGAACATCAAGGAACAATGGCGATCGCCTATTTTTATCACCAAGCACAACAAATAGCTCAAGAAAATCCGCATATCATCGTAGATAAAGCCGATTTTTGTTATGATGGACCTATACCCCAATCACGGGAAACAGGAATCGTTATGTTAGCAGATTCTTGTGAAGCCGCATTAAGAAGTCTTAAAGATGCAACTCCAGAAAAAGCATTAAATATGCTGAATAATATTCTCAAAGCAAAATGGCAAGATGAACAATTAATAGATTCAGGATTGACAAGAGAAGAAATGCCAAAAATTGCCCAAATCTTTGTAGATGTTTGGCAACAATTTCATCACAAACGCATTGCTTACCCTAAGTCCAAAACTAGTAATTAACAATTAATTACTTTATCCTCAAAACGGCTAGAACTTGGACTTTTTTATAATATAACGAACAGGCTCAAAGCCTCTCCCCGTTGCGGGGAGAGGTTGGGAGAGAGGTTCCATATTTGGTTAAATTATAAACCGTTTGCAGTATACTGTGCCTCTTGGCTCTTGCCTTTAAAAAATATTACTATTGATAATGCTGTATTCATACTCAACAGTTAAAATAGAGATAGAAAAATAACAATAGGGCAATTATGATGAGCGATAGAGATTATACCTTAATTATTGACAAAAGTGGCAGTATGTCCACACCAGATCAAGTGGGTGGTAGAAGTAGATGGAAGATAGCCGAAGAATCTACCATTGCTTTAGCCAGAAAGTGTGAAGAATTTGATCCTGATGGCATTACAGTTTACGTTTTTTCCGGCAAATTTAAACGTTATGAAAATGTTACTGCTGCCAAAGTAGCCCAGATATTTCAGGAAAATGATCCAGCAGGTACGACTAACTTAGGAAGTGTACTCCAAGATGCCCTGAATAACTACTTTCAACGCAAAACCGCTGGGACAACAAAACTTAATGGAGAAACCATTTTAGTTATTACTGACGGGGAACCAGATGATCGCAAAGCCGTATTTGAAATCATCATCCGTGCTACCCAACAAATGGAAAAAGATGAAGAATTAGGAATTTCCATGATTCAAGTTGGTTCAGATCCGCAAGCAACCAAATTTCTCAAAGCCTTAGATGATCAATTAGAAGGTGTTGGGGCAAAATTTGATATTTGTGACACCATTACTTTAGATGATTTAGAAGATATGAGTTTGGCTGATGTTTTAATGAATGCCATCACTGATTAATTAACAAAAACACTAATATCTGGAGAGTTTAGTCATGCTAGAAAACCGTGATTACACCTTAATTATTGATAAAAGCGGTAGCATGGCTACCCCAGATCAAAAAGGTGGGAGAACTAGATGGGCAACAGCACAAGAATCTACTTTTGCCTTAGCAAGTAAATGTGAACAATTTGATCCAGATGGCATTACTATTTACTTGTTTTCTGGGAGATTTAAACGTTATGAAAATGTTACATCTGCCAAAGTATTACAGATTTTCACAGAAAATGATCCTTCGGGAACAACAGATTTAGCTGGTGTTTTAAAACACGCTACTGATGATTATCTACAACGCAAAGCCTCCGGTACAAATAAACCGAATGGAGAAACAATTTTAGTAGTTACTGATGGTGAACCAGATGATCGCAAAGCAGTAATGAAGGTCATTATTGAAGCTTCTCGTCGTCTGGATAAAGATGAAGAATTGGCTATTTCCTTTATTCAGGTTGGTAATGATCCTCAAGCTACCCGCTTTTTGAAAATCTTGGATGATGAACTACAAAGTGCAGGTGCTAAGTTTGATATTTGCGACACTATCACAATGGATGATATGGAAGATATGAGTTTATCAGAAGTTTTACTTAATGCGATTAATGATTAATGATTAATGGGTAGGGTTTGGTGGGCATTGCCCACCAAACTTCGATGGTAATATATTTTTTAAGGAATTATAGATATGGATTCTATTGATAAGCTTTTATCTGAAATTAAAACTGAATATACAGAAGCAAAAACCACAGCACAACAGAATAATTTAGCCCCAGTTAAATTGATTTCACCGACAATAAAATCAGATGTATTTATAGATAAGTTGCTATCAGAAGTACAAGCTGATTTTGCTGAAAATAAAACAGGATTACAGAATAATTTACCCCCAATTCAATTTATACATTCACCTGCTACTAAGTCTGATGTATTTGTAGATAAATTATTAGCAGATGTTAAAGCTGATTTAGCAGAACAAGATGCGGCTGAACAACTGCGAAAAAAAGAAGAATTAACACAGGAGAAAATTCGTCAAGCCAAACTTCAAGCTGAACAAAAAAAAGCCCTAGAAAAACCTGCTAAACAATGGTTAGCTAAGTTAGATCCATTATCATCAGAAGGATTATGGTTTGAAAGATTTGCTGAAGGTTATCCTGATAAATTAGCAGCCGCAATTGATTATTTACAAACTAATTCCTAAATCTCTAGGACTTACGCACTGTACAAATCAATTATGATATGCCTTTACTAAAATACCTGATTTCAGGCTGCAACCAATTCTATTATTACCGATAAATCAACCTTGGGGTAGGGGTTTAGAACTGCTCATTGGTGTCAACTTAACGGTAATTAATTCTTCTTCTATTTGTGGTCTATTAATTTAGATGAAACCCTTGTACACCAATGGTTTTAGATATATAAAAAGGATGTTTGATCACAAGGGGATCTGTAGAGCCTATTAAATTAAGTTGCTAGTACCGCAAGGCGGAATTTAGAATTTAGAATTTAGAATGAATACAGCATAAGCTTTTCACTGATTCGGAATGGTTCATTAACTTACGCCGTACTGTACTAGTAGTCTGTCAAGTAAATTTTGACGGATAAGAAACGAACCACGTTCGCGGAGCGTCCCGGAGGGATATAGGAACGAAGGACACGAAGGAAGAAGGAAGAAGGAAGAATCAAAATGGCAACGAATGAACCCGTCAATTAGTTCTTGACAGACCACTAGTTATCTACTTGAGGTTAGTTATTGGTAATGGGTAATTAATAAAATATCTATTATCAATCCTGTTAATCCTTAAATCCTGGGTATCCTGATTCAGACAAAAAATTCAGATAATTAGGAATTAAAATCCTGTTAATCCTTAAATCCTGGGTATCCTGATGCAGACAAAAAATTCAGATAATTAGGAATTAAAATCCTGTTAATCCTTAAATCCTGGGTATCCTGATGCAGACAAAAAATTCAGATAATTAGGAATTAAAATCCTGTTAATCCTTAAATCCTGGGTATCCTGATGCAGACAAAAAATTCAGATAATTAGGAATTAAAATCCTGTTAATCCTTAAATCCTGGGTATCCTGATTCAGACAAAAAATTCAGATAATTAGGAATTAAAATCCTGTTAATCCTTAAATCCTGGGTATCCTGATGCAGACAAAAAATTCAGATAATTAGGAATTAAAATCCTGTTAATCCTTAAATCCTGATAGCGAAGTGTGGCGTTAGGCATATATCCTGATTCAGACAAACAAAATCTTATTTATTTAAGATATCATGTAATCATTGCCAAAAAGAAAGTTAGTTATGATTTCTATTAAACATCAACTGACATTACAAGAGTTTCTGAATCTTCCCGAAGAGGATATCACTTATGAATTAGTTAATGGGGAAGCAAAACCAAAAATGTCACCAAAAAGATTCCATTCCAGATTAACTATTGCATTGTGTATAATTCTCACCCAATGGGCAGAGAATAAAGGTGAAGTTGGAGTAGAATGGGCGGTTATTTTAAAAAAGCGTGGTCAGGATTGGGTTCCTGTACCAGACTTATTATATATTTCTTATGCTCGTTTTTCTAGTGATGTGATTGAAAATGAAGCTTGTCCAATTCCCCCAGATTTAGTAATTGAAATTATATCACCTGATCAATCTTTTGGAGAGATGAGTGCTAAAGCTAGTGATTATCTTGATGCTGATGTGATGAGAGTTTGGGTAATAGATCCTAAATCGAAAACTGTAACTATATTTTATCCTGATGTCCGTCCACAAACTAAGCACGGTACAGATAGTTTAGAAGATGCTCTTTTTCCAGGTTTGGTAATTTCTGCTGAACAAATTTTCAACCAAGCTGGTATTCCTTAAGAGGGTGTAGAAGCCTACAGATAAGGCATTTTTGGGCTAAGTTGACACCAGTGATCACTGCTAAACCCCTCCGATAAATGTGGTTTCTACAGCCATAAATATTTGATATTTTTGTCAATGCGTAAGTCCTAATCTCAATAAAAAATCAATCAAATGACATATTAAAATGGTATTTTGTCAGTCACAGTTAGATTCGTTTCCCCTTCTGGATTTATTGCCCCTTTCCCAGACTCTACAACCGTTCTTAATGCAGGATATGGAAATAAACTTTGAAATCCAGCCAAACGTTCTTTTAATGGTTCTGGTGCAGTATTCCAAAGACTTTCATAATAGAAAAAAGCTACACCGAGTCCCCGTTGTTGGGCAGCACGAACTTGAGATTGAATCTGTTGAATTGATACGGGTTTAGTTCTTAAACCTGCCATGATACCGATTCCCGCTGGAATTTTTTGTTTTACTTCTGCCATTTCTGGACGGGAAAGTTTATCAATAAAATGATCTAAATTCTCCCGATAAACTTGCACAATTAACTCATCTACTATATCTAATCTCACCCAATTTAACCAATCTTGAAGGTGAAATTTATAGGCATAATCATAGTAATTAGGAGAGACAGAGAAAATCATTTTCGGTTTTATCTGTTTAACTGTTTGGTTAAGTCTCACCATAAAATCTGTAATCTTATTGGCCCGCCAATTTATCCATTCTGGATCTTGAGGATCACTTGGTGGAGTTTTTTGGGTTTCTTGTTGATATAAGGCAACTGTATATTTATCGTAGCCAAATTCAGAAGGTAAACTCATATGATCATCAAATTGGATACCATCAAGATTATATTTGTTTGTAAGTTCTACAAGTAAATCGCTAATAAACTGTTGTACTTGTGGATGAAATGGATTTAACCAAGAAACCTCACCAGCAGCACCAACAGATAGTTTACTACCATCTTTTTTTTGTGTGAGCCATTCTGGTTTATTCATGGCTAATTCTGAACTGGGAGGAACCATAAACCCAAATTCAAACCAGGGAATTACCAGTAAATTTTGCCGATGAGATTTATCAATTAAATCGGCAAGAATATCATGTCCATCTAGTCCTTGAAATACAAATGGTTGAATTTCTAACCGCTTGGCTACAGCACTAGGATACATGACATAACCAGAATTCCAAACTACAGGATAGATAGTGTTAAAATTGAGTTTTTGCAGTTGGATTACTGCTTCCTGAACTTTAGTCCTATCTCTAAGAATATTCAGATCATTATTTGTCATCCACACACCACGAATTTCTTGACGTGATCCTTCTTGTGCGATAACCGGTATAAAGCTGTTTTCCCAAAAAACCATGAGTAGGGAAATTAAAAACAAAGGCAGAAATAACTTTTTCAGTAGTTTCTGAGAACTAAATTTATGGAAATTGAATTTCATTTTAATTTGAAACCATTGTATTGAAGAAGGAGAGGGGCAACCACGGGGGGATTGCCCCTACCGTTTGAGGGCAACCACGGGGGGATTGCCTGACAGGTGTAGGTTTTTAATATTCTCTGTAAAGGCAAGACCAGGAAGACAAGGAGGGATAGTAGACAAGGAAGATTTTATCCATAAAATACCCAATTTATGGTTTGTTTTATGACCAATCATCCATTTCTTGTCCGGTTTTCCTCCCTTGTCACCTTGTCTGCCTTGTCTTCCAAGTCCTGTCCTCACCCAATTGTAAAAAACCTACACCTGTCAGGGGGGGATTGCCCCTATCGTTTCAGGGCAACCACGGGGGGATTGCCCCTACCGTTTGATATTTTTGAATAAAATCAAGATATTTGACGGATTTAATCCAAAGTAGTGCCTGTTTTGCAAAATTCTTCTACACAACCGTTTATAAATCCGGACTTAGCACATTGTGTTTCACCAAACTAGCCACAACTGTAGCCAATTCCTCTGGTTCAATGGGCTTAGGCAAATACAACTGAAAGCCTGTCTGGATAGCTCGCATTCTATCTTCTACACCTGCATAAGCTGTTAATGCGGCTGCGGGAATATTTCCGCCTTTTTGTGGAGATAGCGATCGCACTTTACGAATTAAAGAGTAACCATCTTCTCCTGGCATCCCAATATCACTAACTAAAACATCAGGTTGCCATTGGATCAGCATTTGCAATGCTTCTGGCACAGATGTCACTGCTGTAACTTCTGCTTGACATTCTTTGAGTACCATAGCAATAAATTCACGACTATCAGCTTCGTCATCTACAACTAACACTTTTACGCCTTCAAGTATTGGCAAACAGGCTGAAGAACCCAGCAAGACAGAAGGAGATTTTTCTGTTTCTCCCTCAAACTTTTGCTCCTGGGCATTTCTGCTTGCTTCTAGGAGTGGTATTTTGACTGTAAATGTTGATCCTTGATTTTCACCTAAACTTTCGACATCAACAGTACCACCATGCATTTCTGTTAAATGGCGCACGAGTGATAATCCCAGTCCTAGTCCACCATAAGACCTAGTGCTGGAACTATCAGCTTGACGAAAGCGATCAAAGACGTAGGGGAGGAAATCAGCAGTAATCCCAACTCCGTCGTCAATTACTTGAATTTCAGCATATTTTGTCAATTGAGGATGATCACTTTTTAGCTCTGGGCTGCAAATCCCAGTCTTATTTAGTCTGATTTCTACATTACCGCCTTGGGGTGTGAACTTGATAGCATTGATTAACAAATTCCAGATAATCTGTTGTAAGCGATCGCTATCACCGGAAACAATCACAGAAGAGGCTAACTGCCTTGTTTGGGTTCCCAACTCCCCAGACTCTTCAGAATAGGGGTAAAAGTGCAAATTGATTTCCTTCGCTTGGGCAGCTAGGGAGACAGTATCAATTGCTAACTTAATGATGGGAACTAAATCGCAATTCCGAGGATTAAACTTCAACTTGCCTCTAGTGATGCGCGAAATATCCAACAGATCATCAATTAGCTGGTTTTGCATCTTCGCATTGCGCTCTATAGTTTCTAAACCTTGTGCCATCTGATCTTCGCTGAACTTGCGAATCTGTAGTAGATGAGACCAGCCGACTATGGCATTGAGAGGCGATCGCAATTCATGGGATAAAACCGCCAAAAACTCATCTTTCATCCGGTTAGCATCCCGTAACTCCTCAGTTTGTACCTGTAAGGAAGCGATCAAATTAGCTCTATCCTTAGCGATCGCTATTTGGTCACACACTGCTTGCATCAGAGATTTTTGAGTTTCATTGAATTTACACAGACTCCGACTACCAAAAGAAAGAGTCCCAATCAGTCGTCCCTGAGCAATCAACGGATAACCATAAAAAGTTTTAATTCCCAGAGAGCGGAGTATCTCTGTTTTTGGGTCGGTAGATTCCTGAACATGATCTAAAGCAATTGTCTGGAGTGTCTGAGCTACAGTACCGCACAGACCTTGACCAAACTCCAGCATTTCAATTTTTTCAGCCAATTCCTCAGAAATACCTTCATAAGAAACTAACCGCATCACCTGAGAGTTTCCTTCAACCGCATAGTTAAAGTAAACATCCAAATCAATCTGCTCTGCTAGTTGTTGAAAAATACTGTCAATCAATGCTAATGGTTGCTGGGTAGATAGGAGACTGTTAGCCGTATTAAATAGTAGCTGGAGATTTTTGTAGCCTGATAACAGATCTTTTTGAATTTGTTTGAGTTTAGTAACATCTTGGAAGGTCATAATACAGGTTATTGGATAACCGTGTATAGCTGGCAGAGCATCAGAATATATGAGAAGAGAGTAAATACCTTTAGATGTATGCCAGTCTACCTCAACTCCCACCAAACTTTCTCCACGCGCCACTCGCACCCCTGGCATTTGTTCATTAGGGATGCGATTACCTGCGGCATCCGTACAATGGTAAATAGTGTGATATTCTTCCGCTGGTTTGTTTTTGGGAAATTCACCCCCAGCTAATTTATCAGCAGCTTGATTAGAAAATGTCACCCGCGCCGTTACTGGTTCGAGAAATATTACTGGAATCGGTATCCAGTTAAGTACATCCTCTAGCCATTTTTGGTGATTTCGCAGCAAATTCTCGGACTGCTTTCGCCCTGTAATATCTAAGAATGCTCCGATACATCCTCTGGTTTTACCATCTTCACTAAATAGCGGGGTGACAGACTCTAACAAAGTCATGACTGTGCCATCGTCATAGACAACATCAACTTCAAAATCCAAAATTTCTACACCATGAGCCGCAGAATACTGCATGGGCAGTTCTGTTTCGGTCAGTTCTTTACCTTCATGGAACACTTTAAATTTTGTTGGCCTTTCTTCTGGGGGAGCAGTAAGAGAGCCATTTTGATCAGTCTGCATCCTTAGTAACTTGGCAAAAGCCGGATTCATGTTAATAGTTTTGCATTCTGGATCTTTTGCGATGCCAATACCAATAGGAATCATGTCCAACAAAGTTTGTAACTCGGTGACTTTTCGCTGTAATTTTTGGTTGAGTTGGAGGATTTTTTCCTCAGTCTGCTTTTTATCGGTAATATTCCGTGTCACAGTAGCGAAGGCTATTGGCTCTCCTGTGTTTCTATCATTGATAGTGAAGAGTTGATAATCAACGGGTATTGCTTGGCCTGTCTCAAAGTTACGGAAACGAAATTCTCCTTGCCAACGTCCAACTTTGATTGCAGTTGGTAAAATATGCTCTTGTAGATATGCCTGATCTGCCGAAATGATGAAATCTGATATTTGCTTTTGCTTTACCTCTTCCATGCTTGTCAGCCCAACCAACTTTTGCCCCGCCTCATTGATATAAGTAGCTTGTCCTGTAAGAGTAGCTATCCCAATAAAGTCTGAGCTATTTTCGATCACGGATACTAATTTTTGTTGTGCCGCTTCTGCTTCTTGGAGTTGACGAAGTGCAGCTTGCTGTTCCGTTAAATCTAGAATAAAGCATACTGCTTTCTCCCGTTCTTCTCCCAGTAACACAAAACCAACTAACACGGAAACACGACTACCATCTTTGCGAATATATTCTTTGTTAAATGGTACACAATTGGCATCCGCACTAGACTGGGCTTGAGCGATTACTTGTTCATCAAAATCTATATATTCTGGTGGTGTCAGATTCCACCAATTTATCCTCCCAGCTAATAAATCCTCTTGTGTATAACCAACTATTCTCAGAAATTCGTCGTTTCCTTGGTAAATACTCCCATCAATATTGCTAAATAAAATCCCAATAATATTAGCGTTGACGAAACTTTGCAGTTTCTCTTCATTTTCTTTCAATGCTGCTTGGGTGCTTTTACGCTGACGACTAAGGCGATCAATTACCATAGCCATTTGCCAAATTAAAACGCTAAAAATTATAATTAGAATAGTAGCAAACAGTGAAATGGCAAGGACAGGATCATACATCCTCCCTTGTAAACCTTTAAGTATTAACCAACCGACAACAAAAGGTACTGTTATTGCTGGGAATAATAAACGCCGAGCTATTAAACCACCATCACTCTTACTGGTTATTACCTGCATTAAACCATGTTTTGAACCCGCCCACAGAATGCCGATAGATAACGCCATTAAAGTCAGTGCCGTATGCAATGCCATTGATGTTGTATATCGGGTAACACCATAGAGAATTTTCTGTTCGTAGGCATAACCCAGCAACGACTCTAAGGAAATAAAAGCGACTATGAGGGCAAAAATTTGGGTAGACCAATAGGTAAGCTGTTTTTTTGGCTGAACAATGAAATATAGTGCTAAACCAATTAGCGTAAAACTTGTTGCCGTATTAATCCCCATCCGTCCAGCATGGGATGTCGTCACTACTATTGGTGAGTCCGGAAATAACAGTTCGTCAATACCGAAATTCCAGTCAAACAAATATTGAATAAGGGTCAGTAAACCAATTCCAGTTACTGTTACCGCACAAAATCGAGCCAGCCACAAATAAAGAAAATACCGACGGGGAGAATTCCTATTATTTACCTCTGTCTCTGTTTCCCCTAAACTTATCCTCCGAGCCGCTATGATTTGGGATAGCCAGAGGGACAATCCAGACAACAAAAAACACAGTGCTGTATTCGCCTTCATTGTGGCAGGACTACCTGGAAAGCCCTTTTTAAGAATTTCAATATCAAAATACCAACCTAGTATTACCAAACTACCAATGAAGATAGCGATTACACTAGTAACTTTGACTACCCCTAGCCGTGCAAGTATTGTCGGTAAATATTTTATCCTCAAATAATGAATATTTAACATTGAGGTTTTTGCACCTGTATCTTAGCTATGAAAAAAATGATTTTACTATTTTTAATACTTTAATAGCAATCATTGGTGTCAACTTAAGTAAGGGCGTATTTTTTAATTAGGGGCGTATTGCAATACGCCCCTACTTATCCGTCGGCTTCCACACCCGCGGTGGGAATAAATTCCCTGTCTAATAGCTCAAGTCCACGCTCAGTGGACTAAGAGGATGAATGAACTGGTGTACCAAATGTTATTTTACCCCTCCCTAACCCTCACCTCTCTTTAGAGAGGTGACTTGATTTTCTGTTGGAAAGCTGCGGTGTACACACAAGTGATTGAATCGCCCCCTAACCCCCAAAATTGGGGGAACAAGAATTTTCAAAGTCCCCCAAAATTGGGGGATTTAGGGGACGAAATAGGCCGAAACTAAGACAGGTAAGACTTGTGCGTACACCGCAGCCTTGGAAAGGGGGGACTAAGGCTGACAGGTGTAGGTTTTTTACATTGAGATTTATAATAGGGGCCAGACTTGGCAGACAAGGAGGGAAAGTGGACAAGGAAGAAGGACAAAGAAGAATTAAAACCCATGAAGATAGGGAACATATCGGGCAGAATTTTCCGGTTCTTTCTCTTCACACTCCCTTGTCTACTTTCCTTCCTTGTCTTCCAAGTCCCGCATAAAACCCAATTGTAAAAAACCTACACCTGTCGGGGGGACTAAGGGGGGTAAACAATCATACCTGATACCACTTTTCAAACAACCGCTAAGGAATTTGAATACCTTACAGGATATGGGTTTTACGTTAAGTTGACACCAATGAATATCAATATAATCCTACACCTTTAATAATACTTCTAGTTGAAATAATTCTCATCTAACTATTAGCATAATATTGCACATAGGGATATAGAAGATAATCATGGTTAAAAATCTATCTTAGGAAGTATTTTATAATTATCTCTGTTGAAATCCTGGATGATCTAGGAGACTTCCAAATAAAAAAATATCCCAAAATTTCTTGTGGTGCAGGCATCTGTCCCTGCTAATAATATCTATCAGGAGGGAACCAGATGCCCATCCCACAAGATTGAATTATCTTTTTTGTGGAGTCTTCTAGGATGCGAAATCTCAACTTGTTATGATTGTTGAGTATGAAGAAAAAAGCCGAAATTTTAGCTTTTTTGCTACTTTCTTTTTCTTCTCCATTCTCAGCATTCACAACTTAATCACCATTACCAAAGCGCTTAATTAAATCCTCAGGACGAAGATTAGAAATAAATTCGCGGAAAGCTTCCTGTTCAGCTTCATCAGCATCACGATCTACAGGAATAGAAGCATCAGCAACGACTTCTTCCATCACCCAAATGGGGGTATTTGTCCTGAGAGCGATCGCTATCGCATCACTGGGACGAGCATCAATTTCTTTTTTGACATCCCCTTGCTGAAGAATCAACGCCGCATAAAAGGTATCCTTTTGGAGAGTATGAATAATGACCCGATCTAAAGTCATATTCCATATTTCCAACATATTCACAATCAGATCATGGGTTAAAGGTCGAGGAGGCTTTTGATTTTCCATCGCCCCCATAATTGCCCTAGCTTGTTCCTGACCGATGTAAATGGGCAAAGCGCGACGATCTGAACCATCCTTCAGAAGTACAATCGGGCTGCGGGTGAGCGCATCTAATGCTATACCAGCGACTTTCATTTC
Organism: Dolichospermum sp. DET69; assembly: GCA_017355425.1. Lineage (NCBI taxonomy): Bacteria > Bacillati > Cyanobacteriota > Cyanophyceae > Nostocales > Aphanizomenonaceae > Dolichospermum > Dolichospermum sp. DET69. The sequence goes on from CP070233.1 coordinate 613,062, forward strand.
TATCATTGGTTTAGCCTCTAAGATTCTTTAATCGCTTGGAACTATGTTGCAGGTAATACATTTCTTCAGTTTTTTCTAGGACAGAAATAAACATAGGAATTTTCTTGTCTATAATGCTTCTATTAAACTCCGATAGCGTGGCATAAGCCATGGGCTAGGAGTCACCGAGTCAGTAGGGGCGTATAGCAATACGCCCGTACTGAACCACGTTCGCGGAGCGTCCCGGAGGGATATAGGAACGAAGGACACGAAGGAAGAAAGAAGAAGGAAGAAGGAAGAAGGAAGAAAGAAGGAAGAGAAGAGTTCACCAATGAGTCCTCAAATTTATCCGGTTATAGAAGAGTGAAAATGCAAGGGTTTTCAACATCTATTTTCAATAATATTGCACTTGTTTGCTGATAAAACTCTGTAAACATTTATCTATCAACGCTTTGGCTTTCTTTCAGCAAGTCCTATCTACTGATCAGGTATAAATGAGCCAATTACATACCCTCGTAACAACTAATTTATTTATCCTTCATAATTTTATCCTTCTTTAATCTTATGATTCAAGTATGCCTTGGGATTGATGTTAATATGTTAATATTCATTTACCAGAATTGGGAAATAAATTAAACTTACAGGCTTTACATTTTTTCCGAGAATTATTAGTTGATTTCCGCCAAAATTAGGCAATAAATAAAATTAGTTTCCCAAAAGCTGTGTTTACAGGATTAATTCAAGGTTTAGGAACCATAAAACCCTTAACGGCAGATTCGTGGCAGATTAGTTATCTTAGTCAGCCAGAGATGATTATTCAGGATTTAGCCTATGGTGATAGTGTGGCAGTAGATGGAGTCTGTCTCACAGTTGAAGAGATATTAAAGGATGGGTTTATTGCCACCGCTTCACCAGAAACCCTCCGCCGCACAACATTAGGTAAAGAAGAAACACAACAAAGATATGTAAATTTAGAAGCGTCACTGCGGGTGGGTGGTAAAGTCGGCGGTCATTTTGTCATGGGTCATGTAGACGGAATTGGTCAGTTAATTACATCTGAACAAACGGCTAGTTCGTGGGAAATGACCTTTCTTGCACCACAAGCGATCGCGCGTTATATTGTCCCTAAAGGTAGCATTGCTGTAAATGGTATCAGCCTCACCGTAGCTGAATATAAATCAGAATCATCTCAATTTACAGTTGCAGTCATCCCCCTCACATATAGCGAAACTAATTTAAGTCATTTAATCGCCGGTAGTTGGGTAAATCTGGAAGGAGACATCCTCGGTAAATACGTAGAAAAATTCCTAACTCCTGGAAATAATCACCATCAACAAGAGGAAATTACAACTGCATTCCTAGCAGAAAATGGATATTTGGAGAAGGAATAGGTGACTGTTGACTGTTGACTGTTGACTGTTGACTGTTGACTGGTGACTGTTGACTGGTGACTGTTGACTGTTGACTGTTGACTGTTGACTGTTGACTGTTGACTGGTGACTGTTGACTGTTGACTGTTGACTGTTGACTGGTGACTGTTGACTGCCAAGAAGTAAGAGACAATATCAATATTCTCTCTGTTTCCTATTCCCTGCCCCCTGTCACCTGTCAACGGTCAACGGTCAACGGTCAACGGTCAACGGTCAACTGTCAACTGTCAACTGTCACCTAATTACTGAGCTTGGGCTGTTTTTGTGCCTTGTGTGCCTTGTGCCAACTGGCTGATGCCACCTTCTAACTGCACACCTGGGTCAACAGCAACCCATCCATCTTGGGTGAGGTGACGAATTTCAAAGTGGAGGTGGGGACCAGTAGATTTACCGGTGCTACCAACTCGACCAATGACAGTTCCGGGTTCTACCCATTGACCAGGTTGAACAAAGATTTCTGACATATGCCCGTAGAGACTTTGTTGCGCCGAACTGTGATTAATGGTGACAGCTAAACCATAACCACCCTGCCAGTTAGCAGATTCTACTTGACCCCTAGCTGCTGCTAAAATTGGTGTGCCTGTGGGCGCTCCTAAGTCTGTACCAGCGTGAAAACGGCGATCGCCTGTGATAGGATGAACCCGCCAGCCAAATAAAGACGTAATTGGTGCAGCAGCAGCCAGAGGGAAGATCATTCCGCCACCGACAGTGCCACGATAGGCCAGGGTATTAGTATAAGGAACTTCAGGTAATACTGATGCCAGAGCGAAGTTATAAGACACCATACTAGGACGGGGGGCAAGATTACCCTCCATCATTGGTACTGGTAAACTGCCTACCTGGGGAGCGATAGGAGCAGAACTCACTTTTGTTGTACTAAACTCGCTAGGACTGGGGATAAAGCGATTAGCATGATAGGCAGCCTTGGTATGACTGCTCGTATTAGTTCTGGAAATCCGCCAATTATTTTGAGGTTGACTAATTTTACTGACATTACTAGCAACAGTTTCAGTAATGTTCTTAGCAACATTCTCACTTTGATTGCTGTTTGTAGTTATAGTTTTCCAGCCTAATTTATTTGGCACAGAGACTGGAGTTAATTTAGCAATTTCACTTTTCTTCAGCCAAGTTGGTGATGATTCTTTAGACTTAGCTACAGTAGGAATTTGTTTCGCTTCAGCGCAACTATCTTGTCTAATAGATACAGTTAGACCACAACCGCTAGACCGTTCTGTCACCACTACAGAACTAGGTGGTTGATATTTTTCCGCAGCCACACTATTGTATTCATTGGTATCAATATAAGCGTTGTTATAATCCTTGGGTTTATTCTCTGTATCCTTAGTAATGTCTTGAGAATTATTACCTGCTTGAGAAACTTCTGGGAGTTTTTTAATTACAGAATCAACTTTACTAACACTAGCAGCGGGTTGAGTATTTTCTGCTTTGGATTTAGAAATTCTTACACTAGCAGTCGGTTGAGCATTTTCTGATTCAGAAACACTTTTGCTATTTAGCCTCTTTCTCAGATTAGCTTGACGGGCAGAAAAATCTGGTTGTTGCTTGACTATTTCTGGAACAATAGTTTCTTTCTGAACTGGATTTGCAACTACTGTTGGTTGAGAATTCTCAATAGTGGGGACAATGTTGTCTATTGATGAAGTTTCTGTTTGAGCAGTTACAAACCCGCTACCGATAAGACTAAAACTACTTAATAAGCAGAGACTTTGTGCTGGTAGTCTAGAAGCCAAGCGTTTACTCGTACCACCGGAGTAAGATTTTTTATGGGCAGATTTATGGTGCTGCGGCATTTTTTCTCTTTTGTTGTGTGTAATAAAGGATAAATAATCAATTTTGGACTTTGAACTTCGGCAAAAACGCGCAGTCGAACCATGTGGGATTAACTCTAATCTTAGAGGTTGTTTAATAGCGTTCACGAAGTGTGCCGTATCCCTGCGGGAGCCGGAGGCATCAGGCATAGCGTGGCGTAGCCATAAAGTGTTTCGCTGTGACTTTAGGCACATTTAGATCCCCCCTAACTCCCTTAAAAAAGGGGGAACGGTCAACAAATTCTCCCTTTTTAAGGGAGATTTAGAGGGATCTAAAACTTTTGATACCGACAAGAGAACTTTATGGCTAAAACCACGCAAGCTATCAAACATCCTCTTATATATTAAATCCCAACTTGCTGCACTCAGTTATTGGTTTTGCTCAAAGCACTAAGTTTTTAACAAACTGAATCACTAAATAGAAGTTTGACGATAACCCAAACTAATTGTACCTGGTTGGACAGAAATTTCTGGTGTTAAAGCTGCTTTTGGATCATAAGTTGCCATTTTTAACCGCAGATTACCCTCTTGAGTTACTCCAACTACTTTACCTAAAAAATTATTGACATAAACCTGATCACCCATATTTGTGAGTAGATCAAGGTAGCGAGATAAAAGTATGCTTATTCCTTCTACCTGTAGGCACTCTATACCGGACTTAATTCCGATTAAAACCTGTGAGGTTAAGATTTCCAGATGATGAATCATCTGACAATTCTGGGAATTTTGCCATAATTGCAGATTAATTCCAGTTTCTGGAACTTGATTTGCCCAATTAATCCCCACACCAATAACGGCTTGAGTAATTTGTCCTTGATTAACCTTAGTTTCCGTTAAAATACCACCTAACTTACGACCATCTAATACTAAATCATTTGGCCATTTTATGCCTACAGATATACCACATTTTCTGAATTGTGCGGTAATTCCCCACGCACTGGCTAAAGTAAGTTGATAACTGCTGGTAGCTTCTAAGTTAGGAGTTATTGCCATCGAAAGATATAGACCCCCTGTAGAAGACTGCCATTGACGACCCCATTGCCCCTTGCCAGCGGTTTGCTGGGTGGCAATAACCACAGAGCTAGGTTTTTCTCCTTGGTCTATTAGTTCCCACAGGGTTTGATTTGTAGAGGATACTGTGTTAAAAATATGTAGAGAGAATGGTATATCTTGATGCTTATATTCTGCTTTTAAGCTATCTACCAGAAGTTGCTGATTAAATTCCACCACAGTTCACCATAGTTCAATTTTTTTTTGGCTGTTGTTCAAGTTATTATAAGAGCATCCGGTAAGCGTAAAGCTCACTGGCACTTAGCCTGTGAGATACAAGCGACACGGGGGATTTTAATCCATGCGGTATGTTAGAATTAAATTGTGAGTAAGAACAAAAAACATCTACGTATTGAAGCATCCTAGTCCGGAGAAATCCCGGCTCTTATGAAACAACGGTTAGGTTTAAGTCCTAACGGCAGTAAGACAAGAAAGAGCGAATAATGGCAGGTTGTGGAGCGTACCACATCTTGGCTTAGTGATGGATTCACAAAAACACTGAAAACAATAAAAGTAAGCGCAATTTCGACACTTTGATTAGCAGTTGTTTTGAGCGTTTAGGCGGCGTTTGACGGTCGCAGCAAGATTGGATTGGGCTAAACCCTTAATCTAATTCTGTTAGCAGAATCTCACAGGCTAAAGCCAGTGAGAGTGTCAATGATTAACGGTTGTTAATTTTCTGTTTAGGTTTGGTTAAAGATGCACACTTGGCACTGGCACAATTGGGAAGGTCTACCTTACCTAACCTGTAATCTTCTAAAACCCTGGTCTCATGGTTTCTTTACCCAACAGTTTTGGCCACGCTTACCTCATGAGCTAACTCTGGCACTACAACCAGAGGCTTTAGCTTATCGCTTAAAACAGGTACATGGCAATACTGTTTTAACTCCCCAGGAAGTTGATGATCATGTCAATACCAGTGATGATAATTTGGCATTGGCAGATGGTTTAATTAGTCAGCAAGCTTTACAAGCTGTGTGGGTAGCTTCTGCTGATTGTACACCTGTTTTGATTGGAGATGTGAAAACCGGACAGGTGGCAGCTTTACACGCTGGTTGGCGGGGGACTGCGGCGAAGATTATTCCGGAAGCTATTATGAGAATGCAATCTCATGGTAGTAATTTAGCAGATTTGCGCGTGGCTATGGGTCCGGCTATTGCAGGAGAAGTTTACCAAGTTTCTGTGGAAGTGGCTGCGGAAATCGGCAGTAGTGTTGTACCACATAATGAACCAGAAAAAATAGTTAATGCGTTACACGATTTACCCAATTCACCTTTACTTGTAGATACAGAACCGGGAAAGGTGCGTTTAGATGTGCGGCGGGTAAATGCTTTACAGTTGGAACAGTTAGGAATTAGTTTAGAACAAATTGCGATCGCTCCCTATTGTACTTTCCAAACTCCCGAACATTTCTTTTCTTATCGTCGAGAAAGGGAAAAAAAGGTGCAATGGTCAGGAATCGTCAGTACAGGTAAATAATTACATCTATAGTTTTTAAGGAAGCATTGTTATGACTATGCCACTTGTAGATGATCAAGTAATAGAAGAAAAATTGGTGACACTAAAAGATGTTTCTTGGGAGCAATTCAAAGGCATTGAAGCACATCTTCATGAAAAACAAAATGTTCGCTTGTCTTATTTATCAGGGATTTTAGAAATTATGGCTCCTATTGGTGAAAAACACGAAAAAGTTAAAAGAACTCTTGGCTATTTGTTAGAAGTTTACATGAGAGAGAAAGGAATCCGCTTTTATGGTCGAGGTGGTTTCACGTTAGAAGAACCTGGATATGCTGCGGGAACACCAGATGAATCTTACAGCATTGGGACAGAAAAGGAAATTCCCGATATCGTTATTGAGGTTATTGTCACCAGCGGAACTATTAACAGAACAGAGTTATTTAAACCTAAGAGAATACCAGAGATTTGGTTTTGGAAATCTAATCAAATTAAAATATTCAGTTTTACAGAATCTGGAGAATATGTAGAGGTAAATCGGAGTAGGTTTTTTCCAGATTTAGATCCAGCTTTGCTACTACATTATATTGCTATGCCTGATCAATATGATGCCGTTATTGCATTTGGGAAAATTATCCGAGAGCAAATTAATAAATAATCTCTATCCCCAGATAATTTGCATATCTAAAATAAAACCTGGTAAAATATCCTCACCTGATAATTCTTGAGGAAAATCTAATATTTCTATTGGTTTACCAAGACGATAAATTTCCACTTGCCGCATTTTCCGATTAATTAACCATCCTAATTTAACTCCATTATTGATATATTCCTGCATTTTTGCTTGAGTTTCCTGCAAAGTATCGCTCGGTGACATTAACTCTAAAACAAAATCAGGAGCAATGGGGGGAAACTTTTCTTGTTCTTCTGCTGTCAGTGAATTCCATCTATCATTTTGTATCCAAGCAACATCAGGAGAACGATTTGCACCATTGGGAAGTTTAAAACAGGTAGAAGAATCGAAACAAACTCCTAGTTTAGTTTGACGATTCCACATACCAAAATCTGCTGAAATTTCAGCATTTTTATTTCCTGTTATTCCTCCTGTCGGTGATATTATCAATAATTTTCCGTCTGCACTTCGTTCAAATTTAACTTCAGGATTTTCCCGACAAAGTTGATAAAATTGATTTTCGTTAAGTTGGATAATGGGGTTTAAGTTGACGGTAATAGCTGTCATAATCATCTCCTTGTGGATTGTATCAATTTGAGTTAGTAAATTATTTAAACAATACCAATTTGATTTTTAATATAGCTAAATCCAGAATCAAATTTAAATAATATACGGCAACTATATTTATCTAAAGCTTCTGCAATATCTGGATTATCAAAGTCTTTAGAGTTTCTATTAATAAAACAGCATTGGCGTTCATTTGACTTACTTAAATGCTCAACAATCGAAGCATAAACAATAGCATCTTGGGGTGTAAAGTCAAGTTCAGACTGATGTTTTATAGCTGCGGTTAGTATCTCCACTGTTAAAGGTATAATTTCACTAATCCCTAATAACTTTTCTACAATTATTTGGAATCTTTCCTTTTCTTCTTTCCCACTATTGACTAAAAACTCAGTAATTTCTTGATAAGTACGCACCTGTTGTTGATAAGGTAGAGAACGTCCAAGCTGAGAAAGCTCTTGGTGCAAATTTTGTGATAAATTTCGGCGTTTTTTTTCCCTACGAATCAGTGTTTCATAAGGTTCTGTGAAACTGAATGCAGGTAAAATCAAATTTATTCTGTCGGCTTCTGCTAAGTTTAGCAATTGTTGACAACTCTCCTGCTGTTCCTGAAGCAGTGCTAGTTCTAAAACAAAATTCGTTTCTACATAAACATTCATTGCAATTAAACTAATTCCTCCAATTTTAGGTAACCGTTGTGAATAGCATCAAATAAACCTGAATTCACTATCCAATTCATATTTGCTGGGAGTAAATCAACCGACGGTACTGTTAATATTTGATGCAGCCAAGCAGAAAGTATGAGTTCAAAACCTTCGCTACTAATGTCATATTCTGATAGCGTAAGCGTAACGTTAGGCATAGTATATGCTTTAGGATAATAAGCTTCAAGAAAAGGTTCTGGATTAATTTCATAATCTGGTTCTATTAAATCAGTAGATAAGCCTACATCTTTCCACAAATAAAACTTATCTGGGAGTGCTAATAGAAAAAAAGGTGTTTCTGGGAGTAAACCATGAGCATACATATTGCGTCGCATTTTGGCTGCCCAAATTTTAGATGTACCACGTTTATTTTTAGCTTCAAGTAAAAGCTGTAAATGTTGATCTTTGCCTTGTACAGCCATGTCCGCATAATACATAATTATCACATAGTAACTAAGGGGATGACAAACCTATCTTTTGTTATTAATTATAATAATAATTAGATTGTAATTATCAGGTTATTAGCGATAAATACATATTATGGCTGTGTACAATAAAAAATTGACCTAAAAGCCTTACTGTATATGAACAATCCATTATTCAAGGAAAAATTAGTGTATAAATTATTTATGTCAAAATAAAATAATGCTTGCAAGCGAGTATAATAAATGGAAATTACACATAAAATTCTTGCAAGCGATATTCCCAGTCTGTATTAAAAATGAAAATCATGTAAGTTAGTAGGTGTAACAGCTTATCATATTCATGGGATAATTCTCTAGACATATCTTTTCTCAATGAGCAAAGAGCCTTTTGGAAGATACTACCTACCAGAATCATCACCAAGAAGCGTAAAACTAGTTATCTCAGAGAAAGAAAACTACAATTTTCCCAGATTTTCTATACTAGTATAAACAAAACATAAAGAGACACAATCATGACCAATACCCAAACAGAAGTTACCACAGGCATCCAAGAAAAAATCCAAGAAGAAGTTGAACAAGCTCGGGCTGTATGCGATATTTCCGGTGGTAACTCCGCTGAATGTGCTGCGGCTTGGGATGCTGTAGAAGAATTGCAAGCTGAAGCCTCTCACCAGCGTCAAGTCAAGCCTAAAAATGCTTTGGAAAAATACTGCGATGATAATCCAGAAGCAGATGAGTGCCGTCTTTACGAAGACTAGAACCAGCAGTTGTACCTTTTTTTAATAAGTGACAATTTACTGAAATATCAATGGTTTTATACTCCATTGGTATAGGGATTGGAAGCAGACGGGGAATAAACTCCCCGTTTTTCACTTTTGAATCAAACCCCCCAACGCACTTTTTTCTTACATGGCTAACGCCACGCTACGCTATTAAATATCCAGTCACACATTTTTCTATTGACTTTATGACACAAGTATGGTTTCGCCCTTATGTTTGGATGGACTACCGACTGGCGTTATTATTTACGCTTATTATTCCTTTAATTATTCTTGTATGGGCATTTGTGCAAAAAGCAGAAGTAGTCCAACGCTTATTAATGATTTACTGGCGAGTAGCTAGTTTATTAGCGATTAGTATGTACTTAATGATTGGCGGTTTTGGAGTGAGTTTTATCTCCGCTTTAATGGCGCGGATTCTCATCCCTATTTCACTATGGTTTTGGGTAGATATCAATGATGAAATTGACTACTATCCCAATAGTCCATTAAAATTGATTTTTACTTCTTGGCGTTGGGCAACAACAGTTTATTGTAGTTTAGGAGCAATAGCCCTTCTACCTTTTTTGGGTTGTGCTTTTTCAGGAACTGCTCTCAAAACTCCTTACTGTAGCGTCTGGTTAGAAGCACCATTAATCTTTAAAGACTACTTTCACTACAATAGTAAACCTGCTTTTCTAGGATTTCTGGGTATAGTTACTTTAGGATTTTACATCGTTTATTTAAGTTATTTTGTCGCCGTTAAACTGGGTAAACATGGGCGTTCGGCTACACACTAAAGAATCTAGAATTTAGAATCAAAAAAGTAGATGATACTAGCTTTCTAGAGATCTTCAATTCTTTTTTTTATTATAGCGGTATGCATTTAAATGATATACATCATAGCCTTACCGGGTAATACTGTAAAAATAATCAATGAATAACTCTGTTGGTAAAAGACTGGAACAATATACAGTCAAAAAATCACAAGAAGTTCTTATCGTCACTGTAGAAATTGATGATGAACCCGACCAAATTGCTGTGTTTAAAGGTTTTTCTAGTTCTTTAATGCGCCCTACTGCTTATGATCCAGATGTTCCTGTATTACCAGATACGGCTAAAATTATCACAATTGACCGCATAGCAAGTCCCTATAATCCAGACGCACCTCTTTATCTTCAACAAGATATTTCTTGGAAAGATATGCAAGTTTTATTATCAAAAGTTGGTGTGTAAATTGGGAACAACTGACAACTGACAACTGACAACTGACAACTGACAACTGACAACTGACAACTGACAACTGACAACTGACAACTGACAACTGACAACTGACAACTGACAACTGACAACTGACAACTGACAACTGACAACTGACAACTGACAACTGACAACTGACAACTGACAACTGACAACTGACAACTGACAACTGACAACTGACAACTGACAACTGACAACTGACAACTGACAACTGACAACTGACAACTGACAACTGACAACTGACAACTGACAACTGACAACTGACAACTGACAACTGACAACTGACAACTGACAACTGACAACTGACAACTGACAACTGACAACTGACAACTGACAACTGACAACTGACAACTGACAACTGACAACTGACAACTGACAACTGACAACTGACAACTGACAACTGACAACTGACAACTGACAACTGACAACTGACAACTGACAACTGACAACTGACAACTGACAACTGACAACTGACAACTGACAACTGACAACTGACAACTGACAACTGACAACTGACAACTGACAACTGACAACTGACAACTGACAACTGACAACTAACTATTTTTAATTGTTGCTATGTCCCGTTCTGGATACACTCTCCCGGTTTTTGCTTGTGCTGCTGCTGTTGCAGCTTTGTATTGGTTACGTCATCATCAACCTCTAACTGTTATTTCTATAGATTTACTTCAACCTGCGGAAATTGCCGAAATACCGATTGAGCAAGTCGCAGGAATATCTGAAAATCAAGCTTTGGCTATTACTCGTAGTGATCCTGGTGATAACCTGGATTTAACGAAGAATACACCAATTTGGGCTGTAGTGGAATGGTACGAGGGAGATGGAGAAGCGGTAATTATTCAGGGTGGAGAGGGGATTGGGAAGCAATTCAATGGCGAGGGGAAAGCCGCAATTTATGGTTATGCTCAAAGGTTATTAACAGAGAATTTACAGCGATTATTAGCACCCACAGAAAAAATCAAGGTAACAATTATTTTACCAGAGGGGCGATCGCTTGCTGTCCGAACTTCTAATTCCGCGTTTGGGGTAGTAGAAGGACTGTCTTTATTAGGAACAACAGGGATTTCTCAACCTTTAAGTACACCAGATCAATTAACAGCTTTCCGCGCTGATTTGGCAGAAAAAGCTAGTCAATTTACAACTTTGGTATTTTGTATTGGCGAAAATGGACTAGATTTAGCCCAAAAGCTGGGTATTAAGCCCGCACAAATGGTAAAAACTGCTAATTGGTTGGGGCCAATGTTAGTTGCTGCTGATGCCTTAGGTGTCAAAGAAATTTTATTATTTGGTTATCACGGTAAATTGATGAAATTAGCGGGGGGAATCTTTCATACTCATCATCATTTAGCCGATGGTCGGCGGGAAATTTTAACCGCCCATTGTTCTATGCTGGGTTTACACTCTCCAGATATTCAAGCCATTTTTCAAAGTCCGACAGCAGAAGCAGCTTTAAAATATCTGAGAATTCTAGATAGTAATACAGGTAGTAATTGGGTAAATCAGGTTTATAGTGCCATTGCAGAAACAATTGATACCCGCACTCAAGCATATATGAATAGCCACAATGAACAAGGTAAAACCAGCATAGCCTGTGGTTCTGTGCTTTTTGACCGCGATCGCCAAATCCTCATTAAAAGCAAAACTGGTTGGATGTTACTGGAAAAATTGTGCTAACTTAATAAGAATTATCATAATTACCCCAAATAAATATTTTTCAAACCCAAACTATGATTTACATGATTAATTTGTCTGAACTATGATTTGCGTGATTAATTTGATGGAGATGATTAATTGATCTGTGATCACGAGGAATCATCTAAGTCACAAAAATCACAGTTCTGAACTATGATTTGCGTGATTAATTTGATGGAGATGATTAATTGATCTGTGATCACGAGGAATCATCTAAGTCACAAAAATCACAGTTCTGAACTATGATTTGCGTGATTAATTTGATGGAGATGATTAATTTATCTGTGATCACGAGGAATCATCTAAGTCACAAAAATCACAGTTCTGAACTATGATTTGCGTGATTAATTTGATGGAGATGATTAATTTATCTGTGATCACGAGGAATCATGTAAGTCACAAAAATCACAGTTCTGAACTATGATTTGCGTGATTAATTTGATGGAGATGATTAATTTATCTGTGATCACAAGGAATCATCTAAGTCACAAAAATCACAGTTCTGAACTATGATTTGCGTGATTAATTTGATGGAGATGATTAATTTATCTGTGATCACAAGGAATCATCTAAGTCACAAAAATCACAGTTCTGAACTATGATTTGCGTGATTAATTTGATGGAGATGATTAATTTATCTGTGATCACGAGGAATCATCTAAGTCACAAAAATTACAGTTTTGAACTATGATTTGCGTGATTAATTTGATGGAGATGATTAATTGATCTGTGATCACGAGGAATCATCTAAGTCACAAAAATCACAGTTCTGAACTATGATTTGCGTGATTAATTGATCTGTGATCACGAGGAATCATCTAAGTCACAAAAATCACAGTTCTGAACTATGATTTGCGTGATTAATTTGATGGAGATGATTAATTTATCTGTGATCACGAGGAATCATCTAAGTCACAAAAATTACAGTTCTGAACTATGATTTGCGTGATTAATTTGATGGAGATGATTAATTTATCTGTGATCACGAGGAATCATCTAAGTCACAAAAATCACAGTTCTGAACTATGATTTGCGTGATTAATTTGATGGAGATGATTAATTTATCTGTGATCACGAGGAATCATCTAAGTCACAAAAATCACAGTTCTGAACTATGATTTGCGTGATTAATTTGATGGAGATGATTAATTTATCTGTGATCACGAGGAATCATCTAAGTCACAAAAATCACAGTTCTGAACTATGATTTGCGTGATTAATTTGATTGAGATGATTAATTTATCTGTGATCACGAGGAATCATCTAAGTCACAAAAATTACAGTTCTGAACTATGATTTGCGTGATTAATTTGATGGAGATGATTAATTTATCTGTGATCACGAGGAATCATCTAAGTCACAAAAATCACAGTCCTGAACTATGATTTGCGTGATTAATTTGATTGAGATGATTAATTTATCTGTGATCACGAGGAATCATCTAAGTCACAAAAATCACAAAAATCACAGTTCAGACAATTATGAATCATCTAAGTCACAAAAATCACAAAAATCACAGTTCAGACAATTATCCTTAACGACACACTTTCTCTACCATGAATACAGCGGTGACTCTACCAACTGAAGCAGTACCTCAAACATTAGAAAATTTGGGGAAACTGAAAGGTCAAATAATTGTAATTTTAGACTTTGGCTCTCAATATTCTGAATTAATTGCTCGTCGTATCCGCGAAACTCAAGTATATTCAGAAGTTATTTCCTATCGCACTACAGCAGAACAGTTACGCCAAATTAATCCCAAGGGAATCATCCTCTCTGGTGGTCCAAATTCTGTATATAGCGACTACGCTCCCCATTGTGACCCAGAAATTTGGCAATTGGGCATACCCGTTCTCGGAGTCTGCTATGGTATGCAACTCATGGTTAATCAATTGGGTGGGGAAGTTCTCAAAGCAGAACGGGGTGAATACGGTAAAGCATCTCTATACATAGATGACCCTACAGACTTATTAACTAATGTCGAAGAGGCTACAACTATGTGGATGAGTCATGGGGACTCAGTTAAAACCATGCCTCCAGGATTTGAGTTACTAGCACATACTGATAATACTCCTTGTGCAGCGATCGCTGACCATCAGAAAAAACTTTATGGTGTCCAGTTTCATCCAGAAGTCGTCCATTCTCAAGGTGGTTTAGCCTTAATTCGCAATTTTGTTTACCATATCTGTGACTGCGAACCTACCTGGACAACAGCCGCTTTTGTCGAAGAATCAATTCGAGAAATTCGCGCTAGAGTTGGTGATAAGCGAGTGCTGTTGGCACTTTCTGGCGGTGTAGACTCCTCGACTTTAGCGTTTTTACTCTATAAAGCCATTGGTGAACAATTAACTTGTGTGTTTATTGACCAAGGCTTTATGCGGAAATTAGAACCAGAAAGATTACTGAAGTTATTTAAAGAACAATTTCATATTCCTGTAGAATACGTCAGTGCCCGCCAGCGATTTATTTCAGCTATCGCTGGAGTAACAGATCCTGAAGAAAAACGGCGCATCATTGGACATGAATTTATCAGTGTTTTTGAGGAGACATCAAAGGAACTCGGTCATTTTGATTACTTAGCCCAAGGAACACTTTATCCAGACGTAATTGAATCTGCTGATACCAATGTTGATCCGAAAAATGGTGAACGGGTAGCAGTGAAAATTAAAAGTCATCACAATGTTGGTGGTTTACCAAAAGATTTAAGATTTAAACTAGTAGAACCGCTCCGAAAACTCTTTAAAGATGAAGTCCGCAAAGTTGGGCGTTCCATTGGTTTACCAGAAGAAATTGTTCAACGTCAACCTTTCCCTGGACCTGGTTTAGCTATTCGCATTTTAGGTGAAGTCACCTCTGAGCGCTTGAATATTTTGCGAGATGCTGATTTAATTGTCCGTCAGGAAATTAATCAACGTGGCTTATATCATGAGGTTTGGCAAGCTTTTGCTGTCTTGTTACCTGTTCGTAGCGTTGGGGTTATGGGTGATAAGCGTACCTATGCCTATCCTATTGTTTTACGAATTGTTACCAGTGAAGATGGAATGACAGCAGACTGGGCGCGGATTCCTTACGATGTATTAGAAGCAATTTCTACTCGCATTGTCAATGAAGTCAAAGGCGTTAACCGTGTGGTTTATGACATCACCTCCAAACCACCTGGAACTATTGAGTGGGAATAGGTAATGGGTAATGGGTAATGGGTAATGGGTAATGGGTAATGGGTAATGGGTAATGGGTAATGGGTAATGGGTAATGGGTAATGGGTAATGGGTAATGGGTAATGGGTAATGGGTAATGGGTAATGGGTAATGGGTAATTGGGAAGTATCTATTCCTTTATCTTTTGCCTTTTGCCTATGACTTTCAGTAAAATTAAGAAGTATTACAATTTCGTTGAGAATATTATGGCTGCAAAAGTAGAAATTTATACTTGGAGAACCTGCCCTTTTTGTATTCGTGCTAAAGGTCTACTGAACAACAAAGGTGTTGAGTTTATCGAATACAGTATTGACGGAGACGAAATAACAAGAGATAAAATGTCCCGAAGAGCTAATGGAAAACGCTCTTTACCCCAAATTTTTATTAATGATAAACACATAGGTGGTTGTGATGATATACACGATTTAGAGAGTCAAGGTAAATTAGAGGAGATGCTAGTTTCTGAAAATATTGTGGATTAGATCCCCGACTTCTGAAATTAATTTAATCGTCTCCGAGAAAAATTTAGCAAAGAAGTCGGGGATCTTTAAGAGGAATGTGGATCAGATCCCCGACTTCTAAAATTAATTTAATCATCTCCGAGAAAAATTTAGCAAAGAAGTTGGGGATCTTTAGTAGGACATTTAAATATTAAAAATCGTAAATATAAAGAGGTATAAAGAGTGAAATTAGCTTTTATTATTGATCCTATCCATCGGCTTGATCCATGTCATGATACCAGTGTTGCTCTGATGGAAGCAGCGCAAATTCTGGGACACGAAATTTGGATAACTCAGGCAAATTTGCTGAGTGTTATTGATGCTAAAGCTTGGGCTGTTTTGCAACAGGTAGAACTTGTTCCCGTGGAGTTGTTAGAGGGACGTTGGTTAGCAGCTAATCCTTGGTTTAAATTAAGCCCTAGTGCCTTTACTGCTTTAGAAACAATGGATGCCGTATTTATGCGGACAGATCCACCAATCAATGATGCTTATCTTTATGCTACTTACATTCTTGATTACGTTGACCAAAACAAAACTTTAGTCATCAATAATCCTGCGGGAATTCGTAGCGCTAATGAAAAAATGTATGCTCTCCAGTTTAGGGAATGTATTCCTGAAACCATTGTCAGTGCTGATAAGCAAGTAATCCGCCAATTTGTGTCAGCGAAAGAGGCAACAATTCTCAAACCACTGGGGAATAAAGCTGGGGAAGGAATTTTATTTTTACAATCAGGCGATCGCAATTTTAATTCTATCGTCGAACTTAGCACACTCCAAGGGCAAGTTCCCGTCATGGTACAGAACTATTTGCCCCAAGCCAAGGAGGGAGATAAACGGATTATCCTACTCAATGGTGAACCTATAGGGGCGCTTAATCGCCTTTCTAGTAGTAGTGATTTTCGTAATAACATGGCAACTGGTGGCACAGTGGCTCAAACCATTATCACCCCAAGAGAACAGGAAATTTGCCGCCATTTAGCCGCAAAACTCCGCCAAGATGGCTTAATTTTCGTTGGTATTGACGTAATTGGTGGCTACTTAACGGAAGTCAATGTCACAAGTCCCACCGGCATCCGTGAAATTGACCGTCTTGATGGTACTCATCTTGCTTATCAGGTTATTAAATGGGTAGAAGCCAATATATAATCTGCCCCAAGAGCAGGAATCAGGGGATAAATTAATTAATTAATTTATTTATTTACTTCCTTCTTTCTTCTTCTCTCTTGACTCGGTGACTCGGTGACTCCTGACTTCACAAGAGGGGCAACCACAGGGGGATTGCCCCTACTCTGACTCGGTGACTTCTCCTATTAAAACCCTGAAACTAACAACTTGTATACAGCCCACATTCCGCACCCTTGACTGTCACAAACGGTGATTACGGAGGTAAATTGATGAAGAAGGAGTAAAAGAATACATTGATATATAAAAAAACAAATTTTAGATAGGAAAATTGATTCAGATGTATTCTCAATAAGAAGCAATAAAGAATAAGGGTGGTTTCTGGCAAAAAATATAATATAATTTTATTGTTAGTCTATCAAGACTTAATCATAACTTATATCCTTCTAGAAATAAACTTAAAAATAGCATTAAAACTTAAACTCATTAATAAAATTAATGAGTCAAATTGTATAATTAAACTATTAATAATGTTGATAAATCAACTTATATATCTGTAGTAATTACGGCAAGCTTCTGGGAGAAATAGAAGAATGTACTTCATTTCAGATGTTAAGTTATAAAAGTCTGTTTTTTGTTGAAAAGTAACAAGATGAACTGATTGAAAACATTGAAATATCCACCGCATTGTTGGATTGTTGATGGCTTTGCCCAATTGATTTTTTACAGTATAGTTTAAGGATTTTAAAGCAGCCCTAATTTCTCTTTGTGCTAGAGTATAAACTAGCAGACATAACCCCATTATCATTGCTAATGCCTCTATTCTTTCTGGGCTTTTCAGGAAAATACTATCTGCTAAAAATAAAGGATTTTTGAGAAAACTAAATCCTCGTTCACAGGATTGCTGTGCTTTATATTCAGACAGCATTTTCTCTTTACTCAGTTCTTTTTCTGATAAAACATTTGTGGCAATTATAAACCTTCCTGCACTTAATACTTCTTGGTCAATAGCATCTTTATTTTCAGCAACTGTTGCTAAGATTTGATAGCATTTTGATTGATTTTCTTCTTTGATGTTAGGACTTTTTTCGATAACTTCGATATTTTCTACTTGATGATATTTAAATTCTTTACTTATTTTGATTAATTCTTTTCTAGCATCAGCAGCACAAGCAAATTTTTCTTGCAATAGGTTTTTTAACTTAGTTTGAGTATTAGTCAAAGCTTTTTCTATTTTCTTTGATAATTTCTTTAAGTCAGATTTTTTTCTATCTTGACTTTGCACAACTAACCATCTTTGTTCTATATCTCCATAAGTTATTTTCTTTTCGGCATAAGAATATCCTACTTTTTCACTTTTAACAAATTCCGATTCTGCTAAACTCATCACTAAGTTTTTTGCTGATTTTATCGTTAAGGGTACTCTGGTTAACCATTTGAGACTCGACATTAACTTGATATTTGATTCTGTATATAATGCGCTATCTGCTACTATCAAACTATCAACTTGTATTCTTTTCTGATATTCAACTGCGATTTCTCCAAATTTTTTAGAATCAACTTCATTCCCTGATACTGCTTTTATATATATTGGTATATCTCCATCTCCTGAACATACTAATTGTGTAATAAATTGTTTTAAATCTGGACGATGATCTCTTGAATAACCATAGGTCAGCTTTATCGCTTGAGGTGATTGACTCTCTTCATTTTCTTTTTCCAATGAACCTGATTCTTTTTGATTTTTAAATATTACTGATGGTAAACTATTTTCATATTCTCCATCTACATGAAATGATGTCGAATCCAAGTGTGATGATGAAAGTGATATCTGATATATTTTTACCGCATTTAAACTGACTGCTAAAAATGTTGTATCTAGTCCTTTTATAAATAATTTATCTAATACTCTTCCCAGCTTATCATCGTTGAAATATTCTGGTTTTGCTCCTGCACCAATTAAGTGTTCACAAGCGATTAATTCAAAGAATTTTGGGAACATATATAAAGGCTGTGACATCATGCTTAATCCATTTAAAATCATCGCCTTTACTACCTGACCCGCACTGACTTTTTCTTCTGGTTCTGACCCTAGTAAATTATTAATTATTTCTACTATCCCAATTGAATCTACTATTCCTGCTACTATTCCTAAATGGTCAATCTTCTTCAATTCAAGGTCTTTTATATTCAACATGACAACAGAAACTCCACAAAAGTATCTGTTTTGTATTTTCTCATTTTTCTGTTGAGTCAACACATTTTTTTAGTTTTTTCATTGTCATTGAGGATAAACCTTTCAATGATTTTAAACTAAGTTTTCTATCAAAATAACCTAAGAACCAATAATTTCGTACTTAGTCGTGAATATTTAACTGTATCTCTAACTTAATAGTAATAATTCCTATTTAGCTTTAACAAATCCTCTCAACATTTAGTTCTTATGTACTAAATACATCCGTTTGCTTGGGGTGTGACAGTTGTGGGTGCGGAATGTGGGATACAGCACTCAGCCTTAACTGAGACTGTGAATTTAATCTAAAATCTCATTTAATTTCTTGGTGGAGTCCGTCGTCTTTGCAGAAAATCAGGAATATCCAATGAAGGTTTTTCTTTCGGTTGTTCTACAGATGGAGCGGGGTTATTAACAGGTTGTTGCAATGGTGTAGGTCTTCTAGTAGTGCTAGTGGGAGTAGGTGTGACAACTCTAGGAGTAACTACAGTTTGTGCTGATGGAATTTGGATTTCCCCAGTAAATCCAGTAGCAATCACAGTAATTCTGACTTCTCCTTGAAGTCTGTCATCAATGACCGCTCCAAAAATAATATTGGCATTAGGATCAACCACTTCATAGATTGTTTCCGCCGCAGCATTAACTTCATGGAGCGTTAGATCACTACCACCAGTAATATTAAAGACAACTCCTCTAGCTCCTTCAATAGAACATTCTAATAAAGGTGAAGAAATGGCAGCGATTGCCGCTTCTCTGGCTCTAGACTTGCCAGAACTCACACCAATCCCCATCAAAGCTGATCCCGCATCTGCCATCACAGCCCGCACATCAGCGAAGTCAACGTTGACTAACCCAGGGATGGTAATAATATCGGAAATTCCTTGCACACCTTGACGTAATACATCATCAGCATAGCGAAAAGCTTCTTGCACAGGAGTTTGTTCAGGAATAACTTCCAACAGCTTATTATTAGGAATAATAATTAAGGTATCCACCCGACTTTTCAAGCCTTCAATCCCTTGTTCTGCTTGCTGGGTGCGTCTGCGTCCCTCAAAAATAAATGGCCGAGTAACAACACCAACAGTAAGAGCGCCCATTTCCTTGGCTATTTCTGCCACAATCGGGGCTGCACCTGTACCTGTACCACCACCCATGCCAGCAGTAATAAATACTAAGTCTGCACCTTCTAAAGCAGTAGCAATTTCATCACGAGATTCTTCCGCTGCCTTTTGGCCAATAGCAGGATTTCCCCCCGCACCCAATCCTCTGGTTAATTTTTGCCCAATTTGTAAGCGACTAGGAGCGCCCGCTAAAGTCAGAGCTTGAGCATCAGTATTAATTGACCAAAACTCAACACCAGATACATCAGACTCAATCATGCGGTTAACAGCATTACCACCGCCACCACCCACACCAATCACTTTAATGTTGGCAACACGACCTGGCACGATTTCACCAATACCGCTATGTTCGACAGAAATTCTCTTGCCATCTTTAGCTTGGGCGAAATTTAGCCCAGAATTATTAAAGGGATTGTTGGAGTTAACTGCCAGAGAGAACCCTTGTTGTCCCGGAGTTTGAGAGTTATGAGTAAGCCCTTGGTTCTTATCAAGTGTCATTGGATTTGTGAAAGGTAGATAAACGACTTTTTCCGGTGTGATTCACCTAAGAGTTAACCAACTGCCAAGATAAACTTTGGCACCGAATTTTATTTTTTTTACTATTCCGCAACCTACATAATGGCAGGTGAAATGTGGCAATTTGTCCGTGAGTGAGGTATAAAACCTCTGGCGGAGAGTCAGATATCTAGCCTATTGCCTTCTAACTCTTGTATTTATGAATTTTTGATTAGTTATACAGTTTATGATACCGTCCGCTCATTTTACTGACTCCCCCCTATTCTTAAAAAGTATAGTTCCAAAAAGCATAGACATTTATTTATCTCATAAAAATACCCGGTAAGTGGGAAACTCAGACACAAAGCGTGCTGAGAGGGAAACGACTCGTGCGGTTTTAACCGCCTTGAATATTTTTTCATTACCGCCTTGGAGTTGGTAAATTCGGTGTACTTTTGTAATGTACTTTCAACGGGACAATTACCGATTCAAAATTCCCAACTCTGTACGCATAATGTGTTGCACGCGATGTGCCTCCCTTTCGGGGTGATGTTAGCTGAATGCCTCCGGCACGCTGGCGCGAACGTCAATGTTTTAAGAGCTTTTTAAACTTGCAACACTGTTTCAGTGACTTTAAAACTGTTTAATTGCAAATGACAGAGCAGGGAACTAGCTACGCATTCCGGGGTGTCGTGACTCAAAAAACGTAGTCAGTGAAGACTTAGACTGGTCAGTACAGCTGGCAATTTCTTACAAGCTCAGTCCCTTTAGGGCTGAGTTACTGACATTATTTATCAGCGGCAGATTACTCTAACAATAGCGTCAACCAAATTGATCCGCAGACTCGACCATAATAACCCTATCTATGGTTGAACAGCAGTTACTTTAGCAGGATTTTTTAACTAAGGGCTAAAAAATTCTATATCTATATGTATAATATATACCTAATTTACAAAAATATAAAATTAGTAACTTGAGTTGTTAAGTTGGAATATCTGTTTATTTAGATAAACAAAGGACAAAGGGAGCAGAAAGAAAAAATATTTATCTTCAGCGCATTGGTGTTTTGTTTAGTTCTTAATAACTAAGCCTGATTTTTTTTGATTCATTTGTACTAATGGAATAGCCGGATTTTTGAGATCAATGTGATCTATATTACTAGGATTAACTTCATTCGGTAAACGGCGCATTTGTGCGAGCGCTTGAATTTGCTCAGGTAATCTATTGCTGGGGCTGCCTAAATGCACATTTCCTAATTCAGTTTTCAAAATTAAATTTGTCGGATCTTGAAAATTAATTTCCGTTACCTTGAGAGAACTTTGGCTAATAGCTTCATAAAGTTGCGTCCAGAATGGCTTGTATTGTGCAGTCGAGCCAATCACTATGAGTTGAGGTAATTTTACTTTAGGGTTAATGGAGATATACCTTGATAAAGGCATCCATACGCCACTAGCATCTAGTAAACCTAGTTCATTCGGTTTATTACCGCTATTTTGTAAACAAGACTTAATCTCAGAAGACTTCCCCATAAATGAAGGGTTAAGAACACAACTAATCACTGTTTGATCTTGGCTTATTTGAGCTATAGCCACTGGGATTCGTTCCTGGATTTCAATAATTAAACCAGGCGGTAATAAACGACGATTAACCGTAACTTGGGCAATATGCGGTTGTTTTCTGAAAGAATCAGCGATTAGGGAGGGTTCAACTCGCCATAAAGACTGGGGAGATGATAACCCCAACAATGAATAAATGTCTTTTTGTGTCAAAACCTGATTACCAGATTTGATCACTATTTGCCCTGAATCCTTTAATACCCACATTGGCTGGATTGCCACCCAGAACAAAACTGAGGCAAATCCAGTTACAGCAATTGTGCGCCAAATAGCCTGAATAATTTTGATTTGCCGCTGTCGGCGTAATTTTTGGCGGCGTTGAGCTAAATTTGTCCGAGAAACTGATAATATCCCAGCCATATAAACCTCTTATGAATATCCATCCCACTTATTCTATAAATTGAATTATTCTGACGAGTTATCAATTTTAAAAACATCATGAGTATAGTTGGCAAGAGCCTCCTCATCACTAACTTCCTCTGATAAATTTACCAACAAAGCTTGTACTCGCATCCGGGCAATATAAGGCCAACCCCCCTCAGATTCAATATCTCTGAGAAGCGAGTATAGTCTTTGGCGATTAGCAGGCAAATTTTCCTGAAATACTCCATCCCGAATTTCTTTGTGCAACTGTTCTAAATGACGCAACAAAGCCAATAGAGCAATGACATCGCCTTTGCATTCTTGAGCTACATCTTTAACTGCACCGGAAATCGCTTGTAGTTCGCTGGACAAATCCTTATTTTGATCATGGTTCATGGAACGTTTTAATCCATAAAACTAATACGATACTGGAAAAGTCCCTAAATTGATCAACAAAACAGTCAAATACAACAGTCTATAATAGATTGAGGGACAAAAATTAGGGACAAAACATCCAGTCACTGCCCCAAACTCCTGAATGGGCATAGTTCCTGCGCCCCTACCTCGTGAATATTTGACACTCTCAGGTCTAAAGACACTGAGATTCTGCGGACAGAGTAAGCTTAGGGCTTAATACCCAAAGTCTAATTCTCGCTGCGTTCGTCAAACAACGCCTACCCAGTAAGCCCAAGTCTAAGCTTAGATTGCTGGCTACTTTTCTTAAAATGTTCGCTGCACCATTTAAATCAGCGTTAACAATTGAACCATTAGCGGACCGATACAATCCACGTTTAACGCGCTTACCTGATGCTTTCCACCCATCTGGTTTTTGACCATAAACGGGTAGGGAGTCTCCATCTAAGAAAGATGCTTTTGACGTATAAGATTCTTCGGTTTCTTGAAATCTAATCCCGTGTAAATCACATAATTGTTTTAATCGGTCTTTGAGTTTACCTAAAGGCATTTGAACAAACTTTTGATTGTTCAATCCACCCATATTAGCGTGAGATTTAAAGCCTTCATTCCAGCCAATGATTAATGTGCCAATGCCGTATTTTAGGCAATGGTCAATAATTAGTTTTGCAGCTTTATTAACGCCATCTCGCATTTGATGATTGCGTTTACGGGTTACTCGGTCTAGCCAATTATCCCAGTAAGCTTCCGGTTTATTTTCTTTACGGGTTGATACTTTCTTGTTCCATAACTGATTCATTGCTTTCATCGCCCGAGCATCAATCAATAAAGAATTGCCCAAAGTATCAACACAAGCTGCTAAATTGTCAGCAGTTCCTAGATCAATTGATAAAGCTTGATTGATGTCTAAATCATGTTTTTGCCTCTCGACTTGGTATGACATTTCCAGATAAAAAGCCCCATTTTTTGGGGAGATCGTAAACTCTTTAACCTTTGAATAATCAATGTTTGAAGGCATTGTCAAGAAGAAATCAGAAATACCAAACCATCGCCTAACAGTTGTTCCTAATGAAAATCTAAGTTGTCCGTTAATTAATGTCGGAGGCTGTCCTCCTGAGTTTGGATAAGCTACCTTAAATAACTTAGATCCTGTTAAGTAATCTGGTACTTTAGGTTTAAAATGTAACTGACCTTTCAGAAATAAATCTCGCAACTCTTTAAAAGATTTAAACCCCTCTGCTACTGACATTAGAGTCTGCTGCATCGGAACTGATGGCAAAGACTTAGCAACAAGTGATTTACTAATAGATTTTTCGTAAATCAAATCAAACTTGTTAGTTAGCAACTTTCCGGTTTTAAAAAATGTCTGTCTGGCAAAGTAAACACCACTATTATAAATCTTACCTGACTGTTGACAAAGATATTCCAATAATGCTTTCGTCTCGTTGTCTGGGGATAACAAAACTTGTTGAACCCCCATTGACTTCTTAATTTTAGACATTGTTTCGACCTGCAATGTTGTGATAATATTATATTAGCACAACATTAGTAGATTGGATATATGTCTAGGAAAAAAGGTTCTATGGTTTATTTGTCCGAAAAAGACAAAGAAAAATTAGAGAGTATTGCTCAAAACTGGGGAGTCTCTCAATCGTCGGCAATACAAAGGTTGATTAAAGAATATAAACTAGAATAGAGAATGTCACGGCGATTAAAATCGCCCGTGTCGCTTATATCTCAGGGCTTAAGCCACTGAGTTTTCCGCTTACCGAGTGATCCTATAAGTTTCTAACTATTCTCAAGCAACAAGAATCCTTGATGGTAAGGTAGAGAAGGCTTTTTGATGATTTGTGCTGGATGACAGCAAAATTTAACCACTAGAGCGCTTTGATTTTGAGTTAAAAAAAATCGTATGATCTGGCTAATTTCCCTATCCAAACATTCTTGTTGTATGTACTAACAACATATACATCATCCAAAATGGATGTGGTTCGCTGCTTAGTCTATGGTTTGAATTCCAGACTCAGGAACGCAATGCGTTTAAGTAAGTTTACTAAAGCAGCTCGACAACTTAGATATTAATTTTTGAAATTGAGGTTAACCATGAGGTATCGCGCTTTAATTGTTGCTTTTTTCGCTCTCTGCCTAGGGCTAATCACTGCTTGCAGTGATGCACCTTCTACCAGCGTTCGTGATGTCCTCACTTACGAACAAATTCGCGGCACTGGCTTGGCTAATAAATGCCCTCAACTGGCAGAAACTAGTCGTGGTTCAATTGCTCTTGATCCCAACTTGACATACAGCATCAAAGAACTTTGTTTAGAACCAACCAATTTCTTTGTCAAAGAAGAACCTGCTAACAAACGTCAAATAGCAGAATTTGTACCTGGTAAAGTTATGACTAGGTATACTTCTACCATTGACCAAGTACAAGGTCAACTAAACATTAATTCAGATAATAGCTTAACCTTTACGGAAGAAGATGGTCTTGACTTCCAAGCTATTACTGTTAAACTTCCTGGTGGTGAACTAGTACCTTTCTTATTTACCATCAAAAACTTAGTTGCACAAACACAACCTAATTTGACCAGCATTAATACATCCACCGACTTTAAAGGAACTTTTAAAGTCCCTTCCTATCGTGGTGCTGCTTTCTTAGATCCCAAAGGTCGTGGTGTTGTGAGTGGCTATGATAACGCTGTAGCTCTGCCAGCCCAAGCTGATGATGAAGATTTAACACGGACTAATGTTAAACGTGCAGAAGTCCTCAAAGGTAAAATTTCCTTGCAAGTCGCCAAAGTAGATAATATTTCTGGTGAAATAGCTGGAACTTTTGAAAGTGAACAACCTTCAGATACAGATTTAGGTGCAGGTGAACCTAAAGAAGTGAAGATTCGTGGTTTGTTCTACGCACACATTGAACCCCGCGCCTAAATATTGACACAACATTATGGAAGCGTGAAATTCATAAATATTTTGGTGATTCAGTAACCTAATATACCTCCATAATGTTAAGAGTTCAGAAGTCACAAAAATATATTTGTGGAAATTTCCTTAACCAAGATGCACTTTTATACCAGAGTGTATCTTGGTTTTTTTTTTGAGAAAACTAGGGCTTTTTGATAGCTGCGTAAATTTACTGACTTAAAATTTTATTTTATTTTTTTTTAAAGTTCGAGATGAATTTATTTATTTAATTACGTAATATTACTCACTCAACAAAGAGAAGACGGTTGATAAACAAAAATAATCGCCGTCTCAGGCTTGATAATCATCAATTGTTTGTAATTTTTGATACCTGCAAGCAAGTCTCATAGTTAATTAGTGAAATTAAGTATAATCCCGGTTTAATATTGGATCGCTAATTGTATATTTTAAGTCTATGATAGGTTTTCAATAAATTACGAAACATACTCAAATTAGTTGAGTAAAAAATATCGAGGTAATGTTGCAATTACTTATTGTACTGTTTAAAGCATTTACGGCAATTTTGTAGAGGCAAAACTTTTATTTGATATGGAGCTTTATAAATTCTGTATCTCAACATCTGTCTGAATATAGTTCTTCTGTCTTGTGGCAACTTTTTCGGGAAGCAAGATACGCGCATCGTCTCGACTCAAAAAGTAGCTGTCGCAGCTAAATTCAAAAACGATTATACACCAAACCTACTTGCTTGAAATCAAATTATCATGTCTAATACAATCACAAATGAAGTCAAACATGAAATTTCACAGTTGTTACGAGAGTATCAACAATCCCGCTCGGAAAAAGTCCGCAATCAACTGGTACAAATCAATTTTGGACTAGTCAGAAAGGAAGCCCATTATTGGATTAATCAGTGCAATGAGAGCTATGAGGATCTTCTTCAGGTAGGTTGTATGGGCTTAATTAGAGCAATTGAGAAATTTGAACTTTCTAAGGGAAATGCTTTTAGTTCCTATGCAATGCCCTATATTCGTGGTGAAATTCAACACTATCTGCGAGATAAAGGCGTAACTATAAAAATACCCAGACGTTGGTTAGCACTCCAACAACAAGCTGTTGGGCTTTCCCGTTCTCTCCAGGAACAATATAATCGCCCCCCTACTGATAGGGAATTAGCCGTTGCATTGGAAATTTCTTTGAGTGAATGGCAAGAAATTAAATTAGCATGGATTAACCGCGCTCCATTAAGCTTAGATGTACCAATACAAGATGCAGAAGAAGGCTCTACTTGTTTGGGTGAATTAGTTCCAGATAACAACTATCGTAGTTTTCAATTAGCACAAGAAGATCAAATTCGTTTGCAACAAGCCCTAATTCAGTTAGAACAACGGACTCGTGACGTTGTTGAGTGTGTATTTTTGTATGATTTAACACAAAAGCAAGTAGCAGCGCATTTGGGTATTAGTGTTGTGACCGTTTCTCGTCAAGTCAAGAAAGGCTTGGATTTGTTGAAAAAAATCATGGGTGTGGCAGAAAATTAGCTGTTTATATAGGACTCCAATTTGATGTTTTTAGTGAAGTGTGGGCTGACAAAACATTGGATAATATAACAAGCAACTTCCGCATTATCAAAATTTAGGTTATAAAGAAAACAGATTAAGCCTGTGATTTAAAACAAAGGCTTATCAGATCAGGCAAATTGTATTCCTATAAACAAACTTTTCTATAGTTTTTGAGAGCAGCTAATGAGTAAAAATTCACATATTACAGCCGCAGTTATTTTAACAACCTTGGCACTTACTGGATGTACGATAGGTGAAACGCCAACCGCTACTAATACTGCTAGTCCTGTGCCAAATCCTGTAGGGGCGTATAGCAATACGCCCGGGCTTCAAGCAACTGCTCCGCAGATGGCACAGCCACCTTCTTTGACTCAACCCTTTAATAATCCTATTGTATCTAGCAAACTACCAATAAATCCTGGGTCAGTTGCGAGTTTGATTCAACCGACAAATAGCACAGAGCGCTTGGGTGTTGTCCAGAAAGGACGAACAGATCCCTTTGGGCAAATTGTGGAGCCGATAGGTGTGACAAATACTAAGGTACCAGGTGACAAAATTGCAGTTCCTAAATTACCCCCTTTACCTACTACAGCAACTCTGCCGAAATCAATCCCACCGCAACCCACCAAGACAATAGTAACTAAACCAGCAATTTCATTACCCAAAAAACCAACGCAAATAGCACAAAAACCCCTAATAAAACCAGTTCTACCTACGGTTTTACCTGGATCTGTCCCCTCGCCTCAACTCAAGACAGTATTGCCAGTAGCACCACAGCCAGAAACTGCTAGAGCAGTTATTGTTACTGGTGTAGTCTTGATTGGTAAAGTACCTCAAGCAATTGTTAAAGTGCCAGATGAGCCAACTAGTAGATATGTACAACCGGGACAGAGACTAGTAAATGGGGTGTTGGTAAAACGGATTGAGATGAGCAACGGTGGTAATCCTACTGTGATTTTTGAACAGTATGGGATTGAAGTTGCTAAACAAGTAGGAGACCAACCTACTAAAGTATCTAAACCAGCTACTACGGCTGCTTTGGGTAATGCCATTTCGGTGATTAAGCCTATTGAAAATCTTGTGGGGGCGGCTTTATAGATATGGATATACAGGAGAAAATAGAATTTCCTGATTTACCTTTGGCTGTATATCGGGAAATAGCGGCGCATCTGGGTCAGGTGGTAGGGGTACAAGTGGGATTAATACCACAAACATCCTTGGAGTTTGATTACAATCAAAGTCAAATTTCTGGCTTGTGGATTTTATGGACACCAAATGCTGATGCAGAAAGTCGAGAAAGGTTCAAGCAGATAGTGGCTTATTATCAAAATCGCTATGAACTTGAAGGAACATAAAATTTAAGGGGATGTAGAAACCCCATCTTCAACGAAGTAAGATGGGGTAGTTCATTAGAAGATAGCTGGGTTAAACTGACAAGCAAGTTAATGCAAAATATTAATTGGCTGTTCTTCAGTTTAGGCGCTTATTTATAATGGAAAACTGGCAATTTCTGATCCAGAAACAGGGGGATCACACTTGGCGCACTTTGGATTCGCCAAATTTAAATATTTGGGCGGGTAATTATCGAGTTTTAGCTCGTTCTTCTCTGAAGAATACGGCTGTAGATGTGCGGGTGACTCATATATCAATTGATGAAATTCCACCCAAACGGAGAGTCCTCAAGCGATCGCGCCGGACTAATAGCGAAGGACTAATGGCAGTAATTCCCTTTACCCACTTTAAACCAGGGATTTGGGAGTTACGATGCTCTGGCGATGTCATGTCAGATATGCTGGGTAAATCCTGGCAAAGTACGCTCATCATTCAAGTATCACCCCCAGAAACCAGCCCAACGCTGCCAACGTCCGGGCAAACCCCCCGTGGTTGCCCTGAGGAATCTGATCTGGCTTCAGAGGCTGATACTGAAGTAAATATAGTGATGAATTATGGGACTCCAGTTTGGTTTAAGGGGGAAACAACAGAGCAGATTTTACAAAACTTATTAGATCTAGCTCTACCCAAAGATGAACCCCTACTAGATGAGGAAACTATTGAGAATGCTCCCACTCTCCCACCACCTCTAGCACTGAATTTGAGTCTAGATCAAGATAATTATATTGCTCGTTGGGGAGATAATTTTATCATTCATGGCGATGTGGAAGTAAATGAAATAGAAAATCTGGAAGATGAACGATTTTCTCTGGATGGACTTTGTCAACTTCGGCTAGAAATTGCTCTGCGATCGCCTTTAGAATCAAGAATCTTTAACCAGATCCAGCAACCATTAACAGATCAAATCTTACCTTTCAGCTTTAGTACCCTGATTGATATTCCCCGTAACTGTGAATCTAAGTTACTTTTAGCAGATATTAATTTATATGGTGCATTAACTGATATTGGTGAAGTCATACTTTTAGCTAACCATACCTTCACAATTACAGCCGATGTCACTGAATTATTATCACTGCAAACCTCCCAATCCCATTCCCGTGAATCTTTAGCAGCAAGTAACCCATCAGTTAAGCCAAAGCCTTCTGTTAAGATTCGGTTAGAACTTTTCAATTTAGCTAAGACTCCTAAGTTAGCGCAGTTTCATCTTTTAAAGCCATCCCCAAACCATCCTTTACCACCCCAAATTAAACCCATCGTATCCCAGAAGATTTTTTCACCACAATTGCCAAATTTACCTCATAATCCTACCCCTGAGATTACTACTGCTTCGGAAAAGGACTCCCTCACAAAAACCCTGGCTATCCACCCAATTGATTTAAAAAAGTTGGTAATTAAACCAGTCAACACTACTTTTCCGTACTTAACACGGTTAAAAGTTAAGCCAGCTAAAAGGGAAACAGTTAATGACAAGTTAGATGTTGAAGAATTAGCAACTTTGAATAAATCCCCACATTTACCCACTGTAGGCACTTTATCAGCAAAAATATCAGAATTCCCCACAGATGATCTTTCACTGACTGATGAGTCTATGACAGATGACACATCCTATGCAGAATTAATAGCGGAGATTGTGACGGGGGTGATCAAGAGTGAAGCATTGGATGTGGTTGATACTGGGGAAAATTTCTTAGTTCCCAATGGTGAAGAATTGGATGTGGTTGATACTGGGGAAAATTTCTTAGTTCCCAATGGTGAAGAATTGGATGTGGTTGATACTGGGGAAAATTTCTTAATTCCCAATGGTGAAGAATTGGATGTGGTTGATACTGGGGAAAATTCCCCGCTCCTGCAACAATGGATAGACAGTCAAGGATACTTATTAACTGAATCTATTGCGGAAGGATCATTAGACAATGATCCTGGGGAAGAAACTCAACCTCTAGATGGAGAAGTTTTGTTAAGTGGGGAAATACAAACCCAGGAAGATCCTATTGCTGAGAATATTCTTTTAGAACTTAATGAATCGGAAATAGTCACTCTCACTAGTCTAATACCCACCCAGCCAGTATGGTTGTCTCAGGAAATAGTTATAGATGATCTGGTTATTAAACTAGACGCGGATAGCTTGAGTGATGAAGCTATAGAAGATAATAATTATTCTCTCCTACTGGAGGATGAAACTACGCCAGACTTCTCTTCTGTGATGATGGAGTCTTTACCAACTCCCCAATTGTATTTACCAGAAGGTGAACTTGTCGCTGGTACATCCGTAATCGTGCGTATAAAATTATCTGAAGTCTCATCTTCTGTAGCAGTCAAATTATGGGTTGAAGATTACCAAACCCGGAGTCTACTAGATGGACCACATATTCTGCCAGATTTACGTTCTAATGCCTGGGGAGGAGGGGAAACGACAATTTACCTAAAAATTCCTTTTGGCTGTTTAGAAATCCGTTTATCAGCGATCGCTCTTGATCAGGCTACCCAACAGGAAAGTAACAAAGTTACCATAATTAAGACAGTGATTCCACCTGATTTACCAAAAATAGAATTGGATGAAATCCTGGGAATGTAAAAATCTGTGTTAAAAATCTTCATAATTTAACAAATTGGGTAGAATTTTCTAGTAACACTTTACAGGACTTAAACATAATGTCAAGTTCATTTTTCCCTACTATTTTGGCTTATTCTTCCTTTTTGCCCTCTGTTTTGGTTCCCCTAACCGGCTTGGTTTTACCAGCAGTTATTTTTGCGTTTTTATTTTCATACATTGAACGTGAAGATGTTGCTTAATTAGGGTATGGGTAGTTGGTGACTTAATTTTTTTACCAACTACCTATTTGAAAACAAACAAAACCGCCTACCTCTATGAGATAGGCGGTTTTTATGCCGATTTTTGCAGAAGCAGTTCAGAAATGATGATCAAGGAAAAATCTAGTTTTTTATATTTCTAATTACTATCTTCTTCCCGTAGCATTACATTGAAGAACCAACTCCTGCATAAGATCCATAAAAGAAAATACCTACAACAGTAATTACACCTAAACCTGCGATCGTAGCCACGACCCACAGGGGAATTCTTCCACTTCCAGACACAGTTTTTTCCTCACTTATAAAAATTGTCAGTTGTCAGTTGTCAGTTGTCAGTTGTCAGTTGGAAGAATTTATTCTTCTGTTCTGGTGTTCCCTGTTCCCTGTTGCCTGTTCCGGTGTTCCCTATCTACCCAGTTAGTTAAAGAAGTAACTGGAAAATAGAATTCCGAGAACGAAGACTAATAGTAGTCCGAGGTAGAGAGAGGTACGGTTTAATTCAACCGGTTGTTGATTAGGATTAGGCGTTCTTTCCATGATTAACTCCTAGCGTTGAATAAATTGCATTGAGGCGATCGCGCCCAAAAAGAATACAGTGGGGACAGCTAATGTATGAATTGCGATCCATCTGACTGTAAAAATGGGATAGGTAACGGGTTGATTAATGTTATTACCGCTAGTCATGATGTCAAATTACTTTCCAATAAAGGTTTCTACTTGTTTTTTTGCTTCAAAACGATTGCTCACAATTGGCACTTCTTGACGGATTTGAGTAAAATACTCATTAGGACGAGGTGTGCCAAATACATCATAAGCCAAACCAGTGCTGACAAATAACCAACCTGCCACAAACAATGCAGGAATGGTGATGCTGTGAATTACCCAGTAACGAATACTGGTAACAATGTCAGAAAATGGACGTTCTCCAGTGGTACCTGCCATTTATTTCACTCCCTTATCAAAAACTATTATTGATTTTATTATCCTACAGAGTTACAACTTACAGCTTCACTTCTGGTGAATACATCCATTGTGGGGTGTAATTACGCCGCTGGTGCTGGTGCTGCCTCTGTTTTGGGGTTATACTTGAGCAAAACGCCGCGATCGCCAATGATAAAGCCTTGATCAGGGCTAAAAAACACAATTTTGTAAAGATTAGCCGCAACTTTTTCTACACCACGGTCTTTTTCCCAAGTTTCACCACCGTCACCACTGCGAAGTAAATTACCGCTACCACCACCAATCCAAATTTCATCAGGTGTGCGATAAGCTAAATCGAGTAAACCCCAACTTGTGGACAACTCTGGATATTTTACCTTTAACCACTCTTCAGGTTTAGTAGGATCACTAAACTGCACTTGGCCACCGCGAGCTAATAACCACATTTGTCCATCGTTAGTAAAACCCATATTTTCCAAACGGCGGGAACTATTGCGGTTATGGGGTTGCCAAGCATTTTGTCCAGGTTCCCAAGTGGAGTAAAAACTACCTTTAGCAGAAACAGCGATATACTTACCGTCAGGCGATCGCTCCATATTCCGCACTACACCAACGGCTGCTTCCAAACTAGCTTTCCAGTTTTGACCACCATCTGTAGTTTGGTAAATAGCTCCCACATCAGTAGCCATTTCCGCTGTATTTTCACCTGTGGCGGTAATTGAAATTGGGCTACCAGGTAACTTTTCGCTTAAAGCAATCCGTGACCAAGACTTGCCTTCATCAGTAGTATGGAGCAGTAGAGAAGGCTCTCCCGCAATCCAACCTTCCTGACCAGAAAAACTCACAGAGTTAAACCGATATCTGGGATCATCTAATTCTAACTTTAGTGGTTGCCAAGTCCCACCACCATCATTAGTTTCTAAGAGAGTGGCATTACCACCCACCAAATAACCATGTTGAGAGTTATTAGCAAAGCCAATGTCTAACAATTTCGCGTTTGTTGGCACATTAATTACCTGCCAAGGACTGGAGCTAATAGAAGGAACACTACTACACCCAATACAGGCGATAACTACTATTAATGCGGCAATAAATCCTTGCCACTTCTTTACAATTGAGTGCATCAGTATTACTGAGGTTTTCCAGTTCAGGTTTAATTAGATTATTGTCGAATTGAGGTAAATAAAGATAGCGGTTTTTACTGTAGTCCGTAAAGACTCAAAAAAAACAAGAATCCCAGAGCCAAAGCCCCAAAAATCAAAATGTTCTTTTGGTTTGGTGTCATTGTATTAACACCTAAACCGTAACCTAGGTTTTCCTTAAAACCAGACGCAGTACCCGCTGGTCCAATATTTGCAAAAACAGTTTTTTTAGCTACACAAACGGGACAACGCCAATTTGTAGGTAGCTGTTCAAAAAGTGTTCCTGCGGGAATATCATTCCTGTCGTCTCCCTTTTCAGGTTCATAAACGTAACCGCAAGAGCGACACTCATAGCGGTCTAACTCTGGAGTTTCCACAGCTTCTTCAGCTTTTTCACTCATAGCTCTTAGTCTCGCAGAGGGGAATTATTAAAGATACGTTACAAATTATGACATAATTGCTGGACTTTTCTATCACGAATCAAAAGGATTCAAATATAAGGATCTACTCTGTCACCCAGATTTCAGAAAGCCCTAACAGATATAATGTAGAAGAAGATTATCCATATATTTCAGTCAACAGTTGTCAGTAACCATCTGTCAAGCTATGAATCTGATAACTGATAGCTTATTCCCTTACACCATTAGCGGTAGAAAACCATTGTGTTTGTTCTTAGCGGTTACGAGTACCTTCTAGGCTTTTTTATTCTGTGTAGCCTAGTTCCAGCCCTAGCACTGTCAGCCTCAAAAATTCTTAGACCCAGTGGGAACAGTCTAGAAAGACGCACTACCTACGAATGCGGACTAGAACCCATTGGCGGAGCTTGGATTCAGTTCAACATTCGTTACTATATGTTTGCTCTGGTCTTCGTTGTTTTTGACGTAGAAACAGTATTTTTGTATCCTTGGGCAGTTGCTTTTAACCGTTTGGGTTTATTGGCATTCATTGAAGCCCTGGTCTTTATTTCAATTCTCATCATCGCCTTAGTTTACGCATGGCGTAAAGGAGCTTTAGAATGGTCCTAAATTCTAATATTATTACCCAGGACACAGAAGAAATCATCAACCCCATGCAACGGCCGACAGTTACCCATGAACTGTCAGAAAACGTTATTTTAACCACCGTTGATGACCTTTACAACTGGGCGCGGCTTTCGAGTTTGTGGCCATTACTATTTGGTACAGCTTGCTGCTTCATTGAATTTGCCGCGTTAATCGGCTCTCGCTTTGACTTTGACCGCTTTGGGTTAATCCCTCGTTGTAGCCCCCGCCAAGCGGATTTAATCATCACTGCGGGAACAATTACCATGAAGATGGCTCCTCAATTGGTGCGTCTTTATGAACAAATGCCCGAACCCAAGTATGTGATTGCTATGGGTGCTTGTACAATTACTGGTGGGATGTTTAGCGTTGACTCACCTACAGCAGTGCGCGGAGTTGATAAGCTAATTCCTGTAGATGTATATTTGCCTGGTTGTCCTCCCCGTCCAGAAGCGATTATTGACGCAATTATTAAACTGCGGAAAAAAATCTCCAATGAGTCCATGCAGGAACGGGATAACATCAAGCAAATTCACCGCTACTACAGTACAACTCATAATCTCAAGCCAGTTCCCGAAATCTTGACTGGTAAGTATATGCAGTCAGATACTCGCTTTAATCCTCCCAAAGAATTAACAGAAGCAATTGGTATGGCTGTACCCCCAGGATTGTTGACAGCAAAGACACAGAAGGAGGAACAAGCGCGTGGCTGAAGCAGAATCTAAACCAGTTCCCGCAGAGGAAGTATCTTTAGTTCAAGCTGGCAAAATTTCCCAATGGTTAGCGGACAACGGCTTTATCCATGAGTTTTTAGAACTTGATGCTAACGGTGTAGAAATAATTAAAGTCCCAGCAGATTTCCTCCTTCCTATTTCTACAGCTTTGTATGCTTATGGGTTTAATTATCTCCAATTTCAGGGAGCTATGGACTTAGGTGCGGGACAAGATTTGGTAAGTATTTATCATTTACTCAAAGTTAGTGATAATGCTGACCGTCCCGAAGAAATCAGGGTAAAAGTGTTTTTACCGAGAGAGAATCCCTCTGTGCCTTCAGTTTATTGGATTTGGAAAACAGCAGACTGGCAAGAACGGGAAAGCTATGATATGTATGGCATCATCTATGAAGGTCATCCTAACTTAAAGCGGATTTTGATGCCAGAAGATTGGGTAGGTTGGCCTTTACGTAAAGATTACATCTCACCTGATTTCTACGAGTTACAAAATGCTTATTAAGGATTGCTGGAATTGAATTTTCAGTAGTAACAATTAACCCCTTTCCAGTTGTGGAGAGGGGTTTAAGTTGTAAATCTTTATTTGTGTAATAGGGAATTATAAATAATTAGGCTAAGTAAGTGGGCGTTAAAAAATATAATATAAACCTAACCCCCCAACCCCCTTCCCTGGTAGGGAAGGGGGAGTCAAAGCCTCTCCCCTCGCAGGGGAGAGGTTTGGAGAGAGGTTTTATATTTAATTGTGCCAAGGTACTTATCATCAATTACTGTAATTATAAGTTAAGAATTTTAGTTATAATAAAAAATATAAATGCTGGTTAATTAAGAGGTAAAATATCATGTTAAAAATACAACCTCCAACCATAATTGATTTTTATCCTTCCATAGTTGCTAAAGATAAAGATGATAAATCTATTTTGATCATAGATGTGAGATTTTCCGCCATGTATTCTTCCCCGGATCTGAAAATCTTAAAAATGGAACAATACCAGCATATTCCTTTTTTAATGTTCGTTAATTCTCATGTCATGAGAATTTTTAAGAGTCCGACTTTTACAGAAGTAGCAAGATTGGACACGAAAAAGGTTTTAGGATATTATAATCCAAAAAGTATCGAAGGAATCATCTATCAATCTACTTTAATAACTTTAATTCAATCTTGGTTAAGAGATTTAGCTTATCATTGGAAAAATGAAACCCCTCCTTACATTGAGGAAATGAAGGAAATTGGCTTATTTACTCTTTTGTTTGATGGCACTACAGAGGAGTTAGAATTATTATGATTATTATTTATTTAGAAACTAATTCAATTATGGCAATTGCCAAAGGAAGAAACAAAGAATTAGAAGAGTTTGTCTATCATTCATCAGACAATTTAAAATTTGTCATAATGATGGATTTGAATATAATTTTAATCTGATTATAGAATGATATAATAAAATGTAATAGAAATATCTTCTGCATCAAAATTAGTTAAACAAAAAGCAGCTAAAAACTATGAAAGCCTTAGAAGTTACTGGAAAAATACAAGAAGGACAATTAACCCTAGATTATCCTTTACAAATTGATAATTTTAATGCTGTTAAGGTAATTATTCTTTTACCAGAAGCGGATGATCCTGATGATACTCCCATTGAGGAAATAAAAGAGAGTTTAAAAATATCATTGCAAGAAGCAAAAGCAGGAAAAAGAATACCTTTAGAACAAATGTGGGAAGGAATTGATGCAGAATGATTCTTTCTTAATTAAAATTGATTTAACTCCTGAATATCAGAGAAATTTAAAAAAATTAGCCAAAAAATACTGTTTTAGGAAAAGATCAAGGAATCTCTTCTCAATAATTGAGATCACCATATAAGATTAACTTTGTATGAATCAAACATAGAATCTCGACTAATAATAGGGATATTTTTGACCATAGCTTGTGCTATTAATAATCTATCAAAGGGGTCATTATGATGAAAAGGCAAGCTAGAAACTGCTTGTAAATGACTTAGTTGAATATATAGGATTTTAAAATCAGCAAATTGGATTTTTTGTTGAATATAATCATCTATAGGTACAGACAAATTCAGCCTACCTTTACTTTGCTTAATTGCCATTTCCCAAACACTAGCAATACTTATATATTTGAGATTATTGGTATCTTCAATTAATTCTCTAGCAGTTATACTAATATTTTCATTGCCTGAGAAAAACCATAAAAGTGTATGAGTATCTAATAAAACTTGCATGGTTAATCTTCAAATTCTTCTAATGGGGCATCAAAATTATCAGCAATAGAAATGATATCTTTATCTGTACCAAATAAAGGAGGACGTTGAGATTTAGATTTAAGTGCTGTTAATTTTAATAAAGGTTGGTGGTTTTCGGTAATAATAATTTCTTCTCCATTTAATGCTAAATGGAATAATTCTGATATTTGGTTAATTGCCTGTGTGATTTCTATGGAAGACATAGTAAGCGATTTTCATGAAATTTTGTAATTTTGATATGATTATAGCATTTTTTATGCAAAAATAACGTAGGGGTTTAGCATTGCTCATTGGTGTTAATTTAATCTGAAATCATTAATAAATGATGAATAAAAAACGCCAATAAGAGAAATATCATAAATGTTGGGTTATGGCTAACGCCTCCCGTCAGGGATACGTTACCTCAACCCAACCTACTTAACTAAATTAATTAAATAAGTTAAGTCCATAGTGAATCAAACTTTCAAGAGCAGCTTTCCCCAGTCCTATACCAATACCTTCAGCCAATTTCAGACATAAATCACGTACAAATTTCCTTAAAGATGCCTCTCCTTTATGTTTAGTTTTTAGTGTAGCAGCGTCCATAGCTTTAATTTCTGCGATTAGTTTATCTCTAATTTTAGCTATTTCTTGGGAATCATCCATAATTATCCATCTCCTAGTTATAGGCTAAATTAATTAGTTATTTTCTTTTTGTTTTAACCAAGCTAAAAATGCTTCTTTGTTATTTGCAAATTTAGCAAAATCTTCGTCTGACATACTGTTTACAACATCGGAAATTTTTGATGATTGCACTTGTTGATTAATAAATTTTTGCGGTATTTTATCTGGAGGTAGTAATTTAGGATCAACTAATTCTAAAAAATCAGCCAAAGATTTACGAGAAGCAACTACCCATTGTCTTTCTGCGGGTACAGCATCCATAATTGCATCAAATAGTTGAGGTAATTTATATCTTTTGTTTGCAGAATAACCTACAATTATTCCTTTCCAATTTGGTAGGACTTCTCGAATTTTATTTTCCACATCCTTAATTCTACCATTGATGTTTTCTTCTTGTTCATCACTTGGTATATTTGCCGAAGGATGCCAATCTCCAGGATGCACTAAATCCACTTTATTTAAAGCAATTACCATTCTTTCTAATAATCTTGGATCAAGAAATTTAAGGTCAGTTTCTAAATACTGTTGTACTGAAGCGATCGCTCTACCTTGTGCATCCAAAATCCACAAAGCAACATCAACATCTTTTAACACTTCCTCATAAAGAGCAATATGTTCTTTCTGCTTTAAACGACTTTCTCCCAATCCTGGCATATCATAGAAAATTAATGACCCTTGTGTACCCTGAACTTCACTCAAAGGGATTTCTATTAAATTAGGAGCTTGAGTACAAGCTTCCGTATGACTGACTTCTACACCTGCATTAAATAGTGCATTCAGTGTAGATGATTTTCCTACTCCTGTTTCACCAATAAAAGCAACCCGAGGAGGTGGAGTTATATAAAATCCTAGGAAAAGAATTAGGTGAAGATGTTACTAAATCTAATTTTTGTTGGTCAATAGAAAGAATAGCAAATTCATTTAATCAGCAAATCCTGGGAATAGGAATAAAAAATCATGTTAATTGGTGTCCTAACAATACAGATACTCAAAAACAAGCAATTACTGATGAAGTTAAAATTAAACAAAAAACATCTTATATTAACCTCAAACAATCTCCAAAAATAACCCATTTTCTCGGACGAACCTACGAACTATCAACTCTATCCAAATGGATAGAAAATCCCAATATTCGCTTAATCTCAATCTTAGGAATTTCCGGTATTGGTAAAAGTACATTAGTGAAACACTTTCTTGATACTCACACAATACCATTTGATGCAATTATCTGGAAAAATATTAAATTATCTAATTCTTTAAATTCTATCCTAATAGAAATTCTCACTGAATTAAACGTAAACACTCAAGATATAAATACTAATAACTTATTAAATCAATGCTTACAATTATTTAATCAAAAACGCTGCTTAATTATTCTCGATAACCTAGAAGAAATATTTACCCCTCAACAATTTGCAGGACAATATAAACCAGAACACCAAGATTATCAAACCTTCCTCCAAATGATCACAGAAATTGAACATCAAAGCTGTTTAATTCTCATCAGTCAAGAAAAATGCCAAGAAATGATTTCTTTAGATAGTGAACTTTACCCAATTCATTGTTTGGAACTATCAGGATTAGATAATTCAGCTACAGAAATATTAAAAAATCAAAGATTAAAAAATGAGGAAACTTGGTTAGACTTAATTAACTTATATGAAAGTCATCCTAGACATTTACAGTATATCAGCATCTTAATTAAAGAAGTATTTCAGGGAGAAGTTTCAGAATTTATCAAAGAAAATAATTTGATATTAACAGAAGATTTCAAATCTCTGTTTGATTCAATATGGATAAGATTATCTAACATTGAAAAAGAAATATTATTAAAAATCAGTCAACATGATCAACCCATATCTAGAGATGAGATAAAACAGTCTTTATCATTGTCATCAATGGATATAATTAACGGCTTACAATCATTAACAAGAAGATTTCTATTAACAAAATTAGAAAGTGATCAAAAACTATATACTCTCTCTGCTGTTTTTAGAGAATATCTAAGAATTTATCATCAGTAATCAGACTCATTTCTTCTCAAAGTTTGAGTACATTCAAAGAATTAATTTCAATAACTGGTTAAACTAGAATTTACAACCTGAATACAGGAAAACCCATCATGATCATTGCTACCCAAGCATACCAAATCACTTGGGAAAAACTACCCGATGATTACATTCTCCCAGATGATCCAGTGGACAACATCTACCAACCAGCCCAAGCCGCAGCCCTGACTGAAAGCCTGCAACTAGCAGGTAAACTTCCCTCCAATTGCCTCACACCGACTAACTACGGTATCTGTGCCACCGTAAATGGCAAATTTGTCATTAAAGCTCCTGATTGGGCTTATATACCGGAAATTCGGGCAACTAAAAAAGAAGTTTTTCGTAGTTATACACCCCAACTACAGGGAGATATTCCGGTTATCGTGATGGAATTTATTTCTGATACAGACGGAACAGAATATTCCATTAAACCAACTTATCCTCCAGGAAAATGGTTTTTCTATGAAAAAATCTTAAAAGTACCCAATTACGCTATTTTTGAACCAGATAGCGGCATTTTAGAATTTTATCAGCTAAATTTCAATACAGGTTTGTACACTTTGCAAAACCCTAATGAAAACCAACATTACTGGATAGAAGAAATGAACCTTTTCCTGGGACTGTGGGAAGGAACAAGGGAAAACCTAACTAGTAAATGGTTAAGATGGTGGGATGAACAAGGTAACTTATTATTATGGGGTTCAGAATTAATCAGCCAAGAACGACAACGGGCTGAAAAACTAGCTGCACAACTACGAGCATTAGGAATTGAACCAGAAAACTAAACGTAGGGTGGGCATTGCCCACCTTATAATTATTTAACCACCAATCACCGCAATACAATCAATTTCTACCAACACATTTTTAGGCAAACGCGACACCTCCACACAAGCACGCGCTGGGGCTGTATCTTCGGAAAAATATTTTGCATAAACCGCATTTACAGCGGCAAAATCATTCATATCAGCTAAAAATACACCTGTTTTGACAACATCTGCAAAAGTCGCACCGGCTTCTGTCAGAATAGCTTCAATATTTCTCATCACTTGCTCAGTTTGTTTAACTACATCTTCTGTGTAAACAACATCACCCAAACGCGGATCTATGGCAATTTGTCCAGCCACAAACAACATTTGTCCAGAAGCGAGAATTGCTTGATTGTAGGGGCCAACTGGTGCGGGGGCTTTATCGGTACGGATTACTTGACGAGTCATAATATTAATCTCTTTTGGCTGGTTTGCTAATGGTGTTTCTGGTTTACCGAAATCTAAATCAGTAGATGTTTGATAAACTTCTCCATCTGGCATTATCGCACCTGTGAGGTCAGCATTTTTAAAGGTTGCACCATAAATATTTGCACCTTTTAAATCTGCTTTTCTTAAATTTGCATCATTGAGATTTGCTTTCATTAAATCTGTTTTTTGCAAATCTGCTCTTTCTAAATTTGTCCCTTGTAAATTGGCTTTTCGGAAATTTACACTGTTGAGATTTGCTGCACCTAAATCAGCATTAGCAAGATTTATACCTGATAAATCTTTATTTGGTAGATTAACACCTCAAATCTTTGAACCTTGAAAATTTGTATTTTTGATTGTGATATTAGCTAAGTTATTAGCTTGACTTAAATCACAATCATTCAAGTTAGCTTTAGTGAAATTTGCAGAATTCAGGTTAGTTTTGGCAAGGTTTGCATCTATCAAAGAAGCTTCAGTGAAATTTGCAGATTGTAGAGTAGCATCTTTTAAGTTAGCGCTATCCAAGTTAGCATTACTGAAATTTGCATTATCTAAGTTTGCTTTCCCCAAATTAGCACCACTCAAATCAGCCCAAGTTAAATTTATTTTCTTACCCCAACCTCGGACGAATCCCATAATGCCGATATTGCCAATAATCCCGTAAAATCCGGTCATGATCAAAACACAAATTACCAGGAACAGACCAAGGCTCAAAAATACCCACATTCTTAGCATCATCACCCGCCAAAGGTTCACCTGTAGCTGTTGCTAAAAACACAATACTAATAGTATGCTTACGAGGGTCACGACTGGGATCAGAATAAACTAATAACTGTTCGATTAACTCTATTTTTAAACCTATTTCCTCTTCTGCTTCCCTAATTGCCGCCTTTTCCACCGATTCACCATAATCCACAAAACCACCGGGAAGCGCCCAGCCTAAAGGCTCATTATGCCTTTCAATGAGAATAATAGGACGATGAGGTTTATCAATTAATTCAATAATAATATCAACGGTAGGTGCAGGATTTCTGTAAGTCATGGTTTAGTTATTGTTAAGGATTATAGATCCCCGACTTCTCAAAGAAGTCGGGGATCTGGGGATCATTGTGGTCAAGACTGACTAGTCCATGATAAATTCGATGCGTGCCTTATAAGCAATTACGTTTTCCTATATTTCAGGTTAAATATGCCTTTTCCTAGATCAAGTGGTATTTTACTGCATCCTAGTTCTTTCCCCAGTCGTTTTGGTATTGGGGATTTAGGTTCGGAAGCTTATCGGTTTATTGATTTTCTCAAAAATAGTCATCAGCAATATTGGCAAGTTTTACCGCTTGGTCCGACTGGTTACGGTAATTCTCCTTAT
This sequence comes from Dolichospermum sp. DET69, assembly GCA_017355425.1. Classification (NCBI taxonomy): domain Bacteria; kingdom Bacillati; phylum Cyanobacteriota; class Cyanophyceae; order Nostocales; family Aphanizomenonaceae; genus Dolichospermum; species Dolichospermum sp. DET69. Next base: position 656,069 of record CP070233.1, read on the forward strand.
ATGTGTTATTCCGCAATGGCAGGAAATTACTTTTTAATTAGTCCCGAAAAGTTACTGGAAGAGGGTTTGTTAGTTGAGGAAGATTTGGCAGATTTACCAGATTTTTCGGGAGATAAAGTTGATTTTAACGAAGTTATCCCTATTAAGGTTGATCTCCTCATTAAAGCTTGTGAGGATTTTAAAACTAAGGCTAATTCAACCCAAAAACAGGCTTTTGCTAAGTTTTGTGTTGATAAAGGCTATTGGTTAAATAATTACGCGCTGTTCATGGCGATTAAAGATACTCAAAAGGGTGAAAGCTGGCATAATTGGCAACCAGAATTGGCAAAGCGTGAACCAGCAGCAATAGCCAAAATTACCCAAGAGTTAGAACAGGAGATTTTTTATTACAAGTTCATTCAATATGAGTTCTTTCGGCAGTGGTCAGAACTCAAAAATTATGCTAATGAAAACGGTGTAGATATTATTGGTGATATTCCCATTTACGTATCCCATGATAGTGCTGATGTCTGGGCGAATCCTGAGATTTTCGCTTTAGACGCAGAAACAGGAGAAGTGGCTTTAATGGCGGGTGTACCACCGGATTATTTTAGTGCCACAGGTCAATTATGGGGTAATCCTGTTTATAACTGGGAAGAATTGCAAAAACAAGACTTTAAATGGTGGATATTACGCTTTGAGGCGATGCTGGATTATGTAGATATAATTCGCATTGATCATTTCCGGGGTTTTGAGGCTTATTGGGCTGTACCCCAAGGAGAAACCACTGCTATGAATGGGGAATGGATAGAAGCCCCTGGTGTGGCTTTGTTTGAAACTATTAGAAAGCAGTTAGGTAAGTTACCCGTTTTGGCGGAAGATTTGGGGATTATTACTCCAGAGGTGGAAGCACTGCGAGATCAGTTTGAGTTTCCAGGAATGAAGGTATTACAGTTTGCTTTTGGTTCTGATCCCGGTAATCCGTTTTTACCGTTTAACTACACTCGAAATGCCGTAGTTTATACTGGTACTCATGACAATGATACGACTATAGGCTGGTTTAACACTGGAAATGATTACGAAAAGCAAAATTTATTGTTGTATTTGGGTTGTATCAGTCCCGATGGTATACACTGGGATTTAATTAGATTAGCTTTAAGTTCTATCGCCAATCAAGCGATTATACCTTTGCAGGATGTATTAGGTCTGGGTACTGATGCGCGGATGAATTTTCCGAGTACAGCAGAGGGAAATTGGGGATGGCGTTACCAAGCAGGTGTATTAACGCCAGAATTAAGCGATCGCTTAAAAACCCTCACTCTCCGTTATGGACGCGCCCATAGATAAGCGTAAGTTAGACAATTCTCAATTAATACTGTTTGGTTAAAAACAGTAGCTGAGAATTCTAACTAAGATAGTGAAAAGGAGGAAGGGGAGAAAAGATAATTCCAATTCCTCCTAACAACTGACCAATGACAACTGACAACTGACAACTGACAACTGACCACTGACAACTGACAACTGACAACTGACAACTGACAACTGACCACTGACCACTGACAACTGACCACTGACCACTGACCACTGACCACTGACCACTAACTATTAGTTTGGTTTAGCAGCAATCTTGATTTCTTGAGTTTTCCCAAGTTCTCCCATTTCCTTTGCTTCCTGCTGATTCACGCTCATTAATACACCACCGGCATTATCAGTTTTTACTGTCAGTTGCTCAGTGGCTTTCCAAGTGCGACTAGAACCTTGTGGTAGAACTCCCTCAAAGGCGGTTTTACCATCCGTAACCACACTAATCCAAGATGAGGCTTTTAAAGTAACACCAATTTGTACGGATTGATCCTCTTTCTTGCTGATTAATGTATTATTCGCTGTTTCTTGACCTGGTGTTTGGGTTAGAGTTTTTGGTTGAACTTGGCGGTTATTTGCCTGTAATGAGGCATTATTCAATAACTGGGATAAACCATTCACAGAGGAGAAAATTAGGACAATGTAAAGCACATAAAGATGAATAGGACGTAATTGAGGAATAGATTGGCTTTTCCATTTGGATTGCACACCCACTGATTGAGAACCAATGGGGAAATGACTGGCAAATTCCCCTCCCTGAATTCCTAAAGCGTCTGCAAATTGTCTAATTAAGCCTTGAATATAGATTGGTTCTGGTAAGTCAGTTAAATTACCTTCTTCAATTGCTTGCAAAAGTCGTCGAGGAATTCTAGTGAATACTACTAACTCATCCAGAGTTAAACCCTTTTCCTGCCGTAGTGAAGCTAGTTGAGAGCCAAGTTGTCCTAACTTTTCGGCTTGATATTCCTGGATAGAAGGTTTGATTGGCTGTTCATCCTTCTTTCTGAACCATTTCATGTTTTTCCTTTACTCCTTAACTCGGCTTTGTCTTAATAGGTGTGCAACTTATCTGCTTATTTAAAAAACTAATCTCATCTGCACTGAGATGACGATATTTACCCGATGGCAAAAATGCTGTTGTTGACGTTTTTAATTGGATTGAACCAATGGCCGTCCGATGTAGCTTAATAACTGGATATCCCAACTGTTCTGCTATTCGGCGAATTTGACGGTTTCGTCCTTCCTGTAAAACTATCTCTAAACAGCTTTGATCAATATAATTTTCAATCAAACGCACTTGAGCAGGTCTTGTTATTCTTCCTTCCAGAACTATACCCTGACTCCACCTTTTGAGAACTGTTGCTGGGGGGTATCCTTGAACTACAACACGGTAGGTCTTGGAAATACTATGACTAGGATGAGTAAGTCCATAGGTCAGTTCCCCGTCATTGGTTAAAATCAATGCTCCTGTCGAGTCTACATCTAAACGGCCTACAGGGTGAATACCCCATCCTGCTCTTAATTCTGACGGTAGCAGATCTAAAACTGTTGGTCTTCCTTGGGGATCATGACAAGTAGAAACAACTCCTACTGGTTTATGCAATAGTAAATATATTAGTGATGGACGTTGTTGGGCTATTACAGGTTGACCATCAATAGATATTTTGTCCTGGGAGGGATCAACTTTTTGACCTAAGTGTGCTAATACCCCATTAACAGATACCCGTGATTGCCTAATCATTTCTTCAGCTTCACGACGTGAGGCAATACCCCATTGAGCTAAAATCTTTTGTAACCGTGCCTCCATGTCTAAATTGTTAATTTTTTGCTGAATATTTTTATACTGTTAATGTTGGCGCTTTGTTGTTAACAAACTTCCATGTTAAAGTTAAGAATTGTTTAAGATGCTCAGTTTTTGAGCATATTTACATTGACACAACCGTCGAAAAATGACCCAAGTAAGTTCCCCAAAAACAAATAATAGCAAAGTCAGGATAATTACAAAGGTTTTAACCTCAGCGATTAAGCTATGGTTAAGAAGCCAATTAAACCAAGTATCTCATTTAGAGGTACAGATCACAGCAAGCGATCGCCAATTGCTTTCTGGTTGTATTCCCAGTGTATTTATTTCTGCCAGTAACTTGGTATATCAAGGTCTGCATATTACAGAAATCGAACTTCACGCAGAAAACATCCAACTGAATGTGGCCTCAATATTAAAAGGACAACCTTTGCAATTATCAGCAATAGTACCTGTGGTTGGTAAGCTGATCATTACAGAACAGAATCTGAATAACTCCCTTTCGTCTCCATTATTGTTAACGGCTGTAAATGATGTACTGATTCCACTATTAGCAGAATACAGCCCAAATTCCAAGTCCATTACTTGGCGAAAAATCACCCTTGACAATCAGCTACTAATTCTGCATGGTATCCCCATCTCTGAGATAGAAGGGGCATTCTTCAATATTTATTTAGGCTTAGAACTACTTAATGGTCAAGAACTGCAATTAACACAGATTCAGGTCAAGACCGATCAAGAGATGCTTTTAGCAAGGAATTCTCCTTATATTATAAATTTAGGAACAGATGTTGATTTTGAGAAAATTTCTCTGATGCCAGGACAACTCAGTTGTTATGGACGTATCAACATTAACCCATAAACATCAAAAAATCCAAACTCAATATTCCCTGAATTTACTTTAAATTATATGGCTTATTATGAGTTACATCAGCAACTGAAGATTAAATCTTATCTTAGTTCGAATTACAGCGTTTTTTCTAATAAAGGTAAAAGTAATGTAACGAAATAATACACTAAAGGCGCAGTGAAAATATAGCTATCAGTGCGATCTAAAATCCCTCCATGACCGGGGATCAATTGCCCTGAATCTTTCACACCAGCATCACGTTTAAGCAAGGATTCTGTTAAGTCACCTAATAAACTAGCAATACCAATAATTAAACCCAATGTTATCCCAGTGATTAACCAGTAGGGAAAATGCAGAAAGTAAGATCCTAATATAGCAACAGCTACACTGGCAGTAATACCGAAAACTGCACCTTCTACAGTTTTTTTGGGACTAATATCTGATAACCGAGTTTTACCGAAGAATTTGCCAAAAGTATAAGCACCAATATCAGCAGCCCAAATACATAAAAATGTGAGGATAGTTGCTGTTAAACCTGTTGGGAAAGAAGTAAAATTGCCTTGTCCAATATCTTGCCAATTAGATGGCCAATAACCACCTAAAGGTAAATTACTGCTAATAGTATGTTCAATTCCCCGTAAGCGTACCCAGTAACTTGGTAAGTAACCTACATAAAACAAACCCATAATAGAAGCGGAAATATCAGCAATGGTGGCTAATTTGGGTTGAAAAAGCAGGTAAAAACAAATAAGTGTCCCGGCTATGGGCATAATTGCATCAGCTAAACTACTATTAAGGGTACAAATTGCTAGTAAAACTTGACTAACAATCATAGTAATTTTGACTGAGGGTGTTATGCCTCGAGAACGCACCAAATTAAAATATTCTTGTTGACCTAAAAATACGACAATAGCGATCGCTACTGTAAAATACCAACCCCCTAAGAGGGTTGCAGATAGCGCCATGATAATCGCAATAATTCCACTAATAATTCGAGGCCAGGGCATAGGATAGTATTTTGGATTTTAGATTTTGGATTTTGGATTCCATCCAAAACCGAAAACCGAACGAGTTTAATCTAGTTTCTCACCACTGAGAATGAAAATGGGATCGGCTGCTACAAAGGTTTGAGAATAGCCCCGTGTTTCTAAGCGATTTACCGCTGACTGGACAACTTCAATATTCCTAACTCTCAATTGAGAAAAGCTTTGAGAAATAGCATACAGACTTTCTAGACTAGCAGCAGTGGCGACCACTCGGCCAGATGTTGGTAAATATTGCCAGGCAGCTTGGACAATTTCCTGTATGGCTTTTCCACCTTCAATGCAGATCCGATCAGGTAGTAACTTGATTTGATCTAAGCATTCTGGGGCGCTACCTTCAATTACTTCGACGTTTTTGACTTCAAAGCGATCGCAGTTGCGTTTAATTAGATTAGCAACATCCTCATCTCTTTCGATAGCAATCACCCGTGCTTGGGGACACAATAAACCCACCTCTATAGGAATTGTACCTGTTCCTGCGCCAATATCCCACAATACAGAATCGGCTTGTAGTCGCAATTGGGAAATTAACAGCAATCTTAATTCTCGCTGACTGAGGGGAATACCTGGTAAATTCTCAAATAATTCGTCGGGAATACCTGGGGTAATATAAGGCCAAAGTGGGGAAGGCATAAGCAATTAAAAATTAACAATTAAAATTTAACAGTTGGGAAAGGGGAAGATAATTTTGGTAGTTATGCTCATCAATGACATCAGGAAACTGCAATGATGAATAGGGAAATATTAGCCGACCGCTATGAAGTTCAACAACAGCTAGGCAAAAAAGCCGGGAGAAGGACTTTTTTAGCTACTGATTTAGTAACTGGAAAATCGGTAATTGTCAAGTTACTTGCTTTTAGTAGTGATTTTGAATGGGATGATCTGAAGTTATTTGAGAGAGAAGCTCAAACTTTAAAATCTTTATCACATCCCTGTATCCCTCTTTACTTAGACTATTTTGAGGTAAATTCCCCTGAATATAAAGGATTTGCCCTTGTTCAGACTTATATATCGGCCCAAACCATAGAACAATATTTACAAGCTGGGAGGAAATTTACAGAAATTGAAGTTAAAGAAATTGCTAAAGCAGTTTTAGAGATCCTTAAATACTTGCATGAGTTAAATCCACCTGTTGTCCACCGTGATATTAAGCCTAGCAATATTTTATTAGGAGAGCGCTCTGGCAATAGTATTGGTACAGTTTATTTAATAGATTTTGGTTCAGTTCAGACCGTCCTAGCAGCAGAAGGAGGGACAAGAACTGTTGTCGGGACCTATGGTTATATGCCACAGGAGCAGTTTGGAGGGAGAACTGTTCCTGCTTCTGATCTTTATAGTTTAGGATGCACAATGATTTATTTGGTGACTGGTACTAACCCAGCAGATTTACCCCAAAAGGATTTTCGCATTCAATTTCAGCAAGTTGCTAATATTAGTCCTAGTTTTGCTAACTGGTTGCAGCGAGTCACAGAACCCAGTTTAGAAAAGCGGTTTTCTACAGCAACTCAAGCCCTCACCGCTTTAGAACAGGGAGAGGGAGAACATACCAAAATTACAGCTTTAGCTGTTGGTAAACCAGCAGGTAGTGAAGTTCAACTTACAAAAAATCAAGATTTTTTAGAAATTATTATTCCTCCGGTTTGCTCCGAATGCTCAATAGTTTTTTATAATTTGTGTTTTGGCACATTTTTTAGTTCATTTGCTTCACTTAGTTTATTATATTTTATTGGCCTTAGTTATTCACATTTTCTCGACAATATAGTTCGCACGATAGGTCTTCTCACGATGCAAGCGGCCTTGCACTTACCTTTTTTGATTGGAGGATTTTCGATGATCTATTCTGCATTATATCACTTATTTGGTAGTAGCGGGATACATATAGATCAGCAACAAATCACCGTTTATAATCTCTTGTGGAAATGGAAAACTCCCCGCAGTCGTTCAGCTTTTAGGAAAAATATTCATAAACTGGTTTATACTCCACAATATTACACTAAAGGTGAAAAACGATATGGACATCAAGAGCAAATTCTAGTCCCAGCACAATTGGTGATTTGGGCAGGATCTGAAAAATTTGAGTTATGTGTCATTAAATCTGAAGCAGAATTAGAATGGTTAGCTAGAGAATTGAGTCAGTGGTTAGATATGCCAATTAGAACGCAATAAATTCTCTAGTTAATTACAGTGACTCAAAAAGGAAAATCATCATGTTTGGATTAGGATGGCCGGAAATAGTGATAATTGCCATAGTTGCAATTTTGATTTTTGGACCCAAGAAAATTCCTGAATTGGGGGGAGTTTTGGGAAAAAGTATCAGAAGTTTCCAAGAAGGAATGAAAAAATCTGATGAAGATCATAATTCAGACAAAGAAAACTGAGATTAGGTAAAATAACGAGAAATAATTAGATCCCAGACTTTACCAAAAAATCGGGGATCTTTGTGTTTAGAATTTGCGAAGAATAGCAATCTATCTTTCTGTAATCGAAAAAATCTGAAAATTTTTAATTTCCTAAATGTCTTCTGTATTCACCCCCAAATCACGTAATTTTTGCGCTAATCTTTCAGCTTTTAATCTTTCTTTTTGCGCTAATTCTTCAGGAGTTGGTAATCTTTTTCCCTGTTCATCATACCAATACAACCATTCTCGCGTTCGTCCTAAATATGTACCCCGTTCTCTTCCTAATGCTAAACCTATTTCTGGCATCCATACCGGTGAATTAGGCTGCAAGATATATTCACTATTTTCTAATTTATAAATTTCTAAAGGTTGACGTTTGCGGCGATATTGACGAGTCGGTACATAAATTGCATAATATAAAATCCCTAATTTCGCATAATCAACTTTCTTTTTTTCATACTCGCCACCATAGGTTTTAGAAACTACTTCTAACGCCAAAATAGGCGGAATATTATCTTCTTCCCAAAAGACATAACTTAACCGTCCTTCTTCTCCAATAAAGCGTTCTACTCCCAAACTCAAAAATCCATCGGGAACTAATGCTGGTTGACTTGGTGCGTAGTAAATACCCATATCCACACCGAAAAACCAATCATTACGGTTATTCCAAAACAAAGCTAAAATCGCTTCTAATAAATTGGGAATCAGGTTTTGTAGTTCGTTATCCACTGGAGTATCATCAGAGTCAAGAAGTTCGGCGGAAGATGGCAGACATTCACGCAATTGGTAATTTACCATAATAGTCTTCACCATAACTATGTAAATTTATTTTATCGCCAAAATACTCATACATGATAAGCAGTAATTACCTTTTTTCTATCAGGAGTATAAATAGATTCTACTATTGGGTATTGTTCATGAACCCACCAAACTTTAATTCTGTTACCTTGTGCTGGAGCAGTTCCTGATATAGAATAACCAGCATCAATCATTAATTTTTCAAATTGATTTGCATCTAAAATTGTACATTTAAACTTTGGTAGTCCCTCTATTTGATGCTTATTGAGGGTCATAACTACCATTATAAGTTGAAAATATCTTATAACCTGGTAATACTAAAGCCACACCTAAATTACAGTGAATCTTACCTGGATATCTGTAAGGTTGATCATCAGGAACAGCCCCACCAAACCGAATATGTATTCCTGGTAGCCATAAGTAAAATCCAGGAATTAATAAGTCCATACTGTAAGCTATTTCTCTCATTGCTTCATTAGTGAAGTTATTGCTTATCAGTCTGAAATTGGTGTTTGTAATGTTCAACATAAGTTTTCAATCTCCAATTAGAATTGTGACAATAAAAATTAGTGTCAATTAATAATCAAATAAAAATCCTGTACATCCTTTCATCCTGGGTATCCTGATTTGTGACAATTTAATTTAGGCATAAATTGGTTGCACTTCAAAGACAAACCGAATACTAGTACACTACGGCGTAAATAAACCAACCATGATAAATCTCCCAAAAGCCTATACTGTATTCGTTTTGACTTTTGACTTTTGACTTTTGACTTCCGCCCTGCGGTGCTAGGATGTTCACTTAATCCAAAATCATTGAGATTTTCCCCTTCCAAGTGCAAAGACACTGCTTCAGTCAAATTGCTGACAACTGCATCCAAACTACCACCTTGGGTAACTACAGATATTTCTACACATTCTGCAACATAACCAAAATCATAAAACCTCGTGGGAAGTGGGAAACTCAGTCCCTTTAGGGACCAGAGGGAAGCGGCTCAAGGGATTTTAATCCCCGTCAATCTTAAAATGTGTAATCGTAGCCATCTTTGCGCTGAATGATTTTGCAATATTTAGGTAGAGTCGAGGGGGAATATTATTTCCCGCCCCTCTCTGTTAAATCTGGGCGTGCAGCTTTCGCTGCACCCAGCTTCCGACGTTCTTAGCTTTTGCGTTTGCTCATGTGAGTATAATCGTGGCAGCTTTCGTGAATTGCTAGAAGGTTTTTAGGTTTACCATTCTTATGGTTTCCATCTATATGATGTAAATGTACCTTCTCATCATTGAGCAATTTCAGTCCACAATGACCACATTTATGGCTTTGCCGTTTAAGGGCTTTAGAGGTATCGTTGTTATAGAGCTTGCTGTTACGCTCGCTCCAATAACTCAAATCTCCGTCGTAGGGTGATTTCTCACCTTTGACATTGATATGTTTGTTTTCGGAGTAAGGGACTGCTGGGAATGCCTTCTTTATTAGCACCTGGCTAGTAAGGCGGTTCTGTTTAGTTTCCTTGTTGAATACCTTAAATGCTCTGTGATTGATGTGCCATAGGGAGAACCTTGACCCGTCCATCTTGCAGAAGCGGTGGTAGTTCCTCCAACCTCTAACTACAGGGGCTAATTTCTCCGCCTTTGTGGTAGCACCATAATTCGAGTTGTTGACGATGTGTTTTACTTTCTTGCGAAAAGCCTTAAAGTTATCCACTGAAGGGACACATCTAAACTTTCCGTTTTTCTGGACTTTAAAGTTCCAGCCGAGGAAATCAAACCCATCTGTCGCGGCGGTTAGCTTTGTCTTTTTCTCGCTGACTTTCATTCCCCGCTCTGCTAGGAACTGACTGATTTTGTCAAGTATTTCTGTGGCATCGTCTTGGGGTCTGAGTATTATTACCATGTCATCCGCATAACGGATTGTTGGCTCTATAATCTGTTCCCTTGAGGTTTTGTCTGTAATTCTGTTCTTAGATATCACATGATATCTATGAATACTTTCAATCCCATTTAAGGCGATGTTGGCTAAAAGTGGACTTACCACGCCCCCTTGGGGTGTTCCTTGTTCAGGAAATTCTGGGTTGACTCCGGCTTTGAGACATCGGAAAATTCCTTGTCTTATGCTCTTAGGAGCGATGAGTCTATCCATTATGGCAGTGTGGTTTATCCTATCGAAGCATTTCTCGATATCGAGTTCTATAACTCGTTTATCTTTTCCATTGCAAGCTGAACGTAGATTGTTAAACAGGATTTTCTGTGCATCATGTGCCGAGCGTCCTGTCCTAAACCCGTAGCTGTATGCGTGGAACGTTGCCTCGTGTGCTGGTTCTAATGCGTACTTGATAAGGCACTGATATGCCCTGTCCGCAATAGTAGGGATTTTCAGTATCCTGGTAGTACCGTCCTTTTTGGGGATAGGTATTTCTCTTAGCCGCTGGTGTTTCCAGTTGCTAACGGATGCTTTTAGCAGTTCATTAAGCTCGAAGCGTTCCTTAAAGGTAAGGGACTTTTTGCCATCAATTCCTGCGGTCTTTTTCCCAGCGTTTAGCTGTGATACTTGACGGATAGCCAGTAATCTTGCTGCGGTTGATTTCAGAATCAGCTTTTGTAGGGACTTTGCTTTACGCTTGTCTCCAACTTGAACCGCTTTATACACTCGTTTTTGTAGGCGGAATAAGTTACGGCGGAATTTCTTCCACGGTAACGTCTTCCAAGATTCACTAGAGTTGTCTCTGTGTCCAATCATGCTCTGCTCCAATTTGTGTATTCTGAACACCTCAGACCAATTACGGTCTGTCCTACCCGAATTGAGGGATTTCCGCTGCTCGTCCAGCCTACTTAGGGTTCGACCGCCCTTAGACCATCAACCCGTTTTTATTCGTTCCCTCGGTTGATTGTTAGTTCCGTTAGGTGTAGCCATTTCAACTATTAGAACCCCTGGACTCTTGCCGATACTTAGTTAAAGGTTCGGCGGGGTTTTTAGCTCTAATGAAGTCAGGTTTTATTGTTGTGTCCTGCTTAGGCATAAGTTGCTTTTTGAGGCTCTGTTTCACCGTAGGAACTCCCCATTAGCACCAGTGTCACCCCACAACGGATATCTGATTGCGCCCTGTTCCTAGCTTCGACCTCCCGAAACCGAGTCGGGTCATCGTAGGCAGATAGGGAGTCATACCTGAGTCTGGTAGATGGGACTTACACCCATATCAGACCGAGAGTTCAACCTTTCCTCTATTACTAGAGTTGGGTTGGTTAGCTTATGTACGGGCTGGATACCGTGATTCAGCTAACAACGAATCGCACTAACTAATGCCCTGAACTAATTTTGACGCAGAAATATTGAAAGAACCTGTTGCTCTAATTGCAACACGACCAATATATTTACCGATTTTCTTCCCAGTAGTAACAATTGCTTTCACAATATCACCGGTCTGAAAACCTTTAACAAATTTAATTCTCGGCACATATCGAGATGGAAAACCAAACTTGTCAGTCCGACACATTTGACGAGTTCCATGCCCTGTTGCTTTGATTAGCAAAGGCTTGTTCGTTAAAATTTCCAATTCTCCAATTTGTCCAACACAAGCAGCATCTAGCCAATGAGTTTTAGGAAAGTTTAATCTAGTTCGGTTGAACTTAGTTTGACCACCAGAACCAGTGGAAACGGGTAAACCAGTTTCTTTGAGTCGGCTAAACAATGCCCAACGGGTAGAGTTCACAGCCGCTGCATCTTTTAAAGGTCGTTTTGCTTGTGCCAGAATACATTTGAGAAGATCCGGTTTCTTAGCCAGGAAGTCTTTAATATCCTGAGTGCCTTTTTTGATATTGCACTTCTCGCAAGCAAGACAAAGATTAGAAATTCAATTAGTGCCACCTCTGGCTTGAGGATGAATATGCTCAACTTGCAAGGGAACATTCTCAATCCCACAGTAAGCACATTTTCTCTGCCATTTTTCTAGTAGATACTCACGGACTTCGTACCCGGACAAAGTGCCTTGCTGATATTCAATACCTGATATTTCTGGATTGTCTATTTGTTGCAAGTCAAACCTGACAAGCTCTTGAGATATCCTTGTGATGGGAGCAAACTTAATGAGTTTGTTAACCCAAGTGAAAGTAGTCTCAACTCGATGCTGCAAACTTGGAGCTAACCAATTTTTTGTCCTAGTTCTATTCAAGAATCTGGCTTGACGATAGCGAGTATGGCGGTTTCGTCTCCCCCTGCGGAGTGAGCGACGGGATTCTAGGGACGCTTTAATTGCATTTCCTCGATGAGAAAGTTCTCCACCAAAAATGATTTTTTCTCCCTGAATCAATGCTATGCCCGTAGTTTTGGAACCAGGGTCTATTTTGAGTTCTATTGGTTGGTTAACAATATCTGAGCATGACTTGTTTAAGATGATAGTAAAGGGATACCTCCTAAATAAAGCAGCTTTTCCAGAATCCAATAATTTCCTTGCTACCGAGGGATGACAAGGGCTTAAAGGTTGTTTGTTTGTGTCGAGAACTAATGCGTAATTTGACATTTCTGCCTCTCTGATTGCTCAGGTGATGTTCGCTTCGACCTTGTTATTTGAGCTTGCTTGAGCTTGCAACACTGTTTCAGTGACTTTAAAACTGTTTAATTACAAACGACAGAGCGGAAAACTAGCGTCGCATTCTCCGGTGTCTTGACTCAAATAACGGCTACCCTAACCTTCGGTATGCTACGCAAACGATTATGCTCAGGGTGGTCTGGTCAGTATAGCTTGCTTGATTACTCTTACAAGCTCAGTGGCTTTAGCCCTGAGTTACTGACCACCTTGATGAATGATTGCTGTAATGCTTTCTTTGTTCATATTTGTCAGAATCAGGATATCCAGGATTTGAGGATGTACAGGATTGAATTTTTTAAAAGCTGTTATATATGGGCGACACAGATTCCCACTTTTTTATGATATGTCAATATTGATATTTTGTCAAGTGTTTTTTGGGTAAAAAGTTTGTTGGAATGAGGATTTTTTCAGAAGTTTGATTTGGGGGATATGATAATTTTTGGATGTTATATAAATGATGATGTAGCTGATTTTTAAAAGATATGATAGTTAATCAAATAAAAATCCTGTAAATCCTTTAATCGGTGGATATCCTGATTCTGACAACATCCTGTAAATCTTCAAATCCTGGGTATCCTGATATGGCTTGCGCCACGCTACGCTATCAGACAGTTAAATATTGAGGCGCGGGCAAGATGCCCACCCCACAAGATGATAGAATTATCTAAACTACAACCTTTTCTAAAATCAATTTAGAGCGCTTCATTTTTTCAGGAATAGCAACAGGATAATCACCAGTAAAACAAGCCGAACAGAAACTATTAGTATCTTCTCTGGTTGTTTCTAGCATTCCTTCCCAACTCAAATAAGCCAGACTATCAACTTGTAATTGTTTGGCTATTTCCTCGACTGATTTTGTCGCTGCAATTAATTGATCTTGGGTATCGGTATCAATCCCATAGAAGCAAGGATGAGTTACAGGAGGAGAAGAAATTCTCATGTGGACTTCAGCGACACCAGCATCACGCAAGGCCTGCACGAGTTTACGGCTAGTAGTTCCCCGGACGATGGAATCATCAATGATTACTACTCGCTTACCGAATAAGACATCTTTGAGGGGGTTGAGTTTCATTTTAATCCCTGACTCCCGCATGGCTTGGGTAGGCTGAATAAAGGTGCGGCCGACGTAGCGATTTTTAATCAGTCCTTCACCATAAGCAATACCAGAAGCTTGGGAATAACCAATGGCCGCAGGGATACCAGAATCAGGGACACCGAATACTAAATCAGCTTCTACAGGAGCTTCTGCCGCCATTTTTCGTCCTAAGCGCATTCGATAACTGTATAAAGTTTCGTTGTGCATGAGGCTATCAGGACGAGCAAAATAGATCATTTCAAAGATACAAAGTTTGCGTTCTGGCTGTTGATGCCACTGAAATGATTCTAAACCAGTTTCTGTAATCCACACTAATTCCCCAGGGGCGACATCCCGCAGATATTCTGCACCGATAATATCTAAACCGCAAGTTTCGGATGCGAGAACATAACGCAGAGGTTCGCTATCTAACGTACCAATTACTAAGGGACGAATCCCGTTAGGATCACGGACTCCCATCACACCTACGGGTGTACCAATAGTCAGGCTAAATGCTCCATCGCAACGATGAAAGGCACTGATAGCTCCTGTTACCCAATCTGCACCGGCGTTGACTTCCTGAGCGATCGCATAAGCAATCATTTCTGAGTCGGTGGTCGTGATTAAGTTAAACTTATCTTTAAGTAACTCTTCTCGCAGTTTTACAGTATTGACTAAATTTCCATTATGTGCTAGAGCCAATAAACCTAAACGAGTTTCCACCACAGCAGGTTGGGCATTAACTCTGCGACTAGAACCGGTAGTGGAATAGCGAGTATGTCCAACTGCCAGATTTCCGGGTAATTGATCTAAGATGGTTTCATTGAAGACTTGAGACACCAAACCCATATCTTTGTGCTGGTGAACGTGGGGACCTTCAAAGGTAGCAATCCCAGCAGATTCTTGACCCCGGTGCTGAAGCGCATACAATCCAAAGTAGGTCAATTTAGCAACGTCTTGTTCTGGGGCGTAAATGCCAAATACACCACAAGCCTCTTCTGGCTTGTCAGGGCGATCTTCATCACTGTTAATTGGGTTGTTGGCAATTTCGGGGTATTCAATGGGAATCATGCTGGTATTGCTCCTGGTGGGGTGTCGAGTCACTGGGAATGGGGAACAGGGAAGAGGGAAGAGGGAACAGGGAACAGGAAATAATTAATTTTCCTCCTGATTCCTATCTTCTTAACAAATCTTTAACCATCCATTAAAACAGTATCGTAAATTGGTCAAGGATTAAGTGTAAATTGTAAATTTTCTTCAATCCTTGGTTTTTGATATCTATTAGGTATTAGTGTAGATAGCGAGACGTTTAGCGATCGACTGAGAATAGCTATCGTTCATATCTTCAAGACTAATCTGGAGTAATTTGTGGTTATCAGCCGTTAAAATTGCCAAACTAGCAGAATTAGCCACTGTTCCCAATTTTTGCCAACTCTCTGGTAAATGTTCCTGTAAATAGGATTCCCATTTTTCTTGGTTTTCTTCACTCACAGAAACTAAAATTCTTGCCCCACCTTCACCAAATAGCACTTCGTCAAAGCGGGAATCGTGATTTGCAGAAATCGGGAAATTAATCTCAGCACCCAAATTTCCCGAAAGACAAGATTCCGCTATAGCTACAGTTAAACCACCTTCAGCCGAATCATGGGCAGAATTTACCCAACCTGCGCGAATCCCTTCACGACAAGCTTTTTGTACCCGACGTTCTAAATCAAAATCAACTCTTGGTGGTTTTCCAGCAATAGTTTTATGAATAGTTGCCAAATATTCAGAAGCACCCAATTCAATTGTAGATATTTTGGCCGCCTTTTCTAGATGAGACTCTATAGCCCCCCTTTCTAAGGGGGGTTGGGGGGATCTCCATTGCACAGGTAAACCCAAAAGGTAAATTACATCCCCGACATTTTGCCAACCTTGTCCGCAAATTTTGGTTAAATCAGGAATCAACCCCACCATACCCACAACAGGAGTCGGGTAAATTGGTTGAGGATTACCTTGGGCATCAAAAGTTTCATTGTAGAGAGAAACATTTCCCCCAGTTACTGGCGTTCCCAACTCACTACAACCCTCGCTCAAACCCCGACAAGCGGACGCTAATTGCCAATAACCAATGGGTTTTTCTGGGCTACCAAAATTGAGGTTATCCGTCACCGCAATGGGTTCAGCACCCACACAACTAAGATTCCGAGCAGCTTCTGCTACCACTGCCTTAGCCCCTTCATAAGGATCTAGATAAACATAACGAGAATTACAATCTACCGTCGCTGCAACCCCCGATTTTAGATTTTGGATTTTGGATTTTGGGGTTCGGGGTTCTTCTAAAGGACGTAAACGAATAACAGCCGCATCTGCACCACCGGGTAACAATACGGTATTATTCTGAACTTGATGGTCATATTGGCGATAAACCCAGCTTTTAGAAGCAATGGTAGGAGTATCTAGCAAAGTCAATAGAATATCATTCCAACTTTGCAAACTTCCCGCAATCTCAATACCTGCAACAGTACAAGAAGGTAAACTATCACTTGTCCATGTCCAAGCTTTTTGGGCATATTCGGGGGGTTCTGCTAATAATTCCCGTTCATACAAAGGCGTATTTTCTGCTAAAGCATCAGCCGGAATTTCTGCGGCAATTTCCCCTTTAAACCAAATCCTGACAATGGGTTCTTCTATTACCGTACCGGCAACTACCGCTTGTAGTCCCCAACGGTGGAAAATATCAATTAATTCCTGTTCTCGTCCCTTATGGGCAACAAACAACATTCTTTCTTGAGATTCCGAAAGCAGATATTCATAAGGTATCATTCCCAATTCCCGGGCTGGAATTTTATCTAAATCGAAATCAATGCCGACTCCACCTTTAGCAGCCATTTCGGAAGTTGAACAGGTAATACCCGCAGCACCCATATCTTGTGCCGCAACTACAGCCCCGGTTTTAAATGCCTCTAAACAAGCTTCAATTAAAGATTTTTCTACAAATGGATCTCCTACTTGGACAGCAGGACGATTATCCATTGATTCCTCGGTTAATTCGGCACTGGCAAAACTTGCGCCGCCCATGCCATCTCTTCCGGTGGTTGAACCCACATACAGCACGGGATTTCCTAAGCCTGAAGCCCCTGATTTGACAATTTCCGACGTTTCCATCAATCCTAACGCCATGACGTTGACAAGGGGATTTCCAGAGTAAGCAGGGTCAAAATACACTTCACCACCCACGGTGGGGACTCCAACGCAGTTGCCATAATGGCTTATGCCTGCTACAACGCCTGCAAACAATCTTTGGGTTTTGGGATCATTCAAATCTCCAAAGCGAAGAGAATTTAATAAAGCTATGGGACGCGCCCCCATTGTAAAGATATCTCTGAGGATACCACCAACTCCGGTGGCTGCTCCTTGGAAGGGTTCAACGGCAGAAGGGTGGTTATGGGATTCTATTTTAAATGCTAATTGTAGTCCGTCGCCGATATCCACAACTCCGGCATTTTCACCAGGTCCGACGAGAATGCGGGGTCCTGTGGTGGGAAACTGTTTGAGTAAGGGGCGGGAATTTTTATAACAGCAATGTTCTGACCACATCACCCCAAACATACCTAATTCGGCTTTGTTGGGATGGCGACCTAGGCGGCGGACAATTTCGGTATATTCGTCTGGTTTGATGCCTTCTGAGGCTATTTCTTGGGGAGAAAAGGGATTTTCTGAGGTGGTTGTCATGGCAGTTATGCACCAAGGGGACAGAGGAATATTCTATCTTTTTTGACGCAGTTCTGATATTTTCATCCAATTACATTTTT
Organism: Dolichospermum sp. DET69; assembly: GCA_017355425.1. Classification (NCBI taxonomy): domain Bacteria; kingdom Bacillati; phylum Cyanobacteriota; class Cyanophyceae; order Nostocales; family Aphanizomenonaceae; genus Dolichospermum; species Dolichospermum sp. DET69. Next base: position 673,750 of record CP070233.1, read on the forward strand.
TTTACTAGGTTATAAATAAAATCATCTGAACTATGATTTTTGTGATTTTTGTGATTAAGATGATTTTTTTAACATTATGTTAATTTGACTATTTAAACAAAAACTTCTACTTCCTGGGCGATACTTGTCGGTTGAGGAATTGGTAAACCTTCTTCTATTAACCCTTCAATATGAAATTCTTCTGAACTATGATTTTTGTGATTTTTGTGATTAGGATGATTTTTTCAACATTATGTTAATTTTACTATTTAAACAAAAACTTCCACTTCCTGGACGATAGTTGTAGTTCGAGGAATTGGTAAACTTTCTTCTATTAATCCTTCAATATGAAATTCTTCTGAACTATGATTTTTGTGATTTTTGTGATTAAGATGATTTTTTCAACATTATGTTAATTTTACTATTTAAACAAAAACTTCCACTTCCTGGACGATAGTTGTAGTTCGAGGAATTGGTAAACTTTCTTCTATTAATCCTTCAATATGAAATTCTTCTGAACTATGATTTTTGTGATTTTTGTGATTAGGATGATTTTTTCAACATTATGTTAATTTTACTATTTAAACAAAAACTTCCACTTCCTGGGCGATACTTGTTGGCTGAGGAATTGGTAAACCTTCTTCTATTAACCCTTCAATATGAAATTCTATGGCTTCAACAATCATTTGTTGAACTTCTACTAATGTTTCGGCAACTGCTACACAACCTGGTAAATCAGGAACATAAGCCCCATAGCTGGTATTTCCTTTTTCAATTACTACTGTATAACGCATTATTATTCCTCCAATTGAGCTTGTCTCCAAATACTTTTTAATGTACCAATGGGTACGTCAATATTCGGTTTACCGGAAACTGTAACTGTACCAAGTTTACCAAAATGTTTAAACTGTCGGTGACTCCCTCTAGTTCTTGCTAAATACCAACCATCAGCTTCTAGTCGCTGAATGACTGCTCGTAATTTCATGTTAACGTTTATCTGTGATAAATAGTTTCTGAATCTTGTACAATTAACTAATTATATGAAGTGTTTTTTAGCCAGTATCTTAGTTTGCCATTTGATGGTAAATCGGCTGTAATTTACGGCAGTATTCGTGCTAATTTAGAAGCTAAAGGTACTCCTATTGGTGCTTATGATTTACAAATTGCTTCTATCGCATTAGCAAATGATTTAATTTTAGTTTCACATAATTTAAGAGAGTTCAACCGTGTTGAAAATTTAAAAACTGAAGATTGGGAAATAATAATTTGAGCTATGTATTCTATTACTGGTTATTTTATGATTTTCTTGTTTATAAGCGACGTAAGCGAGTTGAGAAATACAAGCAATTCCTAAAGAATATATATCAAATTATACAAAACAGCTTAGGAGTATTACAAGCAACAACCGCCCTCATCGGTGTAGGAACAGTTGCAGGTGTAGCATTAACAGCAGTGAACTTACACCAAACCCTGAAAATGCGGAAAGAAGTTGAGCAAATGCGGTTAGAGGTCAAAAATGGCTTTATTGATTTGAAACAAGCCTTAAAAGACCAAGGAGCAGAAATTAGACTATCAAAATCTTGAAAATCTACCACATTATTTGTTACTAAAATCACATCATTTGTGAGCGCAATAGAGGCAATTTGACCATCAATAAAAGCAGGAGTTTTACCAACCTTAGATAACCTTGCTCTTTGCTGGGCGTGATATTGTGCTGCTTTGAGATTATAATCAAATAAAGGAAGTTGTGCTAAAATCACATCATTTATATAATCCTCTATATCTTGACGTTTTTTAGACAAGGAAAGACGTAAACAACCATATAACATCTCGTGGATAACTATGGTAGCGGTAGCTGTTTCTTGTCTATATAACCTGAGCTTTTCCATTACTTTCTCATTCGGTTGAGGGCGTTTAGCCTCAGATAAGATGTTAGTATCTAGTAAATATTTTAGAGTCATAAATTAACATCTCTCCCTGGTGACTTATCCCGAAGATTTTCAAAAATATCATCATCAATACTTTCTAAATCCACTCTTTGTCTAAATTCTTGTAAAGCAGACCAAAAATCATTAACTTCTTGATTATCAGATAGACAAATTGGTTTTTGAACTGATAATTGAGATTTGAGAAATTGAATAAAATCTAAAACTTCTTGTTGTTTATCTATGGGTAATTCTCGAAAGTTTTCTAAAACTGTTTGTTCAATAGTCATAAGAATACCTCTGCTAAATGAGATACAATTATATTATAGAACTCCTATTTAATTTTTGAAAAATATGTTCTCTTCGGACTCCACTACAAGAATTGTCCATTTTTGGGTTATGTAGTTTAAGTATGTTTTATTTCTGAGTAAATGGTTTTATCTAGCGTCTTATTAGTTCGCTTTTTTTATATATGACAGAAACACCGATACAAAAACCCAATATTCCCCAACTTCCCACATTTACCTCCATTCCTGAAGAAAGATTACATCGTCAACAACGACTAGCGGCTGCATTCCGTCTCTTTTCCCGATTTGGATTTGATGAAGGTGTGGCCGGACACATTACAGCGCGTGATCCAGAAAACCCCGAACACTTTTGGGTAAATCCCTTTGGAATGAACTTTGGTTTAATTCGAGTTAGTGACCTAATATTAGTTAATCAGCAAGGTGATGTAATTTACGGTAATCGTCCAGTAAATCGCGCAGCTTTCGCTATTCATTCTCAAGTTCACGCAGCCCGTCCTGACGTGGTAGCCGCAGCCCACGCTCATTCTATCTATGGTAAAAGCTGGTCTAGTCTAGGTCGTCTTCTTGACCCCCTCACCCAAGATGCCTGTGCTTTTTACCAAGACCATAGTATATTTACTGATTATACGGGAGTTGTTCTTGACCCGGAAGAAGGCAAGCGCATTGGTCAAACTTTAGGCAAAAATAAAGCTGTCATTCTCCAAAATCACGGCTTATTGACAGTCGGTAAGACTATTGATGAGGCTGCTTGGTGGTTCATCACTATGGAGCGCTCTTGTCAAGCCCAATTATTGGCAGAAGCAGCCGGCAGACCTAGAGTAATTAAACCAGAGTATGCTAAGATAGCGCATAGTCAAGTCGGTTCTGCTGAGTTGGGTTGGTTTAGTTTTCAATCTTTGTATGAGATGATTGTGCGCCAAGAACCGGATTTTTTGGAATAACTTCTGTTGCGGTTGTAGGGGTTATGGGTGGGATGCAACATGATTTGGGGTGCAATTTGGGGTGCAATTTGGGGTGTAATTTAGGGCGCAATTTAAGGCGTAATTTACAGCAATTTCCAATCATATAAGGTACATCTTAGCCCCCTCATCGCTTGCGGGGAGGGGGTTGGGGGTGGGGTTGGGGGTGGGGTTCTTGTTCCAGGTTTGATGACAATTTGCTGTAGGGCGCAATTTGGGGCGCAGGCCCTGCGCCCCTACGGGTCAACTGAATTGTTCGATAATTCCTCCACCTAATACCTGATCTCCATCGTACCAAACGGCGGCTTGTCCAGGTGTGATGCTGAATTGCGGTTCATCAAAGACTAAACGCACGCGGTAATCTGCTAGGGGAATGACGGTGACGGGTACGGGTTGGGAACGATAACGGATTTGCACTTCAGCGCGTATGGGGGTAGCAGGTTCAGCTATGGAAACCCAATTTACTCGATTTACTGTACATTCTGATTGTGTGCCTTTGGTGCGATCGCCTACAACTACCTTGTTATTAACTGCATCTAATTCAATCACATACAAGGGTTCAGCCGCAGCAATGCCTAAGCCTTTTCGCTGACCGATAGTGTAATGATGAACACCATCATGTTGACCTAAAATTTTACCAGTTTCATCAACAATATCACCTGGTTTGGGAGCTAAATATTTATCTAAAAATGCCCGCATAGAACCATTGCTTTCTACTAAGCATAGATCTTGACTTTCTGGTTTATCGGCGGTTTTTAAGTTGTATTCGGTGGCGATTCTACGGGTATCGGTTTTATTGAGTTCACCCAGGGGAAAAATTGTCGCCCCTAATAAGTCTTGGGATAAGTCGTAGAGAAAATAGGATTGATCTTTGTTGCGGTCAACGGCTCGTAATAATTGGTAACGATTCGTAGCGTCATTGTAACGGATTTGGGCATAATGACCTGTAGCGATGCTGGTACATTCTAATTTTTCCCTGGCATATTCCACCATTGGCCCAAATTTCACCGTCTTGTTACATTGAGAACAAGGCAAGGGCGTAATTCCCACGCTATAACCTGTGACTAAAAAATCAACAATTTCCGTTTGAAAGACATCCCGAATATCCACAATTTCATGGGGAATGCTCAATTGTTCACAAATATCAGCCGCGTCGATCATTCCTTCAGAGCAACATTGCCCCTTGCCTTTCATCAGCCAAAGGGTTAAACCAATTACATCATAGCCCTGATTATGTAGAATAGCGGCGGCTACGGAACTATCAACGCCACCAGAAAGACCAACGACAACTTTTTTCATACTTTTAAAAATTCTTGCGGCTGATTTTGACAACAAAGAGGCTTTTTATTTAACCACAAGGTGCGAGACTGTCCGATTGTAGCACACATACCTACAAAGTCTGAAGAGGCAAAAGGAAAGTCTCCACATTGTCCAGATTAGTGAGAAAATAAAAACTTGCAATTATTCTTACCTTGTCTTGCTGACGGCTCAAAGGAATCTGACAAAAATGTGGCAAAGAATTACGTTCATTTTATTATTGGTGTTGAGCTTTAGCTTGAGTAGTCCCAGTTTAGCTAATGCGGCTGCACTTAATAGCTTTGTGGATAGTGCTGACGGGTATCAGTTTTCTTATCCTAATGGTTGGTTACAAGTTAAAGTTGGTGATGGACCTGATGTGGTATTTCATGATTTAATTGAAGTATCAGAAAATGTTTCTGTGGTCATTAGTCCTGTTCCCAGTGGCAAAACTTTGGCGGAATTGGGAACACCAACAGAAGTTGGTTATAAATTAGGAAAAGCGGCTCTTGCTCCTGTAGATTCTGGCCGGACTGCTGAATTAATCAATGCGGCTGAACGGGAAGTAAATGGTAAAATTTACTATTTTCTAGAATATGAAGTTAAATTTCCCAACGGACAAGAAAGACACAATATCTGTAGTGTGGCTGTAAGTCGTGGTAAGCTGTTTACTTTTAATGCTTCCATTCCTGAAAGACGTTGGAAAAAACTCCAACGGATGATTGATGAAGTTGTGAGTTCTTTCACTGTTTATTAATAATTAGCACTGCTGGTAATTGACAATTAACAATTATCAATTACCAAAAATTACTTATACAGAAATCTATGAAAATTCCCCAATTTGTGCTTGCTTCTGCATCTCCTGCTCGGAAAAAATTATTAGCAACTGTGGGAATTAAACCTATTGTTTGTGCTAGTGATTTTGATGAGTCGCAAATTACCATTACTCAACCAGAGGAGTTAGTAAATACTCTGGCTAAATGTAAAGCGGAAACGGTTGTTTCTCGATTTCCATCATCTTTAATTATGGGTTGTGATTCGGTTTTAGCTATTGATGGTAATATCTATGGTAAACCAGCAAATGCTCAAGAAGCGATCGCTCGTTGGCAATTTATGCAAGGTAATTTTGGTGACTTGTATACAGGTCATGTTTTGATTGATACTACCAACCATCGAACTCTGGTGAAATGTCAAGTTACTAGAGTGTACTTTGCAGAAATGAGCGATCGCGCTATTCAAGCCTATGTAGCTACAGGCGAGCCGCTTCAATGTGCTGGGGCGTTTGCTTTAGAAGGGTTTGGGAGTTTATTTGTCGAAAAAATCGCAGGTTGTCACAGTAATGTAATTGGTTTGAGTTTACCCCTATTGCGGCAAATGATCGGGGAATTGGGATATGAAGTTACAGATTTTTGGGGATAATTCATTAGACATCTGGTGAAAATTAAATATGCGTAATCTAAAACTCTTGTAGAGACGTTTCAATTTAGCATAGTAAGTCCCGAAGAGCCATAATTATTTGGAGATATAAAATACAATTTAATCATATAAATCAAAAAAATCAAAAAAATCATAGTTCAGACAATAATTATTTGGAGATATAAAATACAATTTAATCATATAAATCAAAAAAATCAAAAAAATCATAGTTCAGACAATATGATTGTAAAATAGCAAATAGATTGTATTTTCCAAATAATATGTCTTCTACTCCTTCCCTCAGAGAACAACAACATCCCCTGATTCATCAACTGGCTGATTGTATTGAAGCAGTTTGGCATAAACACTTAGATTTGTCACCATACCATTTACCTGCGGAATTGGGATATGTAGAAGGTAAATTAGAAGGGGAAAAACTGATTATAGAAAATCGCTGTTATCAAACTCCCCAGTTCCGCAAAATGCACTTAGAATTGGCCAGAGTAGGGAATATGTTAGATATTCTCCACTGTGTTATGTTTCCGCGTCCAGAATATGATATTCCCATGTTTGGCTGTGATTTAGTGGGAGGTAGAGGTCAAATTAGTGCCGCTATTGCCGATCTTTCTCCTGTAAACTTAGAGCGGATTTTACCAGATGGTTATAATTCTCAACTCAGTAAATTAACCACATCCCACTTTTCGCAACCACGTGAATTACCAGAATGGGGAAATATATTTTCTGATTTTTGTCTTTTTATTCGTCCTGCGTCTCCAGAAGAAGAAACTATTTTTCTTTCCCACGTTCAATCATTTCTAGAAATACATTGTACACAAGCGATTGCATCTAGTCCAGTTGCACCAGAAAAAGTAGCTGCAATTATAGCTGGACAGCATAACTACTGTACCAAACAACAACAAAATGACAAAACCCGTAGAGTTTTAGAAAAGGCGTTTGGTTCAGATTGGGCAGAAAATTATATGACTACAGTTTTATTTGATTTACCAGAATTACCGATGTAATTTCCGGCAAGTTTCTATAAAATTAGACAATGATTATTGTGATTTAGAGGTTGTTTGAAAACTTTTTCGTGTGGTATCTAACACCCGCAGATCCCCCCAACCCCCCTTAAAAAGGGGGACTTTGAGGAATTTAGCCCCCCTTTTTAAGGGGGGTTGGGGGGATCTCGATTAATTCTGATACTTTTCAAACATCCTCTTAGATGATTATCTGAAAAATCACATCAAAGATCATCATCTCAATCACAATAATCAAAAAAATCATAGTTTGCGATTACTCTATTTGTAAGCTGCGTTACGTTTTCTCTCAACTGATAAATGTAGAATTTACATGAAGTAATCACCATAGATACTTCTAGGAGAGAAAACTAACGTTAATCACTCAAATTTCTAGTTATCTAGTTTAGGCTGATAATTTGTAATTTGTAAAATTCTCACCTATTTTTATGTCCTTGTGTAAATTTTAAACCTTGTTAATCTTTCTGAACAAAAGTAGTAAATTAACCGAATGTTTTTTAAGTGATCAGTAATCTCAGAAAAACTCTCAATTCCTCCTCAATTAATCCTGACAATGGGAGTTTGAAACCTTTATTGATCACTCTGATTTATTAAATCTACCAATTGTATACCAGGTTGCTTTGAGACGGGAATTTTCATGTCAAGATAATACACTTGAATAACCACAAAGTGTAGTTTATGTAAAGTTATCACCCCTAACAACAATTATAAAATTGCAAAAATAAAAGCCTAACAAGGTGTAAATCTCCCATGAAATTTGCTGTGAATTTTAATGATTTACTGAAGTTCATAACTAAGTCTTAAATTAAGACCTTGAGGAACTAATTTAATTACAGCTAATTTACTTTTTTAGAGGATGTTTTAAAAGTCCCTTATGGTGTATCAAATATTGTTTTACCCCTCCCTAACCCTCCCCTTAGAAAGGAGATGGGACTTAATTTTCTGTTATCCCCCGGAGGAGGGGGGACTAAGGGGGGTAAGTAATCATACCTGATATCACTTTATGGCTACGCTTTGCTATCAAACAACCTCTTAGTTTCATCACCACAATTCAGATAAATAGGTTAAATATCATGTCAAGGGTGAATGAAAAACCAAAATCTCCAGAAAAGGCACTTGAGCAGCCTAAAATTTGGTTGAGTATTGCCATAGCCCTACCAGTAGCTATAGCTGCCGGGTTTCTCGCTACAGCCAGAATGGAACAATTAAAAAAACTGACTTCTGCTGTATCTGTAGCACCAGTTCCTAATTCTATTAGTGCCATAGGACGCTTAGAACCAAGAGGAGAAGTAATTAAACTTGCTGCTCCGGCCGGTTTATCAGGCAGTTCACGAGTACAGCAACTTTTAGTTAGAGAAGGGCAACGGGTACAGCAAGGGCAGGTTGTAGCTATTTTAGATAGTCGGGATACTAGCATGGCAGTGGTGGAAGAAGCCAAAGCGAAACTGCAAGAATCCCGGGCAAATTTAGCCCAAGTGAGTGCCGGGCCACCAAGAGATGCTCAAGCACAAAGATTCGTTATTTCTCGATTGCAGGCACAATTAGCTGGGGAAAAAGAGTCCCAACAAGCGACAATTAGCCGAATTGCTGCCCAGTTAAGTGGCGAAAAAGTTGCCCAAGAAGCAGGAGTTATGCGACTGGAAGCAGAACTAATGGGACAAAGAAATTCTTTAAAAGCTAACGTTGCGCGGATTAGAGCCGAAAAACGGAATGCTCAAGTAGATTCGGGACGCTATGAATTTTTATACAAACAAGGTGCTATTTCTCAGCAAGAACGCGATCGCCGACGTTTAAGCGCAGCTACGACCAATCAACAATTCATTGAAGGCGAAGCTAGTTTAAAACGGGCAATAGACACAATCCGACAACAAGTTTCTGAAGCTAGAGCTAATCAAATTAAAACTTTAGCGACTTTACAGCAGCAGTTAATTGAAGCTACAGCCAACCGCAATAAAACTGTAGCTACTTTGCAAAGGCAAATAGACGAAGAGAGAGAAAGATTGAGCAGAATTTTAGTAGTTAGTCCCCTAAATGTCCAGGTAGCTCAAGCTCAAGTTACTAATGCAATTGCGATCATGAGAAAAGCCCAAGTAGAACTTCAGCAAAGCTATGTTAAAGCTCCTAGTTCGGGTGAAATATTAAAAATTCACACCAAATCAGGGGAAATGATGAGTGCAAATGGAATTGCGGAAATTGGCCAAACAGATCAGATGTTTGTAGTTGCAGAAGTTCCTGAAGATAGTATTAATAAAGTACGTTTAGGTCAAACTGCTACTATCTCTAGTGACAACGGCGCATTTAGTGGGCAATTAAAAGGCAGAATTACCTCAATTGGTAGAAAAATTGGCAAAAAAGATGTCTTAAATAATGATCCAGCCGCAGATATTGATGCCAGAGTTGTCGAAGTGAAAATTGCCCTATCTCCAGAATCTACCAAGCAAGTTTCTGGTTTAACTAATGCTAAAGTTACGGTCGAAATTAATGAGAATTAACTTCCTGTTCCTGTAAGAAAATATTGATGTTTAACTACTTAATTAGTATCCAGATGAGAAGGTTGAGAAAATGGCCTTAAAAATACCTTTATCTTGGCTACAACTGACAAGAGAAAAAACTCGCCTCGTGGTAGCTTTGTCCGGTATTGCCTTTGCTGATATTTTAATGTTCATGCAGCTAGGATTCCGGGATGCACTCTATTACAGTAACGTGAGAATGCACAGCAGTTTAGCAGGAGATGTGGTTTTAATTAACAGTCAATCTAATGCTGTTTTGTCAATGAAAACCTTTTCCCAACGCCGCTTATATAAGGCATTAGATCTACCACAAGTTCAGTCAGTACATCCTTTATATTTAGACTATACAAGCTGGAGAAATCCCGTTACAGGCCGCCCTCGCAGTATTTTGATTTTCGGCATGAATCCAGAAGTTAATCTTTTTAATTTATCTGGAGTAGATGAAAATTTAAATAAACTCAAACTTCCTGATGTGGTTTTATATGACCGTTCTTCCAGAGTAGAGTATGGTCCCATTGCTGATAGTTTTAATCAAGGAAAAGTTGTCACAGCAGAAGTGCGAAGAAGACAAGTTAAGGTAGGTGGATTATTTACATTAGGGGCATCTTTTGGCGCAGATGGAAATTTAATTACCAGTGATGTTAACTTTTTACGGATTTTTAATAACCGTCAACGGGGATTAATTGATATTGGCATCATTAAATTAAAACCAGGTACAGATTCCACCCAAGTAGCTCAACAATTGCGAAGTTATCTACCTACAGATATCAATGTTTTAACTAAGGAAGAATTTATTGAATTTGAAAGAAATTATTGGGCAGGTAGTACGGCTATTGGCTTTATTTTTACTTTAGGAACAATTATGGGTTTTATTGTGGGAACTGTAATTGTTTATCAAATTCTATATACAGAAGTTACAGATCATTTATCTGAATATGCTACTCTCAAAGCAATAGGTTACACTCAAAACTATTTATTAATGGTGATTCTTCAAGAGGCTTTTTTATTAGCTGTTGTTGGTTATCTACCTGGATTTGCTTGCGCTCTTGTTTTGTACAATGTTGCTAGAGATGCTACACTTCTACCTATATTCATGAGTTATGATCGTGCCATTATGGTCATCATGTTAACTATTTTAATGTGTTTTATTTCGGGGATGATTGCTATGCGTAAATTAAGCTCTGCTGATCCAGCAGATATTTTTTAGATTAGTCATTAGTCATTAGTCATTAGTCATTAGTCATTAGTCATTAGTCATTAGTCATTAGTCATTAGTCATTAGTCATTAGTCATTGGTCATTGGTCATTGGTCATTAGTCATTAGTCATTAGTCATTGGTCATTGGTCATTGGAAAAAACAATATTTATTCTTCCTACTTTCCCCTAAATTCCTTAATTCCTGAACCCCTTAATTATGATCAACAAAGAACCTGTAATATCTATTAAAAATATCAATCACTACTACGGTAAAGGATCTCTGAAAAAACAGATTTTATTTGACATCAATTTGGATATATATGCCGGAGAAATTGTGATTATGACTGGACCTTCTGGTTCGGGAAAAACAACGTTATTAAGTCTGATTGGTGGGTTAAGATCGGTACAAGAAGGAAGTTTAAAATTTTTAGGTGACGAACTATCTGGTACTAGTCAAAGCAAACTAGTACATATTCGGCGGAAGATTGGTTATATTTTCCAAGCTCATAATTTATTGGGTTTCTTAACTGCTAGGCAAAATGTGCAAATGGCTGTGGAATTAAATAATAATATTTCCCAATCAGCAGCTATTTCTCAATCAGAAGAGATGCTTGCATCTGTAGGTTTACAAGAACGGATTAACTACTATCCAGATAATTTATCTGGTGGACAAAAGCAAAGAATAGCGATCGCTCGCGCTCTAGTTAATCGTCCTCCCTTAGTATTAGCAGATGAACCAACAGCCGCATTAGACAAACAATCAGGACGTGATGTAGTAGAAATTATGCAGCATCTGGCTAAAGAACAGGGAACTACGATCTTATTAGTAACTCATGATAACCGAATCTTAGATATTGCTGATCGCATTGTCGAAATGGAAGATGGTCTTCTCACCCGTGATGCTCAAAATACTACTTCTAATCACAACTCCTAATTTGGGTTATCCGTCTTCTTAAATACAAGTTATGTGGAATTAAAAATTAACAATTAAAAATTAAAAAAGTAGACTAAACCAGCTTTTTATGGAATTGTTAATTGTTAGTTGATTTACGTTGTGCTGTACTACTGTTTTCTCGTCATAGGGATTTGACGGCTAGTTCTAAATGTCACATTCACCCCTTCATTTGATTGTTCTAGTACCAGCAACGGTGTAGGTTTAGCCTTTTGATCCCAATGTATATAAACAATCCGACCTTGAATAGTAGGTTGCCAAGTATCCTCTTCTTCTCTGGGACTAAGGTATGTTTCTATACAATTTATAATTTGACTAATAGTAGAAGAAGTAGCTTGAGTTGGTAACTTCATTAACCGAATTTGCGCTCGAAATAGCACCCGCTTAACAATGTTAGGTGCTATACCAGTTTCATGCTCAATATCGAAAGTTTCATCTACCTGCTTACCAGTACTACTAGCAACTCCCACAGATCCTTGGTTAGCTTGACTAGGACGCAGTGCTTCAGAGATTTTATCTTTAACTTTAATTTTAATTTGATTAACTAGAGCAAAATGGAATACTTCCTCTGACATCCGCATTCGCAGATAATCGAGGTTAAAATCCCGTGAGTGAACTAAATCTGGATTAGTTTCCATTTTGCGAATAGTTTCTAAAGCTAACTTCAGCTTTTTCTCTAATTCTCGCGTACGAAATTGTTCAAATTTCAGTTTTTTATCACCTTTTTCCACTAAAATTTTACTATAGACAATGACAGCAACCAAAACTAAAACCAGTCCACTACTAGCAAATAATAGTAATGGTTGTCCTTGGGACTCACCAATAGGTAAGGCTTTATTCGTCTTTGTGATCTTTGATCCAGAAGATTGAGCCAGAAAAATCGTATTAACCATAGTTTATAACCTGAAATTATTAACCCCTGATGTTTATAATGCCCAAATCTTACTTAGTAGCTTGCTATGGTATAAGTATTTTTTACTTATCTTGATAATGTCATATGTACAGACCTATTAGTGACTTGAATAAACATCTTATAAATATACAGCAGTTTTCTGACATAACATCTACGCATTTATATCATACTTGCCTGTTAGCAACAGATATGGATGGGACACTAACTAAGAATGGCAAATTTACGTCTCAATTACTAAATTCTTTGGAGAGTCTATCAGAAGCCAAAATTCCGGTCTTGATTGTGACTGGACGTTCCGCTGGGTGGGTAAGCGCTATCAGTAGTTTAATGCCCATTGTCGGTGCGATAGCCGAAAACGGTGGCTTATTTTATCCAGCAGGTAATTCTGAACCAGTCACACTCACGGATATTCCTGACTTAGATAATCATCGTCAAGATTTAGCTAAAACCTTTGTGAACATACAAACTTATTTTCCGCAAATCCGAGAATCCGCTGATAATTTGTTTCGCGTCACAGACTGGACATTTGACCTTAACTCACTCACGACTGATGAACTAAAGAATATAGGTGATCTTTGTAAACAGATGGGGTGGGGATTTACTTATAGCAATGTTCAGTGTCATATTAAACCTCAAGAACAAAATAAAGCTGTTGGTTTATTAAAAGTCTTGCGTCAATATTTTCCCACATACTTATCTGAACAGGTTATCACTGTTGGTGACAGTCCTAATGATGAAAGTTTATAAGACCTCGCGGTAAGCGTAAAACTCAGCGGCTTTAGCCCTGAGATATAAGCGACACGAGCGGTTTTAACCGCTTTGGTATTTTCTATATTAACCGTGATGCGGGTCTTCAATATATCTCCTCACGGATTCGCTACTAACATTCCCTGCGGTGCTTATAAAATAACTACTTGTCCAAAGAGACGGTAGTTTTTTTAATTGGGGAAATTCTTTTCTCAAGTAGAAGCTAGAACGACCTTTAAATGCCTTGATAACTAAATGTGGGGTATCTGTGGGCTTAACGCTAATAAATAAGTGGATATGGTCTGGAGCTACTTCTAAAGCTAAAATATCCCAACCTTTTTCTATAGCCAGTTCAGCAAAAATCTGTCTCGCTCTTGTTGCTATTTCTCCTACTAAAACTTTTTTCCGTCGTTTAGGTATCCAAACAAAATGGTAATTAACCAGGAATTTAACGTGGTTGTGGGTTTTATAGTCTTCTTGCGTTAACATATTCTCTTGTTGTTTTCTTGATAGCTATTGACAATACTAGCTTAATCAATTATTCTTGAGAAGTCAACTTCTCATCAATCGTAACTTGGTGGCAAAAAATAAAAAAGCAATGGGAGTACAACAGGTTTTGTTGTCTCCCGATAATGAAACAAAGGCAGTATTAGAATATCTCTGTCAGCAGTCAGGGAAGCTGTATAACAGTGGTGTTTATTTCGCTAGACAAACATTTTTTAAAACTGGAAAGTTGTTAACGGGTAAGTTCGACTTGATTTACGAGCCTTCAGTGTCTAAAACTATGGTTGCTCAATCGATGCCATCTATCCCCGCACAACAAACTTTATTATCTGTAACAGAAGCCTTCAAATCTTTTAAAGAATTACGTTCTTTGTTTATCAAAGGACAATTACACTTTAAGCCTAAAGTACCCGGCTATCTAACAGGTTCTAAACTTTTCAAGGTTGCTTATCCTCATAGTGGAGGACAGAAACCAACTCTAGTTAATGGACAACTTAGATTTTCGTTGGGACTAACGGTTAAAAGATGGTTTGGAATTTCTGAATTTTTTCTACCGCTGCCGTCAAATTTAGATATAGCTCATGTTAAGGAGTTTACTATCCTACCTAAAAACGGTGCTTTTTATCTAGAGATGTCTTACGAAGTTGAGAAACAACAGCATGATTTAGACATTAATCAAGCTCTATCTATTGACTTGGGAACGGCTGATAATTTAGCGGCTTGTGTTGATACATTGGGTAATTCCCTATTGATTGATGCCCGGTCAATGAAAGCCATGAATCAGCTTTGGAACAAGAAAATATCAACAAAAAAAGAGGGGAAATCAGAAGCTTATTGGGATGCTTGGTTAGACCGTGTAACCCGTAAACGTAACCATCAAATGCGTGATGGTATTAATAAAGCAGCGAAACTAATTATTGACCATTGCTTAAAATATGGTATTGGTACATTAGTTATCGGCTGGAACGAGGGGTTTAAATCCAACGCTAATATGGGGAGAATTAACAATCAAAAGTTTGTCCAAATGCCATTGGGTAAACTTAAAGATAGATTAAGACAACTCTGTGAATTGCACGGTATTAGATTTCAAGAAACTGAAGAAGCATATACGTCAAAAGCTAGTTTTCTAGATGGAGACTCCCTACCTAAGTATGGCGAAAAGCCAGAAGGGTGGAAAGCATCAGGAAAGCGTGTTAAGCGTGGATTGTATGAGTCGGGCGATGGTTCATTCGTAAATGCAGATTTGAACGGAGCAGCTAATATTTTAAGAAAAGTATCGGGAAGGTTGAGTCTATCACTTGATCAACTCAGTAGACGATCTTTGGCAATCGTAGCGAGAATTAAATTAAATTAATTCTGTCCGCAGAATCTCAGCGGCTTTAGCCCTGAGAGTGTCAATTAACCAGCGTTATTTTCCTATTTCCGTAGGTGTAGCAAATATCCGAGAATACCAGAATCAGTTACAACATCAACCTACTTATGTGACTACAGCAGCAGAAGGAGATGGTTTTTGTGAGTTGTGTAGTTATATTTTGCAAAACTAATAGAGCAGGAGTCAGTAGGGGCGTATAGTAGGGGCGTATAGTAGGGGCGTATAGCAATACGCCCCTACAGAAGTCAGGAGAAGAAAGAAGAAAATTTTTCCCTGTTCCCTGTTCCCTGCTGTAATGTGACTCGGATAACTTTTTTTCTGATCTTCTATCACCTAAAATTAATGTCATCGTTTCCTAATGGTTATACAGTCTAGCTGGAGGATGAGGCTAAGGATGACTGTACAGCTTCAAAACCATGACTTAGGATGTTTATATATAAGATTAGTATATTCAATATCAGGAATCCATAAGCTAAGACTATACCATTTTTATATTTTCTTTGTTATTTTGTATTCAACTGAACAGTTATTCCACACAAAGCCAGTTTAAATAAAAATTAGTTCAACTACTTTACCGTTTCTCAACTTCCGTGCAAATTCCCAAGATAATTTTTTGTGCAAGTTGCTACATTGGCAAAGTTTTATCTATATCATCCACATAGGATTTATAATCATGCTGAAAACCGATACTCAACCGATGATTCTCTCTAGTTTTGTTAATCCCATTGAAGAAAACCTTACAGTTCAAACTAAGTTTGATTTATTGCAAAAATTACGTCAATGGTGCGACGAAATCGAAATTAATGATCCTCGGTTTGCTAGATTGATTGCTAAAATGATTCCGGCTCAATGTCCCTTTGAGCGTGATATCATCGTTTTTGGTCGGAAAATTGCCCATATTCCTCCTATGTGCAAACTAAATCCACTGTATGATCAATTCGTAGGCTTACGTTTTCGCGCATTATGTTATTTAGTAGATAAGTGTGGAGAAGACATTCAATCTTACTGTTAATATACAAATCAATTAAATGGAAATTAAAGTCGAGCATCAACCAAATCTGGCATATCTCAACGAGTTAGATGTATTCAACTGGCCAATATGGGAAAAAGAAATATCTACATTTCCCTGGACTTACGATGATCAAGAAACTTGCTACTTTTTAGCAGGTAATGTTATTGTCACTCCCAATGGAGGACAAGCGGTAAAAATGGGTAAAGGAGATTTAGTAACTTTTCCCGCTGGGATGTCGTGTACATGGGAAATTACCAGGGACGTAAAAAAACATTATTGCTTTGATTAATAATTCTGCAATCCCAATAACTAAGATTAAAATATGCAATCTTCATGTTATTTGTGGATTTACTATACACTTATTGATCCTAAAATATCATTCACAACTAAATTAATTTCGGGGAATGCTTGAATTGATAATTTCTCCCCGCGACTGAATGTTTGAATGTCGCTATAACCATTTTCGCTAGGGTAGCGATAAACAATAATTACTTGTTCATAAATATCAACTAACCAAACTTCAGAAATACCGCTAGTAGCATAGAGAGGAATTTTTACATCTCTATCATATTCCAGACTACTATCTGCAACTTCAATTAATAGGAATATGTCTTGGGGTTGGGGATGTCCAGATTCATAGAAATCTGCGCGATGTTTCAGTAATGCTATGTCTGGTTCAGGTTCAGATAAGTTATTTAAGATAATCGGATTTTGTACGGCAATTATGACTTTATTACCCAGTAATTGCGAAAAAACTGAATTTAAACGATTTACACAAGCTGTGTGTCTTCTACCAATTGGTGACATTTCTATAATTTCTCCATTAATCAGTTCTACTTTATCATTTTCTGAGAAAATACCGGCTTCGCTCATTTGATGGTATTGAGAAACATTGAGACGAAAAGTTTTAAGGCGTGGTTGTGCTAATTGTAAGGTCATAATTAACTTCCTGTATTTACCTTTATTTCTACTATAGCAATCAGATCCCCGACTTCTCAACTTAATTGATTATTTACTGACAAGATAGAAAAAGAAGTCGGGGATCTAGGGTTACAAATAATCAAAAAACACTTCAGGAACTAATCTTAATTCACCAGATTTGAAGCGAGAAATATCTATCCACAATGCACGATGTTGACGTTCTGGTGTTTCCGCAAAAGTTAAACTTTCGATTTGATAAAATTTAGGATCTGCAAAATCACATTCATATAGTTGAATAATTTCATGTCCTTGTCTACCGTCAAAGGTAAAGAGGTTTTCAATACAACTTAGATAGCGAATATTGGTTAATTCGGCTTGAATTTCTTCTTGAAATTCTCTCACTAAAGCTATAGGGCTAGTTTCACCAAATTCCACACCACCACCTAAAGCCCGATAGAATATTGATTCTTTTGCAGGATCATTACCTTCAGAAACAAATATTCTATTACCATCTCGAATGAGTGCTAAGACTATTACCCGAATTTGACCTTCTTTATTCATTATCGTAAATTGAAGTGGGACGACTTTCACTATCTTCTATAGACCAATCTGAATTTTCACCACCAATATATAGTTCTTCAATAGTGACATATTCTTCAGTTAATTGAGTTAGGGCGTTAATAAGAATATCTAAGGCGATCGCATCACTTGTGCCTAAATCAAACCAACAACGCCCCCATTCTCCTTCATATTCAAACTCACCCATATTGTGCATTAAAGCCATGAAGCTTTTATCATAACCTTTTGCATCATAATCCATATAGCTGATATCAAGTCCTGTATCTTGGATTTGCAGATTTTCCGCATTAAATCCCCCCAATTTACCGAGATAAAACCAGGAATTAAAGACTTCTTCTACATATTGTTTTTCCCGTTGGGAAGGAACATTGCTGAACTTCAACCAAATCCAAACATCAAAAGGATTAAACTCGCGAAATTGTATTTGCATTTTTGTAATGGGTAATGGGTAATGGGTAATGGGTAATGGGTAATGGGTAATTGGTAATGGGTAATTGGTAATTGACAACTGACTACTGACTACTGACTACTGACTACTGACTACTGACTTTTAACAGCTTGATTGCGTTCAGATTCGATTTGTTTAACTAAATTAGCAGGAAGTTGGGATTTTTTGGCTAATGCTTTGTCAAAATTAGTTATTGCTTCCTTAATTAAATTCTGGCTTTTTTCCGCTTTCCCCTTTTCATGAAGAATTTGGGCTTTAAGATAATAAATTTCCGGGTTATCGGCAGTTGTTTTTAAAGCGCGGTTGACATAATCTAAAGCCTGGGAGTATTGTTTTAAATCTCGATATGCTAAAGCAATACCTCGATCTACTAAATAACTAGGTGCTGCGTTTTTTTGTAACTTTTCAATAGCATCATCTGGACTAGTAAAAGGTAAATTCACAGCTAACATTAAATCCATATAGCCACGAATTAAGTTTAACTCTGGATCATTGGCAGAAATCTCCTCGGCTCTGTCAAGATATGTATAAACTCTTCGCAATCGAGTCAAAGCCTGTGCTGCACCATTTACAGTCCCTTCTCGACTCAAAATTGTCGCCCCTTCCAAAAAATGACCAACAGCAGTGTATAAATTACCACGTAATGGGTCACTAGCAACGAGATTTTGTCCAGTTTCCAAAGTTTTTGTACTGTATTTTGCTAAACTAGCCAAATCTTGATTTTGATATGCTAAAGAGGCCTGGATAGCATAAATTAAAGGTTCATTGGCTTCGCTAGAGACGGCTTTTTGCAAAGCATCTTTGGCTGCTGGGTAATTTCCTTGTTGAAAAATAGCATTAAAAACGGCTTCGGTCTGATTTCCAATTTTATGAGGTTCTCGAGAGCGAAATGGATCACCCGCAAAAGAGGGATTTACCAAAATATTTAAAAGGATTGAAGTAGTCACAGTCACTTTTAAAAATGCGGGCGATCGCCAGAATATCATAAATTGAGGCCTTAAAAACTGTTTAATCATGGCAACTCTCAGAATAATTACGGTTGAAATTGTTGTATTTGTTACCTAAAATGCCAAAATAGTGAATTATAAGTTACGTCTATTTCCATCTGCCAGCAAAATTTTTCATAGAATCTCGCGGTAAGTGGGAAACTCAGTCACAAAGCGGGCGTAAGAGGAAAACGACATATAGCAAGATCCAGAAGAGTGCAATTTTAACCGCCTAAAAATATTTGGCAAAAACATCATAGTCTCGCTATAATTTTAAACAAAGTAAGCACAATGCTTTAAGCGGAGTGTCTAGTGGTTGTTTGGCTCAACCTTTACGAGTGAAAATCTCTTAAGAATCTCAGTGTCTAAAGACGGTGAGAGTGTCAAAACTTGGTAATCTTAATAAATGCTATATCTTAAAAATCTAACTTATCATCCCACAGCTTGCCCAAAAGCAATTCTCCAAGCTATAAATTTAGAATTACCACCCCAGAAACTAGGTTTAATTATTGGTCCTAGTGGTTCGGGTAAAAGTACCTTATTAGAAATTTTATCTGGATTAGCAGATCCTACCGCTGGTGGGGTTTTTTGGAGAGAGCAGGGACTCATTGCTGAACAACTACAACAATTAGCAGGAATAGTCTTTCAATTTCCTGAACGACACTTTTGCGGGGGGACAATTTTAGAAGAATTGCGCTTAGGACATCCCGAATTAGGAACAGAACAAGTTAAACAAGCCTTAACAGAAGTTGGATTAGATCATTTATCCTTATCTGCATCACCCCACGCTTTAAGCGGGGGACAACAGCGACGTTTAGCTTTAGCGGTACAATTAATTCGTCAGCCCAATGTATTATTATTAGATGAACCTACAGCGGGTTTGGATTGGTCAATGCGCCGCCAACTGGTGAATTTACTAGCCAAACTGAAAAAAGATTGGACATTGTTAGTTGTAACACATGATGCTGGTGATATGTTACCAATAGCTGATTATTGTTGGACATTAGATCATGGTGTTTTAACATCAGGAGTCAGGAGTCAGGAGTCAGGAGTCAGGATTTAACAAGAAAATTAACCAATTACCAATTACCAATAAGAATACAAAAAATTTATTAAATACTCATGGATTTAGAATCTTCACCAATAAATAGTTTGCCAGAAATGGCAGAAATATGGCAAAAAACTTTAAATTGGCAACCAACAAATTCTCAAGAAGATAAATTTCAACAACTTTATCAATTAATCATTGCCGGAAATCGCCAACTTAACTTAACTCGCATTACTGAACCTGAAGAATTTTGGGAAAAACATCTTTGGGATTCTTTGCGGGGAATTGCACCAAAACAACATTTTATCCCCGGTATTGAAAAGAGTAAGCAGATAATTGATATTGGTACGGGTGCGGGTTTTCCAGGTATTCCAATTTCTCTACTTTTTCCTAATTCTCAAGTAACGCTTTTAGATTCTACAGGCAAGAAAATTACTTTTATTGAAGAAATTTTATCTATACTTGCTATTAGTAATGCTAAAACTTTACTAGGGAGAGCGGAAGAAATTGGTCAAGAATATGAACACAGGCAACATTATGATGTTGCCGTAATTCGAGCAGTAAGTAATGTTTCTGTGTGTGCTGAATATACTCTACCTTTAGTTAAAAAAGGTGGTTTGGCGGTAATTTATCGCGGTACTTGGACACAAGAGGAAAATGAGAGTTTAGAAAATGCTGTCATGCAATTGGGTGGAGTAATAGAACTAATTGAAGAATTTTCCACACCTTTGAGTAATAGTATTCGTCATTGTCTTTATTTGCGAAAAGTAACCAACACACCAATTAGTTTTCCCCGTGCTGTTGGTATACCAGTGCAAAAGCCTTTGTAATACTGTTTCCTGTTAAAAGTCATTTCCTGTAATTTTAGAAAATTATTTATCCCCATTAAATAATAGTATTCGTCATTATCTTTATTTGGTATACTTACTCAAAAACCAATTTAACTGTAATAAAATACAATTCAGTATTTTTCTTCCCTCTCCGTCCTCTGCGTCTGGAGCGGTTAGTTAAAAAAGATGTTAAGCAACGGATTTCTCGATTTTAGATTAAATTGGTGATTAGATATCTAAAGCGTGAGAGCCTCAACGCTGATAGCGACAATAAACCTAAAATCCCAGAATCCAAGTGTTAAATTTGTCTCAAAATGGGTGTTCTGTATGGGTTGCTTCTTCAACAGAAGGACTGCTGACACCAACTGCTGTTGCTCTTGGCAAATTTGATGGTGTTCATCTTGGTCATCAAAGAGTAATTCAGCCAGTATTGCAGTCAGCATGGAGTGGAGAAAATTTAGACCACACAGACGGCAAAAATCCCCGCCCATACTCAACCGTTGTTACTTTTGATCCCCATCCCCATGAGTTTTTTACGGGACAACCCCGTGATTTGTTAACACCACTGGATGAAAAAGTTGCCCAATTGCGATCGCTTGGAGTAGAACAATTAGTATTATTACCTTTTGATAGAGAATTATCTGCCCTTTCCCCGGAAGAATTTGTAGACAAAATCCTGGTTCAACAACTGCAATGTCAACAAATTAGCGTTGGCCAAGATTTTTGTTTTGGCAAAAAACGTATGGGTACTGCCCAAGATTTGCAAATACTCGCGGCTAAATATAATATACCTGTTACCATAGTTCCTATAAAAACTGATACAGATAGCTTCCTCACAACAGATGATACTCGTATCAGTACCTCATTAATCCGGGAAAGTTTGGAAGCAGGAGATATTCAAAAAGCAAATCGTCTTTTAGGAAGACCTTACAGCCTCACAGGTGTAGTAGTAGCAGGTCAAAAATTAGGTAGAACTATCGGTTTTCCTACTGCCAATATGCAACTACCAAAAGACAAATTTTTACCTCGTCATGGTGTCTATGCAGTCAAAGTGATCATTTCAGACAACTCTCCTATTCAGCAATTTGGGGTCATGAATATCGGTAATCGTCCCACTGTTAACGGTATAGATACCCGTGTAGAAGTACATTTGTTAGATTGGTCTAGTGATTTATATAGAAAAAATTTGGTAGTACAGCTAGTAAAATTTTTGCGTCCCGAACAGAAATTTCCTTCCTTAGAAGCTTTGAAAAACCAAATTCAACTAGATTCCACAGCAGCTCAAGAAATTTTTAATTCTTAATGCTGGATTGGGAATATTAAGTGGGAATACTGTAGGAAAGGCTAAAGTATTAAATAAGTTTTTAGTAGGGGTTTAGCAATGCTCATGGGTGTCAACTTAAGTAGGGGCGTATTGCAATACGCCCCTACTTATCCCTTGGTTTCCACACCCATCAGGGAATTAATTCCCTGTCTAATAGCTCACGTTAAGTTGACACCAATGAGCATTGCTAAATCCTTAGTTCTAGATTCTCTAATCCTTTTTTATACTTCATCACTTCTTCTACATTTCCCCCCAGGTATTGCATGAGAGAAAAAATTGCCGCTTTAACACAAAATTTGGCTCGTACCATCGTTGGGAAACATGAAGCCATTCGGTTAGTGATAGTAGCCTTACTTGGTGGTGGTCATGCTTTATTAGAAGATGTCCCCGGTGTTGGTAAAACCCTCCTAGCCAAATCTTTAGCTCGTTCTGTAGATGGTAAATTTCAACGCTTACAATGTACCCCTGACTTACTCCCTACAGATATCACTGGTACAAATATTTGGAATCCTAAAAGCGGCGAATTTAGCTTTATGGCTGGTCCCATATTTGCTAACGTGCTATTAGCTGACGAAATTAACCGCGCTACACCCCGTACCCAGTCAGCTTTGCTAGAAGTGATGGAAGAACACCAGGTAACAGTTGATGGTGTTTCTCGTCCAGTTCCGCAGCCGTTCTTTGTGATTGCTACCCAAAACCCCATTGAGTACCAAGGAACGTTTCCCCTCCCAGAAGCACAAATGGACAGATTTATGCTGTCTTTAAGTTTGGGCTATCCTTCGGAATCGGAAGAATTGCAAATGCTGCAAAATCTGCAAGCAGGTTTAAAAGTTGCTGATTTACAACCTTGTATTACGTTAGAAGAAGTCCAGGGATTACGTCAAGCTTGTTCTCAAGTCAAGATAGAAGCGTCTTTGCAACAATATATTTTGGAATTGGTGCGGACTACTAGAAACGATGAAGAAATCACTCTTGGTGTGAGTCCTCGTGGTAGTGTCTCTTTACAAAAAGCTGCCCAAGCCTTGGCTTTTATCTTAGGTAGAGAATACGTTCTTCCTGATGATATCAAGTTTCTTGCACCGCACGTTCTTTGTCATCGTCTCATTCCTAGAGGGGGAAGAAATGCCAAAACTATAGTTGAACGCTTATTGCGATCTGTGCCTATTCCTTAATATGAAATATTACGGGAGGTAGAACCTCCCAAAAGGTATTTCTAGTTTGAAATTATCTATGAACGATGGTTATAGTAAAATTTACTGTAGAATATAAAAAAATAACGTTGTAATTATGCAGAAAATCATTATTAAAAACTTCGGTGCAATTAAATATGCAGAAATTGAAATCAAGAAAACATTAGTCTTGATTGGTGAACAAGCTAGTGGTAAAAGCACTATTGCCAAACTAATTTATTTTTTTAAAACAATAAAAGATGATTTATTTAGTCAAATATACCGAGATAAAAATCATAGTAATCTTGAACCTTATTCTGATATAGTTTATCCCACAAGACAAAAATTTCAAAATTTCTTTGGCTCTACATCTCGATTTTCTGATTTTGAAATCATATTTTATTATAGTATCGAGAAAGATAAATTTCTCAAATTAACTATTGATGAGAATAAAACACTGAGGACTAATTTTAGTCCGAATCTTTTAAATAATGATAATTTTAAAACTTCTGCAAGTAGTATTAAACGACGTATACAGCAACGTTTAAATGAAAATAATATTCGTGGACAATTACAATTATTTGATGAAGAAGAGAAAATTAGATATGCTCAACAACTTTATACATTATTAAATGAATCATTTGAAAGTAATCAGACAAATTCATTATTTATAATTGCGGGAAGAAATGCAACATTAAGTTATTCTGATTTGTTTGAAAAATATTTATTTGCAAGTATTTCAGAGGACGATAGAAATGAAATTTCTGAAAGAAACAAACGTAAAATACAAACAATAGATGAAACATTAATGTTACAATTCATGAAAAATGTTGTTAATACAAAAGACACATTTAAAAAATTTGGAAACTTTGAAGGACTAATTGACGACAACGCAGAAAATAAAGCAAAATTATATCTAATCAAAAATAGAATCAATGAAATACTAAAAGGTGAATATATTATTGATTTTGATGGAAGTGAAAAAATCATGTTGAATACTGAAGCAGAAGAGTATGTTTATCTTGCTAATGCTTCATCAGGACAGCAAGAGTCCATAAGGATTTTACAAGATATTTTCCTTAATATCCTTGATAATGCAAAAGTATTAAGAATATTAGAAGAACCAGAAGCACATTTATTCCCTATTGCTCAAAAGCAACTGATTGAGTTATTATCTTTAATGGTAAATCAAAATGATGATAATCAACTCATTATTACTACCCATAGTCCTTATGTACTTACAGTTTTCAATAATCTCTTATTTGCAAACAGAGTAGTAGAAAAAAATCCCTCAGCAGAATCTGAAGTAACAGAAATAATTCCTCAAGATTGTTGGTTAAGTGCTAAGGATTTTTCAGCTTATTCATTAGGTAATCAATCTGTTGCTGAGAATACAAATTATTGCGAACCCATTTTTAATACCGAAAAAGGTACTATTAAACAAAATTATTTGGATACTGTTTCCGAAATTTTGGGTGGTGATTTTCAGGCTTTGTACAGTATTCACGCTAAAACTTTTGCAAGAAGATGAGCAAATTTGACGATATCAAAGAACATTTATCAAATGCTTTCCCTAAATTCTCTGATGTTCTACAAATTGAATTGAGATCAGAATTTTCAGTAACAGATGATGGAGGACAATCTTTTATTATTCTTAGTATTCAATTTGAGAATAATACATTTACTATTATGATGAATGGTGTTGACACTGTTAAAAACGGATTTGATAGTACGAAACTATTTAATGTCAGCAATTCTGTAATGGTTGGCTTTATTCCTATTGACGGAAAAAAGGGACTTTTAGGATTTGGTGTTTCTCATTGTGATTTCGTATTTTTTGATGAGAATGATTTTTGTTTTGTAGAGTTTAAATTAAATGCAAGTAGCAGAGAAGAAAGGGCTATATCTAAAAATAGAGAAAAAGCTATTGAGCAATTAATTAACACTATTAGTTTGTTTGATTTTAAATTAAATAGAAACTATGCAGAGTTAAATTTAGAAGCTTATGTTTGTACTCCTGAGTTTTATCCAAGATTCAATGCAAGTTGGCAAGAATTGGCAGAAAATTTTCTAGAAGAAAATTGTATTCCACTTTTTGAAAGTAATGATAAAACCTGTAAGTGAATAAATCTCTTTAGCTACTATTTTTTTGTAGCGTGTAGGGTTTAGATTCCTTTTGTTGAGTTTTTCCGCAAGCCCTCCTTACCTTTGTCTATTAGCTAACAGAAATACCCACGATATTTTGTTATAAATAATTTTACTAAGTCGTATTATCAACGCGTAAAGATTCCCAAGGTGTTATCTACCAAAAACACTATCTTGAGGAAATATATGCGCTATCAAATCTATGGCAAAAAACGTAAATTTTCTATAATACCTGCTATTAGATTTGTCAGCGTTACGTTTTTTTTTGGAACTTTAATCTTTTGTGGTTTCTCTACAGGTTCATTCATGATCTCGTATGTTACATCCAGCTTAAACATTATTCAGCCTACATCAATGACTGGTATTAAAGACCAGGAAAAGTGTGAGGAAAAAAATATAGTTTGGCGTGATCATAAATGTTGGGATTATGAACATAACCCCTGATTTTAAATGATTTTAATTGACGCTTTTCCGTGGTGGAGAAGTTACCGCTGCTGGTTTGGCAATTTCTTGCTTGTAAAAACGAACTACCTTCTGCACATAGTCAGCAGTAAAGCCTTGATCGCAGCCCGTATAATTACCAGTCATCCACCAACAAGCGACACCACGGACAGCACTATTTTCATTATTTTTCGTGGCTACAAATTGCTTATTTAACTCTCGGTTCATAATGCAGGAAATAACTTGACGGGCTACTTGAGGATCATTTTCAAACTGAGTTGGTGTTAATTCTTTCTTCAGACAAGTTTTTGTCCAACCTTTGAGAGTTTCTGGTTTAACTTGCCATTCACTATAATATCCATCGTTGCGCTTTTTTGTTTGCGGTGCAGCTAGTCGCAAAGCTTCCACCATTGCGGCAACTTGGGTATCAGAAACAGGCTGTTTTGCTTGTGCCAAGGATGGTAAAATTCCTAAGCTGATAATAATGCCGCTAAATATGAATGCTATAGGGTTTTTCTTCATGATTTTAAAATTATTGGAAATTATTTAAAAAACTTATTTTAGCATACTATATATAACTAATATTTAATTTAAAAAATATACCGGAAGGTGGGCAATGCCCACCCTACATTGCGAAATTATCTTATATTTAAGAACAAACTAAATCTTCGATAGCTCTGGCTTGAGTTGGTAATGCGTCCGTTAAAACCTCACTCCCTGATTCCGTCACCAATATATCATCTTCAATGCGAATTCCCCGCACATCTGCAAATTGTGCTAACCGTTCCCAATTAACTAGATATTGATATTGATTACGAGTTTTGGGATCATTTAAAATTGCTGGAACTTGATAAAATCCCGGTTCAATTGTTACTAACATTCCCGCACGTAAAGGACGATTTAACCGCAAATAACTTAAACCAAAGCGACTACTTCTATTTCTTCCCTCATCATACCCAGCTATATCTCCCAAATCTTCCATATCATGAACATCTAAACCTAAAAGATGTCCAATTCCGTGGGGAAAAAATAAAGCATGAAGATCCATTTTTACCAAATCTTCTGGTTTACCTTGCAAAATTCCTAAATCTACCAAACCTTGGGCAATAATAGTTGCTGCTAACAGATGAATTTCTGCATATTCCACACCAGGAGCTATATTTTGAATACAAGCATCATGGGCAGCTAAAACAATATCATAAATATCTCTTTGAGTAGATGAAAACTTACCAGAAACAGGCCATGTACGAGTAATATCAGCAGCCCAACCTGTTTGGGTTTCTGCACCCACATCAGCTAAAAGTAAATCCCCTGGTTGCAGAGAGTGGTAATAATGATTATTGTGTAAAACTTCGCCATGTACTGTAACAATACTGGTATAAGCAGTAGTCATATTCTGACCCATAATTACTGCTTCCATTGCAGCGCAGACTTCAGATTCTAGTTTAGCTGAAGGTGTTGCAGCCATTCCTCTCTGATGTGCTGTCACACTCACAGCCGTCGCTTTACGTAATTCTATCAATGCTGCTGCGTCGTGAGTAAGACGGAGAGAAACAATGGCTTTTGCTAGTTCTAAATCAATACCTTCTAGGGGATTTTTCGGTGAAATCGATCTATTTAAAAGTTTTGTTTGCTGTGTCCAAGTATTTGCATCTTGTACTGGCAAACTTGCCACATTTTCTAAGTAACTTGCTAATTCTGCCATTGGTTTGGCTGCATCTGCGCCTATTTTAGTGGCGATTTCCGCACGGTTCGGGGTTTCTCCATGCCAGAGGGCGCTACTGGGGTGAGGGTCATCTATAAAGAGTTGTAGCTTGCCACTTTCTAGGCGAATGGCAGCGTTTTCCAAGGGAATGCCCGCGAAATAAAGGAAATGGCTATTGGCACGGTAGGGGAAGGTATTGGCAGGGAAGTTGCGGGGACTGCTACCACCAGACCAAAGAACAGCGGGAAAATTAATGATTTTGGCTAGTTTTTGGCGACGGTTGAGGAGGATTTCTGGGAGGGTTGTGTGCATAGCAGGGCGGAAGTCAAACTGTTTGTAAATTATGTCATTATTTCAAAAGCATGAACTTCTAAAACAGAACCAATCATTGCTGCGGTCATGAGATCTTCGCGGACTTTTCCGGTAATTTTGGCTTTTTGTCCTGATTTTAGTAAGTTTTTATCGGTGCTTTTCGGTATTTCATAAGTAACACCATCTTCTGTGACAAATGCCCAAGCTCCAAGGCCAATATTTCGACGTTCGATAGTACCGGTAACTGTAATATTCATGATAATTAAGTTTTGTAAATTTATTTGCAGTTAAAAATAACCCAGGTAGATCATATTCAAAAATATCATAAAAAAAATAGTTGAAAAAATCAAGCTCTGAAATGGACTTTTTTCGTCGTCTTATTGAGAATTTTCAGCAAATTATTGAGAATTTAGGGTACTAGAACTTTTTTACTAAAATTATATCGAAAAATCTTATTGCTTCTGGCATCTTATATTTAGAAAAATTATCTGTATTTATCTGCGTTTAATTCTGGGAAAATTGTAGAGATAATTCATCAATTACCCCCACACAATAGGTTTTTACTCCTTCTTCAACGCTAAACGGGCAAGTCCGTAACACAGTACAGCATTGCTAAACAGGAAAATTCGCGCTAGGTTACTATTTCCTAAACCCCAAACAGCAGGATCATAAATACCACTAACTGTGAGGAATGCTGTCATTCCTAAAGTTGCACCAATAGCAAACCATTTGCCGGTGGGATGTCCTAAAAATAAGGCTATTAACGCTAGAGGAATTAAGACACTGGCAAAAAGAGGATTTAGTGCGTCTGTTCCTTGTAAAGTGTTGCCTAATTCGGGAATAGAACTACCTAAAACCCGGAACGGCCATTGGGGAAGATCATAGATATAAAATCCTTTGAGGAAAAATAAGCCCGAACTACCGAAAATTAAGCCGCCAGATAATGACCAACTCCAAGCGAAGGGGAAGTAAACCCGTAAAAACCAAGCTAGGAGATATGAACCTACTACCATGAAGATTTTAGGCACTAATGCGATCGCACCGCCATCTATCCAAAAGCCAGGATTCAGATAGCCCTGTTCTCGCAACCACCGGAAAAAGTCGGGAACACTAATTATGCCGTCGCTGGCTAATTTAGCTGCGGCTGCGGCGTTGAGTTGTCCAGCCCCATAATAGTTCAAACCATCATCTTGAATAACTCTGGCTGACTGTTGGAGAACCTGTAAAATTTCTTCGGGTTCTTTGATTCCCAAGGCTTTGATTAATGCCGCTACACCCGCAACGTGGGGAGAAGCCATACTTGTGCCTTGCAGTCCCAGAAATACGCCTTCACCTTGTTCATTGATGGTTTCTTGGAGAATTGTCCCAGTTTCACTACCACCAGGAGCAGAAATATCTACACCTGCACCATAGTTAGAATAGGATGCTCTTTCACCGTCAGGACCAAAGGCAGAAACGCCGATAACATGAGCATAACGAGCCGGATAACTTACACCATTAGTATTTTCATTTCCTGCGGCAGCGATGATAGTTACACCTTTTTTATAGGCATAATTAACGGCATCTTCCATGAGTTGGCTTTCTCCACCACCACCTAAGCTCATGTTGATGATATCTGCGCCATTATCAGCCGCAAATTTGATGGCTTCGGCTATATCGGCTACTGTTCCTGCACCGTCGGCATTTAAGACCTTTAAGGGCATGAGAGTAGCTTCATAAGCGACTCCGGCGACACCATAGGCGTTATTGGTGGCTTGGGCGACTGTACCGGCGACATGAGTTCCATGGCCATTGTCGTCTTTGGCTGCTTCTGTGTCGTTAACAAAATCGTAGCCTTTGACAAATTTGGTTTCATATAAATCACGGACTTTGGTAATACCAGTATCAATCACCGCAACGGTAATTCCACTACCTTTACTGCGTGTCCATGCCGCTTCTATGCCGATTTTATGTAAGTTCCACTGCTTGCTGTAATACTGGTCGTTGGGACCGATTAAGGAAGCAGTTGGTTCTTCGTTTTGAGGTGCTAATAGTTCTCCTAACCAAGTAACTTCCCCTTGGGGTACGGTTTTATAAATGTAATTAGGTTCTATAAATTCGGTAACTTTGGCAAAGGGAGATTTTCTTAACTCTTTCAGCCTTTGGCGATCGCCTTTGATAACATAGACATGATCTACCGCTGAATATTTATTATCCAGTTGGGGTGTAACATGATATTGCCCAGCGATCGCTTGTAAATCTTTCTCAATCACACTTTCGGCAATATCTTCCCGAAAATCTAGCAAAATTGTCTCAAACTCACCTTTTGTTGCTAGTCCCTGAAAATTCAGAAATCCAAATACAGCAGCAGTCAGTCCAATCACAAACAAGCACAATAATATAAGTTTTTTCATCTTGTTTTCCGCGAGATACCCCATCCTCAGCGAAGCAGGGTGGGGAGGGATAGTGCGTTTAATTTAATGGCTCGATGCCGTTAGATTAAACATTCTCCGAGTTGACAACACGATTAAACCCGTGTTTCGCTTAATCAATCGGACTTTTTTAGCTGTACATTGTCCTAATCGTTTCCAGTTGGAATCACTAACTGAAACTTGTTTTTCCGTGTCTCCACTAACCCAACCAAAAAATGTTTTTTGGCCTTGGGTAGCTTCCACAAAATCGCCTTTTCTAAATCCATGCCTCGTAGTAGTTCCACCATATTTACGTCTATTCCCACATGAAGAGAAAACCATTAAATGTAGTTGCCTACGACTAATTGGAGGACGACGCAAAATAGTAAATTGCGACCCAGTAATAGTGACGTTACCTATCCAAGACGCACCATGAGTTTTTGTTCCTTCCCATATTTTGTATTCAACAAACTGTGAACAAGCTAAAGTAACTGCATCAACCGCATGAGTTTCTGGAATTTGTAGAGACTTATCGGATTTTTCTTTGTATAAACCCAAGTATTTACGAAGATTCGATGTTTCCCATCCTTTCCTTAATTCTACTTTTGCTAGTTCAGATAATCGATCAATTTGATATCTTTGACCTACCATTACTGGACTAAAACTCTTGTTTCCTCTTGCCTCAACCTCTTCAATGACAATTGTTTTTACTGGGTAGATTTCACACAATAAAATTATTACTCTATATTCTAGGTCTTTGTTAGCTCGAATGCTTGGAGGAAGTTTAGAACCCCGACGATTATCAAATCTAACTTGACGATGGCTACGTTTACTGAATGATAATTTCCGATTAATTCGTCTACCACGTCTTCCACGTCTCATGATAGCTCTTTGCTCCATTCTGTCTTTGACTGTTTTAAATGGAAGAACTAGGTGCAACATTTGTAGTGTGTATTTTTCTGATTGAACTGCTATACCAGAAAACATTTTTCCTTTCTTCTAATCCAATGACGATTTCTTGAGCTTTTGTGTTAGATGGTTCAGCTATTAACTGGACATAAAAAATACCTAACTTATTAAATTTACCAATTGCAATACCAGTTTTAATCCAACGTCTAGCGCGACTAGGTTTTGTTGGCATTAATGGAACATTATCTACTGAAATTACGGGTACTCGCATAAAGAGAGGTAGAGTCGAGGGCGGGTATTATCCCGCGCCCCTCTCTGTTAAATCTGGGCGTGCAGCTTTCACTGCACCCAGCTTCCGATGTTCTTAGCTTTCGTTTTTGCTCATGTGAATATAATCGTGGCAGCTTTCATGAATTGCTAGAAGGTTGTTTGGTTTCCAATTGTTATGATTGGCATCAACATGATGTAAGTGTACCTTCTCATCATTGAGCATTTTAAGACCACAATGACCACATTTATGGCTTTGCCGTTTGAGGGCTTTAGAGGTATTGTTGTTATAGAGCTTGCTGTTACGTTCGCTCCAATAACTTAAATCTCCGTCATAAGGTGATTTCTCACCTTTGACATTGATGTGTTTGTTTTCGGAGTAAGGGACTGCTGGAAACGCCTTATCTAGTAATTGCTTACTGGTATAGCGATTCTGTTTAGTTTCCTTGTTGAATACCCTAAATGCTCTGTTTTGGATGTGAAATAACGAGTTTCTTGACCCGTCCATCTTGCAGAAGCGGTGGTAATTCCTCCAGCCTCTAACTACAGGGGCTAATTTCTCAGCCTTTGTGGTAGCACCATAATTCGAGTTGTTGACGATGTATTTTACTTTCTTGCGAAAAGATTTAAAATTGTCCACTGATGGAGCGCATCTAAACTTCCCGTTTTTCTGGACTAAAAAGTTCCAGCCGAGGAAATCAAACCCATCTGTCGCGGCGGTTAGCTTTGTCTTTTTCTCGCTGACTTTCATTCCCCGCTCTGCTAAAAACTGACTGATTTTGTCAAGTATTTCTGTGGCATCGTCTTGAGGTCTGAGTATTATCACCATGTCATCCGCGTATCGGATTGTTGGTTCTATTACTTTACTTCCGGCATCTTTATATCTGTGGATGCTTTCAATGCCGTTTAAAGCGATGTTAGCTAGTAGTGGACTTACCACTCCGCCTTGAGGCGTTCCCTGTTCAGGAAATTCTGGGTTGACTCCGGCTTTGAGACATCGGAAAATACCTTGTCTTATGCTCTTGGGAGCTATGAGTCTATCCATGATGGCGGTGTGGTTTATCCTATCAAAGCATTTTTCGATATCGAGTTCTATAACCCTTTTATCTATTCCATTTCGCGCAGAGCATAGGTTTATGAACAGGATTTTCTGTGCGTCATGCGCTGAACGTCCCGTCCTAAACCCGTAGCTCCTAGCATGGAAGGTTGCCTCGTGCGCTGGTTCTAATGCGTATTTGACAAGGCATTGGTAAGCTCTGTCTGCAATAGTAGGGATTTTCAGCATCCTCATCGTACCGTCCTTTTTGGGGATGGGTATTTCTCTTAGTTCCTGGTGTTTCCAGTTGCTAACGGATGCTTTTAGCAGTTCATTAAGCTCAAAGCGTTCCTTAAAGGTAAGGGACTTTTTGCCATCAATTCCTGCGGTCTTTTTACCAGCGTTTAGCTGTGTTACTTGACGGATAGCCATTAATCTCGCTGCGGTTGATTTCAGAATCAGCTTTTGTAGGGACTTAGCTTTGCGCTTGTCTCCAACTTGAACCGCTTTGTACACTCGTTTTTGTAGGCGGAATAAGTTACGGCGGAATTTCTTCCAGGGTAAGGTCTTCCAAGATTCACTAGAGTTGTCTCTGTGTCCAATCATGCTCTGCTCCAGTTTGTGTATTCTGAACACCTCAGACCAATTACGGTCTGTCCTACCCGGATTGAGGGAATTCCGCTGCTCGTCCAGCCTACTTGTAGGGTTCGACCGCCCTTAGACCCTCAATCCGTTTTTATTCGTTCCCTCGGTTGATTATTAGTTCCGTTAGGTGTAGCCATTTCAACCACTGGAATCCCTGGACTCGTACCGCTATGGGACTAAGATGCGGCGGGAATTAACTCCAATGAGGTCGGGTTTTTTGTATTGTGTCCCGCCTCTCGATAAGTTGCTTTTCCAGGCTCTGTTTCACCGTGGGAACTCCCCATTAACGCCAGTGTCACCCCACAACGGATGTCTGATTGCGTCCTGTTCCTAGCTTCGACCTCCCGAAGCCGAGTCGGGTCATCGTAGGCAGATAGGGAGTCATACCTGAGTCTGGCAGATGGGACTTGCACCCATATCAGACCGAGAGTTCAACCTTCTTCTATTGCTAGATTGGGTTGGTTAGCTTATGTACGGGCTGGATACCGTGATTCAGCTAACAACGAATCGCACTAATCCTTGGAGTAAAAGTTTAAGTCCCCTCGCCCAACTAATCCAAAATGTCTTGGCTCAACCCAACGACTAAACAAATAGTCTTGCAGATAATCCAAACTGGGGAAGTATTTGGAAGTGCGTGTCAGGATTAGTCTCAAATGGGCTAGTCAAACACGTAATTTTTGTTAATTACAAGCCCCATCCTTCTTCAAGGTGGGGTTATTGACCACCGCTTCTTGTTAGTTTGCTCACTACCATACCTTATATCAACACTATTGCCAAATTACGAGGGTGAGATGATAATGCTTTAACCATGAACTCCCGTTTTTCACTCTTGCTTGGCAAAAACAATCAGCCTTAAAAATTCCTTAAAGGTTTCCGACAAGGATTTTTTAAATGTATTGACGGGGTAGATAAGGGTTTTAGATTCTAAATTACCTTTTTCTCGAAACGCTTATGTATGCTTATTTTTGCCGTTTTTGCCAAAAATTATCAAGGCTCTTATTTTGGCAACACTATTGTTATGAGAACAGATTTGCTGAACAGCAATAGCGAAGCGCGACCTAGCCATCGCTGTGATTTTAAACCAGAAACTCTTTTCCCTGATAGTATCTGTGTTTGCTGATCATATCTATTGCTCCTATTGGAATCCTTAACGCCTAGTTTAAAGTTCTAGATTGGTAGAGATTAAGATCATGGCTCTATCGCATATCTCTTGACGGTTGACTAGTTTGGCTAACTCATGGGGTTCATAGCGTCCTTCCTCAACCTTTGAGGAGGCGCGATCAACTGCTTCTGTATAAGCTTCGGAAATTGCTAGGCTTAATTCCTCGGTATTGAGGTATGTTCCGCCAGCTTTACGGCGCTGGTTTTTGGTTTGGATACCGCGGATAGAGTTGCGAATTGATAGCTCCCACGATTTCGTAGTGCGATTTTCTGTCTTTTGTTTGATTAGATGTATGAGCAGAATTACTGCATAGCTACGAATGTTGTTGATTTTATCATCTCTGCTCATTTCTTCTAATTCGTCAACAATTGCTAAAGCTCCAGTCATATCACCTTTAAGTAGTAATTCCCTTAATGTCAAAAGTTCTTCCATATCTTTAGTGATGTGAGAATGGG
This sequence comes from Dolichospermum sp. DET69, assembly GCA_017355425.1. NCBI lineage: Bacteria > Bacillati > Cyanobacteriota > Cyanophyceae > Nostocales > Aphanizomenonaceae > Dolichospermum > Dolichospermum sp. DET69. The sequence goes on from CP070233.1 coordinate 708,649, forward strand.
ATATATAATAATTATAGTATTAGTTAATATATCCATTAAGAGCCGATCGCGAAGCACGACCTAGGAATCGCTTATTTACAGCAGAAACGTCCGAATTGCCGAACCAAAGAAGTTTTAATCCTGTTAATCCTTAAATCCTGGACATCCTGATTCTGACAATAATATTAATTTAAAACCCCCTAATACCCATTTCCAAACCCTCACATACACCCGTCAAAAAATCTAAATCCAAAGTCGCAATAGTATCACTGGGTTTGTGATAATGAGGGTTTCGCATAAATGCCGTATCTGTCACCATAATTGCTGGATAACCTTCATCCCAAAAAGGTGCATGATCACTCAAGCGAGTTTGGGGAACTAATAAACCGCGATTTGGTGCAGGTAGCCATTGACTATTAATACCAACTTTCTGAATACTGCTACTTAAACTCATTAAATCACCCAAAGTCCGCCAATTGCCAACCAAAGCAATAAAATCACCACGATTTGGGTAAAAGAATTGGAGAGGAAACGGATATTTTTGAGAACCAGGAGTAGAATCTCGATATCCCAACATTTCCAAAGAGATCATCAAACGAAGAGGTTGCTTTTGTTCGCGCAACAAAGCTGCATAATCAGCACTACCCAGCAATCCATATTCCTCCATATCAAAAGCCACCAGCCGCAAAGGATATTTTGCGGGTTTTTCGGCAAAACTGCGGGCAAATTCCAATAAAACCGCCACACCAGTCGCATTATCATCCGCTGCGACTGTCCCCACCACACCATCATAATGAGCGCCAATTAAAACAGGTGATAAATCTGCCTTTTTGTTTTCAACTGAACCAGGTAAATTTAAAATCAGGTTCTTACAACTTTTACCTCTGACTTCAAAGGTGTGGATTTCCACACTTCCCCATTGTCCCAATTGCTGGCGAATGTATTCTTGAACAAAGAAGTGTGCCGCACTATCCATATAGGGATTGCGTTCTTTCGCTACTTCCTGAAGATGGTTTTGTAACCGTTGTTTTAAGTTCAACATGAATAAAGGTAATACTCCCTTCCTTCTTCCTTCTTCCTTCGTGTCCTTCGCGCCTTCGTGGTTCAATTAATCTATATTCTTCTAGTGGGAAGAGAGTAGGCAATAATAAAGATTATTATTTACCTTTTTCACTAGCAAGTGACCAATGACCTAAAATGCTATTCTAGTTTAGCAAGTAGCACTACCGTTGCTAAAATGCCTATAATTCTTGATTTAATGATGACTATTATATTATTAGATTGTTGACCTGATTTAGCACCAAGCTAAAAGCAGTCTTATTCTACCATAATAAATTTATAAAACACGCAACAGGAGACGAGTAACGCATGGGCAAGGTAGTTGGCATCGACTTGGGTACAACCAACTCAGTAGTCGCCGTCATGGAGGGTGGCAAGCCGGTGGTGATTGCCAATGCAGAAGGAATGCGAACAACCCCCTCCGTGGTTGGTTTTAGTAAAGAAGGTGAAAGGGTAGTTGGGCAAATGGCCCGACGGCAAACCGTATTAAATCCCCAAAATACCTTTTTTGCGGTAAAACGCTTTATTGGGCGCAAGTATGGCGAATTAAACTCGGATTCTAAGCGCGTACCTTACACTATCCGTAAAGATGAAATTGGCAATATTAAAGTTGCTTGTCCTCGGCTGAATAAGGAATTTTCCCCAGAGGAAATTTCGGCAATGGTGTTGAAGAAATTAGCTGATGATGCTAGTCGTTATTTAGGTGAACCTGTTACCGGGGCTGTAATTACTGTTCCGGCCTATTTTAATGATTCCCAACGCCAAGCTACCCGTGACGCGGGCAGAATTGCCGGGTTAGATGTGTTACGGATTCTCAATGAACCCACAGCCGCATCTTTAGCTTACGGATTAGATCGAGGTGATATGGAAACTATCCTGGTCTTTGACTTGGGTGGTGGGACTTTTGATGTGTCTATTCTGGAAGTAGGGGACGGCGTATTTGAGGTTAAATCTACTAGTGGAGATACCCAACTCGGTGGTAATGACTTTGACAGAAAAGTAGTTGATTGGTTGGCAGAACAGTTTTTAGAAGCAGAAGGTGTAGACTTAAGACGCGATCGCCAAGCTTTGCAACGGTTAATGGAAGCCGCAGAAAAAGCTAAAATAGAACTTTCTGCCGTCAGCGTTACTGATATTAATTTACCCTTCATCACTGCCACCGAAGATGGTCCCAAACACCTAGAAACTCGCCTGACGCGATCGCAATTTGAAGGTTTATGTGTAGACTTACTGGGTAGAATTAGAACACCAGTTAAACGAGCTTTAAAAGATGCCGGACTTTCTCCTGTAGATATTGAAGAAGTCGTATTAGTTGGTGGTTCTACCAGAATGCCCATGGTGAAACAGCTAGTTCAAGACTTAATTGGCATTGAACCCAGCGAAAACGTTAATCCTGATGAAGTCGTCGCTGTCGGTGCAGCTATTCAGGGCAGCATTCTCGCCGGTGAACTTAAAGATATTCTCCTGTTAGATGTCACACCCCTATCTATGGGCTTAGAAACCATCGGTGGTGTGATGAAAAAACTCATCCCCCGCAATACAACTATTCCTGTTCGTCGTTCTGACATCTTTTCTACTTCTGAAAATAACCAAAACAGCGTAGAAATTAATGTGGTTCAGGGTGAAAGGGACATGGCCACAGATAATAAGTCCTTGGGACGGTTTAAACTATATGGCATTCCTCCCGCACCAAGGGGTATTCCTCAAGTGCAAGTATCTTTTGATATTGATGCTAATGGGATTCTACAAGTAACAGCCCTAGATCGGACAACTGGCAGAGAACAAAGTATCACTATTCAAGGCGCTTCGACTTTGAGTGAGTCAGAAGTTAACCGCATGATTCAGGATGCTCAGAAATACGCCAATGTTGATAGAGAACGGAAAGAACGAGTTGAAAAACGTACCCGGGCGGAAGCGTTGATATTACAAGCAGAACGACAATTGCGAGAAGTAGCATTAGAAATGGGGATGCAATTTGCCCGTAACCGTCGTCAACGCATTGATAATATTTGCCGGAACTTACGGGAAAGTTTACAAGCTGACGAAGATCGCGGTATTGATCAGGCTTATGCTGATTTGCAAGATGCTCTGTATGAACTGAATAGAGAAGTCCGTCAGTATTATGCTGAGGATGAAGATGAAGATTTATTTGGTGCTATCCGTGAGATCTTTGTGGGTGAAAAAGAAAAAGAACCAGAACGGGATGTTTACAGAAATAACTATCGAGAGCGAGATTCATCTAACCGGGGTTCTAGTAGAGATTATGGCAGGGAAAGTCGTTCTCCCAATTATGAAAGTCGTCCCACTCGTAGCAAACGCCCTAGCTACCAGGATAACTGGGATGATGACGATGATTGGTTGTAATTCGATTTTGGATTTTTAATTGCAGGGTCAGTCACAAGTAGAAACACCACTGACCACTGACCACTGACCACTGACCACTGACATTTAAATATATGCAAAATTTGCAAAATTTTCGGGATTATTACGAGATTTTAGGGGTTTCTAAAGATGCCACGAGCGAAGAAATTAAAAAGGTTTATCGGCGTTTAGCTAGGCAATATCACCCTGATCTTAATCCTGGGAATAAGGAAGCAGAGGAAAAATTTAAAACCATTGGTGAGGCTTATGAAATCCTTTCCGATTCTAGCAGGCGATCGCAATATGATCAATTTAGCCGCTATTGGCAACAAAACGGCTTTGCAGGTAATAAACAAACTCCCAAGCCAAAAGGTTGGGATAGCCGTGCTAACCCTCGTTCTAGTCAAGAAGTAGACCCCAGCCAATTTAACGATTTTGAAAGTTTTGTCAATCAAGTAATTGGTGTCAGCAACCGCAAAGAACCCAAAAATAGTCCGGGAAACACCAGCACTAGCGACCCATTCCGCACTCCCAGAACTAAAGTTGCATATACGGTCAATACTCCACCCCGTAGCACTCGCAGGGATATCGAAGCCAGATTAACTTTACCACTAGAAAAAGCTTATCAAGGCGGTAATGAAAGAATACGTTTAGAAGATGGGCGATCTCTCGAAGTGACTATGCCCCCTGCTATGGTGACAGGGCAAACTATCCGCTTACGAAATCAAGGAATTAGTGGTGGTGATTTATACTTGAAAATTACCGTTGATCCTCATCCTTTGTTTAAGTTAGAAGGTGCTAATATCTTATGTCAAGTCCCTGTGACTCCCAGTGAAGCAGTTTTAGGGGGACAAGTCGAAGCACCTACCCTTGATGGTCCAGTGAAAATGACCATTCCCCCTGGTGTTAGGTCTGGGCAAAGATTTCGTCTTGGTAATAAAGGCTACCCCGGCGAAAACGGTCAACGTGGTGATCAATTAGTAGAAGTTCAGATAGTTACACCGAAAACTCTGACAGATGAAGAAAGACAACTTTATGAAAAATTGCGAGAAATAGAAACCTTTAAACCTCGGGCTGATTTGTTGGGTTAAAAATCAAATAATAGGCAAATTTAATGTGGTAATTAATATTTTCAATTTAGAGAACTTCACAAAATAAATTATCCTATCTTGTAGGATGGGATTCTAGCCAAGCCCTGACCGAATCGCCCCCTAACCCCCAGAATTGGGGGGTTTAGGGGGCTAAATAGTTGAGATACTAATATATTAACGGTGGGCATTGCCCAGCCTACGAAGATGGAAAATCAAAATTTCAATACCCAAGAATATATTCAGCAAATGTCGCTTTTATTAAATTTATCAATAAATGAAAAATATAAAGATGGAGTAATTACCAACTTTGAGAAAATCAAAGACATAGCCGAAATTGTCAATAACTTTCCTTTACCAGAATCAATTGAAATTGCACCGATTTTTGAACCATGAAAGATGCTGTATCTATCGCCGAAAATGTGTTATCAGGTAAGGTGAGTGCAAAGGAAATTACCCAGGCTGCATTAACTAGAATTGTTGCTAGAAATGATGAATTAAATTGTTTTACAAAAATTACCACAGAAACAGCTTTACAAGATGCAGAAAATATTGATAGAGAAATTATTGAAGGTAAAAATCCTGGTGTTTTAACTGGAGTACCTTTTGCAGTTAAAAACTTATTTGATATTGCTAGTTTAACAACATTAGCAGGGGCAAAAATCAACGCCGAAAATTCTCCAGCTATCCAAGACGCAACCGCAATTAGGAGATTAAAACAAGCCGGTGCGGTGTTAGTGGGTGCGTTAAATATGGATGAATATGCTTATGGATTTGTCACAGAAAATGCCCATTATGGTGCAACTCATAACCCCCATGATTTAAAACGGGTTGCAGGAGGTTCTTCCGGTGGTTCTGCTGCTGCGGTTGCTGCTGGGTTAGTTCCTTTTACTTTGGGTTCCGATACTAACGGTTCTATTCGTGTTCCTGCGGCTTTGTGTGGTGTTTTTGGTTTTAAACCTACTTATGGCAGGTTGTCTCGTGCTGGAGTAAAATTATTTTCTAGTAGTTTAGATCATATTGGCACTTTTACTAATTCAGTGCGAGATATAGCGACAATTTTTGATGTTCTGCAAGGTGAAGATGAAAAAGATCCGATTTGTACAAAACGTCAAATTGTTAAATGTTTACCACAATTAAATAATGATATATCTAATCTTAAAATTGCGATCGCTGATGATTATTTTACCCAAAATGCCGAACCAGCACCTTTAGCAGCAGTTCAGCAGGTCGCTAAAGCTTTGAATGTTAGTGAATATATTACAATACCAGAAGCAAAAATTGCCAGAGCTGCGGCTTTTATAATTACAGCTTGTGAAGGGGCAAATTTACATTTAGATAAATTAAAAAACCGTCCTCAAGACTTTGACTTTGCGACGCGAGATAGATTTTTAGCAGGTGCTTTAATTCCTAGTAATTGGTATTTACAAGCACAACGATTTAGATGCTGGTATCGAAATCAAGTTAGAGAAGTATTTCAAAATGTAGATATAATTATTGCCCCAACTACACCAATTGCAGCCCCATTAATTGGTCAAAAAACAATGATATTAAATGATCAAGAAATTCTAGTTCGTCCTCATTTGGGTTTATTCACACAACCATTATCTCTTATTGGTTTACCTGTTTTATCAATTCCAATTAAGCAAGAAAATTCTCTACCTTTAGGAGTACAATTGATAGCAGCACCCTATAATGAAGCTTTGATTTTACAGGTTGCAGCGACTTTAGAAAAACAAGATATAATTTCTGTATAAATCCTAAATATCAAAATCATGAAAACTTATGACTGGATTGTTATTGGTGCGGGAATTACTGGTGCTGCACTTGCTTATGAACTGACAAAAATCGGGTTTTCTGTGTTGTTATTAGAACAATACCAAACACCACAAAATGCTACCCGTTATAGTTATGGAGGAATTAGTTTTTGGTCAGCAACAACACCAATGACAAAACAATTATCTGAAGAAGGTATTACCCGTCACCGTATCCTTTCACAAGAATTAACAGCAGATACTCAATTTCGGGAATTAGATTTATTACTACCTATTCCTATAAATATTGATCCAGAAATCATAGCTAAATCTTATCAAGAAGTAGTCATTCCTCCGCGTTTAATTAGTATTCAAGAAGCTTGTGAATTAGAACCCTTATTAAATCCCGAAGTAATTTCTGGGGCATTAACTGTTAAACATGGTCATGTTCACCCAGAAAAAACTACCCAAGCATATATTCAAGCAATGGTAAATTTAGGAGGAGAAATCCAATTTGAAGAATTTTTAGAATTAGTAACTACACCCTCTCAAAAATGTACAGGAGTGAAAACAAATACCACTACTTTTAATAGCGATAATGTTGTGATTTGTACAGGAGGAATTACTCGTAAATTACTTAAATCAATGGATATTGCTGTTAAGATATATTTTTCTCATACAGAAATAATTGAAACCCCACCTCTTGAGATTAAATTAAATAGCTTAGTATCAGTAGTAAACGGGAAAAGAAATGAACTAGAAGCAGAATCTACTCAAATTGATGAATTATGGAATAACCAAGATTATGAAATAGTACCACCTATTTTAGATGCAGGTGTGGTGCAATTTTTAGACGGTAGTTTACGCATAGGTCAAATTAGCCGAGTTTTAACAAATCCGCAAGCGGAAATTGACTCAGCAGCGAGTGAAAAATGGTTAAGAGAAAGTATCACGCAAATATTACCAACTTTAGGCAATATACCAGGAAAATGGCATCATTGTATAGCTGCTTTTACCCATGATAAATTATCCTTAATTGGTGCTATTGGCGAATTTTCAGGATTGCATATATTTTCTGGTTTTAGCAGTCCTTTTATTTTTCTTCCACCTTTAGCAGTCCGTTTTGCCAAGTTTGTATCTGGTCAAGAAGATGAAATAATTAAACAAATGTCTCCTCAACGTTAGTGTTTTTCCAGTATATAGGGGTTTAAAAATCAGACGCAGATAAACGCAGATAAAGATTACTTATCTTCTTCTTCTTTTCTTCCTTCGTGTCCTTCGCTTCTATATCCCTCCGGGACGCTCCGCGAACGTGGTTCATTCAATCCGTATTTTTCTAAATTTGATTTCATTAATTTAGCAGCTTCTTGCAACAGTTCTTTCTGTTCATTATGAATAACTTCTAAACGATGAGAAATTTCTGCTAATCGTTGCTGTTTATGATCATGTAATTGATTGGGAATTTTCCCAATTCCGAAAATACCAACTTTAGTAAATGTTATCCACAGAGATTTTAATAATTTTTGTAGTAAAATAAAGGGGATTTTAAAAATTGACCAACTAGCAGTTTCTATTAATTTAACAATTGCCTTAATAATACTCCAAATTATGGCAATTGTAAATAATAAAATTATCACACCCCTCAAAGGATGATTTATTCCCCATGTGATTGTTTCTAACACTTTGAAAACCCAGGGATATTGTGCTAAAAAATCATGAACAGAATTATTGATAGTTTTTTGGATTGCCCCTGATGTATTATTACTGATTTTCTCAACAACGTGCCAATTATTTTCTAAATAATCTTTAGTATAATCTGTTGTTTGTGTGGCTGTTTGTTGTACAGATTCGGTGAAAGTATTTAGATTTTCATTAATACCATCTTTCACGATTTGCCAACGTTGAATAAATGTGTCTGATAAGTGGAAATTTAGCTGCATAAGCATTTAATTCAGATCCCCAACTTCTTTAAGAAGTCGGGGATCTAATTGTGAACTAATTAAGCGAATAGGTTTAAATCAGTGACCGCACCAACACTACTAGATGATACAAGTTTAGCAAATTTTGCTAGTACACCCTTAGTATATCGCGGTGGAAGTGGTTGCCAATTGGCACGACGACGGGCTAATTCTGCATCAGATACGTTAACTTGTAACAAACGAGCATTAGCATCAATTGTAATGCTATCACCTTCTTCTATCAAAGCGATGTTACCACCTACGGCTGCTTCTGGGGCTACGTGACCGACTACCATACCATAAGTACCACCGGAAAAGCGTCCGTCGGTAATTAGTCCTACGGAGTCACCTAAACCAGCACCGATAATTGCTGAGGTGGGGGCCAGCATTTCCCGCATACCTGGTCCGCCTTTGGGTCCTTCGTTGCGGATGATAATAACATCACCGGCAATGATTTTTTTGGCGAGAATTGCCTCTAAACAGGATTCTTCAGATTCAAATACCCTAGCAGGTCCAGTAATGACGGGCTTTTTAACTCCGGTAATTTTGGCTACTGCCCCTTCTATAGCCAGGTTGCCTTTGAGAATGGCTAGGTGTCCTTGGGCATACATGGGGTTATTCCACGGACGAATTACGTCTTGGTCTGCCCGTGGTTCTGCGGGGATATCTGCCAAGACTTCGGCGACGGTTTGACCGGAAATGGTGAGACAATCACCATGAATTAAGTCATGTGCTAATAGCATTTTCATGACTTGGGGAATGCCTCCAGCTTTGTGTAAGTCTGTGGCCACATATTTACCACTGGGTTTCAAATCACACAATACGGGAACACGACCGCGAATGGTTTCAAAGTCGTCTAAGGTTAGTTCTACACCTGCTGCACGGGCAATGGCGAGAAAATGTAATACTGCATTGGTAGAACCACCTACCGCCATAATTACGGAAATGGCGTTTTCTATGGATTTGCGGGTGATGATTTGTCGAGGTAATATCTGCTTGCGAATGGCTTCGACGAGAACAACGGCTGATTTTTCTGTGCTGTCGGCTTTTTCTCCGTCTTCTGCGGCCATGGTGGAGGAGTAGGGTAAACTCATGCCCATGGCTTCAAATGCTGAAGACATTGTATTAGCGGTGAACATTCCTCCACAAGAACCTGCACCAGGACAAGCAAGACGTTCAACTGCTAAAAGTTCGGCTTCGTCAATTTTGCCGGCACTGTATTGGCCAACGGCTTCAAAGGAACTAACTACGGTCAAATCCTCACCTTTATAGTGTCCGGGTTTGATTGTACCACCGTAAACAAAGATAGCAGGGATATTCATCCGCGCCATGGCTAACATTGCCCCTGGCATATTTTTATCACAACCACCAATGGCCAATACACCGTCCAAACTTTGCCCTGTACAGACAGTTTCAATGGAATCAGCAATAACTTCCCGTGAGACTAGGGAATATTTCATCCCTTCTGTTCCCATGGAAATTCCGTCACTTATGGTGATTGTCCCGAAAGTTTGGGGCATTGCACCAGCAGTTTTCACAGCGGTTTCTGCCCTTTGTGCTAGTTCATTAATCCCCATGTTGCAGGGGGTAATGGTGCTGTAAGCATTGGCAATACCGACTATAGCTTTATCAAAATCTCCATCTTGAAAGCCTACAGCCCGCAACATGGCGCGATTAGGCGATCGCTGCACCCCTTGTGTGATAACTTTACTCTTAAGATTGTCCGACATTTATTTTTTTTCCTTCTATACCATTCATTATTATTCAGTAGTTAGTCACCTATTAGAAAGGCAAAAACTGTAATAAGACTGAACCTATACTATTGACGAAATCAAAAACGCTGGGTTTGCCCGCATTCAATGTTTCTGTGTAAGATGTTTTTAATTCTGTAATAAAAGCTTTTGCTGTTGTCAGTCCTTCCGCATTTTTTTCTTTTTCAAATAGTTCTATTGCCTTCTGGCCATCTTCTAAGGCGTTTTTTCGATCTAAACTTTGATAATTAGCGACACCACGGGCTAAATATGCTCCTGCATAGTCTGGTTTAAGTGCGATCGCTTGGCTAAAATAATCAATAGCTGGTTTAAGATTCCCCTTTTCTGCGGCTGCTACACCCCAGGCATAAAAATCCTCTGATTTAGCAATTTGCGAAGGTATACCCACCGCACCTTGAAAATTTGTGCCGGTAATGTTAGCACCTTTCAATTCAGCATTCATTAAAAAGGTATTTCTTAAATCAGCACCGCTTAAATTTGCACCACTGAGTTTAGCTTCACTTAAATTTACACCAAATAAACTTGCACCACTTAAATTTGCCCCCCGCAAATCCGCACCAGCCAAATTTGCCCGACTCAAATTTGCACCAACAAGGTTAGCACCGCTTAAATTTGCCCCAGATAAGTCAGACATTACTAATCCAGCATTAGTAAGAACACATTTTTGACATTGTTTCGTTGCTAATAACTGTCTAATATCTTCGTAATTTGCAGCTTGGACTGTACTTGATAAGCCAACTGTGAGTAAAAATACAGATGTCGCCAGAATTTTACTGTTCATAATTTATTTTTTTATTAACTCAAGTTTCTGGTTTAGTTGTTAGTCAGTTGTCATTAGTCATTAGTAAAGATTATTTCCCCTGTCCTTCACTCAGCCAAGTTTAAACCAATAATACCGATAATTATAAAACACATAGAAATAATTTTTACGAGCGTCAAAGACTCATGAAACCAAATCACACTAATAGCAGCAATTATAAGAGTACCCAAACCTGCCCAAATAGAATAAACTATACTCACGGGAATTGTTCTGAGGGAAAGAGTTAAAAATGTTAAGCAAAGTCCGTAAAATATAAAAATGAAAATTGAGGGGATAATCTTGGTGAATTCTTCTGACAGTTTCATACAAGTTGTCCCAGAAACCTCAAAAACAATTGCTGCTATCAGATAAAGCCAACTAATTAACATAGCTGTTATAGCACTCCTATTTGATTGGGATATTTACTGAGGAATTTTGTCCAGAATTAAATTCTGAATTTTTTGGGATACAAAGTATCAATATGTAAACTTTAATGGCAAAAATATCTATTAACTAAAGTGATTATTTCAGAAATTTTAAAAAATTGCTGTTTTCTCCGCTACTTGATAAAATCACATTGCTAGTGATATAACTTTGACAAATGTTCAAAATTTTGACTCATTTCCGAAATTTAGCAATTATCAGTTTTGCCTGCCTGATATTAGGCTGGTCACTTCCTGTCCAAGCTGATACTAAACTTAATCCCCAACTAGAACAACAAGTTTTAGAAATTATCCGCAAAAATCCAGAAATCATTATTGAAGCTGTGGAAGCATACCAGCAGAAACAGCAACAAAAATTACAACAATCACGACAAGGATTTATCAATGATTTTCAAGCAAATCCTCAAGCTGTAATTGGTGATTCTCCTACAACTGGTGCAACCAAATCAAAAACTGTATTGATAGAATTCTCGGATTTTGAATGTCCTTATTGTGCCGAATCACAAAAAACAATAAAAGATTTATTGGCAAAATATCCGAATAAATTCACCTTGGTTTATAAACATTTTCCCCTTTATCAAATTCATGACCAAGCATTACCCGCAGCAACGGCAGCTTGGGCAGCATATCAGCAAGGTAAGTTTTGGGAATATCATGATGCTTTATTTACCAATCAAAAACAATTGGGTGAGACTTTATATTTAGATACAGCTAAAAAGCTCAATTTAAATCTCACAAAATTTAATAGTGACCGCAAATTAGCTAATAATCCTATCCAAAAAGATCTATTATTAGCACAAAAGTTAGGACTGGGTGGCACACCTTCTTTTATTATGACCAGTCAGAATTTTGCTGGCCCTGTGAAGCTAACAGAAGTGGAAGCAATATTGCAAGGTAAACAATAGACATCTGGTATAAATTAAATATACGTGACCTAAAACCCTTGTAGAAACGTTCCATGAGTAGGGATTCTCGGCTCTACATTTATTCCTGGAGATGTCTAATAATATTTGATGGCTAGGCAATGCTTTATACCAATTGGATGATTATTGCCAACAAATCTGCATCTTTAGCTAGAGGTGGCACGGACTGATTAAATGTTCTAATTGCAATAAGTGTAAGGAGTAGTCTTATGAGAGGTGATGAGTATAACTTTTCACTTCTCAATTCCTATTTTTATAAATTATCAGTTTATTTACAATAACCCTTTACATTTAATAGCCAGAAATATTACAACAGATAATAGGTAGTTGTCCAAAGAGATCACTACTGCAATAATTCTCCAAAAAACGAGGTCATGAATGCGTTATCTGGGATTTTTGGTATTATTACCTATTACGCTGGCAACTAGTTTTTCTGGTCAATTACCAAAACTTCCAGAATCTACTGTTCCACTTATTGCTAATAAAAATAATCAAACTTCATTAGCACAAAAAAGTTATCTCTCTACCTTGGAAAAACAAGTAATTGTTGAAACTAACAAAGTCAGAACAAATCCTCAATCATATTTGCCCATTTTAGAAAATTACAGAAAGCGGTTTCAGGGGAATCGAGTCAAAATTTCCGATAATACCTATTTAATCACCCAAGAAGGGGCAAAACCTGTTAATGAAGCGATCGCTTTTTTAAAATCCGTCCGTCCCGTCGGTGCATTACGTGCCTCTAAAGGATTGTCTTTAGGTGCGAGAGATCATGTTAAAGACCAAGGACCAAAGGGGGCAACAGGCCATGATGGTAGTGATGGTAGCAGACCTGACACCCGTATCAGTCGTTATGGTAAATGGCAAACTACCGCAGGAGAAAACATCAGTTATGGACCAAATACAGCCCAAGATATTGTCATGCAATTAATTATTGATGATGGTGTCCCCAACCGTGGACATCGGACAAATATCTTTAACCGTTCTTTTCAGGTAACCGGTGTTGCTTACGGTTCTCACAAATCCTACAGAACTATCTGTGTGATTACTTACGCTGGCGGTTATATCGAAAAATAGAACTTACAGGATTAAAATAGAGATTTATGAGCTATCGCATATCTGGATCTGTACCACTTAATTTCTACATCCAAGGTCAAGGATTTCCCATTCTTGGTTTACATGGTCATCCTGGTTCTGGACATAGCCTCTCTATTTTTACCAATCATTTATCAAAATCCTATCAAACCATTGCCCCAGATTTACGCGGATATGGCAAAAGTCGGTTTCAGAGCAAATTTGAGATGCAAGACCATTTAGACGACTTAGAAGCTCTATTAGACCAATTAAAAATAGAGAAATGTTTAGTATTGGGATGGTCGCTAGGAGGCATTTTAGCCATGGAACTGGCAATGCGTCTACCGCAACGAATCACAGGACTGATTCTAGTAGCTACAGCCGCTAGACCTTGGGGTAATCATCCCCGTATTTCTTGGCAAGATAATATTTATACAGGCATTGCTGGTATATTGAACTATATAAAACCCGGTTGGCAATGGAATATTGATACTTTCGGCAAGCGATCGCTCTTTCGGTACTTAATTCAACAACACACAGCCACAGCCTACAGTTACATAGCTAGGGATGCCTTACCGGCCTACTTACAAACATCCTCAGCAGCTACTAACGCTCTCTACAGTGCCATTAGAGCAGGTTATAACCGCACCCCCGACCTTGGGCAAATCCAATGTCCTAGCTTAGTGCTTGCTGGTGAACAAGACCGTCACATTACCGCTGATGCCAGTCAAGAAACAGCCCGACACCTACAAAACTCTCAATGGCAATGTTACCCCAATACTGCCCACCTCTTTCCTTGGGAAATACCCCAACAATTATTAGAAGATATTGACATTTGGTTAGCAACTAACCCTCAAGTAATAAAAGTTTAAATAAGTACAACCATTAAAAATATCTGAAAAGCCTGTAAATTCTAAATTCTTAACTCGTTCCCAGGATTAGCCCAGGAACGATAACAGCCTATGAAATTGCTAAAATTAGATTAAATTTGACCGCTAAAGACAGGCTTTACTTTACGGTCAATCCATTCCCCCAAATCTTCAGCAATTGTTAGAACACTAGGCTTACAGCGTTTGATATTCACTATAATTCCCTGCGCTCCTTCAATTTCCAAATCTTCTATATAGCCATTGCTGGCTTTATTTGCTGCCTCAGAACTTAAAAATGGACCAAAGTAGTATGTACAGCTAGGATTTTGTGTAACAATTTCTACCCACCAAGCCAGGCCAAGTCCATTGAATGTATTAATCAACCTCTCTTGGAAGTTATGCCAAATCGTTTTCATGGTTTTCGCCGATTTATAAACGTGTGACTAAGTGCGTGAGAATAGCTTAATTTCTTGTCTTTTGCACTTGTTTATAGTTACTGATTTCGGGGACAAATAATCCACAAAATCAGTTTTTGTACTATTGTTTTTTCAAAGCACTTGTCTGTAGTTTATCAAGATACAGTGTATTCTGCGATTTTTGACGATAAATTTCGTAAAGTGCCATACCAGTTGCCACAGAAGCATTGAGGCTAGGAGTCTTACCCTGTAAAGGAATAGATACCAAAACATCACAAGAACGTTGTGTCAACATCCCCAGACCTTCGCCTTCACCACCCACTACTAAAACCACAGGTCCGCTAAACTTAACGTTTTGTAAGGGTTCGCTACCTGTAACCGCAGTTCCGTAAATCCAAAAACCTTCTTCTTTTAACTGTTCTAAAGCGCGACCAATATTGACAACTCTAGAGACAGGGAAGGTTTCTAATGCACCTGCTGCCACTTTCACCACTGTGGAAGTAATTCCCGCTGCTCTTCTTTGAGGAATCACCAAACCGTGAGCGCCAATAGCTTCCGCCGTGCGAATAATTGCCCCTAAATTATGGGGATCAGTAATACCATCAGCAACTACAATTACAGGATCAGTAACAGATTTAGCCTGAGTAATTAGATCTTCTAATTCAATATAAGAATAAGGAGCAATTTGAGCCGCTATCCCTTGGTGATTAGCCCGACCAGTAATTTGGTCTAATCGCATGGGTTCAACTTCATCAATCACTGCGCCATTATCTTTGGCTTGCAAAATTAAATGATGAAATCTGGGATCATAACGAAGACGGGTAGTAATCCAAAGACGGTTGATACTCCGTTCATTTTCCAACGCTGTCAAAACTGGATGACGACCGTAGATCAGATCAGTCTCTTCTGTGGATGTAATTTCTGGAAGTTGCAGAGGAGATTGGTAAGAGGGACGGTATCTAGCAGCAGTGAAGGAATTGGAATTATCTTGAGTTGCTAATGTCATGTCTGAGGATTGTTCAGAAGCGTAGCGAGATGAGCGTGGTTTCACAGAAAAAGATTTACCTTCAGTTGCTAATATAATGTCTGAGGATTTCTCAGCAGCGTAGCGAGGTGAGCGTGGTTTCACAGAAAAAGATTTACTTTCTCTATCTACTCTAATTTGTGGGGATTGTTCAGAAGAGTAGCGAGATGACCGGGGTTTAGCAGAATAGGATTTACTTTCTCTGTCTGGTCTAATTTCTGGTGGAGATTGTTCAGAACCGTAGCGAGATGACCGGGGTTTAGCAGAATAGGATTTACTTTCTCTGTCTGGTCTAATTTCTGGTGGAGATTGTTCAGAACCGTAGCGAGATGACCGGGGTTTAGCAGAATAGGATTTACCTTCTCTGTCTGGTCTAATTTCTGGTGGAGATTGTTCAGAACCGTAGCGAGATGACCGGGGTTTAGCAGAATAGGATTTACCTTCTCTGTCTACTCTAATTTGTGGAGATTGTTCAGAAGAGTAGCGAGATGACCGGGGTTTAGCAGAATAGGATTTACCTTCTCTGTCTGCTCTAATTTCTGGATATTGTTCAGAAGATTTACGAGCTGGACGGGGTTTAGCAGAATAGGATTTACCTTCTCTGTCTGCTCTAATTTCTGGATATTGTTCAGAAGATTTACGAGCTGGACGGGGCTTATCTTCGCTTTTGCCTTGATTACGCACAGATTGAGTAACAACGCGCTTACCCTTGATTTTTACGGGTTGACCACGTTTTGGTTCGCCGGCAGAATTACTTTTTTTGGGTTGACTTGCCATAACAGTATTGAGATTTGATTTAAATGAGTGAACAGCCCGATGACATTAATTTAATGAACCATTACAAATCAGTAACAATCGCCAGATGTAGCTTCTTACTATTTCTCTAGAGGAAGTTTTTGTAATAACTCGGTTAAACGGGGGTAATCAGTAAGATATAAGTAGCCAACTAAGGTTTCTAAACTAGTTGCCTGTTGATAAATTTCGGGATTCAGTCGTTTATGACGACTTTTTGCAGAGTTACGACCTCTGCGAACAATTTCTAATTCGTTACTCCTCAAGTAAGGAGTTAACATTCGCAAATGTAGCGCTTGTGTTTCTGCTCTTACCTGATCCACTACGGAACGATGGTAATCGTCCAATCGCTGTTGTGGCCACAGATAGAACATTCTAACATACAATTCATAAATTGCATCCCCCAAATAAGCTAAGGCTGAAGGAGATATCTGTTTTATTTGGGCTGGGGATATTTGCTGAAGCAGTTGCGTCGCATTTACTAACAATGGGTCAATATCTGATGAATGCTGTGTAGCAGTTTCATCGTCTTCCTGTTGGACTGTTTCCTCCTTCGACTTCACAGATTAATCATTCCTTAAAAAAGCATTACATCGGGAGACAATTTTCGTGAACACTACTCTGGTTACAAAAGTAATGTTCGCTTACTTAGTACACAATGACGGAAATCAGCCAATCATCAAAAACATCTAAAAAGTCTGTATAGTCTGCTTTTTTAATTTCGTCCTGCGGCACTAGCCTATTCTAAACTATTGACACTCTCAGTCACTAAAGTGACTGAGATTCTTTAATCAACGAGCCAACTTACAATTGCTGGATTACTCCAACAAAAACAGAGGTCGATTCTCCTAAAGCGTTAATTCCGATATGCCCTACCGGACTCGATTTTCGATTTTTGCATTTCATTTTTGACCAAATTTAGCTTTCCTAAACTGCAATACTGTTAGGTATGACTACGCACTCAACCAAATAAGTTAAGTTTTTACGTCGTTTAGTTATACTTAAATTATATAATCATCTACATCCTATCACATCTACTGTTGCCCAGTTAATGAGTTATGGCTAAATATTTTCGCCCGTGTCGCTTATATCTCAGCACGCTTTGTGACTGAGCTTTACGCTTACCGGGTAATACTGTAATATAACTCAGGTTGACACTCTAACCGTCTAGAGACACTGAGATTCTTAAGAGATTTTCACTCGTAAAGGTTGAGCCAAACAACCACTAGACACTCCGCTTAAAGCATTGTGCTTACTTTTTCTCAAGATAACACAAAGACAAAGACCACGGCGATTAAAATCCCACTCTTCGGGATCTTGCTAGGTGCCGCAACGCTGTCATGTTTAAAGACGCGCTCGTTTCCCACTTACCGCGAGGTCTGATGATGCTGAGTAATATTTTCGGTTGGTATAAGTAGGCTATCATGAACTACCCCATCTTACTTCGTTGAAGATGGGGTTTCTACATCCCCTTAAATTAAAAATTCTCAATTAATATTTGACTTTTAACATAGTACATCAAATGAGGCGTTGTTACTCTATGGCCAAAAGATAGATTTTTACTATAGAACTATTTTTGGATTTTGGTTCTAAAAATTAAGCTATCCAGACATAACATCGGATAGCCTAATTTAGATTTTCCAGTCAAGCAATCAAGGTGCTTTGACGTTTCCTAGAGCTGCATCAACTGAAACTTGTAGGGAGAGAAACTTTTCTAAGCGAACAAGCTTAACAGTTTGTGTGACGCGGGGATTGGAAACAATTTGTAAAGTGCCTTCAGCGGTTTGCGCCTGCTTTGCCAGTTGTACCAGCGCACCCAAGCCAGAACTATCCACAAAGTCTATTTGTGAAAGATCCAAAATAATGTTTTTCGGACCTTCCTCAATTTTGCTGCCGAGGACTTTACGAAATGTTGGCTCAGAAAAAGCGTCTAATAAGCCTGTGAGGCGGAATAGCTGACAGGTATCCCGGACTTCGCGTGTACCTCTCAGGCTCACGGTTAGATTTAGTGGTTCAGCTATGATCTCCTCCTCGTTCTTTTTACTAAAAGTAAACGTTCTAGTGTAGATGATTTTTGAGCAATTTGTCTATGTTGGAGGCGGGCAAAAATTTTTACTAATTACCAATGACCATCACGACCTGGGAATTTTAGATTTTAGATTTTAGATTTTAGATTTTAGATTAAAAAAATCTGGTACAGGTCTGTGTCCTCTACTGACGGAAAAATACTCGCTGCGCTGCGTACGCTTCGCTAACGTCAAAATCCAAAATCGGCAATCCAAAATCCCAAATTTATTGCCGTGCTGCTTGCATTTTGAGGACAAATTGCTCAAACAAGTAATCAGCATCGTGTGGTCCAGGACTTGCCTCTGGGTGATACTGAACAGAAAACACAGGTAGGGACTTGTGACGGACTCCAGCTACTGTCAGATCATTGAGGTTCAAATGGCTGACCTCAACTGTGGCTGTGGGTAAGGAGTTTGGGTCAAGGGCAAAACTGTGATTTTGGCTGGTAATTTCCACTCTTGTTTGTAAGCCAGCAGGTTGATTTAAACCCCGATGTCCAAATTTTAGTTTAAATGTCTCTGCTCCAAGAGCATGACCTAAAATTTGGTGTCCCATGCAAATGCCAAACATGGGTTTTTGGCTGTCCAGCAAGGCTCTGGTGGTGTTGATACCTTCTGTGACTGCGGCTGGGTCTCCTGGTCCGTTGGAGAGGAAAATACCATCTGGATTGTATTTGAGAATTTCTTCTGGTTGTGTATCGGCAGGAACAACTATGACGCGACAACCATAACTGGCTAGACGACGCAAGATATTCCGCTTGATGCCAAAGTCTAAAGCGACGACGGTGAAGGTTTCACTAATCTTGGCTACGGCTTCGGGGTTGAATTCCCAAGGGGTGGTTGTGGGTTCAAGCCATTCATAAACGGTGGGTGTGGTGACTTCTTTAACTAGATTTAATCCGGTCATGTTGGGAGCAGCTTGTACCATTTCTAACAATTCTGTTTCGTCGAGAATTGCTGTGGAAATGCCCCCATTCATCGCCCCAAACGTCCGAATTTTCCGGGTGAGGGCGCGGGTATCTATGCCATAGATACCGGGTATTTGGTGCTGTTGCAGGTAGTTGGGGAGGGATTGGGTAGAACGCCAGTTGCTAGGTTTGTGACAGATGTTACGAGCGATCGCTCCCTGAACATGGGGTTGATTTGATTCTTCATCTTCGGGATTAATGCCAGTGTTACCTAATTCTGGATAGGTAAAAATAACGATTTGACCGCAGTAACTAGGATCTGTTAACACTTCTTGATATCCGGTCATGCCAGTGTTAAACACGATTTCGCCAATTGCGGTTCCTGTAGCACCGAAAGACCAACCACGATAAGTAGAGCCGTCTGCTAAGACAAGTAGAGCGGGTATTGCGTCAGATAGGGGCATAGGTAATTGGGGAATGGGGCAAGAAGAGCGTTTTATCTCTTCTATAATTTAAATTTAGTTCTTTATAAGACTACAAAAGGATATTTTCTCATGGTTTATGAAGGTGGAGACTCTATATCCACAATATTCATTTCTATAATTGCCAGTTGCTCTTTTAAATCCTGATCGCTAGGTCTTTTAGGGTATTCTTCGTGGGTATAAACCCATATAGGATAAACAGAGCAAGAAGCTTGATGAACAACATACATAAATCGGCCCCTACGAGAAGCACCTTGAGGTTCCGGCATCAAAAACCGAATTTTTCTAAATTCAACCTTTATCTATCAACTCTTTTGCTTTATTCAGCAAGCCCTATATATGTATATAAAATTACTAGAGATTACCAATCAAAACTTTAATTTTGAAATGATTCAATAGTCAAGCATTTTTCCTTGGGTGGGAGGAGTACACTTGGGAGGAGCAGCCAGGGCGGTTAAAACATTCACTATGCTTCAGTCTTTTTTGTCCCGAACAGCCCTCATTTTTTGTTCCGTTAGTTTAGCGGTTTTGACTGTTGCTTGTGATCAAGATCAGCATTCAAGAACAACTGGTGAATCTCAACAATCTTTGTCAACTGGAAGTTTGGCAGCAATCCGTTCTCCCGGTCAACGTAAACAACTGTTAGCTAGTCCAAAATCAACGCCAGGAGCATCTTCTCCCACCCAATTAAGTGCTTTGGAAATGGCACTAGATCAAGCTGCTGGTGCTAAAAGTATCAGCCAATCCGCTGTATCTGTAGATGATTGGAATTTGGTGGTCAGTCAGTTGCAAGAGGCGATCGCTCTGATGAAGAAAGTTCGGCGCAATAGTGGTAATTTTTCCTTTGCTCAACGCCAAATCGTTGAATATCGTCGTCAAATTGCCTTAGCTCGCCAAAAATCTCGCCCCAGCAATTTAGCATCTGACCGCACCCAACAGCAACCGGTGATAATTGATGTTCCCAAATCACAGACTACTGTGATAGTTCCCCCCAGTCCAACCGTTAAAGCCCTCAAACCATTGTTATCTAAGCCTAGTTTCCCGTCATCAACCATTCTCACCCGCAATAATGAGGTATTTATTGCCCCAATTAAGCGGCGAATTGGTGGTACACCGATTATTGAAGTTACCTTCAATGGTACACAGCGATTTGAGATGATTGTAGATACAGGTGCTAGTGGGACTGTAATTACCCAAAAGATAGCAGCGGCTTTAGGAGTAGTAACAGTAGGAAAAGCTAAAGCTAATACGGCTAGTGCTAAAGCTGTGGAATTTCCCGTTGGCTATCTTGATTCCATGGAAGCCGGGGGGATGAGAGTCAATAAAGTTCCAGTAGCGATCGCTGGGACAGAATTAGAAACAGGACTTTTAGGACATGACTTTTTTGGTAACTACGATGTAACTATCAAACGTAATGTTGTCGAATTTCGTCCCCAAGCCTACTCAGAGGCTAATCCTTCAAAAATTCAATTAAATGTGCCAACTTTGTCCAGGGACTACCGCTTTGTAAAATTTCTTTAGCTAAAGTCACCCCTTGAGCATGATTTAACCAGGGAATTACACCTGCTACTTGCAATGCTAAAGAAGTATTTAGCGCGACTATATCCTGTTGCGCTTGTGTTCCTTTTCCTTGTAAAACGTTTTGGAGAATAACCGCATTTTCTTGAACATTGCCACCTTTGACAGCGGTAATAGGCGCGGGTGTCACACCTACTTCTTCGGGATTAACAATAGATAAGTATACATTACCATCCTTTAAGATTGCCACATCGGTAATATTGCTTAAACCAGCTTCATCTAATTTTTCTCTACCATGGAGAACAATTGCTGTTTGTGTCCCCAAAAGATTTAATGCTTCTGCCATTGTCTCTATCAGTTTACGATCAAATACACCAATTACCTGACCAGTGGGATTCAGGGGATTTACCAAAGGACCGAGTAAATTAAACACTGTCCGCACTTTGAGATTTCGCCGTAATGGCGCAACAGATTTAAGCGCGGGATGCCAACCAGGGGCAAATAAAAATGTAATTCCTACCTCTTGGACTGCGGCTTGGACTTTTTCACTGGCCGCAGTCAAATTAACTCCCAATGCTTCTAAAACATCAGCGCTTCCCGTGAGACTGGAGGCAGAACGACTACCATGTTTAGCTACAGGTACACCAGCAGCAGCCACCACAAAGGCTACAGCGGTAGAAATATTAAAGGTTGATGCTCCATCACCACCTGTACCACAAGTATCAATTAACCGTAGGGTTTCCCCGCCCTTGTTTATGGGTAGAGAAGACAGAGATTTTAATACTTGTGCCATTCCCGCCAATTCTTCAGCACAAATGCCTTTGAAGTTCAAAGCCATTAAAATTGCCCCTGACAGTTCTGGGGGAATCGTTTCATTGATCCATCCTTGCATCAATTCGGCTGCTTGGATGCGGGTTAATGATTGCTTTTCTAATAATTGTTTGAGTAAGTTAGACCAGGTGGTAGAATCCATTTTTGGGTTTTTGATAACACTGGATTAAAGAATAACATTAAATCAGATCCCCGACTTCTTAAAGAAGTCGGGGATCTAGAAATTACTAATAAATAGTTCTTTTCCTTTTTCGGCTGTTTTTTGTTTATAGTTGTTCATGCCATATTGTAATTCCCAACTAATAATATTTGCCCATTCAAAGTTTTCTCTAATTTCCGGGGAATCATCATAAGTAATTAACCAATTATGGGGACATTGTTTTAATATTTCTGCAAATTTTTGATGATTAAATCCTGTGTGCAAATCTCCTTTTTTACCATATAATTTAGATTTTTCAGCTTTGAAGTATGGAGGATCTAAAAATATAAATACATTTTCTCCTGGTTCATTAATAAGATGGCTGTAATCTAAGTTAGTAATTTTGATATCTTCTGTTAGTATGGTTTCTAATTTTTCCAGTCTATCTATGGATGAAATTGTAAATCTTTTATGAAAAGATTCTAGGGAAAATCCACCTGATTCTATTGTTCCTGAAAATGTAATTCTGTTGAGAACAAAAAAGCGCACTGCTCTTTCTAATTCTGATAAGGTGTTAACATCAATATTAGCTAATTCGGTAAAGAGTAATTTTCCGTCTTGGGAATTTTCTTTAATTTGACGAACTTCGGAAACTAATTTTGATAAATCAGATTGTGCAAAATACCAAAATAGAAATAATTCTGGGTTTAAATCGTTAATAGCAATCTTTAAATCTGGGAATGTTTGTTTCAGGTGAATAAAGACAGAACCACCACCAACAAAGGGTTCTCGGAATTCGGAAAACTTTTTTGGTAGATATTGAGATATTTGCTTTATTGCTCTTGATTTACCACCGGGATAACGGAGAGGACTTTTGATATTCATTTTATTCTTAGAGGTTGTTTGAAAACTTTTTCGTGTGGTATCTAACACCCGCAGATCCCCCTAAATCCCCCTTAAAAAGGGGGACTTTGAGGAATTTAGCCCCCCTTTTTAAGGGGGGTTGGGGGGATCTCGATTAATTCTGATACTTTTCAAACATCCTCTTAGTTACAGAAATGATAATATAAGTTTTATCTTTTAATATCTACAGCAAAATTAGCCCTCTTAAAAACTTAACAAATCAGATTATGACTCGTTCTGCACCTTATCAACCCTTGATATTCCGAATCCTACATGGTGTAACTGGAATTTTAGTAATTGGGGCAATCATTAGCGGATTCTTAGTTTACAATACTTTTGATAAAAGATTTGGATATATCCCAATTCCCAAAATCAATCCCATACAGGATATTCACGGGACATTTGGGGTATTTTTCTTGATTTTACTGCCATTTTTTGCTGTTTATAGTTTTCATGCTGGGAAAAAACGGCTATTACAACCAGACTCTATCCAAAAACTTACTCAATTTGGTAAACCAATTTGGTGGGTAAGTTTGCAACGTTTAGTAAATACTAAAATGTTGTTTGCTGCTGTTTTAGCAGTAATATCTGGCAGAATGATGAAAGAAGAATGGCTACCTACAGGAGAATTTGATCATATTTGGTATTATGTTCACTTGATAGCTTGGCTAATCATGATTTGTTTTTTAGCAATTCATGTTTTAATGTCGGCTAAAGTTGGTGGTGTGCCATTATTACTATCAATATTGTCTTGGAAAGTCCGTGCAGAAGATAATCCTCTTAGCTGGTATAGTCGTTTATGTGGTTGGTTAAGTAATTTTTACGATAATATTCAGGGAGAAATTAATCAATTTATGGCGGGTAGTTTATTGTTGAAAATAATTGAGGTAATTGTATTAGCTGGAATTATTGCTGCATTTATTTTACCTTTATTTCTTTCTGAGAATCAATCATAAATTTAAAAATAAAATAGCTATAGGCTCTATATATATTAGCCCAAAACTTTTAAAACAGCCTCTAAAGCGGCACTAAAAAATTTAACTTTTGAGAAAACAAAAAAATATCTAGCACTTATCTTAATGTCCGAAATATTACCCTTCCTGGATAATTTTGCTGATTAATTTTGGCAAACACTCGCAAACAAGTTAATACTTCTCCGGGATTACCACCACAATCTAATTGCAAGTCATCTTTAGAAAATTCACAAACATCAGCATACAGTCCTGATAACTGTTTAAGTCGGACTTTATTCCCTGCTTTGACAGCTTTGTCAGCAGCTTTTCTCAGCATAATACGAGATTCTTTTTGTAATTTTCCCCACCAAGAATAACGTTCAGCAGGGGGGATAAATACTAGAGAATGGATGGCTTCATCCATGTCAATCCAAGCACATAAGTTAACAATTACATCAGTATTTTCCTCGGATTTTTGAGTTCGGTGAAAGCGATCGCTTAATGCATCAATATATTGATGACGTTGTTCTAATTTGGAATATAAAGAAACAATATCAAAGCTAAAAACACTTTTTAAAGCATGATGTAGATCTGGATCTATTTCCATAAATTTAATATATAAAAGTAAAAAGCCGGCGATTAAATGTAGGTTTTCTGATAAATTATTTTGGGCAATTTCTGAATTTACCAGGGCTTTTTGAGATAAACATAGTCCTTTTGCTTTAACTGTACCACTCAACCCCGGATAAATAATTTCATCCCGCACAAATGGTAATTTATCCAGATTTCTATTATCTACAACTGCGCCTACTTCCTCTGCCAATTTTAAAGCCTTTTGTCGCCAAGATGTAGCTAAATCTTCGGGAACGCGTAATAATTTCCTCTGAATTTCATTCCATATTTCCGCATCAGTTTGACTTTGGATATGAGAATTACCTAAATAACAATTTAATTCAGAATCGCAATTAAAAGCTTCTTTTAATTTTAATAATTTTAATTCATTTGTTAATTTAGGTTGTTTTAGATCCCCGACTTCCTGAAGAAGTCGGGGATCTGGGGATGGTGGTTGTAATATTTGATCAAGTTCTTGTAGAAGTTCTGCACATAAATTAAATCCAGGATCAAATGGGTATTCTTGATTGGCTTTTGTTAAAGTTGCAGCTAATCCATATAAATTAAATCGTAATATTTTAGCTAATTCTGAGTTTTCTATGGTTAGTAATTTATGTAAGTGCTGCATGATTTTGTGAGGATGAAAATAGAAAAAAGTAGGTTGGATTAAGCGACAGCGCAACTCAACACAAGAATTAATAATGTTGGGTTTCCTTCCGTCAACCCAACTTACGGAATTAAAGCTAATGAATACCAGAAAATGGATCACGTTCTTTATCAACTTCATTGGGTTGTAATTCCAATTCTGCTTGATAAACACATCCTTCCTCTTGCAGACATTCTTGATTATTAGATTTCCAATAAGGAACTGCACCAGCGTGCATTCTTAATATTCCTGTATTATCAAGAGTTACATGATATTGACAAGGATAATCTGTGATAATATCCGGTCTGCTGAGTGTACCAATCCGAATCCATTTTTTAGTATTGGTTTCATTATCAGTTTGATAAATATAGAAGGTATGTTGACCACTTTGGGGAAATGGTGGCAATGATTTACTAATTAATCCTGTTCCTGGTTGCTTCACACCATCCTGTAAATAATGAAATGTTTCTATTAATTTACTATCATCATTATTATCAACTGCAAATACTAAATGATAAGCATGAGGTTGATCAACTGTTGCTGACTCTAAAACATTCACAGCAATATCACCATCATTTAAGTTGTGTTGATGGTTTTCTATAGCAATATTCCATTTTAAATTGCCATCAGTAAACAAGGTATTTTCAGCAGATTTAGATACAACTAAATTCACATCAATACCAGTTACATCTATTAAATAATGGGGATTACCTCGACATAGTAAAACACTAAATTGTAAAGCTTGATCAATCTCAAATTGAACCTTAATTTTTTTGAGAAATTCCTGTTCTTCCATGCCCAATTTATCCATCAAGATTTTACCATCAAAACTCCCCCACAGGCGAAAAGTACCGTTTTCGTAATCTTGACGATGGATAATATTAGTTAATTGTATTCCCTGCCAAGGTGTCCGCACTTTAGCCACAGTATCCCAAGGTGCAAGTTGATATAATTCTTGTCCTGCATTAAAAATGGCTAAGGGTTCGTTACTTTGGGTTTTGCGTTTGAAGTTACAAGGAAGATAATAAAACAGGTTTTTGACATCAATTTCTAATTGATTTGCACCTTTGCGTAACAGATTTTTAGATTCTTCCGGATCAAATCGAAAGCGACGCAGTTTTTCAGCATAACAAGCACCTGCGGAAGTAGCAAGTTTGGTAAATTCTAAAACAAAAGTAATTCGTTCTGGATTCCAAACAAAATAGGGTGATTGACTAAATTCTTCGTAAATTTGTTGTTGAACAAGATCAAGACTACAAGTTTTGCCAGAAAGAATTAACCAATCTACTTTTTGATTAGGTTCTGAACTTAGACGGCTTTCCATTAAGCCTTTAGCAATACCAATTGCTTCTTTAATAGAAGACATAGCAGCCCGGTCAAATTGCTCATTATCTAAGGTTATAGAAATAGATTCAGAACTTCTCACTTGAAATTTAACAGAACTTTGGGACAGCAGTTCGCCAATTTGTTGTTCGTTTAAAGTGAAGGTTAATAAAGAACCATCTGTGGGTGGTTTTTGTCCTAATTTGAGTTTAGCGGCTTCAGCATGATCCCACAATGTGTAAAAGGTTTGCAGGCGTTGGGTTGCTTGTTGCCAACGGGTTGGTAATACTTTTTCGGCCGTATCTAGGGCATCTTTAAAGGCAACATCACCTTCGGGATTTTCTTTATCTATACATTTTAACAAACTACCAGTTTTAAATTTCCCATCTTCTAAAAAACGGTCATTTAATTCAGAGTTAATTAAGTCTTCTAACTTGTCGCTTTCGATGTCACCTGTAGTTACTGCGGTGAGGAGAAAATCAGAAATAGCAACTTTCAAAAGGCGGAAAATTCGTAAAGTAATTAATTCTCCACCTAATTGTAAATGTCCAGAAGAACCTAATAGCTTGGGAGTAAGTTTATAGTAACGTCCTCCTAGTCCTCTATCTTCATTGTCTGCAAAGAAAGGAGTCTTATCTTCTAGGGTGAGTTCAATTAAAGCTAAGTCAGTTGTGCCTCCACCAATATCTAAAACAAGGACATTTTGTGACCATTTGTTCCCATTTTGATGACAGCGAGTTTTAAAAGATTCAATACCGATATTGAGATTACCGCCAAATTCTCGCCAAAGGAAAAATATCGCTACAGAAACAGCTTCGTCATAGGCTGTTTGCACATCATCAATTCCTAATTCCTGGACTAATTTCTTAATTTCTTTTCTCACTACAGGAGGGGCAACAGTGGGATAGGTAACAACTGCTGTGAGAAAATCGCCTTCAGAAAATCTGCGTCTACCCCGTTGACGATAATCTTCTGTTAATTCAATTAATTGCGCCCAAGCTGCTTGAATTAGGCTATTAACTTGAATGTTTTCTTCATCTTCTTCTAAGATAATGGGGAAAGAGCGATTTTGTCCAAAATAGCGTTTGGGTGAATGGTGAAATCTGCTAATAATTTCTTTGACAGAAACAGTTGTTCCTTGGGCTATGGCTTTTTTTCTATTATCTCTGGCATCTCTACCCATGCGGAGTTTTAATGGGATTAATTGCGATACTTCCATTTCGCTGGGAATTTCTGTACTGCGTCTGTCAATATCTAAAACTACGGGAATTAAATTTTGTGATTCTAATGTGGGAACGCGAAACACTTCATGATATATAGCATAAAGTTTTTTGCTAACAGCCCGCCGAAATCTATCACTTGTTCCTAAACATAATTCAATTTGCCGAATTGCTTCTAAAAATAATTCTTTGTTATCACTTTCAAAAATTTCACTTAATTGTTCTGATTCTATTTCTAAGTTTTTGCTAATATCAGCCAGAAATTTTTCCCACTCACTACCACTAACATCTGGTAAGGCTAAATCTGGGACTGAATTGAACCATTCAGCCATGCGTTCTCTTAATCTCAATTCTTGTTCTCTGGGTAAAACTTCGGCAATGGGGACTTCAATGGGATCAAAAAGTGTCACTGTAGAGTTAGAAGTACCAAAATCTAAAGCTAACCAACCAGGAAATCTTTTTCTTTGTTTTTCGTTGAGTTTTTCACTGAGTTGTTGACTTAAATTATGCAGATAGGTGTCAAATCGTGAACTTTCCATAGTTGTATGATTTTTTGTAGATGACTTTGATGGTTTTTCTAAATTAGGTATAAACCAAAGATCACATTCAGCACATACATGATTAGATATAGACAAATTTGGCTTTCCCACAGCGTCAGAGTCAAAATATTCGACAATTACTTTTAAAGTACAATCAACTATTGTAATTAAAGGTGAATCTAACTGACAGGGATTTTGTCCTAATTGACAAATAGTAGAAATTTTTTTGGGTGTGGCTGAGTCAAGTTGTCTATAACTGCTTTGAATTTGTGCTGATAATTGATATGGTGTACCTCTAACTATGCAGGTAATCCGAGAAATATGGGGAATGTTGCTGTTAATAGGGACAATTTGAATGGTGGGTAGATGCAACTGTGTGTTTTCTTTCATACCTAATTTAAAGCTAGGTAAAAGCTGAATTTCCACAGGCATTTTTGATGTTCCTTTTTTTGTTGATTAATAATTCATTGATAGTGCATTTCCCTAATATTTATTTATGGAGTTGATTCAAAATTGTTTGATAACTAAATGTTTTCTCTCTTCCTGGAAAAATATGGATTAAATGAACCACGTATCCCTGACGGGACCGGAGGGATATAGGGACGAAGGACACGAAGGAAGAAAGAAGAAGGAAGAAACTACCAATTAAATATGGCTGAATAGTTCGGCTTCATTAATTGTGGCAATATCGGTTAAAATTTCTAACCAAGCAGGAATGGCTAGTTCAGCTTGTGAATCTCTAGCAGCAATATATCTGAGTAGTGTTTCTTTTTTTGCAAGGTTTTGTAAACTGGGAATTATTTGATCTAAAATTCCATTGATTTCTATATTTACTTGCTGATTGCTTTCATTTACATACTGGACAAGGTGAAGACTAGCACTAGCGGTAATTTCATCTCGCAGTCGGAGGACGAAAAGTTGATGATTCACACTTCTAGATGGGTTTTGATTTCTTTCGGGAGACCAATCAAAAATTTGCCCTACACTATGTTTTTCATCTTGTTTAGCTAAGGGAAAAATACCTTCTGGTTTGATACTTTGATCATGGTTATTGATTTCGGCAATTATGGCTTCTTTCCACTGACGAGGATCACATCCTAATAACAGTTTATAAAATAAGTCGGCTTCTTCAAGTCCAAATTTTTCTTCAATTTCTTGTTCCATTTCTGGCTGAAGAATGGCTTGCAGTTTTTCCCGTTCTAAGGTGATTTGATGTGCCATTGAGCTTAATAAGTCTATCACGGCTTGACGAATGCGATCGCTGGCAAAGGTTTCCAATTCTTTGACTGTTTTCTCAAAGGCTGGATAAAAGTCATCACTCTTAGTTGGTAGAGCGGTATTTACCCGATTTCCTCTATCAAATAATTTCCCGGCTGCACCTTTAAATTCTGCTAAGGTAATTGTGCCATTTTGGACTTTATTAAATAGTAATGTCCATTGACTCCAATTCAAAATTCTCAATGTTAGTTCATCTTTAATGACATCACTAACTACAATTCCTCTCCGATCTTTTAGTTGTTCTTTCCCTAAACCTTTTTGGAAGTTTCTGTAGATTTTATCTAAACTTTCTATGGCTAATCTCAATTCCATTAACGCCGGAGTATCAACTGTGGGTATGCCTTGTTCATGAATTTCGGCAATAATCTCGTTGAGATATTCTTGTTGTTGACGAATAACATCAGCAGCCCGACGGCTATCTTCATACAATTGCTTTAAGCCGTGATTAGCAACATGAGTTTGAATCAATTCTCTTAATTTACTAATACCGCCATCTTGAGCAAAATAACCTAATTGTTTTCCTAACTGATTCCGTCCATCTACTGATAATAAACCCTCGCTTAAATCACCCCATTTCTGTTGTAGTTTTTTTGGTCTTTCTAGATAATCAGGATAATCTAAATTGGCGAGAAATTCCTCAGAACCAGCTTTCACTTGACTAGAACGTTTAGCTAATTCAGCTAATCCTAACAGAGGTGATAATAAAACAATTCTGTCTTTTTGAGAAGTGAATGCTTCAGCCCCATCAATAATGGTTTTGAGAACTTTCAATTTTTGGAAAACTATATTTGTTTGTAAAGGTTGAAAATTAGATTGATTATTAATTAATAAATCTAGTTCCCTTTCCCCACCTTCACTTTCTAAAGGTAGTTGATCAAAACGTCCCACACCTACGAGAATTAAATCTTTTAGGTCTTGTCCGGGGCGTTGTTGCTGCATCATTGTGAAAATTTTATTGGCGCGATCGCTCCCTGGCGATTTACCATTAAGTAAGACTAGAATTGTCTGTACCTGTGTCAATTCTCGCAATGATAAAAATGTATCTCTAGTTCCAGAATTAGCCGCACCCAAACCGGGAAAATCTAACAGGACAAATTCTTCTGCACCTGTCACATCCCATATTTCTCTTGATATTTTTACTTCAATATCAACGCGACGAATCAAGAGAAAACTAGTTTGTAATAATTGCGTCCCTAATCTTTGTGGCGCGTTTGGTAAGCGAATAGGTGCTGCTGGTAAATCTTCAAATTTGAGAGATTGAATCGCCATTGGCATTTCTGCCAGTTGTAAACCTTCACGGGCGGTAATAGCATCAATTTGGTAAAAGCGACCGCATAAAGCCTCACCATAAGCCTGATAAGCCCGCAAAAATGACAACAACTCCCGCACCAAATAACGCAACTCTAAATTATTTGAGCTTTTCCAAACTTCCTCACACCAAATACTGATATCTTTACCAGTTTTAATTTTTGCAACTTGTAAAGGTGTCACCCCAGCAGACGTAGCGCGACGGTTTGCTTCTTTCAGCATGAAGTGTAAGCACTCATTCACCCCTTCATGGGATAAATATTCCACCGTATAATTATCTACTTGGGTAGTTGCAAAACCATCTTGGGGTTTAATATGAATAGCTGTGACGTTACCAGTTGTCGGATTTTCACTCACTGGTAAAGCGTCCGCATAACCAATCAGACTTCCTAGCAACAAACTTTTACCGCTGCTAAATTCCCCCATTACGCCGATTTTCACCGGTGAGGTTGCCAGTTTTATCGTGTTTTCAGCCGCTGCTCGTAACCGCAACAAACAATCATCCAGACTAGTGGGAACCCAATCTTCCTCCTGGGAAGGGCGTTGGGGTACTGAGTCAATTTTGCGGAGGATAAATTCACCGTACTCTTTCAATCGCGCCAGCTTATCTGGTTCCATAGAGTAGTCTTTCGTTTGAGTTCATTTTCACAACTGGGTTATAACACAAAACCCAAAACCACCACCATTGTTGCCACAGGAAAGGGGCAATATTGCGAACTGTAGGGGCGTATTGCAATACGCCCCTACTACTGCAATACGTTCCTACAGCAATACGCCCCTACTGGGTCATAACACAAAACCCAAAACCACCACCATTATTGCAACTAAGTAATCAATACCTTCCCAATCACCAATTACCGATTACCAATTTTTAATTCTGCCCCATAGTCAGCTTGACAATGATATTGTGCCAATTCTCTCCAGTTGAGTACGGCTTCTAATAAGTCTTGATAGCCCAGAGTGTTGGGGTGCAGTCCGTCGCTGGTAATGCGTTCACTTCTCCAAGCTTGACTACGTTGCATCCATTGATCAAAAATATCTAAGTAGGGAATTTGTCTTTGTTCACAAGCTTGGCGTGTTGCTTCTTTATAGCGATATTGGTCGGCGTGATTGTAAAATAGACAGTCAAGGAAAGGCATTTTGGTTTCGTCTACGGGAACCATCCCCACAAATAGCACAGGACAAAGTTGTTTGGCTTGATCTAGTAATGTGGCGATTTCTAGTTCAAACTGACTAAAATCTGTGTAATTTTTGCCGTTGGGACTTCTTAATCGAGGTGTATCATTGACACCGACAGATAAAATAATTAAGTCAGGGACACGATTACGGATTTCTCCTCGGTGACGAAATTCTGCTTCTAAACGGTGGGCAACTTGCTGTGTGCGATCGCCCCTAACCCCCAAATTATAAAGCACATGACCCACACTGTCCGGTAACATCCACCACCGTCGCAGTTGTTCTACCCAACCGCCTTTCTCTGGGTCGCCGTATCCATATACTAAGCTATCTCCCAAGGCAACAATTTTTAAAGGTTGACAAAGTTTTGGCGATACAGATAATTGCATTGAGATAGAAGTCTGGAAACTTGGCATTTTCAACAGCAATATAATGGATATTTGGAAAAGATACTCTATATTTTTACACTATTATCTGGTGTATTTATGATCTTTTTACAGAATGATTGGTAACACACTATAGCTACCAAAGATTTTCAAGATTTCTGTATAATTTTGTAATTCCTCTAAAGCAGATTTCATCATCTGTGCATTCACATCTGCTTCTATGTCCAAATAAAATAAATATTCTCCTAAAGAACGTTTTGTGGGACGCGATTCAATTCGACTCAGGTTAATACCCAGACAAGCAAACACTGACAACGCTTTCATTAATGCCCCTGGTATATTAGCTGGTACACTGAAGGCTAGAGATGTATGAGTACAATCAATAGTATTATTTTCCTCCGTGCTAACTACCCAAAACCGAGTGCAGTTTTCTGGATAATCATTAATTTCCCTAGCGAGAATAGGTAAATTATACAGTTGTGCAGCTCTGCTAGATGATATAGCTGCTGTTGTTACTTCCTCTTCTAATCCTTGTAGTGCTTCAGTAGTAGAATTACTCGGAATTAAATTGACATTTGGTAAAAACTGTGATAACCATCCCTGGCATTGAGCTAGGGCCTGAGGATGTGAATATACAGTTTTAATAGAGTCTAAACTAGTTGCAAAGGAAATTAATGTATGTTGAATTGGTAGAACTAAAGCTAATTGAATTTTTAAACTATCTAATTGCCATAAGCTATCTAGTGTCATGTTGACACTGCCTTCAATAGAATTTTCCACAGGAACAACAGCTATTTCTGCTTTTTTGTCTGTTATGGCTTGTAGTGATTGAGCAATTGTCGAATATGGACATAGTTCAAAACTTTTTTGAGAAGTAATGCCCTGGTGGGTGTTTAACCAGTTGAGATAAAAAAAAGCCGCTTGTTCGGCATAAGTTCCCGGTGGACCTAAATGAGCAATTTTCAGATTCATGCGTTTAAATTTGATGAGTTTGATGAATAATAAAATAAGAGTTTGATTTTTGGCAATTTAAATTGTTAAAAAATATTACAATAAAAAAACAAATGGTTTAATTTGCTCATGGCTACTAAGTTTATTGCCTCTCAATCGGTGGAAATTTCCGTTCCTCAGCAATCTATTCCCATTCAACACTACCTACGTCAGCCTCAACGTTTGGTAAATGCCCTAGTTGATAATACAAGAATTCAACAACTTTCTGATGAAGTATTTCGGTTAAAAATGCGTCCTCTGTCTTTTATGTCACTGAGTATTCAACCAACTGTAGACATGAGAGTTTGGGCAGATACTAGTGGGACAATTTATTTGCGATCGCTCGGCTGTGAAATCCTGGGTTTTGAGTATATTAACCAAAGGTTTGCTCTCAATTTAAAAGGCTATTTGTCACCAGTAGAACTCAATAGTGAAACTCACCTCCAAGGAAAAGCTGATTTAGAAGTTTTGGTAGACATACCGCAACCATTTTCCTTTACACCCAAATCAATTTTAGAAACTACAGGTAATGGATTACTCAAAAGTGTGTTGTTAACAATTAAGCAAAGATTGTTACACCACCTTCTAGAAGATTATCGGCATTGGGGTATCCAAGAAGCTAGTAACACGGAGATTGATCATAACATTCCTGATAGCGCAAGCCATATTACAAATCTTGAATTTTGAGTAAGTGGTCATTGGTAATAAAATCCCAACTTTAATCCTGGAAATCCTTAAATCCTGAAAATCCTGATTCTGACAATTTAGTCGAGGAGAGAATTTGGCAAGGACGAAAAGATTGACGATGTAGAAGTGAAGGTCCATATTTTTGGAGAGCCAGTAAATGACGTTGGCTACCATAACCTTTATTGTTTTCCAAATCATACAAAGGATATTTTAAAGCTAACCGCTGCACCAAATCATCACGCCACACCTTGGCCATGATACTAGCTGCGGCAATATTCAGGGATTTCTCATCACCCTTGACAATCGTTTCTTGTGGTATTGGTAAATTCTTCACCAACTGATTACCATCAATCAAACACAGTTCTGGTTTTACCCGCAACTTCAGTACAGCCCGCTTCATTGCTAATAAAGTTGCTTGTAAAATATTCAACTCATCTATTTCCGCCGTTGTCGCATAACCAATTCTCCAGTCTAAAGCCAGAGTATTAATTTTTTCAGCCAGTTTAGTCCTGCGAGAACTAGACAACTTTTTACTATCCTTAATGTCATCTATCATCAGTATTGATAAAGCCTCTACTGGTAATATAACTGCCGCTGCAACTACAGGACCAAATAAAGCACCTCGTCCTACTTCATCTACACCCCCAACTGCACCCTGTATATTTGAGTAAGTAGAAAACTCTAACCAATTTGAATTATCCCAGGGTGTTTTCTTCATTGTCGGAACTATGATTTTGGTGATTTTGGTGATTTTGGTGATTTGGATGATTTGATTTATTCATCATCAACATCACATAAATCAAATCAATCACAGTTCAGATAATTATTCGTCGGAACTATGATTTTGGTGATTTGTTTGATTTGGATGATTTGACTTATTCATCATCAAAATCACATAAATCAAATCAATCACAGTTCAGATAATTATTCGTCGGAACTATGATTTTGGTGATTTGTTTGATTTGGATGATTTGACTTATTCATCATCAAAATCACATAAATCAAATCAATCACAGTTCAGATAATTATTCGTCGGAACTATGATTTTGGTGATTTGTTTGATTTGGATGATTTGACTTATTCATTATCAAAATCACATAAATCAAATCAATCACAGTTCAGATAATTATTTGTCGGAACTATGATTTTTGTGATTTGTTTGATTTGGATGATTTGGTTTATTCATCATTAAAATCACATAAATCAAATCAATCACAGTTCAGATAATTATTCGTCGGAACTATGATTTTGGTGATTTGTTTGATTTGGATGATTTGACTTATTCATCATCAAAATCACATAAATCAAATCAATCACAGTTCAGATAATTATTCGTCGGAACTATGATTTTGGTGATTTGTTTGATTTGGATGATTTGACTTATTCATCATCAAAATCACATAAATCAAATCAATCACAGTTCAGATAATTATTCGTCGGAACTATGATTTTGGTGATTTGGATGATTTGGTTTATTCATCATCAAAATCATATAAATCAAATCAATCACAGTTCAGATAATTATTCGTCGGAACTATGATTTTGGTGATTTGTTTGATTTGGATGATTTGACTTATTCATCATCAAAATCACATAAATCAAATCAATCACAGTTCAGATAATTATTCGTCGGAACTATGATTTTGGTGATTTGTTTGATTTGGATGATTTGACTTATTCATCATCAAAATCACATAAATCAAATCAATCACAGTTCAGATAATTATTCGTCGGAACTATGATTTTTGTGATTTGTTTGATTTGGATGATTTGATTTATTCATCATCAAAATCACATAAATCAAATCAATCACAGTTCAGATAATTATTCGTCGGAACTATGATTTTGGTGATTTGGATGATTTGGTTTATTCATCATCAAAATCATATAAATCAAATCAATCACAGTTCAGATAATTATTCGTCGGAACTATGATTTTGGTGCTTTGTTTGATTTGGATGATTTGACTTATTCATCATCAAAATCACATAAATCAAATCAATCACAGTTCAGATAATTATTCGTCGGAACTATGATTTTGGTGATTTGGATGATTTGGTTTATTCATCATCAAAATCATATAAATCAAATCAATCACAGTTCAGATAATTATTCGTCGGAACTATGATTTTGGTGCTTTGTTTGATTTGGATGATTTGACTTATTCATCATCAAAATCACATAAATCAAATCAATCACAGTTCAGATAATTATTCGTCGGAACTATGATTTTGGTGATTTGTTTGATTTGGATGATTTGATTTATTCATCATCAAAATCACATAAATCAAATCAATCACAGTTCAGATAATTATTCGTCGGAACTATGATTTTGGTGATTTGGATGATTTGGTTTATTCATCATCAAAATCATATAAATCAAATCAATCACAGTTCAGATAATTATTCGTCGGAACTATGATTTTTGTGATTTGTTTGATTTGGATGATTTGACTTATTCATCATTAAAATCACATAAATCAAATCAATCACAGTTCAGATAATTATTCGTCGGAACTATGATTTTGGTGATTTGTTTGATTTGGATGATTTGACTTATTCATCATCAAAATCACATAAATCAAATCAATCACAGTTTAGAAATTATTCGTCGGAATTATGATTTTGGTGATTTGTTTGATTTGTGTAATCTTGATGATCTAAATGATTTGTGTGATTTCTTAATCATAAAAATCATTTAGATCATCAAAATCATAGTCCAAAACCATCTGTATCTAAGGCTGATGAACGACGACGGCGACGACGATTAGGAATAGAGCTATTATTAGTTTCAGTTTCTATTTCAGTTTCTATTTCAGTTTCAGTTTCTATTTCAACTTCTGTTTCAGGTTCTTTTTCCTCTGGAACTATTATCAATTCTGGGACTATTACTAATGGTGGGAAATAAGGTTCTACTTCTGGCTCAAATATTGGTGTCGGTGATTTAATGGAAACAATTTCAGGAATTGTCTTTTCAGTAACAATTAGTTCGGGGATAAATTCAGCTTCCTCAATAGGTGATTGTCCTGGTTGAACAACATTGATAATCACCGATCTTGTACTTTTTCCTTCCCGATCTAACTTAAGTAAAGGAGAAATTCCCATTTCCGCAAATGTATCTTGTTCTTTTGTCGACATTTCGACATTAATAATCTCCGGTGGTTCTACCTTAATTGGTTCTAATTTAACTTTTGCCCGTTCTGGCCTTTCTGTCCAACCTGATTTATTAATAGTCGGTGGGGAGATTTCTGGTAATGATATTTCAGCTTCTTCTAAGTCTAAATCTGCATCATTAACAAAACTGAGAGGATTGTTAGTTAAGCGGGTTTCATCCTTACCATTCGCATCATTCACACCAATACGGCTACGACGGGTACGGGTACGGCGCTTGCTATCATTTAAGTCTTGATAGCTAGGATGATTAATTAGATTTGCGGAGCTAAATTCCGATTCGCTGTCAAATCCATCTCCAAATCCATCATAAGTATCTCGTGGTATGGCTGGTGTAACGCTACCAATATCAGGAATACGGGTAACTGGCCGTGATTCCTTTTGCGGCATCGGTGCAAACCGCTCTTGGATGTCCGCAGCGGGTATAGGTAAGCGGTTTTCCGTTTCTCCTGGTAATCTGACGGTATGTCCTAAACCGCCGCAAGTAGGACAAGTTTCACCAAACAATTCATAAATATTTTGGCCTTGACGCTTACGAGTAAGTTCAACTAAACCTAGTTCAGTTAGTTGGGCAATTTGCGGACGGGCTTTATCAGCTTTGAGAGCTTTGTTAAAGTGTTCTAAAACTTGCATTTGATCGCGTCTGGATTCCATATCAATGAAATCAACCACAATCACGCCGGCAATGTTTCGCAACCGTAACTGACGCGCAATTTCCGCCGCTGCTTCACAGTTTGTCCACAGCACTGTTTCTCTAGCAGTTGCAGAACGGGTGAAAGAACCGGAGTTAACATCTATGACGGTTAATGCTTCTGTGGGTTGAATGATGACATAACCACCTGATGGTAAATCTACTCTCGGTCTTAGGGCTTCGCGGACAGCCGCATTGATGCGGAAGTATTCTAAAATTGGTGAGCGATCGCGGTGATGATCAATCAGCAATCCTTGGGGTGTTTGTCCACCACTCCAGTTTTGTAAATACTGCTTCACCCGTTTTAAGCCAGTGCTGGAATCAACAACAATGCGATTCACATCACCACCATACATATCTCTGAGAACGCGCTGAATAAAGTCGTCATCACGATTAAGCAAGGCTGGCGCACGGGAGGATACAGCTTCTTGCTGAACAAGTTCCCATTGCTTTTGCAGCACTTCTAAATCTTCAATAATTGCTTCTTCTGGTTTACCTTCTGCCTCTGTGCGGACTAGTAAACCCATTCCGGCTGGTTTCACCAAAATTGCTAAAGCCCGCAGACGGTTACGCTCATTCTCACTTTTAATCCGTCTTGATAAATTTACACCCCGTCCGTAGGGCATTAACACTACATAACGTCCGGGTAAGGTGATGTTACCTGTGAGCCGGGGACCTTTTGATCCAGTTGGCTCT
This sequence comes from Dolichospermum sp. DET69, assembly GCA_017355425.1. NCBI lineage: Bacteria > Bacillati > Cyanobacteriota > Cyanophyceae > Nostocales > Aphanizomenonaceae > Dolichospermum > Dolichospermum sp. DET69. The sequence continues at coordinate 747,480 of CP070233.1, forward strand.
TTCATCACCTGCACTAAGGTTTTTTGCTGTGGTATCAACAGTTCTGTAATCGCTGCTGCACTACGTTTCAGCCTCAGTGGACCCAAGTCAGTGACGTGAATAAAACCGTTGCGTTCTGGATCGCCGATATTTACAAAAGCCGCATCTATCCCAGGTAATACATTTTCTACTACACCTAAATAGATATCACCAATTTGGTGATGACCCGTAGCTACAACAAGTTCTTGTATTTGATCTTCCGAAAATACAGCAGCAATTTGATGCTGCTCCGCGATGATAATTTGTTTTGGCATTCAATTTCCTCAAAAATTGGCAGCACCGCTGGGAATTACAAGGAAGTTCTCTATATATCCCGCTTGTCCTTACGGTCGCTGCTACAAGACGCTACTAGTAATAAAAATTGGCAATTTGAGTAGCTCTGCAAAGTTATGAAGAGCTAATGATACTGTGATTGCGTTTACACGCCGGATTATTCCTGAATAGCTGGATATAGTTTAAGCACTTCCATCAACCGACCTTGGCTGATTTCCTATACTATACGCTGCTATTTAAACTTTGGATATCCGTAGATATCTATGTCAAAATTAACGCTTCATTAAGTAAAGTTGACTACAATTAAATAGCACATACTCTGTGATAAACCTCTGCATCTAGACACGGTTTTTTTTGGGTTTACCATCCGCTGACGGAGGGAATTTTAGATTTTAGATTTTAGATTTTAGATTAAAAAAATTTGGTACAAGCCCCGTCATGCTCCGACGGAAAAATTGTCAATCCCAAATCTAAAATTTTCGAGCTTCTACACTTGTTTGGTGGAGTCAATCCAAAATCCAAAATCCAAAATCCAAAATCGAGTGACGCAGCAAAATCTGCCTTTATCACTGGATTCAATATCCGTGTTTTTACTAGAAAGTCTAGCTAGGTGCAGATAACTTACTAGGTCATCTTTACAAGAATTTGGCCAGGCTGATAATCTCTGTCAATACTTAAGTGGTATTTTTTACAATCAAACACACTTGCATTTGTAGCAATTGCATAAAAGCTCGCTATAAAAGCAAGTCTTATTTAAGTGATAGAATGTAGTCAATCAATGGAGAAGTTGACGAAGGCTATTGTTAGTGATTGATTCCCAAGGTAGATATAGAGAGAGTCGTTTGTAGTCAGCAGCAGAGTTTATCTGGGATACAATCTTAGAACTTACACTCTTATATCTTGGCCTTCGTTCCTGTAGATATGACAGGTAATGAATCAAATCATGCAATGCAGCACCAGAAAATTTCTCTCGATTACTATTCTAACGCAACCGTGCTAAAAATCAATTCCTACAATCTACTAATTTTTGGCAACTACTAGCAATTTATTCGATAACTAGACGTTTGCGGTGGATATGTAAGAGGTGAAATTCTACATTAGCCACAATTTCTAGCATAGACAATATTTGCTCAGGACGCAAGATCACACCGTCAGGACGACAACTACCCAAATAACGCAATACTGCTGTTGAGTCTAATTCTCCGTGAGATGCTGATATTAATTCTATCTCCCACAAGCGGTCGCGCAGATTTATTAATTGTTGCTTACCTGATTTGGTTGTATGTGCCGATAAAATCTCCTCTTGATTTCTAATAGTTTCAATCCAATCTTGCCATTGGGCAAGTTGTCCTTCGCTTTGGGCTGTAGACACTGTGAGTAAATACTCGGCTGCTTCCAGAGATTGGGTAGCAGAAGGAGATTTGATATCTATTTCTACCACATCATATACAGGAATGTCAGTAGGTAGTTGCTTAACTAATTGGGCATGAAAAGTTGCTACATCAATTGCTTGGGTCAATTCAAAATCAACGATTTCCCCATTACTGGTAGCACCTAAAGCTAAAGCACTGGCTAGACAAATCCTCGGTCCAGGATGAAAACCACCTGTGAATGTGATAGGCAAACTGGCACGGCGCATAGCTCGATCAAATAGGCGCATCAAATCTAAGTGACTTACTAAAGCCATATCCCCTTGTTTGCCAAAGCATACTCGCAATCGTTGGGCTTTGGTGGTGTTGGGAACAAAATCACCGGCAAAGCTGGGAATGGGTGGTGCAGCCATAACAATATTATGACCGAAATCAGTGCCACAGACTCCACAATGAGAACAACCTTCAAAAGAGCAATCAGGGACAATTGCCGCTTCTAAAGCGCGTTGCAAGTCTTCTTGCAGCCACTTTTTATCAATGCCAGTATCAATATGATCCCAAGGTAAGGGAATATCTAGAGCTGATAGGGTTTCTTGTTCCTTGTTGTCGGTAGCAAATAGATTCCACTCGCCATTTTCGACTTGACGATATTTCCAGTCTAGACCGGCTTCGGTAATGGCTGTTTCCCAAGCTGTAAATGCTGTATCTACATTATCATACCAAGAATCCATGCCTGCACCCAGTTCCCACGCTCGACGTAACACTTTCCCCAAAGTGCGATCGCCTCTGCCAATAAAGTCTTCCATGGCGGAGATGCGAAAATCAGTGAAATTTACTTTCACATTTTTCATCCCCCGAAATTCTTGTCGCAGTAGGTTTTGTTTTCTCGCAAATTCTGTGGTGGAAACTGAATGCCATTGAAAGGGAGTATGGGGTTTGGGAGTAAAGTTAGAAATGGTCAAAGTAAAATTCAGTGATCTTCTGCCCTTTTCCCAACATTCTTGCTTTAACCAGCTTACCGTTTCTACAATCCCGATAACATCCGTATCTGTTTCACCGGGTAAACCAATCATGAAATACAGCTTGATTTTATCCCAGCCTTGTGACCAAGCTGTTTTGATTCCCCTTAACAATTCTTCATTAGTCAAACCCTTATTGACAATATCCCGCATCCGTTGAGTACCTGCTTCCGGAGCAAAGGTTAAGCTACCTTGGCGTGTTCCTCCCAGGATATTGGCAATATTTTTATCAAACCTATCTACTCTTTGACTAGGTAAAGTTAAGGAAATATTATCATTTTTTAAGCGATTTTTAATTTCCATCCCCACCGCTGGTAGGGCTAAATAATCGGAACAACTCAAAGACAAGAGGGAAAACTCATTGTAACCAGTTTCCCGCATTCCCTTTTCTATAGCTTCTACCACTTTTTCCGGTTCGACATCCCGCGCCGGTCTAGTCAACATTCCTGGTTGACAAAAGCGACAGCCACGGGTACAACCGCGACGAATTTCAATAGTTAGACGGTCGTGAACTGTTTCTACATAGGGGACTAAGCCAATAGAATAAGCAGGAATGGGTGTGGCTACCCTTCTCAGAACTCGTTTGGGAACGTCTGGACGCAGGGGATATACAGCCCCTCCTTCACCCATTTCATAAAACTGTGGTACATATACCCCAGGGATTTGCGCCAAGTCGAGTAATAGTTCTTGACGATTCAATCCTGATTTTTTCCCTTCTTCTAAAACCAAGCCAATTTCGGGCAGTAGTTCTTCACCATCTCCCAAAACTATGAAATCGAAAAAATCTGTATAGGGTTCGGGGTTAGATGTTGCTGTTTGTCCACCGGCAAATATCAGCGGGTAATTTCCCTGTAACCGCTCTTCTCTGGTCAGAGGGATTCTCGCTAAATCCAACATTTCTAAAATGTTGGTGCATCCTAATTCGTAACTGAGACTAAAGCCTAAAATATCGAAATCTGTCAACCACCGTTTAGATTCCACTGCAAACAGGGGTGTCTGCGTGGTGCGAAGTTTAGCGGCTAAATCTGCCCCTGGTAAGTATGCGCGATCGCATAACTGGCGAGGTTGGGCATTCAAAATATTGTATAAGATGATATGCCCTAAATTTGATGCTCCAACCTCATAGACTTCTGGATATGTCAGCACCCAGCGGATTGTTGCCGTATCCCAAGGCTTATGGACTGCTAAACGCTCGTTACCCAGGTAACGGGCAGGTTTTAAAATATCCGGTGTGATTAATTGTTCAACTAAAACAGCCACTTTGCTATCTTCTAGCTACCCTAAATTACAGCTAACCCCCCTAGATTAGCATTAATTAGAGATTTTGATCGCAGTTAAATAATTTTAGCTATAAATTTGGTTTCGCTCAGAGGCGCAAATTTAGAGGAATTTTAGGATCAGTTGGATTTGTTAGCATGGCGACATTCTCGGATAAGCTTTTACAAATGTAGGTTTGCGCTTTTTCTGAAGATAAACTTTTTTCTTCTCACTTGGCTATAAGTGTGAAGTCTCTTTACTCAATCTTTATGGCTTGACTAGGTTTATTTAAAGATTGTCATAAGTCCATGATAAAATGTACTTATATATACATTTTTTTTTAGCAAGTTAAAAAACAATCTACTTATGCCTCCTGAATGCAGATTAATTATCTGTAGCTATAGCGGTTACTCTTGCTGAAGCTAGGATTGAAGGTGGTTTCAGTTAAATTTCTCTGTAGTTGTCAACTCTGATTTTTATTCGTGTCGTTGACAAAAACAGAATGGTTGAATAACTGCTCTTGCTTGTTTAGTAGTGATCTAAATCACAAAGGTAGAGAGGCATAAATCACCTTTTATACCCAACATTTTCCTAGATAATGACTAGTAACTGCACTTTGGTTTATTTCTTATGAAAACTCGATATGTCATTCGTCAGTTGGTAGAAAAAGCCTTGTATATCCGCAAATTAACGCCAGAAATAGAAAATGAGATTAACTCAGAATTAACAAAGCTAGGTCATATCTCAGATGTTGACTATGAAGCGTTAGAATTATTAATGGCAGAGATGGACGCTGGCAGGGTGCAGTTAGTTCCTACCTGGGGATAATTCTTGTACTACAAGGCATCAATGCTACTTACTAGCGTTCCATTGTTCTTATTATTACCTATACAACCAAGTTTACTTATGTCTCTTGTCCTCGCTGGTGTGCTTGCCACAGTTGATGAATAAATAAATTAAATTGTTTTTTAGCTAGTAAATCAGGCTCAAATTTGAGTTCTGTGGCAAAAAGTTGCCCTAAAAAAGCAATAACTTCCGTATCTAGAGCTGGTCTAAATAAATCTAGTGGCCATAACAAATCAGACACATTTCGTAAATCAATCACAAGTGGTAATTCCTGGGTGGAGTTCACAAGCAGTAAAGGACGCACCCAGCACAATTGACGGGAAACCACTATTTCAATAACTTCTGCATAAAGATTCTGATTGCTATAGTCCAAGGATACAATTTGTCCTGGTTGAAATTTTGGGCTGATATCCATAACTATCTGGAGTAGTGACTGTGTTGCAGTTTCCTTAATTTTAATAACTCCAGTCCCTAGTGAGGAGATAGAACCCAAAGAAAAATTTTTCTCCCCCCTGAGCAATTAAAAATTTCTTTTGTTTGTGTTATGATGTCCTAGGAAAAAACTTCTAGTCAACGCCAAAAGTATTTTAAACTAAAAATACGGTAATGCTGAAGTGAATAACTGTTAAGCAAATGCTCGACAGGAACTGTATTCTATTGACACTCTCACTGTCTTTAGACACTGAGATTCTTTAATCAATGAGCCGACTTGTTTAAGCAGGATTACTCCAGCAAAAATAGAGGTCGATTCTCCTAAAGCGTTAATTCCGGTATGCCCTACCGTACTCGATATTGACATTTTATCTTTTACCAAATCTAGCTTTCCTAAACTGCAATACCGTTAGGTATGACTACGCACTTAACAAATTTAGTTAAGTTTTTACGCTGTTTAGTTATACTTAAATTATGGAGTTGCTTCCATTATATCACATCTACTGCGACCAGTTAATTTCTTACGTGACTAAAGTCACTCAAGTCGCTTATATCTCAGCCCTAAAGGGACTGAGCTTTACGCTTACCGGATATTCTAGTAAATCAACAATAAAAGAGCAAAGAATCGTGTCAGTCGAAACTATTGAGAAGCGTTCTACATCCCGCAAGCTTGCGCCTCGGTATCGCGTCTTGCTCCATAACGATGATTATAACCCGATGGAGTACGTGGTACAAGTGCTAATGACTACGGTTAATAGCATCACCCAACCACAAGCTGTTAGTATCATGATGGAAGCTCACCAGAATGGGTTAGCTTTAGTTATTACTTGCGCTCAGGAACACGCGGAGTTCTATTCTGAAACCCTCAACAATCATGGTTTAAGCAGTACGATTGAACCTGATGAATAGATATTGGTCATGAGTCATTGGTCATTAGCAGTGTATTGTTGACTGATGATAATTGACTAATTTATGAAAATTAATTTAACTCAACTGACCAAATTTCCTGTCCCGGTGCGGCTGGTTTGTTTTATATTGGCATTATTGTTTTTATGGCTACCTCTAGCTGCACCAATTTATTGGCTGGTCGAAGATACTAATTTAGAAAGTATTTTGACTCTGGTTATATTGTATATAGAGTTTATTTTTTTACTGAATGTTTGGGGTAAAAAGGTTTATCTGCAATCAGGAATATTCAGCCATTATGGGTTGGAATTTACGCGCCTTAATGGTGTAGATTTGTTGCGGGGGTTAGCGATTGGACTAACTACTGTTTTAGTTTTATTTGGTTTAGAAGGTATGTTAGGTTGGTTGGTATGGCAACAACCTCAAGTATTTCTAGTCAAAATAATTTTAGAAGGTTTATTAGTGAGTTTGGGTGTGGGGTTTGCAGAAGAATTACTATTTCGCGGTTGGTTATTGGATGAGTTACAACGAGATTATAAATTAAATACCGCTCTGGGGATAAATGCAATTTTATTTGCTGTATCCCATTTTATTAAGCCCTTGGCGGCAATTATTCATACTTTACCCCAATTTCCAGCTTTAGTGCTGTTGGGGTTAACGCAGGTATGGGGAAAACGTTGGCGACGGGGACGTTTGGGTTTACCTATTGGTTTACATGGTGGGTTAGTTTGGGGTTATTACATTATTAATGTGGGACAATTAACCCAATATTCGGGTCAAGTTCCTGACTGGATAACTGGTGTAAATAATAATCCTTTGCAGGGAGTTATGGGGGTATTATTTATGGGTGGGTTGGCTTGGTGGATAGGGAGTAAACAGCAGGTGACAGGGAAGAGTATAGAATTTGAACATAAAACCTGATTAAGAAAAAACTATGCGGTTCAAAGTAAACGCAGTTTAATTCAAGATCACTAAAATCATCATTAAGACTTGACAAAACTCAAAGCCTATATTATCCTTATGTTATGGGTAGAAAAGTGTGCGCCCATATATATAGGCTTTTCAACCACCAACATAATTATTTTCCTCTTCATTCTGTCAATCCTTAAATCCTGGACATCCTGATTCAGACAATTTAAATTTTATTATGGCTTATTTTACCCCAGGGCAACTACTCAAAAGAGGACAATACGAAATTATAGTTAAGCGGAATTCTTTTTGGATAAATACTGTATGTGGAAACCTTATATATATGGGCGCATACTTTTCTACCTATAACATAAGCATAGTCGAAACTGAGAACTTTGTCAATGTCTGAATCAGGATATCCAGGATTTGAGGATTTTCAGGATGTTGTTGGATGATTGTTTGTGGGGATTTTGGAGATGATTTTGTCTGAATTAGGATATCCAGGATTTGAGGATTTTCAGGATGTTGTTTAATGATTGTTTGTGGGAAGTTGGGATTTTTCAGGATGTTGTTTAATGATTGTTTGTGGGGATTTTGGAGATGATTTTGTCTGAATCAGGATATCCAGGATTTGAGGATTTTCAGGATGTTGCTGGATGATTGTTTGTGGGAAGTTGGGATTTTTCAGGATGTTGTTTAATGATTGTTTGTGGGGATTTTGGAGATGATTTTGTCTGAATCAGGATATCCAGGATTTGAGGATTTTCAGGATGTTGCTGGATGATTGTTTGTGGGAAGTTGGGATTTTTCAGGATGTTGTTTAATGATTGTTTGTGGGGATTTTGGAGATGATTTTGTCTGAATTAGGATATCCAGGATTTGAGGATTTTCAGGATGTTGCTGGATGATTGTTTGTGGGAAGTTGGGATTTTTCAGGATGTTGTTTAATGATTGTTTGTGGGGATTTTGGAGATGATTTTGTCTGAATTAGGATTTTCAGGATTTGAGGATTTTCAGGATGTTGTTTAATGATTGTTTGTGGGAAGTTGGGATTTTTCAGGATGTTGTTTAATGATTGTTTGTGGGGATTTTGGAGATGATTTTGTCTGAATTAGGATTTTCAGGATTTGAGGATTTTCAGGATGTTGTTTAATGATTGTTTGTGGGAAGTTGGGATTTTTCAGGATGTTGTTTAATGATTGTTTGTGGGGATTTTGGAGATGATTTTGTCTGAATCAGGATTTTCAGGATTTGAGGATTTTCAGGATGTTGTTTAATGATTGTTTGTGGGAAGTTGGGATTTTTCAGGATGTTGTTTAATGATTGTTTGTTGGGATTTTGGAAATGATTTTGTCAGAATCAGGATTTAAGAATTTTCAAGATGGGTAATTGGTAATTGCGAAAATGCTGTAAACTAATCATCTAAAGAAGAGCATAAAACAACACCTTTACAGCGGTTTCCGCTCTTATGAGGTACATCTTAGCCCCCTCATCGCTTGCGGGGAGGGGGTTGGGGGTGGGGTTCTTGTACCTCATAACATCGGGAAGTGCTGTAAAATATCCCAACTTCCCAAAATCCCCACTTCCCAAAAACAATATTTCAATCACATCCTGTAAATCCTTAAATCCTGAAAATCCTGATTCAGACAAAAAAATCCCCACTTCCCAAAAACAATATTTCAATCACATCCTGTAAATCCTTAAATCCTGAAAATCCTGATTCAGACAAAAAAATCCCCACTTCCCAAAAACAATATTTCAATCACATCCTGTAAATCCTTAAATCCTGAAAATCCTGATTCAGACAAAAAAAATCACCACTTCCTCAAAAACAATCTTTCCATCACATCCTGTAAATCCTGAAAATCCTGATTCAGACATTCAAGCGACAAAAGGATTAATTGTATTCAGAAATTCTGCTTCTGCTTGTTGAGCATAATATAGATCCCAGCGAACTTGTAAATTCATCCAGAAATCAACAGATATGCCAAAAAACTTGGATAACCGCAGTGCTAAACTGGGTGTGATATGCTGTTTACCTGCGATTAAATCTACAATTTGCTGTTCTGTAACACCAATAGACTCAGCTATTTTTTGGGGTGTTAAACCCTCATGAATCATAAACTCTTCTAATAACATTTCTCCAGGATGGGTAGGAGGACGATGGGTTGGGATTTTCATAAATGTAATACCTCAATGATAATCTACAATTTCCACTGCATCTGCCCCTAATTCTCGCCAAAAAAAGCAAATTCGATATTGATCATTAATACGAATACTATACTGACCTTCTCTATCACCTTTTAATGCTTCTAGACAATTACCTGGGGGAATTGTTAAATCTTCTAGACTTGTAACTGAGTCTAACTGATCTAGTTTACGAATTGTACGCTTCCAAAGGGATGAGGGACAGGTTTTTCGAGCAGCTTTAGAATCTTTACCATCAAAAATATCTTGCGTACCCAAATTTTTGAAAGTATGAATCATTTATGAACGTTGGTTTTACTGTTTTAAATAATTTGATAAATGAAAACCTTATATATGGGCGCACACTTTTCCACTCTTAACATAAGTGTAATTGAAACTGAGAATTTTGTCAAGGGCTGAATCAGGATTTTCAGGATAAATTATTTGTGTGTGGTCTGCACAGTTTCCCAGACACAACAGAAGCATGGTGGAAACTGAGAATTAAGGTAAATACTTTTGCACCACAGTCCAACCGCTGAGAGATACCCAACCAAATCCTAATAATAAGCAGAAATTACAACTAAGATGTAATGGTCTAGCCCAAGGCTTTCCGGTACTAATTTGAGTGGCACCAAATGCAGATACTAAAACTAAAATGACAACTATTAACCCAGCGACTAAATGTGGTGAATGTCCTAATGAACCAAAGTGTCCCAATGTACCAACAATCCCAACGGCTAGGAGTAGTAAAACAAGACTAACCATAGTTATGCCAATTATATAATGGAGCGATCGCATTTGCGAAGGTTGCCAAGGTAGTACAACCCCTAAAGGATTTTCTCCAGTGGTTCTGACCCGTAACATCCAAATACCAGTGATTGCTAAAAATACATAAGCCAGTAAAGATAACCCCATTGACCAGGCGGCTATTTTCCATAACCATAGAAAAGACGGTAGGTGCATAAAACAGTTCAGTCTAGGAAAGTCACTTATTCAGTTTAACATACTTATAGATACCCGACTTCTTGAAGAAGTCGGGTATCTGAAATCCGTGAAATTAACCGAAATGTTTGATGATTGCGTCAGCAAATTCAGAACACTTTAATGGTTCTACTGGTGGTTCCATTAACCGTGCTAAGTCATAGGTAACTTGACCATTGGCGATCGCATCCCCTAATCCTTTTTTAACTAAATCTGCGGCTTCTTGCCAACCCATAAATTCCAGCATCATGACACCGGAAAGAATCACAGAACCGGGGTTAATTTTATCTAACCCCGCGTGTTTTGGTGCTGTACCATGGGTAGCTTCAAAAATCGCGCAGGAGTCGCCAATATTTGCCCCTGGACCCATGCCTAAACCGCCAACGATAGCAGCAGCAGCATCGGATAAATAGTCACCGTTGAGGTTCATTGTTGCCAGGATGGAATACTCATCTGGACGAGTTTGGATTTGTTGAAAGATACTATCAGCAATGCGATCATTGACCATGATTTTCTCTGGCCATTTGCCGTTTCCATGGCTTTCCCAAATTGTATTGAGAACTGTTTCTACTTCTTTGACAATTTGTGCTTTTCTCTCTGGTGTCAGGGAATCAAAACCAGGATCAATTTCATGGGCATTTTGTTCTAGAGTGATCTGGGGATTTTTCTCTTTATTACTCAAAATCCAAGATTCTCTTTCTGTGACAACTTCTTGACGAAATTCCGTGGTGGCTAGTTCATAACCCCAATCCCGGAAAGCGCCTTCTGTGTATTTCATGATATTGCCTTTATGCACCAAGGTGACTTGTTGCTTATCTTTGGGCAATAACAAGGCGTGTTTGATAGCGCGACGCACAAGCCGCTGCGAACCGGTTTTGCTGATGGGTTTGATACCAATTCCCGCATCCAGAGGAATTTGCTTTTTACCGTGTTCTGGGGTAGCGGGTATCAATTCCTCATTTATGAATTTTATCAGGCGATCGCCTATTTCACTACCTTGTTTCCACTCAATCCCCAAATAGATATCTTCCGTATTTTCCCGATAAACAATTACATCCAGTTTTTCAGGAGTTTTATGAGGAGAAGGAGTACCAGCGTAATATCGGCAAGGACGCACGCAGGTATAAAGGTCAAAAATTTGGCGTAATGCCACATTTAAAGACCGAATTCCCCCACCAACTGGAGTAGTCAAAGGTCCTTTAATAGCTATGCCATATTCCTTAATAGCCGTTAATGTATCTTGGGGCAAATACTGATATGTGCCATATAACTCACAAGCTTCATCACCAGCATAGACCCTAAACCAGCTAATTTTCCTTTTACCTTTGTACGCTTTTGCTACTGCTGCATCAAGCACCTTTTCCGTAGCAGGCCAAATATCTATACCCGTACCATCACCGCGAATAAAAGGGATAATCGGATTTTCAGGAACAACCGGTTCACCATTTTTGAAGGTAATTTTTGCGCCGGTAGTGGGAGGAGTAATCTTTTCGTACATAATTCACAAATTCCAAATAGAAGAAATTCACCAGTTCCGTAGGGGCGCAGGGCCTGCGCCCTCAAACATCAAATTATTACTGTAACCCCTGGATTCTGTAACTCCTTACCTGATAAAGTATTGTTGGCTAGGATTGCACTCAAGCCACCATGAGTGATTTTTTTAGATACATACTCAGGGGCTTTCCAACTTTACCCAAGATTCCGTTAACTATTTTTCGCTATTTGTAATTCATTTTGTAGAATAACCGATAGCAATAGATAGTTTATTTACGCTCACGCTAACACGAGTAATGGCATGACAGACCCAATGATTGTATCAGGCACTACAAATGATCTCGACTCCCTTCGCCAAAAGTTAATCGCTGGGTCCGAAAAAGTCCAACAACAAATCATCCCGCAGTTAGCTGACTTGGGTAATGATGGGTTAGATGTGTTGAAGGAATTTTTGCTGAAACGTCGTGATACCCCAGCAACTTGGATTGATGGCAAAGTCTACCAAGTCATCTACAATACTAATGCACTGACAGATCAAGAATTTCTACAAACTAACTTTCCTGAAGGAATTGTACCTCTAAAATCGGACTGTGGGATCAGTTACAATTCTTTGCAAAAGTTACTGGTAAATCAAGATTTTCAAGCAGCGGACCTCTTGACAATTCAGAAGATGTGTGAAGCGGCTGGTTCTCAAGCAGTAAAAAGAAAATGGCTGTACTTTACAGAAGTAGAAAATTTTCCAATTAAAGACTTACGTACCATTAATCAACTCTGGGTAGTTCACTCAGAAGGTAAATTTGGCTTTTCTGTACAGCGCGAAATTTGGTTAGGTTTAAGTAAAAATTGGGTGAATCTCTGGCCAAAAATTGGCTGGAAGGATGGCAATACCTGGACTAGATACCCGAACAGCTTTACCTGGGATTTAAGCGCCCCTAGAGGTCATCTACCTCTCTCTAATCAACTGCGGGGGGTGCGGGTGATGTCTTCTTTACTGTGTCATCCGGCTTGGAATAAGTAGTTAGATCCCCGACTTCTCAAAGAAGTCGGGGATCTGAAATTAAAATTAACCAATTGCAAAACCTGTATATTGCCTCATCAAAGGTTCATGAAAAGCTAAAACAATATCTTCTTTTGGTACACCTAATTTAACTAATTCATCTGCAATACCAATTTCAGTTCCATCATGTTGTATCCAAATCTTGTCGTTTTTAATATCAAGATGTAAAACACAACCATGCTGTCTGCGTCTGTTTTTCCAACCAACATACATTAACTGATAATGATTACCAACAGGATCAAAAATCAGTTGTTGTTCAATCTCGTCCTTAGTTGAACCTATTTGAGCATACTCTCTGATAACTTGTTGAACATAATTTTGATATTGCTTTAGTTTTTCCATTCTACAATTGCCTCCTGAATCGGATCATAAACAATGATTTTAAGTTGAGAACGCTGAACAACTGTTTTGATAAATTGCAATTGAAAGAAAGCACTATAAACTCCTAAAGGAACAGCCAAAAATAAAACTCTTTCTGGTTCTTTCTCTTCTAATGCAAAACGATAATTAAAAAACTGGCCAACTGCTGTATGAAATTGAGAAATATTAGATGTACCGGTGAAACTCTTTATTTCAACTGCTATTTTTTCTCCAGTTCTTTCAGCAGCTAAAATTTCCTCAGCCCCAAGATCAATATACATTTCTACATCACCAACTTCAATCCTCAAAGGATCATCTGTGATTACCCAATTCTCTTTTTCTAATCCTTTCCTAACAGCAACATGAAAAATATCTTTAGCAGGCATTGGTTTAAAATTTAGTCTTCTTTACCTATTATTATAATAATATTCCCTATGCACAAACCTCACCCAAATCCCCGGAATAGCTCAAATGGGTATTTTAAGTTGTAAATTTTACAATTCTTTACAAAAATAGGGTTTGACATCTGAGAGTAAGTCGTTTATCCTAAAAAATAGGACTACTTAACAAATGCAATCTTAAGCGATACCTAACGCATAAGCGTCGGTTATTGTCTCAGCAGCAGAATTCCTTTCTGACAAGTCTTGCTTTATTCTTTCGATTGAATATTTAAAATATAAATATTCAATCGAAGGAATAAGGCAGGATTTATCAGGAAGAATTACATAAATTAATAACCTTTGTGTATTTTCTGAATTCTGTTGCTCAGACTTAAACTGGTTAACACTGAAATTGGTTAACGTAGAGAAGCTAAATGAGATAAAACTAATTTTGTAGTTTTTATTTCATCTAGTTATATTGCTATAGACGTGTGATTTGTTGAAGTTGTTGACAAAAAATCAACGGAAAATAATTTACATGAATAGTCAACAAAAACACAGCAAGAAGCAAAAACTTTCTAATGTATATGGTTCTTATTGTTGGTGGTGTGGTAAGTCAATGTCAATAAATGAATTGACGATTGAACATCTTCGTCCTAAAAGTTGTGGTGGTTCTAATTCTTTAGAAAACTTAAGACTAGCTTGTTTAACTTGTAACCGTTTTCGTGGAAATAGCCTGTTTCCACCAAATGTAAAGATTAAGTAACACCTAAAAATTTCAGATTGTAATCTTGTGGGGTGGGCATCTTGCCCGCCCTTCCATATAATTCACAAATAAGATTAAACATCAAAATGCACAAACTTCTCATATTCCAAAATGAAAAACTCCTCCGTCAAGCATTAACCCACCGTTCTTATGTTAACGAAAAACCAGAAGAAGGGGAACATAACGAGCGCTTAGAATTTTTGGGTGATGCTATTCTCAACTTCCTCAGTGGAGAATACCTTTATCGTCTTCACCCCAAAAAAGGAGAAGATGAATTAACTCGTCGTCGTTCTGCATTAGTAGAAGAAAAACAATTAGCAAAATTTGCCATTGAAATAGGTTTAGATTTTAGAATGAGGTTAGGACAAGGGGCAATTTTAGATGGAGGATATCACAATCCTAATTTACTCAGTAGTACCTTTGAGGCTGTAATTGGTGCTTATTATTTAGATAATAATTGTAATGTTGAACCACTGCGTCCCATAGTTAAAGAATTATTTGATTCTGCCTCAGAACACATTGTGGAAATTCGTTCAAATGTAGATTCTAAAAATCGCTTTCAAGAATGGGTACAGGCGCAAGGTAACACAACTCCTCCTAAATATGTTACAGAACAAGTTGACGGACCCTCTCATGCACCAGTATTTGTATCTGAGGTATTTGAAGTAGTTAATGGAATATCCGAATTGCACGGAACAGGTAAAGGACGCAATAAAAAAGAAGCAGAAAAAGCTGCTGCTGAAGATGCCTTAGCTAAATTGGAAAAACAGGGTTTGTTAAATTGACACTCTCAGGGCTAAAGCCGCTGAGATTCTTGGTTCAACGAGTCCACTTAGCTTAGACCCCTTGCGGTATCCAAGTCAGAGGTGGTTCTCTCCCCAAGCGTTAACTTTCCTCCAGCGGGCGAGGTAGTTGCATTGCTGCAAATTTTGATTGAATTTAAATCCTGTGTCGTCTAGCTCCCATGAAGATTTTACCTATTCGGAGGGCAGTCACTAGAACTATGGAATAGAACCCCATATCAACAAGAGTCAAGGTACAGATTGCCATTAGGCAGCTAGGTTTTTAGACAGGTTGATTACCGTTCCTGTTGTGAACAGTGTAACACCATTAAGTACAAAGGCGATAACTCTTTATGTACTTTAACCAATCTTTACAAAAAGAAAAACTCTATGCGCTTTATTACCGCACGAGTCGCTTATATCTCAGGTCTAAAGACACTGAGTTTTACGCTTACCGGATGCTCTTATAAAATCCAGTAACAAAGTAAATAATATTCATTGTCAATACTGAGGTTATTACTGTACATAAATGTTATCATCTTATCAAACCGATATTTAATTTTTGAATTATCGTAGGGTGGGCATTGCCCACGACTTACTATTTTTCAGAAATATTATTTATAATTGAGTAAGTCAGCTTAATCCAGTTTATTTTCTTTGTAGCCATTCAAGTCTATTTGGAACCATTACAGTTACTCAAAATATTTATTGACTTTAAATTAACTACAAAACTCTCGCATATTCATAATATTATGAACCTATTGTCAGAAAATGTCAATAAATGCCTGAAGATTTGATGTCCTATTCTTTTGTTGAGGTAAAATAAATGATATTACAACTAAATTTAGCTGCCATTGTTGCAGTCGCGGGAACAGCTATTTGGAGAAAAACCAAACCTGTAATTTTTCAAGATACTTTCTTATATCCAGCATTAGGCTGTTTAGGAATTATTTTATTGTGGTGGTTGGTAGCATTAGCTAATCATGAATTAATACCCACACCGCCAGAAGCTTTAATTGCTAATTGGGACTATATTTTACATCCATTCTATGAAAGAGGTCCAGGTGATTTAGGAATTGGTTGGTTGTTATTAGCAAGTTTACGACGGGTAATATTAGGATTTGGTTTAGGTGCATTAGTGGCCATTCCCTTGGGTTTTTTGATCGGAATGTCCAGACCGGCAATGCTGGCTTTTAATCCGATTATTCAGATTTTCAAACCAGTTTCACCCTTAGCTTGGTTGCCGATTTCTTTGTCTTTGTTCAATTTAGCAGATCCTTCGGCAATTTTCGTGATTTTCATTACCTCTCTTTGGCCAACTATTATTAATACAGCTTTAGGAGTTTCTAGTGTTCCCAAAGATTATTTAGATGTAGCACAAGTCTTAGAGATGAACCGTTGGAGACAAATAACCAAAATTATTTTACCTGCTAGTTTGCCCTATATTTTCACAGGTTTAAGAATTAGTTTAGGGATAGCTTGGCTGGTAATTGTGGCAGTGGAAATGCTCACTGGTGGTGTGGGAATAGGATTTTTTGTTTGGGACGAATGGAGTCGTTTAAATCTCAGTTCTGTATTTTTAGCTGTGTTTGTAATTGGGTTAACTGGGTTGATTTTAGATTATGGTGTGGGCAAAATTCAAGAATTAGTTACTCACCGTCCAGGAAGTTTAAAGATTTAAACGCAGATAGAAGATGATGAACGCAGATAAACGCAGATAAATTTGTACTTCTATGAACTAGGAAAGGCTATATCAATTTTCCAATGATAGATACAGCAACTTTTACAAAATCCCAAATAATAAAAAGAGATGAGTGAACATTATTTAACTCGCAGAGATTTTATTACAGGAATAGGTGCGACTACAGCAGGTTTATTTTTATCATCCTGTGCTATTTCTGGAGATAGGTCTGCAAAAGGACTCACAGAAGAAGCTTTAGCTGTGATACCAGTAGTTAGATCCCAAGATTTAGAAAAATCGGACATTACTGTTGGTTATGTTCCTGTAAATGATTGTGCGCCATTTGCGATCGCTTGGAAAAAAGGATTCTTCCGCAAATATGGCTTAAATGTCAATCTCAACCGTGAAGCCAGTTGGGCTACCTCCCGCGACGGATTGATTTTTGGTCGTCTCGATGCTTCCCCCGTCGTCTCTGGTGCAGTCACCAATGCTAGAATCGGTGCAGAAGGTGCGCGTCATGCTCCCCTATGTGCAGCAATGACCATTCACCGACATGGTAACGCCATGACCATGAGTAAGGATATGTGGGACTATGGCATCCGTCCTTGGTTTGAATATCAGCAAAAATACGGTGATGGGGCGTTAGAAGCCTTTGGGCGAGACTTTCGCGGTTATTTTGACAAACAACCCCCAGAAAAGAAAGTTTGGGCTGTAGTCCTCAGTTCTGCCATTTATGAATACTTTGCCCGTTATCTATCTGCGGCTGCTGGTGTTGATCCTCTGAAAGAGTTTCGGGTAATCATTGTTTCTCCACCGCAAATGGTGACAAACATGAAAATTGGCTCAATGCAAGCTTACATGGTTGCCGAACCTTGGAATACTAGAGCAATTACGGGGAATCAAGGTATTGGTTTTACCTTTGCTCAAGGTAAGGAAATTTGGTACGGACACCCAGATAGACTTCTGGGAGTAATGGAATCTTTTATTGTTAATTATCCGAAAACTTACCGTTCTTTGGTAAAAGCAATGATTGAAGCTTGTCAATATTGTAGCAAACCGGAAAATCGTCAAGAAGTAGCCGAATTACTCACCCAAAGATCATTTACGGGGGCAAAACCTAAAAAGCCAGGTGTTCCCATTACTAAGTTTACTGGACCGGGAATTATTGGCAATTATAATTATGGTGGTTTTGATGGTAAAGACCGCACTATTAAAGCAGATGATACGACAATTTTTTACGATCTTCCTAATAATATTCCCCACAAAATTGGCGAACATTCGACGTTTTTATGGCGTTCTCGCAGTATTTGGTTAATGACTCAAGCAGCCCGTTGGGGACAAATTAAAGAAATTCCTCAAAACGCCGAAGAAGTAGCGGCAAAAGGTTGGAGAACGGATTTATATAGAGAGATAGCCGCAGAAATGGGAATTGAATGTCCCAAGGATGATTACAAAGTTGAACCACCAGAGGTATTTATAGATAAGAAAGGATTTGATCCTAGTGATCCTGTAGGATATCTTCATAGTTTTGATATTCGTGCTAACGCTCCCTCTCAGTTTTTTATGTCTTGAAAAATGTCTTTAGTCTACAACTCAATATGATCAAAACTTTGTTGGGTTGCGCTATCGCTTAACCCAACCTACAATTACTACAATTACAATTTTTCTGCACTGAAATCTATTGAATTATTAAAGGTAATTAATCATGGAATATACAACTTCATCAGATCATACTTCTACCGCAACCATACCCCGGAACGGATTTTTGGAAGTTGAAAATTTAGTTAAATCTTATCCAACACAGGATAAGGGAAAATTCACAGTTTTAGATAATGTTAATCTGACCATTAGTGAAGATGAGTATATTTCTGTAATTGGTCATTCTGGCTGTGGTAAATCCACATTATTAAAAATAATTGGTGGTTTTGAAAAAGCTACATCTGGTTCAGTTCGTTTAGACGGAAAAGAGATCCGTAAACCAGGAGCAGATAGAATGATGGTATTTCAAAATTATTCATTATTACCTTGGTTAACTGTGCGGGAAAATATCCGTTTAGCGGTAGATGAAGTCTTTAAAAATGCTAATAGAGCCGAAAAAATTAGCATTGTTAATGAACATTTAGTCATGGTAAACTTAACAGCCGCAGCAGATAAATATCCCGATGAAATTTCTGGAGGAATGAAACAAAGAGTTGGTATTGCTAGGGCTTTAGCAATTCGTCCCAAAATGTTATTAATGGATGAACCTTTTGGGGCTTTAGATGCTTTAACTCGTGGTAAATTACAACGTCAAGTATTAGATATTTGGGAACGTCATCGTCAAGCAGTTATGATGATTACCCATGATGTAGACGAAGCAATTTATATGTCAGATCGAATTATTCTCATGACTAATGGACCATCTGCAAAGATAGGAGAAATTTTAAAAGTTCCTTTTGAACATCCTAGAGATAGAACAGCCATGCGGAACTCCACAGAATATTTTGAACTTCGCAATCATGCTCTTAATTTCCTTGACCAAAATTTTACACCAGAGGAGTAAAATAACAGCAGAATTCAGGTTTATTTATTAGGTACAATCTTTAATCCTCCAGACCTCAAAATTTCAATAATCTTGTTTTTCTCGATTTTTTTCACGATTAAAGTAGAAGCAGAATTACCCTTTTCAGTGATAGGTTGTTCTAAAATGTAAAGATAATCTCCATTTTTCCAACCTGTAACACATTTACCATCTCGACAGGAGATTTTACCACCTGTTAATTTAAGACATTTATTCTTCTTATCACAGCCTTGATAACTCACATTTCCTGTACCATTAACCCCATTCCAAGAGTTAATATTACTCAAAGTAATCGTCCATTTATCATTACTTAATGTTTGGGAATTACTACTTTTGGAATTAGCACTTGGTAATTTCTCTTTTGAATTTTCACTCACAACTTCCATTTTTGTAATAATGGACTCTTTGCGAGTTTTACCACAAGGTTCTGCACTTTGACAATCACTAACTGATTGTATTTCATAAACAGCACTAACCTCTTTATTTACAAACTTTTTGGAAGAAGAGCAAATTTCAAAAGTCGCACCGACATTATATTCAATTCCTTTGTTATCTTTTAATGTGACGTAACACATTAAATCACCATTAACTAATTTTATAACTGTTCCTAGTTTTGGTTGTTCACTTGCTCCTTTTTGAGTATTTTTATCTTCAATTGCTACTACTGGAGAAATTTTCCTTTGACTTTGGATGATACTATTACTCGAATCTTCTTTAAATGTACCTGCTGATGCGCTACCGTAACTTATCAAAGACACACAGCTAAGAAGCATAGTGATTGTGGGAGTTAATTTTTTCATGATCAAATTAGAATAGTTGAGAATCTACTATTTTAATATAACCCTAATCACGGCTATTTTCAAAAATCTGAATTAATTGATAATCTTTAAAACTACCAATAACCCGATAATGTGTTGCTGAACCGACTGAACTTTGTTGATAAATCCAAGCATAACTCAAAATAGGTAACTGAGAAATTGCATCTACAGTTTTTCCATAATGGGGTGTATAAAAATAAATTAATAGCGATTCTTTATCATTAAATCCTTTTCCTTTGACAAAGTTAATAGGATTTTGATGCAAAATTTTATTAATTGATTCTTGTTCGTAAAATATTCTAAATTTTGGGTTAAAATCACCTAACAAACCTAAATTACCCGCTGTAGCTATAGATAGCCAACAGCTAATTAATAACCCACCTAGCCAATAATGAGAAGTCAGAAACTTGCAGTGATAATGAAAATTACCTATCCAGATTAATGGCACAATCAAGCTACTAAAACCAGAATATATCAACAAAATTGCATATTTGTGAATATCCACCTCACCCCAAACTAAAATACCTGTTCCTACTCCGACTAAAATTATTCCTAATATTCCCCAAGCATAGCTAATATTTCTCGGTAAATAAACCATCTGATTAGATGAAAATTGATCAGCAAATCTTTTTTGATAGATTTTTCCTAACCAATCTAAAGCCACCGCAGCTAGAAAAGCAATAAATGGATAAATGCCAAGACTATAATGAGAGAAACGAGTTGAAAATATACTAATTTCAATAAATAAGATCATGGGAAATCCGATTAATATTAATGGATATTTAGAAAGTGAACGCCGAATTACTAAGACTAAACCTAATAAACTAAAAAATAGCCAAGGAAAAGATTTTAAAGCTAGATTCCACACATAAAATAAAATGCCATTATTATGTTGTTCATGACTACCTAATTCTATGACAAATCCTAATAAAGCCCTAATACTATCGCTACCATAACGCAACCAACTAAAATAAAGCCAAATTAAGGTAGGAATTAAACCCACTAAAAACCCTAAATACAACATGGGGTTAGTTAAATGACGATGACGGCGATGATCTATAATTAAATAAGGTAATAATGCCAACATTGGCAAAAGAATCATTAAGCTTCTCATCAAAAAGCCTAAGCCAAAACTTAACCCGGTAATAAAACCATAAAAATGTCGGTTTTGAATATCTATGTCAGATTTTAATAGTGATAAAATTCCTATAAATACTAATAATATAGTTGGTAAATCTGGTGTAGATATCCGAGAATATTGTACCCACAGGAATTCTACGCTTAAAATCATCATTCCCAGAAATGCTAATTCTCGAGATAAGAGAATTTTCCCAACTTGATAAATAACAAATATACTCAAAATCCCAGCAATCATTGTTGGGATTCGCGCAGTTGTATCACTCACGCCAAATAGCTGATAAAAAATAGCAATCAACCAATAAAAACCAGGTGTTTTATGATGAGGATTACCCCAAGGAGATACCCAGTCCCCAGTTTCAAACATTTGTCTGGCTCTCAAAGCATAAAGTGTTTCATCATGAGCCATGAGACTGGTTTCCCCAGAAGTAAATAGTAATAAAGGGAGTAGCCAAACTAACAATTTGCAATATGGTAATTGCCAAAATAGCCGAATTAATTGTAAAATAGCGATAATTAGAGGTGATTTTAAAAACATTTATGAATACTCTAAATCTAGCATTTACTCAAAAAAAAAGAATTTAAGTTAGGATAATAACTTATCAATTAGAATACTAGTCAAAATTATCCAATCGGGTAAAAAAGATATTTATGCTACTGCAACCAAATCAACGCATTAAGTTAGATGACTCGGATGATCAGTTATTCTATAGTTACCCTCGCTTTGTCACTCATGTAGATGAGGGTTTTATTCAACAATTAACTGATTTATATAGTCAGCGATTGCAAGCAAATATACGTATTATTGATCTAATGAGTAGCTGGGTATCGCATCTACCCAAAGATATAGATTTTGCTCATGTAGAAGGACATGGACTCAATGCCGAGGAACTAGCCCGAAATCCGCAGTTAAATCATTACTTTGTCCAAAATATCAACACAAATCCCCAGTTACCTTTCCCAGATCAAGACTTTGATGCTGTTATTAACTGTGTTTCTGTACAATATATCCAATATCCAGAGGCTGTATTTTCAGAAATACACCGCATTCTTAAACCTGGTGGGATAGCAATTATTAGTTTTTCTAACCGGATGTTTTTTCAAAAGGCTATTCAAGCCTGGCGAGACGGTTCAGAAACTTTTAGAGTAGAATTGGTCAAGGGATACTTTACCTCAGTCCCAGGATTTACAACCCCAGAAGTGATTTGCTCAACGTCAACAACACCAAGTTTCTTACAGTGGTTGGGAGTAGCAGGAGGAGATCCTTTGTATGCGGTGATAGCTCAACGTCTTCTGTAGTATTGTACTACAAAAATAGCCAAATACTTTGTGATTATCAATACCTCCAATAATTATTTAGAAGTAAATTTTCTAATTTGTCGGTGACAAAATAGTTGATAATTGCCTCACAAGCTCAAGTATCAAGGAGAAGCCAAAAATGGTGAAAAATAATGGGCGGAGAGTTTTAGCTGCTGTATTACTATCAATTGTATTACTGACGACAGCTTGCTCAACAAAAGCACCTAGTCGTTTCGATCAAGTACAACAGGCAAGTACCAAGCAAAAAAGCGGACAAGCTGTTACTAAAAATGCGACTCAGGGTAGTAAGTTAAATAGCTTTTTCCCCAGTGGTGGAGATGGCTATGATCGTGTCTATACTCAAGAGAAAAAAGGCTTTTCTGAAGCAAACTTGAAAAAGGCTGGCCAAGTAGTTGCTCAACTGGCTATTTCTGATACTAGTAGCATACCGGGAGCAGCCGCTAAATTTGCTAACAGCACCGAGAAAATAGGCGGTTATCCTTCAGTAAAAGTTGGTAACACCCAAACTTCTGTTTTAGTGAACAAGTATCAAGTTAAGGTTATTTCTAAAAGTCCATCATTTACGTCAAGCGATCGCGCAGCATGGATAGAGAAGTTTAATCTTGATGGTTTAGCAAACTTAAAATAGTTAGCTAATGCCTGTTTCTAATTATTTCATGTAGGTTAGTAATGGGAAGAATTCTGATCTTTTCCCTAACAAACAATTGGCGTTAATACAAAACATAAATAAGGAGACTTTTGTGAGTAAAGCAATTTTCGAGTTAGTTGATGAACTTCCTACCAGTGGCTTAACAATTTCTCTATTAAATGCTTTAGATTTTATTGCTCCTGGTGAATGGCAAAATACAGTTGGTTTTGTGAATACCATTAAAACCGTTACTGGTGAAACTGACGAAGACTTAATTCAACAAATTGGTGAAAGAGCCATTTATCTATTTAACGACAAATCCCAAGGATATCAGACCGCTCTCTGGCTTTATCAAACTGTTGATGGTACAGATAAGGCTTTGGGTGCAGCAGCTTTAGCTAATAAAGTCGGTGAAGCAATTCCCCTCTTCGGTTTTTTAAACTCTCTTACTCCCAAACCAGACAAAGCTCAAACTATCGATCTGAGTTTAAAAATAGTTGCTGAATTAATTGCTTTTTGTCAAATAAATGGCATTCCTGGAGATAGTATTGGTGATTTTGTTGCCGCGTTAGGTGAGTATGGTGGAGAGTCACTAATCCGCATGGTGGCGTTAATTTGTGTTGATGGTTTAATTCCCCTTGGACCAAATTTCATTGATAAATCATTATCAATGGTCAGTCAACTGAATCCCCAAGAGTTACAACAAAATGCAGCTTTCCGAACCATCCAAGATACAATTCCTGGTGATGGTGTTGGCGGTAAAATAGACTTTATTGGTAATAGTCTAGATGGAGTTAAGGGTTGGATGAATGGTATTGTTACAGCCAATGCTTTAACAGCCCAATCAGTCTTAGGACATTGCAAAGGTTTTCTCGACTTTGCTGATGATAAGTTGGACTATGTAGCCGCATTCCTAGATGTGTCTACAAATTACTATGAACACACAGGAACGCAAACTTTAGCACGACGTTTAATTGAACGAGCAATAGCTGAAATTTAGCAATTAATTTAGTTTGAAAACAAGTGAGAGGTGAATTAACCCCACCCCTCACTAATATTAAAATCATTGTCTGAATCAGGATGTCCACCGATTAGAGGATTAACAGGATTTTTCATAAATATTTATCTGGGAATATTTCAGGTTTTTAAGATGAGTTTTTTTCTACATCCTGAACATCCTTAAATCGGTGGATATCCTGATTCTGACAGTAGGGATTTTAGGTACAGAGCAGGTAAACTACCAGAAGTGGAATATGTAGAGGGATGTAGTTAAAGATGAGTTTTTTTCTTTCTTCATCCTGAAAATGCTTAATTGTCTGAATCAGGATACCCAGGATTGGAGGATTTACAGGATTTTATATAAATATTGATTTGAGAATATTTCAGATTTTTAAGATGAGTTTTTTTCTACATCCTGAACATCCTTAAATCGGTGGATATCCTGATTCTGACAGTAGGGATTTACGCAACGACCAAAACTATCGCATTGTTTTTGAAACTGATGGTCAGCGTGTAATTAGGTACAGAGCAGGTAAACTACCAGAAGTGGAATATGTTGAAGGATGCAGTTAAGTTTATTTTTAGTAAAATAGACTGGTAAAGTGTAAAAGGAAATTAGATTATGTCATCTCCAGCAATTACTACTGTAATTAAAATGATGGAATCTTTACCTAAAGATTTACAAGATACAATTGCAGAACATCTTAGAGAATATCTGGAAGGTTTGCAAACTAAAAAACAATTTCTGATGATTATAGGTACTCTAGAAGATGACAAAAGCAAGTTTTTGGAAAAACTCGCAAAACCAATGGATAAAAAACCAAGTCTTTCGGAATCTATAGCACAATTTCGGCAGGAATTAATAGACGAAGAAATAGAAATTAACCCTGATGAAGTTTGGGGAAATATCCGTGATTATGTTCCAGGACGTGAGGTAATTTGGTGATTCGCTTTTTATTAGATACTAACATTATATCTGAGCCTGTACGATTACAACCCAACCCAGGAGTTATTAACAAATTAAAAGAACATGAATTTGAAATTGCTATGGCATCTGTAACATGGCATGAGCTATTATTTGGTTGTTATCGTTTACCAGTTTCTAAAAAAAGAAGTAAAATTGAGCAGTATTTAAAAGATACAATTCAACCAAAGATTCCGATTTTATACTATGATGATTTAGCTGCTGAATGGTTTGCCAAAGAAAGATCACGACTGGTAGCATTAGGAAAAACTCCTGGATATCCAGATGGACAAATTGCAGCGATATCGAAGATAAATAATTTAACTTTGGTGACAAATAATATTTCAGATTTCATTGATTTTCAAGATATTCAGGTTGAGAATTGGTTTATTTAGATTACAAAGATTCTTTGTCAGAATCAGGATGCTCAGGATTAAAGGATTTACAGGATTTTGTATAAATATTTATCTGGGAATATTTCAGATTTTAAAGGTTTGTTTTTTTCTACATCCTGAAAATCCTTAATTGTCTGAATCAGGATGTCCAGGATTAGAGGATTTACAGGATTTTATATGAATATTTATCTGGGGATATTTCAGGTTTTTAAGATGAGTTTTTTCTTCATCCTGTACATCCTTAAATCCTGGAAATCCTGATTCAGACAATAGGGTGTGTAAGCATTGCGTAACGCACCAAATTTGATTAAATTTAATCTCATGAATTAATGTGCGTTACGTCCCATTCATAATTTAATGTATATTTCATAATATTTTCGCGCTCCTAACGCACCCTATGAACTTGATTTTTTGAAATATAGTTGTTTTGCTTATCTCTTTTCTTTCCGCCAATTTTCTAAAGCAATTATTAAAAAAGATGCAGATGAATGATTAAGAAATTTTGCCAAATCAGTAGTACCACATTGTCTGATCACATTCATAATTTCCTGCTTTAAGTTGGAATTATTTTCTATATATTCAATACTTTTAGCTGCTATTATCATTATTTCAGTAGTTGTATTAATTGAGTTCAACGTGCTTATCTCTTCTAAGATTTTCTGGATTTTATCAGCGATTTTTGTTATTTTTTGTGTTTTCTCTCGATTTAAAATTTTATATAGTCTTTCAATTTCTTTACCAATTTGCTTTAATTCTGTATAACCTTGATTTCTGAAATTAAACAAACTCAGAATTATATCTGAAGTATATTTACAAATTTCTGATAATTCTGGTGCAGTAATACCTTGCCTGAATCCACTATGAATTATGTCTGAACGTTTCTGATAAAGCTCAGAAATTCTTTTAGACATAGTAATAATTATATGTTCAGTAACTTCAATAACATCATAACTACTAAAAAATGCTCGTGTAATTGAAATTCCTTTACACAAGGTACGAGTAGTATCTATTTTTGTGTAGGAGAAGATAGCCTCAAGAGCAGTCCAATATTTTAAAAATGCAATATCGTGGTCGAATTCATTTTGTGCTTCTCCAGCCCAGTATATGGCAGTTATAATACTTCCTTCTAATTCGCTAACTTGTTCCTTATTTAAAAGACTTTTAAATTCATTTAAAAAAACTTTTTCTTCTAGATCATTAAGCAGCTTTTTATTAATAGTAAGTTCCTGTAAACTTCTTCTTCCTCTACCTCTTGCATAACCTGTTATATTATTGGTAACTTCTTGGTATAGCCAATATTCAGTTTGAGTATAAGCTTCAGAAGAAATATTTATTTTTATCATATTTCTGTAAATATTTTCATGTGTCATAACACATATTACATACCTAAAATAATTTATTAATTCTTTAGACTTAGACCTTGCGATTTCCTCAGCTTTATCTGAATCTCCAAAAGCTGAATATATCATCACTACTTTATTCAAAAAATTATCTTCAATATTTTTTCTCTGATGTTCAGCATATGAAGGATCAATGATACTACTTTTTTGATAAAATTCATCTGTTAGCTCATGATCAAACTTGACTATCTTGATATTTCCAAAAGATATTTGATTTACTTCTTCTAACTCTAATCCGTTTAAAATAAAAAAGAAGTTAATTTCTTTGATTTGGTCGGATATGCGAGAAAAAATTGCTGTAGTTACATCCTTAAAATTTCTCTTTTTGATACTTTTACTAAGGTTACTTATTTCCAACTCAAGTTCTATTTTTATGGCTTTGTAAATAGTATTGTAAGTTGCTATATCTTCTATTTTTTTACTAGAATAAATAGTTTTAAAGTAAAAATAATCAATAAATTTGTGTAGTTCTTTAACTACTTCATCATTGAACATCCATATTTGGGAGTCAACTTTTAAATGGGGAGACTTAAAAGATTTTGCTTGTTCTTCAAGCGTTGAAGCAATACAATAATTTTTTTGTTTAATTAAAGTATTCCACGTTAGATTAATTGTTTTTTCAATTTTTGGGTCTACAAATTTGAATTCCATACTACTACCTAAGCTGTGGGTATTCACACTATCTGTCATCAAATTCTTCAAAGTCAATACTACTCAACAAATATAATTCGCCAGGGCTTCTTAATTATTCATTGAAACAAAGATTCCAAATCTCGATAACCACTAACTACACGCACAATTTCAATTCCACTATTAATAATTCGATAAAGAATAACGTAACCATCCAAAGGAACACCCCGCAAATCAACCCTAATATTTTCATAGCTACGCCCCATATTAGGGAAATTAGCTAAATACTTACACTTGGTTTCAAACTCATCAACAAAACGCTCTCCAGCATCAATATTTCTAGTAACAAAATAATCAATAATTTCTGATAAATCACGACTAGCTTCTGGAGAAATAATATGTATTTTCATGCTTATCACTCTCTCGCTTGACGCAACTTATCCCGCAATTGTGAAATCACAACTTCCCCATTAATACCTTCACCTCTATTTAATTGTTCAATGGCAACATCCACCTTTTCCCGTGTTTCGTCCACCCAATTCTGATAACCCTTATCCCACTCCAAAAGCAATTTTAACGCCTTACTAATTACATCTTCAGGATTTGTATATCTACCTGTTGCAATTTGCGCTTGAATAATTTGTTCTAATTCCGGTTTAATTTGGATATTCATAACTTTACCTTTTTATACTAATTGCTCAAAATCTGGAAGAGAAAAACCTTTCCACTTTAAAAGTGCATAGGCATAAGCTTTTTTCAACATTAAATAATCAGCACTCACTCGCAGAGATTTCAACAATAATCTATCAGATTCACTTAATTGATTATTTTGATTTTTTTCTAACAGTTGAAAATGTAATTCTTGCTGACTTTCTGGAACTTGACTTTGAGCAATAGTTAATAAATCTTCAATCATAAGATCACGCGGTAAGCGGGAAACCAGTCCCTTTAGGGCTGAGAGGGAAGCGACACGAGCGGTTTTAACCGCTGTGGATATTAAAATTGAAACCAGATTTTTGATTGGAACCTGGAAACCAACTCCCATTTCTGAGGTAATGTTAGCAACGACTGCGTTATAGGAAGCTCTTTAGACTTGCAACACTGTTTCAGTGACCTTAAAACTGTTTAATTGCAAATGACAGAGCAGGGAACTAGCTTCGCATTCCGGGGTGTCGTGACTCAAATAACGGCTACCCTTCGACTACGCTCAGGGTGGTCTGGTCAGTACGGCTTGCTTGATTACTCTTGCAAGTCCAGTCCGTTTAGGGCTGGGTTACTGACACATTTTTATAGTAATTTGTTTTTATTATAACTTATTATTTATTTTTGATAACCGAAATGCCACCGATAACACCTCAAAAACAGCCTTACTTCGTGTTACCCATAAGTATTAAGTTGACAGGAAATCCTATCAGGATTTCCAGTTTTAATCACTATGATTAAAAATCTATCTCTTGAAGCGAGAACGTTGTTGACGGCGTTGCTTGTGTCTAGCGATCGCTTTACGTTTTTCTTTTTCTAAAGGTGTCTCAAAGTGACGCTTTTTCCGCATATCTTGGAAAATTCCCGCTTTAGAAACTTCCCGCTTAAATCTTCGTAATGCTGACTCAATACCTTCATTTTCGCCTAATACCACTTGTGTCATTCCTATTCCTCCCTATTTTGAATTAATATTTGATTGAGAACCTAGAGTGAAAATAAAATATTCCAGCAGTAATTAGTCTGAGACTATATCTGCTAGATACTCTACATTTTAATTTTTTTAAACAGACTTAATAGCGACGATTACCGCTACCGCTGCGATCGCAATCTCCCAAACCAGAGAGTGTAGAGAGTTAGATTCGGAGAGACGTATTTAAAAAATCTTAAAACGACTTATTCAACCGAAAATAATCTTTGATATCCCCAACTATAGCACTACACGAAGACATTGACCCATAATGGGCAAAAATTTCCCAAAAGGATTTCCAGCATCGCTAGGGAACCTTCTCTGAATCAATGCTGTTTTAGTGGGAGACAAACCGTGTGAGAATGCTTTGTGCTTCTTGACACAGTAACTCATGATTTTGATCATTGCTCGCCAGTAATTCCCCCCATTGATGAATGTCGCCGGTGTTATATGTTAAGGGCGTGCAGTCAAAATGGGTAAATTTGCCACCTGCTTCCGTCAGAATTAGTTCGGGAGCGGCCATATCCCAGTCTTTAGGTGCGGATTTACCAGAAAGGGAAATGTAAACATCTGCTTGCTGTTCAACTATCGCGGCAATTTTGCAACCGACGCTACCAATTGCTTTTTGATTTTGACAGGGCAAGTGCTGCAATAAATATTCTAACCGATCATTGCGGTGTGAGCGACTAACAACCAAAATTAGATCTTGGATCTTTTTGTTTGAGTCAACTCGCACAGGTACAGAACCAGTTGCAGTTTCGATAAAAGTCCCACTGCCTCTAGTGGCATAATACAACTTTTGTGCCTCTGGAACTGCCACCACGGCTAACATTGTCTGTGTTCCTTGCACTAAGGCAATATGAATTGCATATTCCCCAGTTTTGCTGATAAAGTCTCTTGTCCCATCTAAGGGATCAATAATCCATACCCACTCAGCGGGATTTTTTCCCTGTTCTGATTTATGGGTTTCTTCGCTGATATATCCAAAGTCTTCATTGCCTAAAGCTGCTTGTAGCTGTGACAAGATATATTCACTAACAGCTAAATCAGCAACGGTGACGGGTTCATTGTCTTTGTACTTGATATCTAAATTTGGTGCAGCGGCAGTACCGTGATAATAAGAACTGAGTAAACTGGCTGCACCCCAACCTACTTCCCGCGCAATTGTTAATATTTCTGATAAGTCTTTCATAAATTCATCTGATGAGAAATTTAGGTGGATTTGAATTGCTGCCAATGACGTGTACCAAAATGTTGACAAGCTTCCGCAGCAGTATTCCCCGCTAATGCTAATGCTTCTCTAAAATTTGTCTCAAGGATATAGTGACAAAAAGCACCGTGAAAAATATCTCCTGCTCCTAGTGTATCAACTGGCTGTATTTTTGGCACATTTACCACACCAAACTGACCGCAAGTTAAGTATTGTATGGGGTTTTCTCCGTGAGTAATGGCAATGTGAGGAATGTGAAAATTTTGCAAATAGGCAAAAACATCTTGCTGATTTTGGCAGTTGGGGGGATAAAAATTAGCAGAACAAATAGCATAATTTACAAAGGGTAAGATCTCCTCAAATCCTGGTTTCCAACTTCCACCATCAATGACAACGGGAATATTCTGGGTTTTAGCAGTTTGGACAATAATTTTACTCACTGCCATTTGATGTCCATCAATTAAGACAATATCAATATTTTCTAAAATATTTGCGGGGATAGAGGTAATATTTGCCTGAGTTTTGATGGCATTAAGAGAAATTACTGCTCTTTCACCTGTAGTTTGAGTAACAATAATTGAAGAAACAGGAGGTGGTGTATCCCGATGAGAGTCTAAGTCAATAATAGCAACTTGGTAATTCTCTAAATCGCTACAAATTAGCTGTGTCATGGGGTGAGAACCTAATACACCTAAGATTGTAGCTTGGTTGCCTAAATGGCTGAAGGTGACAGCGGCGTTTGTAGCTGGTCCTCCTGCTGCTACAGTATAGTTAGTGGCAACGAGTTTTTGATTATTTTGGGGGGGAGAGTCAGCTAGATAAATTAGATCTAAGGTAATTAAACCGACAAATAAGGCAGAATTGATCATTGGTCTGTAGTGAACTTGAGTAAAATTATTCAGTAAATTATCGAAAATTTTATGAATCTAAATAGATATGATCATGATTTTTATGCTTGGACACAGGAACAAGCGCAACTGTTGAGAACGGGAAAATTTAACCAAATTGATTTTGATCATATTGCTGAAGAAATTGAAGACATGGGACGCTCTGAAAAACGGGAATTAGAAAGCAGATTAGAGGTATTACTTATGCACTTACTTAAATGGCAATTTCAGCCTAACTTACGTTCCCGCAGTTGGCAATTAACTATCAAGGAGCAACGGCTACGTTTAGAAAAACTTCTTGCAGAAAATCCCAGTCTTAAATCGTTTTTAGCTGATTCTTTAGAAAAAATTTATCAACTTGCAACTATTAGTGCTGAACGAGAAACCGGATTATCTTATTTTCCTCAAATATGTCCTTATAGTTTAACAGAAATTTTTACTCCTGAGTTTTTGCCGACTGAAGAAGCTGGAAATTTCAATAAATAATGTTAAGTAAATTCATGTTTTCTCTGTTCGTTAAATTCTTTAATCCGTGTTCAAATTAATATGCAAACTGAACCAAAACCAGGCACACTTTATATTGTCGCTACACCCATTGGCAACCTAGAAGATATGACTTTTAGGGCAGTGCGAATTTTGCAAGCAGTGGATATGATTGCAGCCGAAGATACACGTCATACAGGCAGATTACTTCAACATTTTCAAGTGAAGACTCCCCAAATTAGTTACCATGAACATAATAGTCATAGTCGCGTTCCTGAGTTATTAGAGCATTTACAATATGGTAAAGCGATCGCGTTGGTAAGTGATGCGGGAATGCCAGGAATTTCTGACCCAGGATATGAGTTAATTAAGGCTTGTATTGATGACGGTATAACTGTTGTGCCTATTCCCGGTGCAAGTGCTGTAATTACGGCTTTGAGTGCGGCTGGATTACCCACAGATAGGTTTATTTTCGATGGTTTTTTACCAGTGAAAAGCCAACAACGCAAGCAATATTTAGAATCTTTACAAGG
Organism: Dolichospermum sp. DET69; assembly: GCA_017355425.1. Taxonomy (NCBI): domain Bacteria; kingdom Bacillati; phylum Cyanobacteriota; class Cyanophyceae; order Nostocales; family Aphanizomenonaceae; genus Dolichospermum; species Dolichospermum sp. DET69. Next base: position 779,852 of record CP070233.1, read on the forward strand.
GGAATCTCGAACTTTAGTTTTTTATGAATCACCCCACAGATTACGAGATACTTTAGCAGATTTGGGGGAAGTTTTAGGAAGCGATCGCCAATTAGTTATAGCCCGAGAACTAACTAAATTGTATGAGGAATTTTGGAGAGGAACAGTGGGGGATGCGATCGCTGATTATACCCAAAGAGAACCACAGGGAGAATATACGCTTTTAGTAGCAGGAAATCCACCCAGCCAAATCCAACTCACAGAAACGGAACTAAAAACTGAGTTATTACAAATAATGCAGCAGGGGATTTCCCGTTCCCAAGCTAGTCGTCAGTTAGCAAAAGATACTTCTTTATCTCGTCGCTATCTGTATCAACTAGCTTTGGCAATTGAAATTAATCCTGAATCTGGAATGATTACACAATCTGAGTAAAGTTCAGTTTTACGATGATGTCGTTATCATCGAAATCACCGCCATTTGGTAGATCTGCAAAACCCAAAGGATTATTTCCCAATAAACGAATGTGATCAACACCATCACTATTTAGGGTTTGCTGAAAAAGTCTTCTCGTAAGGACTAGGAGTCAGGAGTCAGGAAGAAGAAGGAAGAAGAAGAAAGAAGGAAGAAGAAGAAAGAAGGAAGAAGAAGAAAGAAGGAAGAAGAAGAAAGAAGGAAGAAGAAGAAAGAAGGAAGAAGAAGAAAGAAGGAAGAAGAAGAAAGAAGGAAGAAGAAGAAAGAAGGAAGAAGAAGAAAGAAGGAAGAAGGAAGAGAAGGTTGGACAATTAGTCCTCAAATTTACGCGATTATTTTTGATGAAAATGCAAGGGTTTTAAACATCTATTGTCAATAATCTTGCACTTGTTTGGTTATAAAACCCTGCAAACCTTTATCTATCAACCCTTTTGCTTTCTTTTATGCAAACCCTATTTACACCCAAATATGGGAAATAAACTTGAGGATCATTATTAACATTTGTACGGTATTTTACAATGCGGAATCCAAGTTTAATGATATATACTGTATAAAAATCGTCCTTAAAATTACCATGCAAGTCTGGACACGTAACACCCAACTACAAAACGGACAGTATATTATTCAAAAAGTCATCGGTGGTGGTTTCTCTTAGGTTTAGGAGGTTTGGGCGGTGGACAGGGTTGGGTAGAAGTCTTCTGTCGCCTCCATGCTTGTACATTGTCAGAGAATTAAGGAAAATTTTCCCATGCTTGAGCAACCAACTGACTTAACCAGCGTCTTTGTTGTCTATCTAACATTGGGTCATCCGCTAACACCTGGGTAGTTAATTGATCTAGAGACTGACCCTGAGCGCGCACAACTTTAACTACACCAGCAATTACCGCAGCCACTAATTCTTCATCAACTGGCTGTTTTCTTAGTGCAGATATTTCTTGGGGACTGTCTGGGATAGGATAATTCATGGCATGGGTTTATGAAATTTACAACATGAACAATAAACTTGATAAATCATTAAAATTCTTTATGGAATCTTTATGAAGCTAATTAGCGCAGAGTTTAACCCAATTTCTGCTTTTTTTTAATCTGTCTGAGTGAGTAGATTCATTATGAGATATCAGAACAATATGCAAGAACTTCTTTATTTAGAAATTCCTACATCCGATACAGTGTCCGTCCGCAAATGGCTACAAACAGATTTTGTTGTTGAAAATGGGCAAAAATTAATCACCCCAGATGGTTTTCGGTTGAGAAGCGCGGTTAAAAATACGAGTTCTGGTGGTGGAGAACTTTCTGTATTTGTGTGGTCGGTGCAGCGGACAACTTACCTAAAAGTATTCCGTTGGGGAGATCAATCTTTTCCGCAGGAGGGACGCATTCTCCAATATCTGAAGCAGGAAATTAGAAGTCGCTTTCCCAATTGCTACCCAGAACTACCTGTGATTGATGCCCAAAAATCAATTTTCGCAGAGCTAGAACCATATTACCCTCTAACTGTCAAGTATTTTCAGAAAATGCCTAATGGGGAATATGACCTGAAGCGGGCTTACTGGTGGGAGCAAAGGTGGCGAGAAGGGGTGAGAAATCCGCAAAAGCCGCGTCAAGTGGTATTTTATCAAGGGAATAGTCAGGAAACATCTCCTTTCCTCTCCCCTACTGCTAGTCCTCAGTATGACCTCATCTATATTGGTGGTGCTTTGGGGTCAATTCATGCCGCAGTCATGGCTAAATTGGGCTATAAGGTGCTGTTGGTGGAAAGATTGCCTTTTGGTAAAATGAACCGAGAATGGAATATTTCTCGTGATGAAATCCAAAGTTTAATCAATTTGGGTTTGTTGACAAATGCTGAATTAGCAGAAATTATTGCCAGGGAGTATAAGGACGGTTTCAATAAGTTTTTTGATGGTAATAATCCGTCTAAGTTAAAATCGTCTGTTCTTCATACTCCCACTGTCCTGAATATAGCTTTAGATTCGGAAAAGTTATTGGCATTATGTGGGCAAAAACTTAAAGCTGCTGGTGGTGATATTTGGGATGAAACGGAATTTTCTCAAGTGAATATTAGTGATACACAAGTGAGGATTAATGTTAAACATTTACCTACGGGTAATGAACAGGAAGTTAGTGGACGCTTATTAATAGATGCAATGGGAACGGCTTCACCGATTGCTTGGCAATTAAATGGTGGTAGGGCTTTT